>CAADGG010000001.1 GCA_900696485.1 uncultured Pseudomonadota bacterium
AACATCGAGATGGTGGTGAACCTGATCATGCCGATCGCGATGGACAAGGAGCTGCGCTTCGCGATCCGCGAAGGTGGCCGCACCGTCGGCGCCGGCGTCGTCGCCGAGATCCTCGAGTAACGACGCCGGTGGACCGGGCGCACAACGAACACGGAGCCGATCTAGGCGCGTAGCACAATTGGTAGTGCACCGGACTCCAAATCCGGGGGTTGGGGGTTCGAGTCCCTCCGCGCCTGCCAGCACAGAAGGATCCAACAGTTCGCTCGAGCAGGAGGGCGGCGAGCCGGGTTGATGGATCGGGTTGATGGATCGGGTTGATGGATCGAAGCCGGGCCGAAGGATCAGAACGAGCGAGCGAGACCCAGCGGACGCGAGGAAGCATGGCCAAGGACACCGCAGAGCAGGATCCGATCGGACCCACCGGCTGGGTCCAGGGCGTGCGGGACTACGTGGAGGACGTTCAGGCGGAGCTGCGGAAGGTGACCTTCCCGCAGCGGAAAGAGGCGGTGGCCGGCACGATCGGGGTTCTCGTGGTCGTCGCCGTGATCACCTTGGTGCTCTCGGTTGCAGACATGATCCTGGCCTGGGGTGTGGGAAAGGTGTTGCCGTGAGCGAAGAGATCCCGCCGATGCGGCCCGAACCGGGCGAAGGTTCGCCGAACGACACGGCTGCCGGGGAGGCCGATCCGACGGTGCCCGAGGCTGCGGCGACCGAACCCAAGGCGACTCCGGCCGCTCCCAAGCGCTGGTACATCGTGCACACGTATTCCGGGCATGAGCAGAAGGCGAAGCAAGGGCTGCTCGAGCGTGCGCGGACGCTCGGCAAGGAAGAGTTCTTCGATGAGATCCTGATTCCGGAAGAGCAGGTGGTCGAGGTCGTCAAAGGGGCCAAGCGGACGTCGAAGCGCAAGTTCTTCCCCGGCTACATCCTGGTCCGCATGGAGCTCAACGACGAGACCTGGCACATCGTGCGGGGCACCGCACGGATCACCGGCTTCGTCGGCGGGGGAGGCAACAAGCCGACGCCCATCGCGGATGACGAAGTGGCTCGGATGACCGCGCAGATCAAAGAGGGAGCCGTCAAGCCGAAGCCCAAGATCAAGTTCGAAGAGGGCGAGAACGTCCGCGTCGTCAGCGGTCCCTTCGCCAACTTCCAGGGCTTCGTCGACGAGGTCCGACCGGACAAGGAGAAGGTCCGGGTCATGGTCCAGGTTTTCGGTCGAGCGACACCGGTGGAGCTCGACTACACGCAGCTCGAGAAAGCCTGAGCGCGAACAGGCCGCGATTCATTCAATAGGGGACCGGTTTGGCCAAGAAGGTCGTCGCAATCGTGAAGCTGCAGTGTCCCGCCGGGGCGGCGAATCCCGCACCGCCGGTGGGTCCCGCGCTGGGTCAGCATGGCGTCAACATCATGGAGTTCTGCAAGGCGTTCAACGCACGGACCCAGGACAAGGCCGGACTGATCATTCCGGCGCTGATCACCATCTATGCCGATCGCAGCTTCACCTTCGAGCTGAAGACGCCGCCGGCGGCCGTGTTGCTGAAGAAGGCGGCCAAGGTGGAGAAGGGCTCGGGCGAGCCGAATCGCACCAAGGTCGGAACGGTGACGCGAGCCCAGGTTCGCGAAATCGCGCAGCTGAAGCTGCCGGACCTGAACTCCAATGATCTCGACGCGGCGACGAACATCGTCGCCGGAACCGCGCGCTCGATGGGCATCGACGTGGTGGAGGGCTGAGGCGTGGCGTACAGCAAGCGGATGAAGACAGTCGTCGCAGCCGTGGACCCCGGCCGCTCCTATGCGCTGCAGGAGGCGGTCGAGCTGCTGAAGAGCGTCCCGGGCCCCAAGTTCGACGAGAGTGTCGATCTCGCCGTCAACCTGGGGGTGGATCCCAAGCATGCGGATCAGATGGTGCGGGGCGGCATCGTACTCCCGCACGGGACCGGGAAGACCGTGCGCGTCCTCGTCTTCGCCAAGGGCGAAAAGGAGAAAGAGGCACGCGACGCCGGCGCCGACCACGTGGGTGGGGACGAGCTGGCCAAGAAGATCCAGGAGGAGGGCTGGCTCGACTTCGATCGCGTCATCGCCACCCCGGACATGATGGGTGTCGTCGGTCGGCTCGGCCGCGTGCTGGGCCCGCGCGGGCTGATGCCGAATCCGAAGCTCGGCACGGTCACGATGGATGTCGTGCGAGCCGTCACCGAGCAGAAAGGCGGCAAGGTCGAGTACCGGGTCGAAAAGGCCGGCGTCGTGCACGTGTCGATCGGCAAGAAGTCGTTTTCCGTCGAACAGCTGGTGGAGAACGCATCGGCACTGATCGACGCGTTGATCCGCGCCAAGCCCGCCGCGTCGAAGGGCACCTACCTGAAGAAGATCACCATCTCGACGACGATGGGTCCGGGTTTGCGGGTCGATCCGGCATCGGTCGAAGTGGCCAAGGCAGCGTGAGGAGAATCGAGTCATGCTGACGCGCGCACAGAAGGAAACCGAAGTCGCGGAGCTGCACGAGCGGTTCCAGCGAGCCAGCAGCGTCTTCGTGGCAGAGTATCGAGGACTCAGCGTCGCTGCCGTGGATGCCTTGCGTTCCCGACTGCGCACGGCCGGCGGAACCGACTTCGAGTATCGCGTGGCGAAGAACACGCTCGTGCGTCGTGCTGCGGCGGGTGCGATCGGGGATGCTCTGGCGCCGCATCTCGAGGGTCCGACCGCGCTGGCGTTCTCCTTCGGAGATCCGACCCGACTGGCCAAGGTGTTGGTCGACTACGCCAAGGACAACGAGGTCTTCAAGGTTCGCGGCGGCTTCATGGACGGCCAACCGCTCGGCGCCGAAGAGGTCGCGACGCTGGCCACTCTGCCGTCTCTCGACGAGCTGCGTGGCAAGCTGATCGGGCTGGTCCTCGCACCGGCGACGAAGATCGCGGGCGTCCTTGCGGCGCCGGCTGGCCAGTTGGCGCGGCTGATGACCGCACGCCAGGAAAAGCTCGAGGAGGCGGGAGGCGCCTCCTGATCCATTCTTCCGGGGCGGATCGTCCGCCCCGATTTCCCGCGTCGGGCGACGAGAACCCCGACGGCCCGCCCCGAAAGGAAAGGTCCAGAAACCATGTCTGATCTGAACACCATTGTCGAAACCCTCTCCAGCCTCACCGTGATGGAGGCTGCCGAGTTGGCGAAACTGCTGGAGGAGAAGTGGGGCGTGTCGGCCGCCGCTCCCGTCGCCGTGGCCGCAGCGGGCCCGGGGGCCGCAGCGCCCGTCGAGGAGAAGACGGAGTTCGACGTGATCCTGCTCTCCGCCGGCGACAAGAAGATCCAGGTGATCAAGGAAGTTCGCGCGATCACCGGTCTCGGCCTCAAGGAGGCCAAGGATCTCGTCGAGGCCGCGCCGAAGGCAGTCAAGGAAGGCGTCGACAAGGACGAGGCAGCGAAGATCCGCGCGCAGATCGAAGCCGCCGGCGGCCAGGTCGACGTCAAGTAGTGCCGCGCGCATCGTGTCGCCGGCCATCCCTAGGGGACGCCGGGGACCCGATGCGGTCTGCGGGCCGGATGTTCCGCGCCCGCTCGTGGCGCTGCTTTCTCCATCCACCCGTTCGGGAGGGCGAGTCGGAACGTGAACCAGATCCAGTTTTCCGAGAACGCACCCCGCGTCCGCAAGAGCTTCTCGAAGATCCCCGGGATCCTCGAGATCCCCAACCTGATCGAGATCCAGAAGCAGTCCTTCGAGCGCTTCCTGCAGACCGCGATCGAACCGGAGAAGCGCGAGAACACGGGTCTGCAGGCCGTGTTCAGCTCGATCTTCCCGATCAAGGATTTCAACGACACGGCGTCGCTCGAGTTCGTCGGCTACGTGCTCGAGGAGCCCAAGTATGACGTGCAGGAGTGTCTCCAGCGCGGAATGACCTATGCGGCGCCCTTCAAGGTGACGATCCGCCTCGTCGCCTGGGACGACGCCGAAGGCTCGCAGACGATCCGCGATGTGAAGGAGCAGGAGGTCTACTTCGGGGAAATCCCGATCATGACCGACAACGGCACCTTCATCATCAACGGCACCGAACGGGTCATCGTTTCGCAGCTGCACCGCTCGCCGGGCATCTTCTTCGATACCTCGACGTCCACCACGATCAGTGCGGCGGGCAAGAAGATCTTCTCGTGCCGCGTGATTCCGTACCGCGGCTCCTGGCTGGATCTCGAGTTCGATCACAAAGACCTGCTCTACGCCCGGATCGATCGTCGCCGCAAGCTGTTCGCCACGGTGTTGCTGAAGGCGCTCGGCTACAGCACCGAGGAGTTGCTCGACTACTTCTACAAGCCGGAGACGATCCGCGTCGAGATGGACGGCAAGAAGCCGTGCTACCGGAAGCAGGTCGTCCCGGAGCTGCTCGAGGGGCAACGCGCCACCGTCGACGTGAAGGATGCTGCCGGCACGGTGCTGGTCCGCAAGGACCGCAAGTTCAACAAGGCCAGCCTGCGCCGCATGGCCGAAGCGGGCGTGGAGTGGATCCCGATCGGCCTCGAGGATCTGATCCGGCAGGATGCCGTGAAGCGCGTCTCGCCGGTGGATCTCGTCGATGAGGAGACCGGCGAGGTCATCATCGAATGCAACCAGGAACTCAGCCAGGAGCATCTCGACAAGTTCCAGGAGCGGGAGATCCGCGAGTTCAAGCTGCTCTACCTGGATCCGATCCTGACCGGGACCGCCGTCCGCGACACGCTGCTCGCGGACAAGATCACCACGCAGGACGAGGCGATCATCGAGATCTATCGCCGCTTGCGACCGGGGGATCCGCCGACGGTCGATACCGCGACGGCGCTCTTCTACAACCTGTTCTTCAATCCGGAGCGCTACGACCTCTCCCGGGTCGGCCGGCTCAAGCTGAATCACAAGCTCTCCTTCGATCCGGACGAGCGGGTGAGCTGGAAACCGACCGGCCAGTCCGGTCCGACCGAGGAGATCGCGGTCCGCGAACTTCCGACCCTGCGTCGCGACGACATCCTCGCCGCGGTCAAGTACCTGGTCGATCTGAAGAACGGCTCGGATCCGAGCAAGCGCATCGACGACATCGACCATCTCGGGAATCGTCGCGTACGCGTGGTCGGGGAGCTGCTCGAGAACCAGTATCGGATCGGTCTCGTGCGCATGGAGCGGGCGATCAAGGAGCGGATGTCGCTCCAGGAGATCGAGACGCTGATGCCGCATGATCTGATCAACTCCAAGCCGGTTTCGGCCGTGATCAAGGAGTTCTTCGGATCGAGCCAGCTGTCGCAGTTCATGGACCAGACCAACCCGCTGTCGGCCGTGACCCACAAGCGCCGTCTCTCGGCGCTCGGACCCGGAGGTCTGACACGGGAGCGCGCCGGCTTCGAAGTGCGCGACGTGCATCCGACCCACTACGGTCGGATCTGTCCGATCGAGACGCCGGAAGGGCCGAACATCGGCCTGATTGCATCCCTCTCCACCTTCGCACGCGTGAACGACTACGGATTCATCGAGACGCCGTACCGTGTGGTGCGTGAGGAGGTCGTGACCAAGGAGGTCAAGTATCTCTCGGCGCTCGAGGAAGAGCGTCTGGCGATCGCCCAGGCGAACGCCGTGATCGACGAGAACGGTCGCTTCGTCAACGAACTGGTCCAGTCTCGTCGCGCCGGCGAGTTCCAGATGACGCCGCGCGACGAGATCGACATGATGGACGTATCGCCGAACCAGCTGGTTTCGGTGGCGGCGTCGCTGATCCCCTTCCTCGAACACGACGACGCCAACCGCGCCCTGATGGGATCGAACATGCAGCGGCAGGCGGTCCCGCTGCTGCGGACGCAGGCTCCGCTCGTGGGCACCGGCATGGAGGCGGTGGTGGCGCGGGATTCGGGCGTCACGGTCGTCGCCAAGCGCGACGGCACCGTGGTGTCGGTGGACGCCAGCCGGATCGTGATCAAGCCCGATGACGACGACGGGACCGGTTCGAACGTCGACATCATCAACCTGATCAAGTACCAGCGCTCGAACCAGAACACGTGCATCAACCAGCGCCCGATCGTGAGCCCCGGGGACCGCATCCAGCGCGGGCAGGTGATCGCCGACGGCCCGGCGACCGAGCGAGGGGAATTGGCGCTCGGTTGCAACCTGGTCGTCGCCTTCATGCCCTGGGGTGGATACAACTTCGAGGACTCGATCCTCATCGCCGAACGCGTCGTCAAGGACGACTCCTTCACGTCCGTCCACATCGAGGAGTTCGAGTGTGTGGCGCGGGACACGAAGCTCGGCAAGGAGGAGATCACCCGCGATATCCCCAACGTGGGAGAAGAGGCGCTGAAGGACCTCGACGAGGCAGGCATCGTCCGGATCGGGGCAGAGGTGAACGCCGATGACATCCTGGTCGGGAAGATCACGCCGAAGGGCGAGACGCAACTCTCGCCCGAGGAGCGCCTGCTGCGGGCGATCTTCGGCGAGAAGGCGGGCGATGTGCGGGACACGTCCCTGCGGGTCCCGCCCGGCGTCTCCGGGATCGTGATCGGCGCCCAGGTCTTCTCACGGCGTGGCGTCGAGAAGGACGAGCGGGCACGAGCGATCGAGGAGCTGGAGATCGATCGGCTTCGCAAGGATCAGGAGGACGAGATCCGGATCATTCGCGAGAGCGCGCTGACGCGCGTGCGCGAATTGCTCGCCGGGAAGTCGGCTGCGAACCGGGTCGGCGACGAGCGGCGCAAGGAGGTGTGGCTGAGTCCGGGAGACACCGTCACCGCCGAGGTCCTGGATCGGATCCCGCAGCGTCGCTGGAAGGACGTCCAGGTCAGCGACGCACGTGTGCAGGAGCAGGTCGAGCGCGTCTTCCTCAACATCGAGGAGCGCTCCAACGTCATCAAGACGGTCTTCGATGAGAAGATTGCCCGACTGAAGAAGGGCGACGAGCTGCCGCCCGGCGTCTTCAAGATGGTCAACGTGTACGTGGCCATCAAGCGCAAGCTGTCCGTCGGCGACAAGATGGCGGGTCGTCACGGCAACAAGGGCGTCATCTCCCGGATCCTCCCCGAGGAGGATCTCCCCTACATGGCGGACGGGACCCCCGTCGACATCGTGCTGAATCCGCTCGGCGTCCCGTCGCGTATGAACGTGGGGCAGATTCTGGAGACGCATCTCGGTTGGGCCGCTCGCGGACTCGGGCAGCAGGTGCAGGCGTTGTGGGAGCAACAGCGCACGCTGCAGATCGGGGAGCTTCGCAAGAAGCTCGAGGAGACCTTCGATCATCCGATGATCACGAAGGTGCTCGCCGAGGCGAGCGACGACGCGATCCTGTCGATGGCGAAGAACGTCTCCGGCGGCATCCACGTCGCCACGGCGGTCTTCGATGGCGCTGACGAGCACGAGATCAAGCGCGAGCTCGAGCGGGCCCAGGTTCCGACGAGCGGCCAGATGGTGCTCTTCGACGGACGCACCGGGGAGCCGTTCGACGGCGACGTGACGGTCGGCGTGCTGTACATGCTCAAGCTGCACCACCTGGCGGATGACAAGATCCATGCCCGCTCGATCGGGCCCTACAGCCTGGTCACCCAGCAGCCGCTCGGCGGCAAGGCGCAGTTCGGCGGGCAACGTCTCGGCGAGATGGAGGTCTGGGCGATGGAGGCGTACGGCGCCGCCTTCGCGCTGCAGGAGTTCCTCACCGTCAAGTCGGATGACGTCGGCGGACGAACCCGCATGTACGAATCGATCGTCAAGGGCGACAACGCCCTGGAGCCCGGACTTCCCGAGAGCTTCAACGTGCTGGTCAAGGAACTGATGGCGCTCGGTCTCGACATCGATTTGATCGAGGACAAACAGCTCACCTGAGGAGATGGTCCCTTTGCGCGACCTCTACAACCTGTTCGAGAAGCCCAAGGATCCGCTGGCGTTCGACAGCATCCGGATCTCGCTCGCCTCTCCGGAGAAGATCCGCGAGTGGTCGCATGGCGAAGTGAAGAAGCCGGAGACGATCAACTACCGGACCTTCAAGCCGGAGCGGGATGGTCTGTTCTGCGCGAAGATCTTCGGGCCCGTCAAGGACTACGAGTGCAACTGCGGCAAGTACAAGCGCATGAAGCACCGCGGTGTCGTGTGCGAAAAGTGCGGCGTCGAAGTGATCCAGTCCAAGGTCCGCCGGGAACGGATGGGACACATCACGTTGGCGACACCGGTCGCCCACATCTGGTTCCTGAAGTCGCTGCCGAGCCGCATCGGGAACATCCTCGAGGTGACGCTTCGCGATCTCGAGCGCGTGCTGTACTTCGAGTCCTACATGGTCGTCGATCCGAAGGACACCGACCTCAAGCTCGGGGAGATGCTCGGCGACGACAAGCTGCTCGAGGCACGAGAGAAGTACGGGCGGGACGCGTTCGACGTCGGAATCGGCGCCGAAGCGGTGCGCGACATGCTCGCCAAGATCGACGTCGAGGGAGAGTGCCTGCGCCTGCGCGGAGAGATGCGCGAGGCGACGAGCGAGGCGAAGCGCAAGAAGATCGCCAAGCGTCTCAAGGTGCTGGACGCTTTTCGCGAGTCCGACAATCGGCCCGAGCACATGATCATGGAGGTCGTTCCGGTCCTGCCGCCGGACCTGCGCCCGCTGGTTCCGCTGGATGGAGGTCGCTTCGCGACCAGTGATCTCAACGATCTCTATCGCCGGGTGATCAACCGCAACAACCGTCTCAAGCGGCTCCAGGAGCTCAATGCCCCCGAGGTGATCATCCGCAACGAGAAGCGGATGCTCCAGGAGGCGGTGGACGCCCTGTTCGACAATGGTCGGCGGGGACGCGTGATCACCGGGCCGAGCAAGCGGCCGCTGAAGTCGCTCTCCGACATGCTGAAGGGCAAGTCCGGTCGCTTCCGCCAGAACCTGCTCGGGAAGCGCGTGGACTACTCCGGCCGCTCCGTCATCGTGGTCGGCCCGGAGCTGCGGCTGCACCAGTGCGGCATCCCGACCCGTATGGCGCTCGAGCTGTTCAAACCCTTCATCTACTCCAAGCTCGAGCAGCGCGGGTACGTCACGACGATCAAGGCCGCCAAGAAGCTGGTCGAGAAGGAGCGCCCCGAGGTCTGGGACATCCTCGCCGAGGTGGTCCGCGAACACCCGGTGATGCTGAACCGCGCCCCGACGCTGCACCGTCTCGGCATCCAGGCCTTCGAGCCGCAGCTGATCGACGGCAAGGCGATCCAGCTCCATCCGCTGGTCTGCGCGGCCTACAACGCCGACTTCGACGGCGATCAGATGGCCGTTCACGTTCCGCTTTCGATCGAAGCCCAGATCGAGACGCGGGTCCTGATGATGTCCACCAACAACATCCTCTCGCCGGCGACGGGTCGTCCGGTGATCGGGCCGACCCAGGACATCGTGCTGGGCTGTTACTACATCAGCCGCGAGCGTCCGGGTGCGCGAGGCGAAGGCATGCGCTTTGCCAGCCCGGTGGAGGTGGCGTCCGCCTACGATGCCGGCGTCGTCGAGCTGCATGCTCCGATCGAGGTCCGGATCGATGGCGAGCGGGTGGCGACGACTGCTGGCCGGATCCTGCTGCGCGAGATCGTGCCGCCCGAGATCCCGTTCGAGATCATCAACAAGGTGATGGACAAGAAGGCGCTGGGCGAATTGATCGACCAGGCCTACCGGCGTCTCGGCAGCAAGGCGACGGTGATCCTCGCCGACCGGCTGCGGACGCTCGGGTATCAGTATGCCACGAAGGCCGGGATCTCGTTCTGCGTCGACGACATGACGGTTCCGAGCGACAAGGAAACGATCATCGATGGCGCCAACGATCAGGTCCGCGAGATCGAGGCGCAGTACCAGGAAGGCTTGATCACCGACGGCGAGCGCTACAACAAGGCGATCGACATCTGGGCCGATGCCACCGAACGGGTCTCGTCCCAGATGATGCAGAACATCGGAACCGAGGTCCGGGTGGCAGCGGACGGCAGCGAGTCCCGGGTTCCGAGCTTCAACTCGATCTACATGATGGCGGATTCCGGAGCGCGCGGTTCCGCCCAGCAGATGCGTCAGCTGGCGGGTATGCGAGGTCTCATGGCCAAGCCTTCCGGCGAGATCATCGAGACGCCGATCACGTCGAACTTCCGCGAAGGCCTGTCGGTCCTCCAGTACTTCATTTCGACGCACGGTGCGCGCAAGGGCCTCGCCGACACGGCGCTCAAGACGGCGAACTCCGGGTATCTGACCCGGCGCCTGGTCGATGTCGCCCAGGACATGATCATCCGACAGGACGACTGCGGCACCACCGACGGTCTCGAAATGGGGCCGCTGGTCGAGGGTGGCGAGGTCATCGAGCCGATCGGCGAGCGCATCCTGGGTCGCGTTCTGGTCGAGGATGTCCACGATCCGCGCGACCGATCGGTCATCGTGCGCGCGGGCGAGGAGGTCGACGAGGCGAAGGTTCAGCGGATCGAAGAAGCCGGCATCGATCGGGTGCGGATGCGCTCCGTGCTGACCTGCGCTGCCGAGTTCGGCGTCTGCGTCCTGTGTTACGGGCGTGACCTGGCCCGCGGCGAGATGGTGAATCACGGTGAGGCCGTGGGCGTGATCGCCGCGCAGTCGATCGGCGAGCCGGGCACCCAGCTGACGATGCGGACCTTCCACATCGGAGGTACGGCCACCCGGCGTGTCGAGCAGTCGAATGCGCTCGCGCGCGCCGAGGGGGACGTTCGTTACGTCAATCTGCGGACCGTGGAGGATCGCCTCGGCCGTCAGATCACCGGCAACCGCCACGGGGAGATCGTCCTCTACGATTCCACTGGTCACGAGCGTGAGCGACATCCTGTCGTGTATGGTGCGTGGGTCCGCGTGGCCGACGGGGAGCACGTCAAGCCCGGAGCCGTCCTTCTCGAATGGGATCCGTTCGCCAACCCGTTGCTGGCGGAAGTGAAGGGGACGGCACGCTTCGGCGACATCCTCGAAGGCGTGACCATGCGGGAGCAGGTCGACGAGTTCACTGGACTCGCCTCGAAGGTCATCGTCGAGGCGAAGGATCCGTCGCTCCAGCCGCGCATCTCGATCCTGGATGCCGAGGGCAAGACGCTTCACGAGAAGCTGATGCCGGTCGGTGCCTACGTCGCGGTGACGGCCGGGGACGAAGTGGCGGCCGGAGACGTCGTGGCGCGGATTCCGCGGGAGATCACGCGCAGCAAGGACATCACCGGCGGTCTGCCGCGGGTGGCGGAGCTCTTCGAAGCGCGGAAACCGAAGGAGGTGGCGATCGTTTCGGAGATCGAGGGGGTGGTTTCCTTCGGCACCGACGTGCGGGGCAAGCGCCGCGTCCTGGTGACCCCCGACGAGGGCGGGGAGCCGCGCGAGTACCTGGTTCCGAAGGGGAAGCACATCGCGGTTCACGAGGGCGACCGCGTGCGGGCCGGCGAGGCGTTGATGGATGGGTCCTCCAACCCCCACGACATCCTGCGGATCAAGGGTGTGAAGGAGCTGGCGAAGTATCTGGTCGACGAGGTCCAGGAGGTCTATCGCCTGCAGGGCGTCAAGATCAACGACAAGCACATCGAGACGATCGTCCGGCAGATGCTGCGGCGCGTGCGAATCAAGGAGGCCGGGGACACGGACTTCCTGGTCGGCGAGCACGTCGAGAAGTCGCTGTACGAGGCGGCCAACGCCAAGGCAGCGGCGGAGGGGCTCGAGCAGGCGACGGCGGAACCGCTGCTGCTCGGGATCACCAAGGCCTCGCTGTCGACGGAGTCGTTCATCTCGGCGGCCTCGTTCCAGGAGACCACCAAGGTGCTGACCGAGGCGGCCCTGTGGGGCAAGACCGATCGGCTGATGGGGCTCAAGGAGAACGTGATCATGGGGCGACTGATCCCGGCTGGAACGGGCGTTGCCCGCTACGGGAAGATCGGGATCCAGATCGATGCCCCGGCGGACGTTCTGGCGGAAGCGGGCGAGCTCCAGGATCTCGCGCTGCCGCCGCGTGCCGAGTCGGAGCGTGGCGCGCCGGAAGGGGAGGACACGGCGGTGAGTGTCCCTCCGGAGGGCGCCACTGTCTGAGTTCGCGCCGGTTTCCATCGGGCACGCGCGGCCCGTTCTGCGGAAGGGGTCGGCCGGACTCTGGAGCGGGTTCTCGCCGGCCGGTTGACACCCCCCCTACCGCCGCTATCGTGCAGCGGTTTTCGGCAGTGTCGTCGCTTCCCGCGGCCCACCCGAGTCCCCACGAAGAGACACCCCGAGCCGCTCGAGCGTCTCCGGCCTCTTCGTCACTCGGAGAGGGCAGAGGGGGGCGTCGTTTCTGGTTTCGTCTCTGGTTTCGGCTTTGGTTTCGTTTCTGGTTTCGAGGAGTCTTCCCGGCTCCTGTGCCGCTCGCCGGCCGAGCTCGGGAGGTTCACTCACAGCCTCCGAGAGAGTTCCCGGCAAGGGGCTCTGCGCGGCCGCCGGGTCCGGCAGACGGAGGTCGACAGCCTGGCCAGTTCCGGTCCGGATCGCGTCGGGACGGGAGCCGCCTGGTTTCGGCTGCGAGACGTCGCCTGCAAGACGAGATCGAGGTTCCGGGTTCGAGGGTTCGAGGAGGGAGCTCGCGCGCATCGCGCGGGTCCCGTGATCTACGGAGAGTTCATGCCGACGATCCAGCAGCTCGTGCGAAAGGGAAGGGCGCTCGCTCCGAAGAAGAGCAAGTCGCCGGACCTCGACCGCTCGCCGATGCGGCGCGGGGTCTGCACCCGCGTGTGTACGCAGACGCCCAAGAAGCCCAACTCGGCGCTGCGGAAGGTCGCACGCGTGCGATTGACGAATGGCAACGAGGTTTGGGCCTACATCGGCGGCGAGGGCCACAATCTGCAGGAGCACTCGGTCGTGCTCGTGCGTGGCGGCCGCGTGAAGGACCTGCCGGGTGTCCGGTATCACGTCGTGCGGGGAACCCTCGACACGCAGGGCGTGGGGAATCGCAAGCAGAGCCGTTCCAAATATGGGGCCAAGCGACCCAAGTAGTCGCGTAACACGGGCGATCGGTGGGGGGTCGGTTTCTCCACCGCTGCTCCCGGATTTCTTCTCACGGCCGGCACGAGCCGGACGAGTCAATGGAGTGACAGGCGATGCCGCGGCGACGAGAGGTGCAACCGCGCCGACACCAGGCGGATCCGAAGTACAACGATCGTCAGGTCGGGTACTTCACGAATGTCATCATGCGCGACGGCAAGAAGAGCACGGCCGAGCGCATCGTATATGGCGCCTTCGGTGTGATCGAGAGCAAGACGCGAAACGACCCGCTGGCGATGTTTCGCCGGGCACTCGACAACGTCCGCCCCCGCGTCGAGGTGAAGTCCCGCCGCGTCGGTGGCGCCACGTACCAGGTTCCCATCGAAGTCCGGCCCGAGCGTGCGACCTCGCTCGCGATGCGCTGGCTCGTGCAGTACGCGCGCTCGCGCGGCGGCCGCAGTATGGAAGAGAAGCTCGCGGATGAACTGATCGACGCAGCGAACGAGCGCGGCGAAGCGGTGAAGAAGCGCGAGGACACCCACCGCATGGCGGATGCCAACAAGGCATTCGCTCACTATCGGTGGTAGCGGCAGCGTCCGCTGCGTTGTTCGGAGTTCAGGCCATGCCGCGCGTGACACCGCTCGAAAGAACCCGGAATATCGGCATCATGGCGCACATCGATGCCGGCAAGACGACGACCACCGAGCGGATCCTGTTCTACACCGGCGTCAACTACAAGATCGGCGAAGTGCACGACGGCGCGGCCACGATGGACTGGATGGAACAGGAGCAGGAGCGTGGCATCACGATCACGTCCGCTGCCACCACCTGCGCCTGGCAGGACCACAGGATCAACATCATCGACACCCCGGGTCACGTGGATTTCACGATCGAGGTCGAGCGCTCGCTGCGTGTGCTCGATGGTGCGGTCGCCGTCTTCGACGCGGTTGCCGGCGTGGAGCCGCAGTCCGAGACCGTGTGGCGTCAGGCGGACAAGCACCGGGTGCCGCGCATCGCGTTCATCAACAAGATGGACCGGACCGGAGCGGACTTCGGCCGCTGCATCGACATGATGCGAGACCGGCTCGCGGCGAATCCGGTGCCCGTTCAGCTTCCGATCGGTACGGAGGACGCGTTCGTCGGGATCGTCGACCTGATCGATGAGCAGGCGATCCGCTGGGACGGGGAGACGCTCAGCGCGGGATTCGAGGTCGGGCCGGTGCCCGCGGAGATGCAGCCGCTCATCGAAGCGGCGCGTGAGCGCTTGATCGAAGCGGCCGCGGACGGCGACGAGACCTTGACGACGGCCTATCTCGAAGGAACCCCGATCTCCTCCGATCAGATCCGCAAGGCGCTGCGGGAAGCGACGCTCCGGCTCGACGTCGTACCCGTGCTGTGTGGCGCGGCGTTCAAGAACAAGGGGATCCAGCCGCTCCTCGACGCCGTCATCTCCTTCCTGCCGTCGCCGCTCGACGTGCCTCCGATCGTCGGGACCGATCCGCGCACGGGTGAACCGCGGACCCGGAAGGCCGATGACGGCGCACCGTTCGCGGCGCTGGTCTTCAAGCTGATGTCGGACAAGCACGTCGGCCATCTTGCGTACGTGCGTGTCTACTCGGGCTCGATCACGAGCGGCCAGCCGGTGCTGAACGTGCGCCGTGATCGCAAGGAACGCATCGGCCGCTTGCTCCAGATGCATGCGAACAAGCGCCATGAGATCCCCGAGGCCTTCGCCGGCGACATCCTCGCGGTCGTGGGGTTCAAATCCGTCTCGACCGGCGATACGCTCTGCGACCCCAAGCACCCGATCGCCCTCGAACCGATCGAGTTCCCGGAGCCGGTCATCTCGATCGCGATCGAGCCGAAGACACAGGCCGATCTCGACCGGCTCGGGGAGTCGCTCGAACGACTCGCCCAGGAGGACCCGTCCTTCCGGGTCACCAGCGATCCGGAGACCGGGCAGACGCTGATTGCCGGGATGGGGGAGCTCCATCTCGAGATCATCTGTGATCGACTGCTGCGCGAGTTCAAGGTCGACGCCAACGTGGGTCCGCCGCAGGTCGCCTACAAGGAGACGCTGACGCAGATCGTGCGGGCCGAGGGTCGCTACATCAAACAGACCGGGGGCTCCGGGGATTTCGGCGTCGTCACGATCGAGCTGGCGCCGAACGAACCCGGCAAGGGATTCGTGTTCGAGGACGCCACCAAAGGAGCGCCGATCCCGCGCGAGTTCGTCCCCGCCGTTCGTCAGGGCTGCGAAGAAGCGCTGCAGAGTGGGGAACTCGGCGGCTATCCGGTCGTGGACGTCCGGGTTCGTCTGCTCGACGGCCAGGCGCACGATGTGGATTCCTCGGAGCGCTCGTTCAAGATCGCGGGCTCGCTCGCAGTGAAGGAAGGGATGCGCCGCGCCGGCCCCGCGCTGCTGGAGCCGGTCATGCGCGTCGAAGTCGTCACGCCGAGTGATTTCGTCGGTCCGCTGCAGGGCGATCTGAACGGCCGGCGCGGCCAGTTGACGGCGCTCGAAATGCTGGGGACGGCCCAGATCATTCGTGCGGAAGTGCCGCTGGCGGCCATGTTCGGGTACGTGAACGGTCTGCGCTCGATGACCCAGGGTCGTGCGACCTACACAATGCAGTTCTCGCACTACGCGCCGGTGCCGGCTGCGGTGGCTGCGAAGATCGTCAACCGATAACGCGGCGTCCGGCGCCGCCCCAGTTCAAAGGAGCGAGAATTCATGGCGAAGGCGAAGTTCGAGCGTACGAAGCCGCACGTGAACGTGGGGACGATCGGTCACGTGGACCACGGGAAGACGACGCTGACGGCGGCGATCACGCAGCGTCAGGCGGC
>CAADGG010000002.1 GCA_900696485.1 uncultured Pseudomonadota bacterium
AGCGACGGACGCGACTTCCAGGACTTCGTCGACATGCACCGGCTTGTCCGTAAGCCCCGCACGAACCACGTTGTCGGACGCGGCCATGAGTTCGATGGCAGTGCCGGACAGGTAGCAGTGGAGGATGCCGGCGGGCAGGAAGAGCGCTTCGCCGGGTTCGAGCGTGATGTCGTGCAGCAGCACCGGGGCGATCAGGCCCGGGTCGCCCGGCCAGTGGGCTGCGAGTGCGAGGATCCGGCGGCTGATCGGGTCGTCGGCGGCCCGCCGCGTGGCGGCGTCGACGAGGCGCGCGATCCGGCGCGTCCGGTCGGGACCGGATTGGCGCAGCCAGCGGGCCAGGAACTCCCGGACGTCGGCGGGAGCGCTGTCCGTCGGGACCGGGCGCATGCCGTCCGCGAGGCCGGCGGCGTCGAGCCACGCGCGGATCTCGCCGGCCGGACGCACGCCGCACAGCGCCTCGAAGCGCGTCAGCGCGCACACCAGCTCCGGCTTGGCGTACGGATCCGTGTAGCGGCGCTGGGCCAGCGGGAGATGCCGGTCCTGCTCGAAGATGTGCGCGGCGCGCTGCGCATCGGGGTGCGTCTGCAGGGACAGCGGCTGCTCGACAGCCAGCACCTTCATCAGGAACGGCAGCCGGGGCCCGTGGGCGGCGAGCGTTTCCGGACCGAGCCAGTACGCCGGGTCCTCGCGAATCCGTTCATCGAAGCGGGACCAGCGCTCGTCCACCTCGACGAGCGACGGTCCGTTCGGATGGGCGCCGAGCCAGAGTTCGGCCTCCGGCTGCGCCGACGGCGCCGGCCGGCCGAGCAACTCGGCGAGCACGTGCCGGGAACCCCACGGATAGTTCTGGATGACGCCTCGGAGCCGGTGGATGCGGGGTCGGCGCTGCATGGTGAGGCGATCCGGGAGTTTTCGTTGGTGCGCGAGGGCGTCGTGACTATAGTGCGCGGTCATTCGAGGGGCGACCGGATGAAACCTGCTGATGTCGGCCGCTGGTGGCGCACGATCCGGCCGTTGCGGCCCGTCCAACTGTGGTTTCGCGTGCAGCGCGTGGCCGAGCGGCGCTGGGCGGCGAGACACCCGGAGCGGGTCGATCGAGGCTATCGCGAACGAGCGGCCGGCGGGCGCGTCGACTGGAGCCATCCCGGCCTCGCGGCGCTGGCGGCCGCCCGCATCGCCCGCGGTGACGACGCCGATGCGCGCCGCATCGCCGACGACGCGCGGGCGGGCCGCTTCACACTGCTCGGTGAAGCCCTGACGCTCGGCCGCCCGGTGCCGTGGGAACGTCCGGATCTGCGCGACCGACTGCTGTGGAAGACGCACCTCCACGAGTTTCCGTATGCCCTCGCGTTGGCGAGCACGACGCGGGCATCCGGCGATCCGGCCTACGCGCAGGCGTTCTTCGAGCTCGCCCGAGAGTTCGTCGCCGCGGCGCCGATCGGCCGGCCCGGGTCTGCCGAGGTCGCGTGGAACGAACGCGTCGTGGCAACGCGGCTCATGCACTGGGCCGCCGCCGGGTCGCTGCTCGGCCTGCGCGCCGGCGATCCCGACGCCGACTGGCTCGGCCGGGAGATCGTCCGGCACGCCCTCTTCCTGCGCGACCACCTGGCCCTCGATCTCCAGGCGAACCACCTGTTCCGCGACTGCGCCGCGCTCGCCATCGCGCACGAGCTCAGCGGCTGCGCCCCCGACGGGCTCGCGCTTTTCGAGCGCGAGGTCCGTGAGCAGATCCTGCCGGACGGCGCGCACTACGAAGGCTCCGCGATGTACCACGCGGTGTGCCTCGCGGACCTGATCGACGTACAGCTCGTGCTGGGCGAGCGGGCGCCGGCCTGGCTGACGGACGCCGTCCGGCGCGCCGGCGGCTTCCTCGAGTCCGTGCTGCTCGGCGACGGCGACATCCCCCTGCTCGGAGATGCGTGGCGCGGCGAGGTGGAGCCGCAGCGGCTGCTCGAGCAGGCGCGCGCCGCGGCGGGGCCCCTCACGCCGCCCCGCGAGCCGGAGCGGTGGAGCGGCCTTCTGCGGCTCGCGCGCGGGCCGGTGCGGGTGGTGGTCCGCGCGGGGCCCCACGGACCGGACCACCAGCTCGGGCATGCGCATGCGGACCTGCTGTCGTTCGATCTCTCGTACGGGCCGCAGCGGGTGGTGACGGACACCGGAACGGGCCTCTACGCGCCCGGGCCGGCCCGCGACTGGCTGCGCTCGACGGCCGCGCACAACACGCTGCAGTTCGACGGCGAGGAGCTGCTCGAGGCGTGGTCGAGCTTCCGCTCCGGCCGGCGCGGGCGCGCGCGCTGCCACGCGCGCGGCGAAGCAGCCGGCTTCACGTGGATCCATGCATCGCACGACGGCTGGCGCTGGCTGCCCGGTGCGCCGGTCCATCATCGGCTGCTGGCGGTCCACGAGACGGCGGTGCTCGTACTCGATGCGGTGCTCGGCGACGGGGCGCATCTGGTGACGAGCCGGCTGCACGTGCACCCGGACGCGCCGGTCGACGGCTGGCGCGCCGATCCGCTGGTCGGCGCCATCGAGCGCGGGACCGGGCCGTTCCACGAGCGCTTCGGACAGACCCGGGAGGCGCCGGTCCTCTGCGTCGAGCAGCACGCCGAGCTGCCGTGGCTCGGCGGCTTCTGGCTGCGCTTCGGCGCAACGACGCCGGCGCAACCGGAGCTGGTGTGGGACGACGGGACGGCCTCGCTGCAGCTCCGCGACGGCGCCGCGTGCTGGCGGATCCGGTGGTCGATCGCGCCGGCATCGGTCGACATCCGCGTGCTAGATTCGCCAGCATGAAACGCTGGTTCGTGCTCTCCGCGATCGGACAGGACCGCCCGGGCCTCGTCGCCGAACTGGCGCAGCTCGTCTACGACTGCGATGCGAATCTCGAGGACTCGCGGATGACGATCCTCGGGACAGACTTTGCGGTGATCCTGCTGGCTTCGTCGAGCGGCGCCGGCTGCGCGGACCGGCTCGCGCAGGGCGCCAAGCGCCTCGAGCGGGACCACGGGCTCACGATCCTGCTGCGCGCGCTCGAAGGCGAGCCGCGCAGTCCCGTGCCGGCACCGGGCTACATCGCCGCCCGCGTCACGGCCTCCGGGCAGGACCGCGCCGGCATCGTGGCGAGCATCGGCCGCGTGCTCGCCGAGCACGGCGTCAACATCGCCGACATGACCACCCGCAGCCGGCCCGGCTGGGGCGGGCAGCCGCACTACGAGATGACGGCGACCGTGGAGATCCCGGAGCAACTCGACCCGACCGCGCTGCGGGCCGCGCTCGAGCGCGAGGCCGACCGGCTCATTCTCGATGTGGAGCTGGCGCCGCTCTAGCGTTCTGCCGCCGGCGGTCCGCTGCCCTTCCCCTCCCGATCCCCAGAGTCCGGAGCACGGGCTGCGGGCGCGATTGGGAAAACATCTTCCCAATTG
>CAADGG010000003.1 GCA_900696485.1 uncultured Pseudomonadota bacterium
ACGTAGTCCGGATCGAGCGGATCCCAGAAGTGGTCCTCGGTCGCCGAGATGATCTCGTCGAACGCGCCGGTCCGGCGCGCGTAGCGGTCGATCTCGACCATCGAGTCGAAGTCATCGCGATCGACGGCGTCGTAGATGGCGTCGTGGGTGATGTGGTCGGCCATGATCGGTGGGCTCTCCTGCGGCCGCGTCATCGCGTGGATGGGGGTGGATTGCGCGGCTTCCCGGCGGCGGGTGGACAAAGGTTTCCGAGGCTAAACGAGCGTTTCGGGGGCGTCCAGCGGATCCATCCGCGCCATCCGGGACGGGCGGCTCGGCGCTCCCGGATCGGGGCCGCCCGCCCGCCGGGATCGGACGCCGGCGCCTCCGGCCTCAGTCGCCGCGCCGGGCGCCGAACGGGGACGGCGGCGCCGGGGCGATTCCGGTCTCCGCCGACACCGCCCGTCGAAAGAGCTGCGGCGACACGCCGGTCCAACGCCGGAAGGCCCTCGTGAAGTTCGCCGAATCGCGGTAGCCGAGTTCCATCGAGACGTCGATCACCCGGAGTGCGTGGTCGGCCAACAGCGAACGCGCCGCATCGAAGCGCGCATCTTCGACGAGCCGGCTGAAGCTGAGGTCGACCTGGGCGAGATGGCGCTGGAAGGAGCGCTCGCTCATCCCCGCCGCTTCCGCCGCCTGCGACAACTCGGGGGTGCCGAGCTGCAGGAGTGACGCGACCGTCTGCCGGACCGATCCGGCGAAGTCGAGCGCGGGATCCCCCGCCGCGAGAGGCGGAGCCGGCGCGACCGACAGCCCCCTCGTCGGAAGGGCCAGCACGTCGCGTGGGAAACCCAGCGCCAGCATCGGCTGCCGGTAGCAGACCCGCTGCGTGACGAGCCTCTCGATCGCCCGCGCGTGGCGCGGCGGGTCCCCCTCCAGGTGGATCTCGCGAGGCCGCCACGTCGGCCCCAACATCGCCCGAAACGCTGCCAGCCACATCATCAGCGAGAGATCGCTCACCTGCGCGCGTCCACGCTGCAACGCGCGGTGGAAGCGGAGATGGAGCCAGAACTCGTCGCCGCGGACGACCGTCCACAGGCGGTAGCCGGTGTTGAAGGATCGGTAGCTGGCCAGGGCGGCCTCGAGAAAGGCCCCGACCGTGCGCGATCTTGCGATCAGGCCGCCCCAGCCGCTGAAGGTCTCGATCGGCGTCTCGCGGCCGATGCGGAAGCCGAGATCGTCGCTTCCGTTCGCGCGCGCGATCTCGTCGAACACGGAACCGACATAGGCGAGCGGCAGTAGCGAGTCTCGTGCGCGAAACGCCGGCTGCAAGCGATCCCGGAACGGGCGCAACGTCGTCCCGCCGGCTTCCACGAACTGGAACAGAGGTCTCACGCTACTCGCCCGCACCAGGGGGATCGCGTTCATGGAGAAGCCCTCTTCTGCCCCCGAGCCGATCGGAGCCGGCGAGACGGCACGCGCGGCGGTGCCGTGAGCACGACCCGGTCCCGGCCCGGCCCGGCGGTCCAAGCGACGGTACCTCACGGTCGGTGGCACGACATCGCCGAAGTGGTGGCGTAAAGTGACAGACGCAACAGTCCTGGCGCGGCCAGACTCCGCGGCGGACGCGTGAGGGGGCAAGATTCATGCCGGAGATCCCCGCCGGGACGAATCCGAGGCGAGGGGATCTGCCCCCGAGGCCCATGATCGCCTGCCATGACTGCGACCTCCTGCTCCGGCTTCCCCCGGTGTCCGAGGGAGACACGGTTCGCTGTCGTCGCTGCGGTGGGGTACTCCGCCAGCGGCGACGGAACGGCATCGAGCGCACGCTCGCCCTTTCGTTCGCGGCGGCGGTCCTGTTCGCCGTCGCGCAGGCCTTCCCGTTCCTCGCCTTCGAGATGCAGGGGCAGGTCACGCAGACCACGCTCCTCACCGGAGTCCTCGATCTCTACGAGCAGGGCCTCCCCGAGGTGGCCGCGCTGGTGCTGACGACGAGCGTGCTGGCTCCGCTGCTCCAGATCTCGCTGCTGCTCTACGTGCTCTTTCCGATCCATTTGGGCCGGGTGCCGTGGCAGATGGCGCGCGCCTTCCGCCTGCTCCGCCACGTCCAGCCGTGGAGCATGATGGAGGTCTTCCTGGTCGGCATCCTGGTGGCGGTCACCAAACTCGTCGGCATGGCCGACGTGGTGCCGGGGCTGGCGATCTGGGCGTTTTCGTTGCTGATCGTCGTGCTCGCCGGGGCCATGGCCTCGCTCGATCCGGAGGCCGTCTGGGAGCGACTCGAGGGCGCTCGATGACGAGTTCCGCGACGACGGCGCTGGCCGCCTCCTGCGCGACGTGCCACGACTGCCACCTGCTGTGCCGGCTGCCCGGCACGTCCGGCCACGGCGCCCGTTGCCCGCGCTGCGGCGCCCCCCTCCACGCCCGCAAGCCGCGCAGTCTCGAACGGACCACGGCGCTCGTCCTCGCGGCCGCACTCTGCTACGTGCCGGCCAACGTCCTTCCCATCATGACGGTGACCTCACTCGGCAAGGCACAGTCCGACACGATCATGAGTGGAGTCGCATACCTGCTCTTGCACGGCATGTGGCCGTTGGCGATCGTGGTATTCACCGCCAGCGTGTTCGTCCCGGTGCTGAAGCTCCTGATCCTCTCGTTCCTGCTGCTTTCGGTCCGGCGCGGCTCGAGCTGGCGGCCTGCGGAACGAACACGCCTCTATCGCATCACCGAAGCCATCGGTCGCTGGTCCATGGTCGACATCTTCGTCGTCACGATCCTGGTC
>CAADGG010000004.1 GCA_900696485.1 uncultured Pseudomonadota bacterium
CTGGTGCCGGCGCGCTACTTCGTGGCGCTGCTCAAGGGCATCTACCTCAAGGGAGTGGGGCTCGAAGTCCTCGCCCCGCAGGCGCTGCTCCTGGCGGCCTTCAGCGTCGTCATGTTGACGATCGCGACGATCAAGTTCCGCAAGAACCTGGAGTAGACACCATGCTCGAACGCCTCTGGCACATGCTGGTCAAGGAGTTCATCCAGATCCTGCGCGACCCGCGCATGAAGGGCGTCATCGTCCTCATGCCGATCGTGCAGGCGCTGGTCTTCGGCTACGCCGTCACCACCGACGTGCGCGACGTGCGCACCGCCATCTACGACCTCGACCAGAGCGCCGAGAGCCGCGAGCTGATCGCACGCTTCGTCGGCTCCGGCTACTTCCGCGATGTCGCGCGGGTCACGAGCGACGCCGAGGCGCAGCGCGCCGTCGACGACGGCTCCGCCCGCGTCGTCCTCCGGTTCAACCACGGCTTCGGTGCCGCGCTGCGCTCCGGCAGGACGGGCACTCTCCAGATCATCCTGGACGGCACGGACTCGAACACCGCCGGCATCGTCCTCAACTACGCGGGAACGATCGCCGCCCGCTACAACGACGACGTGCTCGTCGAGCAACTGGCGCGCAGCGCCGGGCGGGCGACGGTGCCCGCCGGCGCGACGATCGCGGCCCGCGCCTGGTTCAACGCCAACCTCGACAGCCGCAACTTCTACGTCCCCGGCGTCATCGCGCTGATCGTCACTCTGATCACGCTGATGCTCTCCTCGATGGCTGTGGTGCGTGAGAAGGAGATCGGCACCATCGAACAGATCATGGTGACGCCGATCACCCAGGCCGAGTTCATCCTCGGCAAGACCGTTCCCTTCGCCCTCATCGCCTATCTCGACGTGGTGCTGATCACGGGGATTTCGGTGTTCTGGTTCGACGTCCCGATCCGCGGCTCGCTCGGGCTGCTCTTCGGAGCGACCACGCTCTTCCTGATGAGCACGATCGGCGTCGGCCTGCTGATCTCCACCGTCAGCCGCACGCAGCAGCAGGCCATGATGAGCGCCTTCTTCTACTACTTCCCGGCCGTCCTGCTCTCCGGCTTCATGTTCCCGATCGCGAACATGCCGACCGCGGTGCAGTGGCTCACCTACGTCAATCCGCTGCGCTACTTCCTGGTGATCATCCGCGGCATCTTCCTCAAGGGCGTCGGACCGGGCGTTCTGTGGGAGCAGATGGCCGCTCTCGCCGTGCTGGGCGCGGCCAGCCTGGTTGTCGCCTCGCGGAAGTTTCACAAGACCCTTGCCTGAGGAGAAGTCGATGTTCGATCCGTCACAGCGCAACTGCCTGCTCCGCCGCGGACTGTTCGCGGCCCTCGTTCTCGTCACCCTCCCCGCCGCCGCGAGCGGGCCCGCCTCGCCGCCTGTCGCCGGATCGCCGCAGTCACCCGTTCCCGTTGGGGCGGCGGGGCCGTCCGCCGCCGACCCGACCGTCGGAGGCGAGCCGGCCGCCACGGCCGGGAAGCCGCTCGACCTCGCCGCCGCCGTGCGCATCGCCCTGGCCGAGAACCCGCTTCTGCGCGCCGCGGCCGAAGGCGTGGCCGCTGCCGGCGAGACGGTGGGGATCGCACGCGCCGCCTACTACCCGGAGGTCGGCATCGACTCGCGCTACCGACGCTTCGACACGCACGTCTTCCTGCCCGCCGGAGTGCCGGCCACCGACACGACGCTCGGTGCGACCGACGACTGGAGCGCGGGCCTCAAGCTCGGCTACTCGCTCTACGACGGCGGCGTCCGGCGCGCCGAGACGCGGGCGGCGGAAGCCGGCCTCGCGGCATCGCGCGGGGACGCGCAGCGCGTGCGGCAGGACGTCGTCTTCGGGGTGCACGAGGCGTACTACCGCGTGGTGTCCGCCGAGGCCGCGCGGTCGGCGGCGGCCGCCCGCGTCGACCGCGCCCGCGATCACCTTCAGCTGGCTCGAACGCTCAAGGATGCAGGAGCGGTTCCCCAGGCCGACGTGCTGCGCGCGCGCGTCGAGCTCGCCGACTCGGAGTTGGCGATGGTGCGGGCGGAGGGAGAGGTGAAGACCGCGTACGGCGACTTCAACACCGCGATGGGCCTGCCCGCCGCCCTCCCCGTGGTCGTGGAGCCCCCGACAACGTCGATCCCGCATCCCGGCGCCCACGACCCCGAGGAATCCCTCGCGAGAGCGCTCCAGCAACGCCCCGAGCTCGCCGCGGCGCGGGAGCGCATCACCGCCGCGAAGCACCAGAAGGAAGCGATCGCCGGATCCTACGGACCGCGGATTCGCGCCGAGGCCTCGCTCGGGGTTCGCGACGAAGTGGCTCTGCCGGAGGACGAGGACTGGTCGATCGGCGTCGCCTTGCAGCTTCCCCTCTTCAGCGGCTTCGCGAAGACCCACCGCGTCGAGCGCGCCACGCTCGAGGCCAAGATTCTCGAAGCCGAGGCCGACGCCCTGGCCAACCGGGTCGGCCAGGAGGTCTGGGCAGCCTCTAGCGAGCTCGCGAGCGCGGCGGAAGCCGTACGCCGGAGTGCCGAGCTCAAGGCCGAGGCCGAGCAGAGCGTGGCCTTCACTCGCGCCCGCTACGAAGCGGGAGCGGGCACCATCAACGACCTCCTGGATGCCGAGAGCACGCTGACTCAGGCGGAGGCGACGCAGGTCGCGGCGGAGCTCGGCTATCGCCTCGCGACGGCCCTCGTGCTACGGGTCCAGGGCGACCTGTAATGGCTCGGCCGCGCCCGAGGACTTCGGACCGCGGAGGTTGATCCGTGCACTCATTGACCGTGTTCCAGCAGAACTTCGCCATCGCCGAGCGGCTGCTGCAGCAGTTTCAGCTGGCCGGCGGCCTCGCCTGGTCGGCCCCGTCCGAGGCTCTGCTCCGGGCGCTCCCCGGCGCCTGGGCCGCCGGAGGCACGGGCGGCGCCCAGCTCGCGGCGAACGAGCAGGTCCTCATTCTCTTCCGCTCGACGGCGCGGATACCCGGTTCCCTGCGGGTCGAGGGCGGTCTCGACTTCCTCCTCCGGCAGGCGGTGGTGGTGACCTGTACGGCCCTCGAGACCTTCTTGTGGGAGGTCGTGCGTGGCGCAGCCCTCACCGTGGTCCGGGCGCGTCGACGGGGAGCCGGCGACGAGCTCCGCAACCTGACGCTGACGCTCGAGGAGTACGTGAGCCTGGACGCCGCTGCCGATCCGGACAGCCGCCTGCGCGAGATCCTGCTCGCGCGCTTCGATCGGCAGGTTCTCTACGACGTCTCCTCGATCGAGCGGGTGGCGCGAATGCTCGGCGTGAAGGACTTCTGGGGGCGAGTCGAGCAGGTTTCGGGAACGCCCGCGGCCGGCCTCCGCGCGCTGGTGGGGGAGCTGGTCGCTCGGCGCAACCTGATCACCCATCGCGCCGACCGCGCCCACGAGGGCGAGCCCGCCGACGGCCACGGCCTTCGGCCGATCACTCTCTCCTGGACCAACATGCGGCTCCAGGCAACCAATACCGTCGCGACCGCGGCGGCCGAAGTCTTCGCCGCGGCCCTCGCGAGACTTTCGAAGGAATCCTCGAAATGACGAGCTTCAGGCCACGAACCGAAAGTGTTGCGCATCACCTCCCGTTGATGATCGTTCTCCTCGTGGCTTGGGGTGGCAAGGCAGGCGCTCGAGAGCCGGGCCCCTCCGGCGAGACGTCGCCCACGCGCTACATCGGGCTTCCGCAGGGGGACCTCTTCCATCCCTTGCTGGGAGACCCGAAGGAGCCACGCACCTTCGCGACGGTACTTCAGACGCGGTCGACCGACCGCGACACCACGGTCGGCGCGGTGGGCTTCGGCGAGCGCTGGGGGATCGTGCGTCGCCAGGGCGAACGGCCCGGGGACGGCTGGCAAGTCGGTCTCTCCGGGGGCGTCTTCGCCCAGTTCGACCTCGAGACCGACTCCATGGACCTCCTCAACGCGGACTACGTCATCGGCTTTCCGTTGACCTGGCGCCGTGGCGCCTGGTCCGGGCGCCTCAACCTCTACCACCAGAGCTCTCACCTCGGCGACGAGTTCCTGCTGCACGAAAACCCGGAGCGGGTCAACCTGAGCTTCGAGGCGGTCGAGGCCCTGGTCGCCCGTGACCTCGGACCGTGGCGTCTCTACGGCGGGGGCGACTACCTCATCGGTCCCGAGCCCGCGACCCTGGCCTCGGGCATCCTCCACGCCGGCGCCGAGTACCGTCATGCGCGGCGGACGGTTTCGGTCGGGCGGATCGGCGGCGGCCGTTGGGTGGGAGCGATCGACCTGAAGTCACCCGAGGAGCACGACTGGACGGTGGCCTGGAGCGTGCGCGCCGGGCTCGAGTTCTC
>CAADGG010000005.1 GCA_900696485.1 uncultured Pseudomonadota bacterium
ACGTACACCGCGTCGAAGCGCACCAGCGTCGTCCAGAGTCGGAGATCTGCTTCGGTCAAGGTGTTGCCCAGCAAGTACCGGCTCTCGCCGAGACGACGTTCCAGATCCTCGAGCGTCTCGAACAACGCCGTCGCAGCCTCGTCATAGGCGGCCTGGCTGGTGCAAAAGCCCGAGCGGTAAACGCCGTTATTGACCCGCTCGTAAATCGTTTCGTTGATGCTGTCGATCCCTGCGAGCAGATCCTCTGGGCAGTAATCGCCGGGGCGCGCGCCGACGTCGTCGAACGCCGTGTTCAACATGCGGATGATTTCGGCGGATTCGTTGTTGACGATGGTCTTGCGCTGCTTGTCCCATAGCGTTGGCACCGTCACGCGTCCGCTGTAGTGCCGGTCGGCTTTCAGGTACAGCTGGTAGAGCTTGTCGAATCCGTACAGCGGATCACCGGTGGCGCCGTCGAAATCCGTGCGCAGTTCCCAGCCATTCTCGAGCATCAGCGGGTGCACCACGGATACGCCAACATGTTGCTCCAGCCCTTTCCATGCGCGCATCACCAGCGTCCGGTGCGCCCACGGACAGGCGTACGACACATACAGGTGATAACGGCCGCTTTCCGCCTCGAACCCGTCCTCGCCGGTCGGCCCCGCCCTACCATCGGCCGTGATCCAACTCCGGAATTGGCTCCTGGAACGTTCGAAGCGCCCACCGGTGTCCTTGGTGTCGTACCACTTGTCCTGCCATTGCCCATCCACCAGAAGTCCCATGATTTCCTCGTCGTCGTTTGCGGCAACGGGTTCAGCGTAGCGGGTGGCTCATGGAGAGGCCGGAAATGAACCAGACGTGCCGTACCCGGCACTGTCGCCCCTGGTCCCGCACGGCGAGGGCGAAACATGCTTGCGCCACGCATGGTGGTCACGGATCTGCGCATGCTTGGGCGCCCTGCAGCGTCGGACGATGGCGACGAGTCTGCGCGGGCACAGCAGCCGATCGCAGAAGCTTTCAGCGCGGCAACGCGGGCTCCGCCGCTACCGTTTTCACGGGCTTTCCTGCGATTCCATGAGCCACGTTCTGCCCGAGCGCCACGGCGGCCTGGCTCGTGGTCGTACCATCGTCGCGCTCCTCGGCGGCGGGGCCAGCCTGTGCGCGATGAAGAACCTGCAAAGCGCGCCACAACGATGGGCTTTTCTGCGCTCGACGGCCTGAGGATGGGCGCCCGCACGGGTTCGCTCGATCCGGATGCCTTGCTGGATCTGATGGGGATCGAAACACTCACGCTGGAAGAAGTGAGCAGCATGCTCTACAACTAGTCTGGTCGGCTCGGTATCTCGGGGATTTCGGCTGAACCGCGTGTGATCGTGAAGCGCGAGGATGATCCCGGGAGGCCGACGAACGCGCCTGATTTGCATTGGAGCTCTACGCACGTCGTATCGTGCGAGAGATCGGCGCGATGACCGCAGTACCTGGCGGTATGGATCTGCTCAGTCTGGATCTGCTCACGTTGACGGCCGGCGTAGACAAGCACAACGCCTTCGTACGTGAGCAGGTTTGCCGTGACCTGCCCTATCTCGGTGTTAAGCTCGATACCGCTGCCAACGCCATCGACGCACCCGTCATTTCTGCTGCAAACTGCTGCGTGTGGGTCGCGGCGGAGCCCGCCAATCAGGGCGGCGGAGCCCGCCAATCAGGAATGGACCGTGGCACGCTCTGTGCAGGGAGTGCTCTGTGCAGGAATCGATCAACATCAACTGAGATTCCCGTAGAAATCGGGCTTGCTGGGCTTCACTCGAAATCACGCCATCCAACAAGGCAGTCGAGCACGCCTGGCTCCACGGCTTCACGAACTCTGCAACCGCGCCGCAGATCCATCGGCACCAAAGAAGGGATCCTCCCATGACCATCGCTTCCCCCATCCGCCAACGCTGGCTTTCGGGCTACGGCCCCATCGTCCATCGCGACCAGACCATCGACCGGGTCGACACGCTGATTGCGCGTCTGGTTGCAGAAGGCATCGTTGCCGATGAGGCGACGATCTACACGCTGCTCGCTGCCGCCGATCGCCTCACCTGTGCCGCGATGAATGTGGTCGCGCACATGAGCTATGCCTACCGGATCGACCTCTCCGGTGGGCCGTTGTCAGCCGAGGACTTCAAGCCGACACCCGAAGGACACACTGGCGGCTCTCTGAACATGGTGCAGGCCTTCGTTGGCTACCTGCTCGCCAACGCGCTCACCGGCAGCACGCGTTCCTGGATCATGGGGCAGGGTCATTGCGTGGCCGCCATCGAAGCCGTCAATGCGCTGACCGGTGACGTATCGCCCGCGCAGCAGGGCCGCTACGACCGCAGCGAAGAAGGGATCTCGCGCCTGTGCACGGACTTCTATTCCTATGCGATCGACGCGCAGGGCTTCCCGGCGGTGCCGCTGGGAAGCCATGCCGGCCCGAACACCGCCGGCGCGGTGTCTGAAGGTGGTTACCTCGGCTTTGCCGAACTGCAGTACATCCATATGCCCCTACCCGGCGAATCGCTGGTTGCCTTCCTCAGTGACGGCGCTTTCGAGGAACAGCGGGGCTCGGATTGGGCGCCCCGCTGGTGGCGTGCCCAGGACAGTGGTTTCACCGTACCGGTGATGATCCTCAATGGGCGTCGCATCGAACAGCGCACCCAGATCATGCAGCAAGGCGGTGCGGAATGGCTGGCCGAAGATGTGCGCCACAATGGCTTCAAGCCGGTGATCGTGGATGGCCGCGACCCGGCCGCCATCGCTTGGGCGATCATCGAAGGCGAGGAACTGCTACGTACTTTTTCCGCAGACCCGGATCGCCGCTATCCGGCGCCGATGCCCTACGTGATCGCCGAGACGGAGAAGGGCTTCGGCTTTCCCGGCGCAGACACCAACGCCGCCCACAACCTGCCGCTAGGTGGCAATCCGTACAGTGATGCCGCAACACGTGAGCTGTTCAACGAAAGCGCGGCGGCGTTGTTCGTTCCGCCGGCCGAACTCGACGTTGCGCTCGGAGCGTTCGCCAACCACGCTGCCCAGCAACGCACGCTGGAAAGCGCGCATCCGATGGCGCATCGCCATCCGTCTGCACTCCATCTGCCCGAACCGAGCTGGGAAACGACGGGTAGCCAAGGGAGTGCGATGACGGCGCTGGACCGATGGTTCGTCGAGTTCGCCAACACCAATCCCGGTTTGCGCATCCGCATCGGCAATCCGGATGAGCTGGCGAGCAACAAGATGGGCGGCACGCTGGCGTTACTCAAACACCGCGTCAACGAGCCCGAACCCGGCGTGCCTGAGCACCTCTACGGTGCGGTCATCACGGCGCTCAACGAGGAAGCCGTGGCAGCCGCTGCGCTCGGCAACAAGGGCGGACTGAACCTGATCGTCAGCTATGAGGCCTTTGCGGTGAAGATGCTCGGCCTGATGCGGCAGGAGATCATCTTCGCCCGCCATCAGTGCCAGGTCGGCCAGCGACCTGGTTGGCTTGCAGTGCCGCTGATCGTCACATCACACACTTGGGAAAACGCGAAGAACGAACAATCCCATCAGGACCCGACCATCGGCGAAGCCCTGCTGGGTGAGATGTCGGACACCTCACGCGTGCTGTTCCCAGTGGACGGCAATACCACCGTCGCTGCGCTGCACGACGTCTACGCCGGGCGCGGCCAGCTTGCCTGCGTGATCGTCTCCAAGCGCAGCGTGGAGAATCTCTTCGACGCCGAGATGGCGCACCGTCTGGTTCGTGACGGCGCCGCCCATCTGATCGGCGATCCTGCCGAGGCCGAGGTGCAGCTGATCGCACTTGGCGCCTACCAGCTCGAAGAGGCGATGAAAGCGCAGCAGCACCTGGCCGATCAGGGCAAGCGCGCCTGCGTCACCGTGATCCTGGAACCCGGTCGCCTGCGCATTCCACGTGACGCCATAGAAGCCGAGTTCGTCGATGACGACGTCACCGTCGACGCACTGTTCCCAGCGGGCCTGCCGCGGGTGATTCTCACCCATACTCGGCCAGAACCGATGCTCGGCATCCTGCGCCGCATCGATAGCGGCCCCGCCAGGACTCGCGCCCTCGGCTACATCAGCCGTGGCGGCACCCTTGATGTGGCCGGGATGCTGTTCGCCAACCGCTGTACCTGGGCGCATGCGGTAGATGCTGCAGCGGCGGTGGCCGAATGGAATCGCGAAACACTGCTCGACCACGCGCAGCGCGCAGCCATTGATGGCGTCGGGAATCCGGATGATCTACTGAGCCCGTGAGTCAGGTACAGGCTCTTTTCGTTCCCTTTCCCATCGGAGACAGAGCGCCAAATACTCCGAGAGCAAGTGCTTTTGCGTTTCGCTGGGGCCAGCTTGGCTAGTCCTGTAGGCGCGTGAGAAAGACGAATCAGGATTCCCGGGGCGATCCGTGGATCGATGTCCATCCCGGGCCGGAAGAGACAACGGATGCTGACCAACGGCTGCGCCCGCACCGTCGAGTTCGAGCGCGAGGACGTGGGGATGTCGTTGTCGGCCGCAACCGGGCGACGAGGTGTTCCGCCGAGGGTCGTCCTCACGGGCCTCCTCGCCGCGCTGGCGGTAGGGACCGCCCTCCCGGCCGGGGCCGAGCCGGAGATGCCGCCGCCGGCGGTGGTCGTGGCCGAGATTGCGGAGCAGGAAGCCGGCGTTCGCGCGAACTTCGTCGCCCGCGTCGAGGCGATCGAGGCCGTCGACGTGCGCGCTCGCGTGCGGGGTTTCCTCGAGTCGGTGGAGTTCAGCGGGGGTCAGCGCGTCGCGGCCGGGCAGCCGCTGTTCCGGATCGAGCGGGATCCGTACGAGGCGCAACTCGCCTCCGCGCGCGCCCAGCTCGCCCGGGCCGGAGCAACGCGCACCGAGACGCGCGACGCCCTCGCACGCAGCCGTGAGCTCCAGCAGCGCGGCACCCTCTCGGAGGCGGCCCTCGATCAGGCGGTCGCGGCGGATGCCATGGCCGAGGCCGATGTCGCTGCGGCAAGGGCCGCCGTTCGATCCGCCGAGCTGGACGTGGGGTACACCGCGATCTCATCGCCGATCGACGGGCGCATCGGACGCCCACTGGTGACGCGGGGCAATCTGGTCGGGCCCGACAGCGGCCCGCTCGCGCGCATCGTGCAGCTCGACCCGATCCGCGTCGTCTTCTCGGTGCGCGAGTCGGCGGTCGTCTCGCTGCGCCAGGCGGAGATGGTCGGCGGCCCGCCCTCCGACACCGCCGAGGGCTACCTCTTTCGCTTGCTCCTGCCCAACGGCGACGAGTATCCGCACGCCGGGGCGCTCGACTTCATCGACAACGAAGTCGATCCCTCCACCGGGACCGTGGCGATCCGCGCGGTGTACCCGAATCCGGACGACGTGCTCGCGCCGGGTCTGAACGTGACGATGCTGCTCACCGAGCGTGACCCGGGGACCTTTCCGGTCGTGCCGCAGGCCGCGATCCAGCAGGACCGCGAGGGCCGCTACGTCTATGTGCTCGGCGACGACGAGACGGTCTCGCGGCGTGCGATCGTGACCGGGGAGCGGACGACGGGCGGCTTCGCCGTCACCGAGGGTCTCGCGACCGGCGAGGTCGTGGTGGTCCAGGGGATCCAGCGGCTGCGGCCGGGGATCCAGGTCCGGCCGAACTGGGCGGAGCCGCCGTGATCTCGGACGTCTTCCTGCGCCGCCCGCGCCTCGCCGTCGTCCTCGCGGTCCTGGTGACGCTTGCCGGCGCGCTCTCGCTCCGGACCCTGCCGGTGACGCAGTATCCGGACATCACGCCGCCGACGGTCTCGGTGCAGGCATCCTACCCGGGCGCGAGCGCCGAAGGGATCGCGGACGTCGTGGCGGGCCCGCTCGAGACCGCCATCAACGGCGCCGAGAACATGCTCTACATGTCCTCGAGCAGCTCGAACGCCGGATCCTACTCGCTGACGGTGACCTTCGAAGTGGGCACCGACCCGGATCTCGCGCAGATCGACGTCCAGAACCGCGTGCAGCTCACCTTTCCGAAGCTGCCCGTCGAGGTGGTGGAGCAGGGCATCCGGGTGCGCTCCCGCTCGCCGGACTTCCTGTTCGTGCTCGGCTTCTCCTCGCCGGACGGTTCGCTGGACGACCTCGCCATCAGCAACTACGCGAGCACCCGTATCGTCGACGCCCTCGCGCGCGTGAAGGGGGTGGGCAACGCAGAGGTGATGGGCATCGCGGACTACAGCATGCGCATCTGGTTGGATCCGGATCGGATGACGGCTCTCGATGTCACCGCGGATGACGTCGCGGAGGCGATCCGACGCCAGAACATCCAGGCTGCGATCGGCCAGGTCGGCGGGCCGCCCGCACTGGACGGGCAGCAGGCGCAGTACGCGCTCGTCGCCGAGGGCCGGCTGCGAGATCCGTCCGAGTTCGAGCGGATCATCGTACGAACCGGCTCCGATGGCGCGATCGTTCGCATCGGCGACTTCGCGAGCGCGGAACTCGGCGCGCAGACCTACGCCGCGCGCTCTCGGCTCGACGGGCAGCCCGCAACGATGCTGATGCTCTACCAGCTGCCGGGCGCCAATGCGATCGAAACGGCCGACGCCGTCGGCGCCGAGCTCGATCGGCTCTCCGAGGAGTTTCCGGCCGGGCTCGCATACGAGGTCGTCTACGACGCCACCCAGGAAGTCCGCGCGACCGTGGCCGAGATCGTCACGACGCTACTCGTCGCGTTCGCGATCGTCGTCGCCGTCACCTTCGTCTTCCTCGGGAGCTGGCGGGCGACGCTGATCCCGTCGATCGCGATCCCGGTGTCGCTGATCGGGAGCTTCAGCGTGTTGCTCCTGATGGGCTTCTCCGCCAACACGATCACGCTGCTCGCGCTGATCCTGGCGATCGGGCTCGTCGTCGACGACGCGATCCTCGTGGTGGAGAACGTCCAGCGGGTGATGGAGGAGGAGTCGCGCCCTCCTCGCGAGGCGGCGCACCGCGCGATGCAGCAGGTCACCGGCCCGATCATCACGACCACCCTGGTGCTGCTCGCCGTGTTCGTGCCGACGGCGTTCCAGCCCGGGATCACCGGGCGCCTCTACAGCCAGTTCGGCGTCACGATCTCGGCGGCGCTGGTGCTCTCGTCGGTCGTGGCGCTGACGCTCAGCCCGGCGCTGAGCGCCACGGTGTTGCGCCCTCCCGGTCCGCTGCGCGGGCCCCTCGCGTGGTTCGCGTCGGGGCTCGAAGTCCTGCGCGACGCGTACGGTGTCGCCGTCGCGTGGCTCGCCCCGCGCGTCGTCCTGGTGCTCGGGTCGGTCGCTCTCGCCTTCGCAGCGGCCGGAATCCTGCTCGCCCTCCGGCCGACGTCGTTCCTCCCCGACGAGGACCAGGGCGTGATCTTCGTCGACGTGCAGCTTCCGGATGCCGCGTCGCTCCATCGGACCGAGGCGGTGCTCGCGCGGGTGCAGGGGCTGCTGCGCGAAGTGCCGGGCGTCGACCAGGTGATCTCCATCGCTGGCTTCAGCATCCTGCAGGGCACGCTCGTCCCGAACGGCGGCCTCGCGCTGGCCACGCTTGCGCCCTGGTCGGAACGCCGCGACGCCGAGCGGCAGCTCGCCGGGATCCTGGCGCGGCTGCATCGTGCGTTCGCCGAGATTCCAGAGGCGTCGCTCGCCGCGTTCGCCCCGTCGCCGATCCCCGGCGTCGGCTCTACCGACGGCTTCGACCTGCGCCTAGAGGCCCAACGCGGTCAATCGCCCGTGGACCTCGCCCAGGTCGTGCGCTCGCTCGTCACCGAGGCGAACCAGGATCCCCGGATCGCGACGGCCTATTCGGCGTTCTCGGCGGACGTCCCGCAGATCTACGTCCGCGTGGACCGCGACAAGGCGGAGCTGCTGGGCGTCTCGCTCGCCAGAACCTACCGGACGCTCGGCTCGTTGATGGGCTCGCGCTACGTCAACGACTTCACGCTCGGCGGGCGCGTCCACCAGGTGAATCTCCAAGCCGACGCGCCCCACCGCAGGCATCCAGAGGACGTGCTCGCGGTCCACGTCCGGAACGACCGAGGAGAGATGGTGCCACTGCGCACGTATGCGGAGATCGACACGGTCTTCGGGCCGATCGCGCTACCCCGTTACAACCTCTTCACCGCGGCGACGCTCAACGGCCAGGCCGCGTCCGGCCACAGCTCCGGCGAGGCGATCGCGGCGCTCGAGGAGGTCGCAACGCGCGTTCTGCCCGAGGGCTACGGCGTCGAGTGGTCGGGCCTTTCGTTCCAGGAGAAGCGCGCCGGCAGCCAGACGACGGAGCTCTTCCTGCTCGCGCTCCTGTTCGCCTACCTCTTCCTCGTCGCGCAGTACGAGAGCTGGATGATTCCCGTCTCGATCCTGCTCTCGCTCGGGCTCGCGGCGCTCGGTGCGACGGCGGCGCTGTGGATCGCCGGCGCCGAGAACAGCATCTACGCGCAGGTCGGCATCGTGCTCCTGATCGCCCTCGCGAGCAAGAACGCGATCCTGATCGTCGAGTTCGCCAAGAACCGCAGAGAAGCGGGACTGTCGATCCTGGAGGCGGCGCTGGAGGGCGCCCGGCAGCGTTTCCGCGCCGTGCTGATGACTGCCCTCTCGTTCATCGGCGGCGTCCTGCCGCTCGTGCTCGCAACGGGCGCCGGCGCCAACGCGCGCCGAGCTGTCGGAGTCACGATCCTCGGCGGCATGCTCGGCGCCACGTTCGTCGGAATCGTCCTGATCCCGGGGCTCTACGCCGCCGTGCAGCGGCTCGCCGAGCGTGGCCGGAACGGGACGCCCGACGCACGCTGACAGGCTCGGGAAGAACTCGAGGAGCGGCAGCGCCGAGAGGATCGCGTGGTGCCGTTCCGCAGAGAGGGCTGACCTCGGGCAGGCGGATCAGCAACAAGCCAGCAACGAGATATTGGCGCCGGGGGATTGGCGCCGTAACCACGCGAGGTTCCGAACAAGCAATGGTCGGGGTGGTGGGATTCGAACCCACGACGCTGAACACCCAAAGTTCAGGCTCTAGCCACTGAGCTACACCCCGGTCGAGGCCAGCGGTGGTCGCAGTCTAGCGAAGCGCCCGCCGCTTCCGCGCGGCGTCAAGAAAGGGGCCGGGTTGGCATGTCAACTTTTCCCGATGGGAAAAGTTGACATGCCAACCCGGCCCCTTTCTTGACGCTCAGAGGAGCTGGATGGGGCTGACGACTTTCTGCTCCATCCACTCGACGAGGGCGCGAAGGGCGTCGGGGGAGATCTCGTGGCCCATCTCGAACTCGCGGTGGCTGACGGAGACGCCGTAGCGGATCAGCGCGTCGCGGGACTCGCGGGCGCGGTCGACGGGGATCATCGGGTCCTCGGTTCCGTGCAGCACCAGGACCGGGAGGTTCTTGTGTTCGTCGCTGGGCGGGACGGCGGCGGTGAGCTCCGGCGGCAGCCACGACGAGATCGCGGCGAGGCCGGCGAAGCGGCTCGGCTGGCGCAGGAAGAGGTCATAGGCCATGACGCCGCCCTGGCTGAAGCCGAGCAGGATGATCTTGCGGCGATCCACCGGGTAGTGCGCGAGCGCTTCGTCGATGAAGGCGCCGAGCTGTTCGGACGCGCGGCCGACGTCGGCGGCGCTGCCGGGCTGGTCCGGCCCGATCGGAAACCACGCGAAGCCGATGACGACGCCGGGCCGGTCCGGCATGCCGACGCCGATGGGGCCCTGCGGGCAGATCATCTGCGCTTGGCCGCCGTGTAGAAACGGCGCGAGGCCGAGCAGGTCGTTGGCGTTGGCGCCGAAGCCGTGCAGCGCCAGGATGGTCGGGAACGGGCCGTCTCCCTCGGGGACGTAAGCGGTATGGGCGAGTTTCATGGCGGGGGACCGTAGCCGGCGGGACCGGCCCTCGCCCGCGCGGTTCGGCAGGCCGCCCGCACGCCGCCGCGTCGGCCTCCCGACCCCGCGGGCGGGATGCTATCCCCCGGGATCATGGGACGTTCACTGCTCGACAAAGTCTGGGATCTGCACACCGTCCGGGAGCTGCCGAGCGGGCAGACGCAGCTGTTCATCGGGCTGCACCTGATCCACGAGGTGACGAGCCCGCAGGCGTTCGCCGCTCTCCGGGACGCAGGCGGCGCAGCCGCTGGCCCGCCGGGTCATCACGCAGGCGGCGCAGCCGCTGGCCCGCTGGGTCATAAGGCCGGCCTGCGCGTACGCCGGCCGGACCGCACGTTCGCGACGGTCGACCACATCATCCCGACCGATTCGCAGGCCCGGCCGCTCGGCGATGCGCTGGCCGAAGAGATGCTCCAGCACCTCGAGCGGAACTGCGCCGAGCACGGCATCGCGTTCTTCGGGCCGGGCAGCGGCAAGCAGGGCATCGTGCACGTGATCGGGCCGGAGCTCGGGCTCACGCAGCCGGGCATGACGATCGCGTGCGGGGACTCGCACACGTCGACGCACGGTGCGTTCGGTGCGGTGGCGTTCGGCATCGGCACGAGCCAGGTGCGCGACGTGCTGGCGACGCAGTGCCTGGCGATGGCGCGCCCGCGCGTGCGACGCATCGACGTCGCGGGAAAGCTCTCGCCGGGCGTCTACGCGAAGGACGTGATCCTCGCGATCATCCGCCGGCTCGGCGTGAAGGGCGGCATCGGCTACGCGTACGAGTACGGGGGCCCGGTGATCGACGCGATGACACTCGAAGAGCGCATGACCGTGTGCAACATGTCGATCGAGGGCGGCGCGCGCTGCGGCTACATCAACCCGGACGAGGCGACCTTCGCGTACCTGCGCGGGCGCGAGTTCGCGCCGCAGGGCGAGGCGTTCGAGCGCGCGGTGCAGTGGTGGCGCGGCATCGCCAGCGATCCGGATGCGGTGTACGACGACCGCATCGAACTCGACGGCGCACGGCTCGCGCCGACGGTGACCTTCGGCATCACGCCGGGGCAGTCGGTCGGCGTCGACGAGCCGATCCCCTCCCCCGCCGACGTGCCGGCCGACGAGCGCGCCGGCATCGAGGAAGCGCTGGCGTTCATGGCGCTCGAGCCGGGCAAGCCCATCACCGGCACGCCGATCGACGTCGCGTTCATCGGCTCGTGCACGAACGGCAGGATCTCGGATCTGCGCGAAGCGGCGCGCGTCGCACAGCTCGGGACGGTGGCGCCGGGGGTCCGGACCTTCGTGGTGCCCGGCTCGCAGGAGGTGCAGCGCCAGGCGGAGGCCGAGGGGCTGCCGGCTGTTTTTCGCGCCGCCGGCTTCGACTGGCGCGAGCCCGGCTGCTCGATGTGCCTCGCGATGAACCCGGACAAGCTGCGCGGCCGCGAGCTGTGCGCGTCCACCAGCAACCGCAACTTCAAGGGCCGCCAGGGCTCTCCGACCGGCCGCACGCTGCTGATGTCGCCGGCGATGGTGGCGGCGGCGGCGATCCGCGGGCACGTCGTCGATGTGCGGGAGGAGCTGTGATGAGCAGCGAGGCGAAGGTCGAGCGCGTCGAGGGACGCGGCTGCGTGCTGCGCGGTGACGACATCGATACCGATCGCATCATCCCGGCGCGCTTCCTGCGCTGCGTCACGTTCGACGGCATCGGAGCGCACGCGTTCGAGGACGACCGGCTGCAGGCGAAGGGCAACCACGCGCTCGACGATCCGCGCTTCGCCGGCGCGTCGATCCTGCTGGTCGGCCGCAACTTCGGCTGCGGCTCGTCGCGCGAGCACGCGCCGCAGGCGCTGTGGCGTTTCGGCTTTCAGGCTTTTGTGGGCGAGTCGTTCGCGGAGATCTTCTTCGGCAACTGCGTCGCGATGGGTCTGCCGTGCGTGACGCTTCCGCGCGCTGAGCTCACGCGGCTGATGGACTCCGTCGACCTCGACCCGCAGCAGCGACTGGTGCTCGACCTCGCGAGCGGCACGATCACATCGAAGCTCGGCACGCAGGCCATCGCGATGCCGGACGGCGCGCGCCGCCAGCTCCTGGAGGGCGCGTGGGACGCGACGGCAGTGCTGCTGGCCGGCGGCGACGCGATCGACGCGACGGCGGATTCGCTGCCGTACGTGCGGGGGTTCGCGGCGTAGCCGCGTAGCGGCCAGCCGGCGTCGCGGCCTCGTGGCGTCGCGGAGTCGCGGCCTGGCGCTGCGGCGACGTCGGAGCGTCAGGACGTCGGGGCGTCGAGGCGGGCACCGGGCCGCGCGGCGACCGGCTCAGCGCCCCTTGAACTCCGGCGGACGCCGTTCGAGGAAGGCGTCCATGCCTTCCGGTCGGTCCTCGCTCGCGAACACGAGGCCGAAGGCCTGTTGCTCGAGCGCGTGCGCTACGCGCACGTCGGCATCCTGCGCCTCCTGCAGCACGCGCTTGGCGAGCGACACCGCAACGGGTCCCTTGCCGGCGATCTTCTCGCCGGCCGCGACGGCGGCATCGAGCAGCGCGTCCGGTTCGAAGACACGGTTCGCAAGGCCGATCCGCAAAGCGGTGTCGGCATCGATGGGCTCGCCGCCGAGCACCAACTCCTTGGCCCACGCCGGGCCGACGCGGCGCACGAGACGGCTGGTGCCGCCAAAGCCCGGCAAGAGGCCGAGGTTCACTTCCGGCTGCCCGAAGCGAGCCTTGCTCGACGCGTAGATCCAGTCGCACGCGAGCGCCAGCTCGCAGCCGCCGCCGAGCGCGAAGCCGTTGATCGCGGCGATCGTCGGGATCGGCAGCGCCTCCAGCGCGGCGAGGGTGTCGTGGCCGAGCCGGCTGAACGCTGCGGCTTGGAGCGGCGAGAGCCCGCGCATCTCGGCGATGTCGGCGCCGGCCGCGAACGCGCGGCCGGCGCCGGTCACCACCAGCGCGCGCGCCGTCCCGTCCGCCCGCACGTCCGCGAGCCGCGCCTGCAGCGCCTCGAGGCTCGCCCGGTCCAGCGCATTCAGCGCCCCCGGCCGATCCAGCGTCACCACCGCCACCGCGCCGCGCCGTTCCAGCCTCACACCACCCTCCTCCCCGCCCCGCCCTTCTCGAGCCCGTCAAATGACGGGTCGTCAAGAAAGGGGTCGGGTTCGATTCGTCAACTTTTCGTCGGCGCCGGGCCGGGCCGCGTCTCCGTCTGGTGAACGGCCCGCGCGGCGCCGCGCCGGAGGACCGACGGACCGGCGTCATCGACACCCACAGACCGCCGCATGCTATCACGGCCGCCGCCGCCCTCGCGCCCCGTGGTATCGTGCGGGATCCCATCGCGGAGGCCCGATCTTGTCCGAATCACGCCCCTCGCTTCTCGCCAACCTCGCCGCGTTGCTCGCCGGCGCGGGGGTCCTGCTCGTCATGGCCGGTCCGCTGCTCGCGAATCTCGCCGGCCTCGCGCCGATGACGGCCTTCAACCTGTTCCTGCTCGGCAGCCTGTTCGGACTCCTCGGGCTGGTGCTCGGCGGGATCGGCCTGTGGCGGACGCCGCCCGGCGTGGCCGGCCGCGAGCGCGCCGGCTTCGCGGTCGGCGCCGGCGGGCTCGTCGTGCTGGCGCTGCTGTCCGGTTCCCTGCCCGGCCGCGGCGCACCGCCGATCAACGACATCACGACCGATCCGAGCGACCCGCCGGCCTTCGAGGCCGCGACCCAATACACGGCGAACCGCGGGCGGGACATGTCGTATCCGGAGGAGTTCGCCGAGATCCAGCGCGAGGCCTATCCGGACCTCGCCCCGATCCGGCTTGCGATCCCGCCGGCGGACGCCTTCGAGTTCGTGCGCGCCACCGTCGAACAGCTCGGCTGGGAGGCGGTGCTGTCGGACGTCGGTCGCGGGCGGCTCGAAGCGCGTGCGACCTCGCGGCTGTTCCGCTTCGTCGATGACGTCGTGATCCGGATCCAGCCGGCCGACGGCGGATCGGTCGTCGACGTGCGCTCGAAGTCACGCGACGGACATAGCGACCTCGGCGCCAATGCGATGCGGATCCGCATGTTCGCCGATGCGCTCGGCGTGAACGTCGACGCGGGCCGGCGCTGAGCCGGGCTCGGAGCGGTTGCGATGCGCCGCCCGCTGCGATCCGGCCCGCTCGCGCTCGCGCTCGCCTCGCTGACGGCGTTCGCGTGCGCCGGACCGAGCGGCCCGAGCGATCAAACGGCCGTGCCGCCGCAGACCGTCCGGCACGTCGACCTCGATCGCTACGCCGGGACGTGGTACGAGATCGCGAGCTTCCCGCATCGCTTCCAGCGCGGCTGCGTGGCCACCACTGCGACCTACGAGCCGCGCGACGACGGGCGCATCCGCGTCCGCAATCGCTGCCGCGCGGGCGGCCTCGAGGCCGACGAGCGCGGCGTCGACGGCGTGGCCTGGCCCGTCGACGAAACCAACGCGAAGCTGCGCGTGCGCTTCTTCTGGCCGTTCACCGGCGACTACTGGGTGATCGCACTCGATCCGGACTACCAGTGGGTCGTCGTCGGGCATCCGCAGCGGGAGTATCTGTGGATCCTCGCGCGCACGCCGCAGATCGACGCCTCGCTCTACGAAGCGCTGCGGGAGAAGGCGCGAGCGCAGGGGTTCGACGTGTCGCGGCTCGAGCGCACGCTGCAGCCGGGCGCCTGACACACCGCGCGGATCAATGCCCCGACAGCCGCGCGAGCAACACCGTCGCGAGATCCCCCGGCGCGTCCTGCTGCACGAAGTGCCCGGCGCCGGCGATGCGGTCGAGCGTCGCACCCGGCAGGCCGGCGGCCCAGCGCTCGGCCCATTCCCACGAGAAGATCGGATCGGCATCGCCGAACGCGAGATGGATCGGCAGGCCGAGCTTCGGCAGCGCTTCGAAGCAACGCTGCTGATCGGCGGCGTTGCCGGCTTCCGGCTCGGCGTACGGCAGGAACCACGGGAAGCGGCGCGGACCGGCCTTGTAGCGAACATCGGGAAACGGCGCGTCGTACAACGCCTGCACCGCCGCCGGGTCGTGCCCGGGCCGCTGTAACGTCCCGGCGACGACGCGACCGCACGGCATGTCGCCGCCCATCTTCGCGGGGTCGGTGGCGGCGTCACGCCAGCCGCGAATCATGGGTGTGTAGACGAAGCCCTCGTGATGCAGCCACGTGTTGGCGAGAAAGAGCCGCGCGAAGCGGTCCGGCATGTCGACCGCCTGGCGTAAGCCGATCGGGCCGCCCCAGTCCTGCACCACCAGTGCGATCTCGCGCAGCCCGAGGCTGCGGATCATGTGCGCACAGCATTCGATATGGCGCTCGGCGACGTACCACGCATCGTCCACGACCTTGTCGCTGCGCCCGAAGCCGATGTGATCATACGCGATACAGCGATAGCCGGCGGCACGGAGACGCGGGATCACGCCGGCGTACAGTGCGGACCAGGTCGGTTCGCCGTGCAGCAGCAACAGCGGCTGGCCGTCGCGCGGACCCTCGTCGAGGTAGTGCACGCGCAGGCCGTTCCAGTCGAGGTAGTGCGGTGCAAGAGCGAAGCCGGGCAGATCGGCGAAGCGTTCGTCGGGGGTGCGCAGGATGTCCATGTCCAGAAGCCCTCCCGGAGCACGAAAAGTTGACGAAACGAACCCGACCCCTTTCTTGACGACCCCTTTCTCGACTTTCTTGGCGGCTGGTTGGGGGGATCAGGTGGGGGGGGTGAGGGCGGCGAGGGCGCGTTGTCGGGCCCAGCGGTAGTCGGCTTTGCCGCTGGGGGCGCGGACGAGTTCGTCGACGAAGACGAAGGCTTTCGGGAGTTTGTAGCCGGCGACGTGTTCGGCGGCGGTGGTGCGGAGGGCGGCTTCGTCGACGTGGCGGCCTTCGCGGAGCTTGACGAGCGCGGTGACCTGCTGGCCCCAGCGCTCGTGCGGGGTGCCGACGACGACGCAGTCGTAGACGTCCGGGTGATGCTTCAGCGCGTGCTCGATCTCTTCGGCGAAGATCTTCTCGCCACCGGAGTTGATCGTGACCGAATCGCGGCCGAGCAGCTTGAGGGAGCCATCCGCGGCGAGCTGCGCGCGATCGCCCGGCACCGCGTAGCGTTTGCCGTCGACGACCGGGAAGGTCCGCGCGGTCTTCTCGGCGTCCCCGTAGTAGCCGAGCGGGATGTGGCCCTCGCGCGCGAGCCAGCCGATCTCGTCGGAGCCCGGCTCGACGAGGCCCGAGAGATCCTCTTTCAGCACGAGGTTCCCCGGCGCCACCGCGAAGTCGCCGGTGGTCGCCTTCTTGCCGCCGGCCTCGCTGAACTGCGAGGCCTGCGCGCCGCTCTCCGACGAGCCGAGCGCGTCGAGGATCCGGATCTTCGGCAGGTGGCGCAGGAACTCGTCCTTCAGCGCCGCGGTGAGGATCGCCCCGCCCGACGTCATCAGCACGAGTGACGAGAGGTCGTAGGGCTTCTTTGCGAGCTGGTCGACGAGCGGCCGTCCGAACGCGTCGCCGACGATCGTCATCAGGTTCACCTTCTCGCGTTCGACCGTCGACCAGATCTCGTCCGGATCGAGATTCCGCGGATTCGGCGGCACGACGACGGTGCCGCCGGCGGACCAGATGTTGAACGCCACCCAGTGCGCGGCGCCGTGCATGAACGGCGGGGCCGGCAGCGACCGGATGCCGCCGGCCTTCGCGCGCTCGACGGCCTCCTCGATCGTCTGCGGCGGCGCCGGGCCGCCCATCGCCGCGAGGAAGATGTCCTCCTGCCGCCACAGCACGCCCTTCGGCATGCCGGTCGTGCCGCCCGTGTAGAGGATGTAGAGATCGTCGGGCGAGAGGCCGGTCGGCGGCTCGGGGTGCGCGTCGGCAAGCGCTTGTTCGTAGTGGAGCGCGACGGGCAGTCTCGTCTCGCCGCCGGCGGGATGATCCGGCTGCTCCGGGACGTCGGCGACCTCGAGCCACAGCTTCACCTTCGGCAACCGGTCGCGCAGCCGCGCCAGCGTCGGCGCGAAGCTCGCGTGATAGATCACCGCACGCGCGTCGGCGTTGTCGAGCAGATACAGCAGCTCCTCGTCGACGTAGCGGTAGTTGACGTTGAACGGCGCACAGCGCGCCTTGTACGCGCCGAGCATGCCTTCGAGGTACTCGTTGCCGTTGTACATGTACAGCGCGATGTGGTCCTGCCCGCTCTCCCAGTTCTCGAGCGGCCGGCCGGACGCGCCGGCGGCGCCGCGTTCGCGGTGGCAGCCGAGCCCGTGCGCGCGCAGCACCGCAGCGAGCCGGCGCGTGCGGTCGTGAATGTCGGCCCACGTGAAACGGCGCGGCCCGAACAGCAGACACTCGCGATCCGGAACGGCGGCGGCGATCGCTTCGTGCAGTGCGGCGAGGTTCAACATCGGTGGCTCCTCGGTCCGGTGGCTCGACCGAGCCGGCGAAGGAAACCGAAGATGCTGCCGTCGGCGCCGCAGTCGCGCAAGCACGGCGACGCGGCGCCGAATCCTTGCCGCCGTCGACCGCGGCGTCCCGCGGCGGAGCGACCGCCTTCCGGGCGCGCCACGAGAAGATCCCATCCGCGTGGTATCCTGACGCCCCGTTCGGGTGCCGCGGCGGGCGCCCTCGATCGCTGACCAGCGGCCGCCGCGGGGCCGAGGATCCACCAGATGACTGTCGTGAGAGTGACGAAGCGGTTCGCAGACAAGCGGGGGGCCCGGCTCGAGGCCCGCTTCATCCAGATGCGGCGACGCCAGATCGCCGTGCTGGTGCCGGCGGGCGGAGCGCTTCTGCTGCTGGGCCGCAGCCGGGACTACCTCGGCGAGATCGGCATCGGCCCGACGGTGTTCGGCATCGCGTTCCTGCTCGTGATCGCGGCGGGCTTCTCGTGGGCCAACTGGCGCTGCCCGGCCTGCAAGACGTCCCTCGGCATGCGTCTCAACCCGGACCGCTGCCCCCGCTGCGAGAAGCGCTTCAAGGCTCGCTAGCGCATCGGCCCCGGGATTGCCCTCGCTTGCACACAGCCGTGTGACCGGGCACGCTGCGGGGAGAGGCGAGCCGCTGCGAGGGCCGCCCAGGGAGGAGTCCAGCCGATGCAGATCGAGAGCCGATCCGAAGCCGAAACCACGAACCCGCACCTGCGCCGCCGCGACGTACTGATGGGCGCGACGCTGCTCGCCGGTGCGACGCTGGGCGCCGCGACCGCGCGTGCGGCCGACGACACGCACGAGGGACATGGCGCCGCCGGCGAGTCCGGCGCCGAGCACCGGTACACGGAGGCGCAGGCGTTCAAGCGGCGGGCCGGTGTGGTCGCCGTCGCCAACGAGTGCATCGCGCGCGGCCAGGCCTGCCTCAGCCACTGCATGGAAACCTTCGTCGCCGGCGACACGACGATGGCGGAGTGCGCACGTGCGGTGCAGGAGATGCTGGTCACGTGCCAGGCGTTCGTGCAGCTCGCGGCCAACGACTCCGTCGTCCTGCGGCCGATGGCCCAGGCGTGCATCGCCGTCTGCGAGGAATGTGAAAAGCAGTGCCGACCGCACGAGGACCACCAGCCCGAGTGCAAGGCCTGCGCCGATGCCTGCGTGGAGCTGGTGCGCGAGGCCAGGAAGCTGCTCGTGTGACACGCAGCCGCGAGCACCCGGGCCTCGCCCGGGGGCTCGCGGAGCGCACGGTGTCTGCCGACAAGGGAGCGAGCCGATTCGGGGCCCGAACGGCGGCTCGCCGAACAGCCGGGCGATCGCCGACTTGAAGTAGGCTCCAGCGATGACAGACGCAACGACCGGCTCACGCCGCCTGTGGACCGTGGTGACGCCGATGCCGGCGCCGGTGCTGACGGCGCTCGCGCGCCAGGCGGAGGACGCCGGTTTCACCGGGATCTTCGCGCCGCAGGTGCTCGGCCCCCCCTTCGTGCCGCTCGCGGCCGCCGCAGCCGTGACCGAGCGCATCCTGCTCGCGTCCGGCATCGCGATCGCCGCAGCGCGTAGCCCGTTCGAGACCGCGATGGCCGCCATCGACCTCGATCGGATCTCGGGCGGGCGCTTCGTGCTCGGGCTCGGCGCGAGCGTGCACGCGTGGTCGTCCGGGATCTTCGGCGCGCCGCCGCACAGGCCCGTCGCGCACCTGCGCGAGACGGTCGCCGCGGTGCGCCACATCGTACGCGGCGCGCACCGCGGCCTCGAGCCGTTCGAGGGCGAGTGGTACCGCGCCGATTTCGAGCAGCTCCAGCCGACGGCGCCTCCGCTGCGCGAGGAGATCCCGATCTGGATCGCCGCGCTGCGCGCGCCGTTGGTGCGGCTCGCCGCCGCCGTCGCCGACGGCGTGATGGGGCACCCGATGTGGTCGGTCGAGTGGGCGGTCGAGCACATGCAGCCCGAGTTCCTGGCGGCGCTCGAGCAGGCGGGTCGACGACGCCGGGACGTCGAGGTGAACCTCTGGTTCTGGGCCGCACCGGGGACCGACCGCAAGGCGGCGATCGACGACGCGCGGCCGACGATGGCCTTCTACGGCGGCATCGCGCAGTACGAACCGTTCTTCGCCGCGCACGGCTTCGCAGACGTGGCCCGCCGGCTCCAGCAGGGGGTCCGTGCCGGCGACTTCCAGAGCGTCGCGCACCTCGTGCCGGACGAGATGGTCGAGACCTTCGTCGCGCTCGGCGAACCGGCGGAGGTGCGCGCGCGGCTCGCGCCGGCCTTCGCCTTTGCGGATTCCCTCTGTGTCGTGTCGCCGGCCTACGGGCTCCCGCCCGAGAAGGTGCTCGGCTACTCGATGGCAATCGCCCAGAGCCTCGGCGGCTGAACGCGCGACCGGCACGAGTGTGCCGACTCGTTCTTCGCATGCTCGTGCGGGAGCGTGACCCCGTGGCAGATCACAGCGAAGGCGGAACTCGAGCGACCGCGGGCGCACCGACGCGACGGGAACTGTCCCTCGTGGCGCTGGTCTTCGTCGGCGGTCTCGCGCTGCGCCTGGCGTTGGTGGCGTCGACCCCCGGCCTCGAACTCTACGGGGATCAAGCGGTCTATGCGGCCGAGGCCGCGAGGATCCTCGACGGCGAACGCTCCGAGGGCTACCGCGGTCCAGGCTACCCGGCCTTCCTCGCCGGGTGTCAGTGGCTGTTGGGGAGGGATCCGGTTGCCGGGCGGATCGGCAACGCACTGGCCGGCGGACTCATGATCCTGGTGTTCTGGGCGCTGACGCGCACGATCTTCTCGCCCCGCACCGCCCAGATCGCTGCCGGTCTGCTCGCCTTCTATCCGCGAGCCGTGCTGATGCCCCAGTATCTGCTTGCGGAGAACACCTACTGTCTGCTGTTGATGATCGGGATCTGGATGGCGATCCGGGCGACGGAGGGGGCGCCCCGCGCGACGTGTGTCGTTGCGGGAGCCGCCTTCGGGTGCGGCGCCCTCACCCGGGAGATGCTCGTCTACTTCGCGCCAGCCGTCGTTCTGGTCCTGCTGCTCGGGTCCCGGCTCGCGCTGCGCGAACGAGTGCTCCGCACCGCCCTGCTCGTGGGAACCGCACTCGTCGTCGTGGGGCCGTGGACGATCCGGAACTACTTCGTGCTCGACGAGTTCGTGCTGATCGGATTCTCCGACGGCATCCCGCTGTTCGAGGGCAACTACGTCGCCGCGACACCGAAAGCAGTATTCGAGAAGCGCGTGTCGCTCAGCAACCGATACCTCGAAGAAGCGGAACGCGCGGGGGTCGAAGCCGTCGACCGCAGGTTCAAGATCATGAACGACCGGATCAAGGAGGATGCCTGGACGGCGATCCGGGAGCGCCAGCCGACATGGATCTTCGAGAAGATCGCCAGCAACGTGCCGAGGATCCTGCGGCCCAATGTCCGCAACGAGGTGCTGCTCGGCCAGTGGCCGATGCCGGCCGAGGAGCAGCGGCGACTGTCGAAGATGCTTCTGTTCACGCTGTTCCTTCCGGTCCACATCCTGCTGCTGCTGCTCGGCCCGCTCGGTCTGGCCCATTGGCGCCTCGCGAGCGCCGGAGTCCTTCCCCTGCTCTACCTCGGCTTCTCGTTCGCGGTCCACATCGTCGGCAACGCCGCTCATTACCGCTTCGAGTTCCCGTACGAGTGGGTGTTGCTCACGGGGGTGGCCGTGACACTGGATCGCGGCCTGCCTGCGACGAGAACCCGGCGGGTCGTCGCCGTGGCGCTGGCCGGGATCGCGATCGGCTCGCAGTTCGCGATCCCGGACATCTGGCGCAGCGGTTTCGGCTGAGGTTCCACCTCGGGACGACGCCGGACCGGCGACGGCGATCAGCCGCGCTGTCCGAAGCGCCGCATCGCGATGGCGGCCTCGATGGTCGCGTTGACGCGCAGCTCGCGATCACAGGCCATCGAGAACCATCCGCCGTCCTCGGCCTGTCCGGCGAGCAGCGATCCGATCACGTCCTCGATCGGCAGCCGCGCGCCGGGCAACGAGTACGCATCGCACAGCATCAGCACGCGCGCCGTCTGCAGCGGCGTGAGACGGCCGGTGCGATAGCCGCGCTCGAGCTCACGGCCGCACCACTGCAGACCCACGTCGGCGAGTTCCATGCCGGCGTTGGCGAAGAAGCACGCGAAGGCGGCGATCGCGCCGTAATCGCCGCTCTGTACGCGCTCGGGACCCCAGTGCGCAGCGAGGAAACGGCCGGCGAGCCGCAGCGGCTTGGGTCGCGCGCAGGCAGCCTTCGCCACCAGGCCGGCGACGACGCCGGTGACGACGAGGCGCGTCGCGTCCGGACTGTCCGGAGCCGGCGCCCACGAGCCGTCCTCGTTCTGCGCGGATTCGAGTCGCGCGATCACCCGCGCCGCGACCGGCGCGTCGAAGGCGCACGCCTCGTCGAGACAGGCGAGCGCCAGCATCGCGCCGGCGAGCCCTCCCCGGCCGGCGATCTCGAACGAGCCGTCGGCCCGCTCACCGGCGAGCATCTCGGCCAGCAGCACGTCGCGCTTCGCGTCGCCGATCCCCGCCGCGAGCCGGGCGCGGTCGAGAGCCTGCCCGCGCTCGAGCACGAAGCCGCGCGCCCGCGCCAACGCGCCATCGATGTCCGGACGATTCACGTGCGCAACAGCAGGCCGCTCAGATAGCGGCCCTCCGGATGATCGAGTGACACCGGGTGATCACTCGGCGCACCGAGCTCCGCCAGCACGGTCAGCGGGCGCCCGGCGTCGAGCGACGCTCCGAACACGACCTTGCGGAAGAGATCCGGCCCGACGTGATGCGAGCACGAGAACGCGAGCAGCAACGCGTCCGGCGCGGTGAGGTGCAGTGCACCGAGCAGCGCGTCCTTGTACGCGCGGGCCGCACGGTCGGCGTCCGCCTGGCGCCGGGCCAACGGCGGCAGATCCACGATCACGAGGTCGTAGCGGGCGTCTTCGCGGCGAATGAAGCGGAACACGTCGTCGCACTCGAGCCGCAGCGGCAGCGACGTCAGCCACGGCTCGAAGTTGCGCTCGGCGATCGCCAGCGCCTCGCTGGACCGATCGACGACGGTGGCGGCGGCGGCGCCGCCCTGGGCCGCCGCCGCCGCGAAGGCGCCGGTGTAGGCGAACAGATCCAGCACGCGACGGCCTTGCGCAACGCGCTGCACGAGATCCCGCGCGTCGCGCTGGTCCAGGTAGAAGCCGGTCTTCTGGCCGCCACCGGCATCCACCCAATAGCGCCGGCCGCGCTCGTGGATCGCGATCAGCTCAGCCGGCGCCGCGCCCCACAGCGGCGCCTGGTGCGCGGCCATGCCCTCGCGCCGGGCGGCGGCCGCATCGGGCCGCTCGAAGCCCGCCGCGGCCCCGGTCGCCGCGCGCAGCGCATCGGCCACGAGCGCGCGGCGCGCATCCATGCCGGCCGTCGACAGCCGCACCGTGACGAGGTCGCCGTAGCGATCGGCGATCAGGCCCGGCAGTCCGTCACCCTCGCTGTTCACCAGCCGGACCGAATCCGTGTCGGCGAGCAAGGGATCTGCCGCACGCCGCGCCACGGCGGCCGCGATGCGCTCCGCCAGAAGTCCATCCTCTGGCGCGTCCTTCCCGAACGCCAGCATCCGCACACGGATCTGCGACGCCGGCGACCAGTGCCCGAAACCGAGCGTCTCGCCCTCGGCCGACTGCACGCGCACCCAGGCGCCCGGCGCCGCGTCGCCGCTGACGCGCGCGACGGCCCCGGACAGCACCCACGGATGCCGGCGCCGCACGGAACGATCCCGGCCGGGATGCAGGACGACGTCGATCATGGCGTGACGATCCCGCATCGGGAGCGACGCGTCCAACAGCGCGGAATCGGCCGGCTGCCGTCAGCCCGCGCGATCCGGCGAAACGGGGGGATCCGGATCCGGGCGGCGCGCGGACCACCCGGGGGCAGCGGGCCGAAGCGGCGACGCCAGAGCGGCCCGCAGGTCGCCGGGAATGTCGCTTCCGGCAACCGCAAAACGGCTCCCGGTTGGGCTAGTGTCCGGTCTCAGAAGTTCGCCGTCGAGATCGCAGGGCGTTCCCCCTGGCTGGGTGGGCACCGACGAGGTTCCCATTCCGATGGCTGGAGAACGATGGCTGGAGAACGATGGCTGGAGAAACCGATGCCTGAAGAAACCACGATCCGTTCCAAGCGTCTGCACCACGTCGCCTACGCCACGCGCGATCCCGAGGCCACCTACGAGTTCTATACCGGGAAGCTCGGAATGCCGCTGCTGCGCACCGAGAATCACCGGCAGGGGAACGGCTATTTCCGGCACTTCTTCTTCGACATGGGACAGGGGGGCTGCCTGGCCTTCTTCGTCGTGAACGATGTCGGCGAGGAACCCGACTACCGCACCGCGATCTCGCTCGGCAACGGGCTGCCCGTCTGGGTCAACCACCTAGCCTTCGCACTCGACACGCTCGAGGAACTCGAAGTGATGAAACAGCGCCTGCGCGACCGCGGCGTCGACGGAATGCGCGTGATCGACCACGGCTGGGCCACGTCGCTCTACCTGATGGATCCGAACGGCATCCTGGTCGAGTTCTGCGTCACGACCGATGCCGCACACTTCGCCCAGACCGAGGCGGAGGCGCTGGAGCTGCTGCGCCAGCCGCCCGACGAGATCCCGGAAGAGACCCGGAAAGAGCCGAACGTCGCCGCGCGGGCTTGAGGTTCTCACCCGGTCTTCGCCCGTCTTCGATCGCGCCGGCGCGGCTCTCGCCGCGCTGCGGCATCAGCCAGGTATGACTGAGGTCATAACTCGCGCCGCGTGTAGCGACCAGACTCGCGCGCCGTAGTCGAGATGTGGGTCGTCACGGCTCGGGCGCGACCTCGGTCAAGCTACCCGTGGGGCAGTATTCGGCGGCTTCGTGGCAGGAACCTTCCTCTTGCGCATTGGCAGGTTGGCGCACGACGCGAGCCGTTCTGGTCTGCTCGTCCAGCTCGATGTTGCCGGGTGCCCGCTCGAAGCAGAGTCCACAGGCGGTGCAGGAGTCGTCGTCGACGACGTAGTGATTCGTCTCAGCCACTTCTCGTGCTCTCAGCGCCGGCGACTGCACGGCGAACCATGAAAGGACCGCCAGGATGGCAATCGAGCAGATCGTAACAGAGCTCACGACCCTCTGGCGATTCGACTACGAGCCCAAGATCAAGGCGCTGCGCGACCTCTACGAGGTGGCCAAGAAGGACCAGTGGAACGCGGCGAGCGACGTCCCGTGGGACCTCGAGATCGATGCGGAAGGCGACATCCTCGATCCGAGCCAGGACCGGATGCGGGACTTCGACTTCATCAAGGCGCTCCCGGAGGACAAGCGCATCGAACTGGCGCGACGCCGGGCCGCCTGGACGCTCTCGCAGTTCCTGCACGGCGAGCAGGGGGCGCTGTTGTGCTGCGGGCAACTCGTCGAGGCCGTTCCCGACATGGACGGCAAGCTCTACGCCGCCACCCAGGTGATCGACGAAGCGCGCCACGTGGAGGTCTTCCACCGCTATATCAAGCGGCTCGACCGCGTGTACCCGATCGATCCCACGCTGCAAGCGGTGCTGAACCAGATCCTCCAGGCCGACCTGTGGCAGATGAAGTGCGTCGGCATGCAGGTGATCGTCGAGAGCCTGGCGATGGGCTCGTTCAAGCTGATGAAGACCGGCAGCCGCGACCCGCTGCTGCGCAAGATCGTCGAGCTGACCGCCCACGACGAGGCGCGCCACGTCTCCTACGGCCTGATCTACATGAAGGACGAGTTGCCGCGCATGCCCGAAGCCGATCGCGACCGGGTCGAGGACTTCGCCATCGCCGCCGTCGAAGCCATGGTCGGCCCGCCGGGCCGGGCCGGCATGGGCTCGCAGGCGGGGATCTACCAGGGCGTGGGCATCGACCCGGAGGCGGCGATGCGCGAGATCCGCGAGAAGCTCGCCGATCCGGAGTTCCGCGCCGGGCGACCGAGCCCGTTCCGCGATCACGTCGTCCCCCAGCTCGAGCGGATCGGTCTGATCACCGAGCGGACGGCCGCGAAGTATCGGGCGCTCGGCTTCGAGGTCGGAGCCGCGCCCGCGACGGCAGGATAGAAGTCGGGAGCAGGCTGCCCCCGCGACAACCAGAGAGGAAGACCATGGCGATCGAAGATCTGGCGACCACGTTGACGACGGTCTGGAAGTTCGACTACGAGACCAAGATCAAGGCCCTGCGCGAGCTGTACGAAGTCGCCAAGAAGGAGCAGTGGAACGCAGCCGCGGACATCCCGTGGGAACTCGAGATCGATCCGAGCGGCGACATCCTCGACCCGCGGCAGGATCTGTTTCGCGAGTTCGACTTCGTGAAAGCGCTCCCGGAATCGGAGCAGACCAACCTGGCCGTCGGCAACGCCGCCTGGATCCTCTCGCAGTTCCTCCACGGCGAGCAAGGGGCGTTGTTGTGCTGCGGACAGCTGATCGAGGTCGTTCCCGACATCGACGGCAAGCTCTATGCCGCCACCCAGGTGATCGACGAAGCGCGCCACGTGGAGGTCTTCCACCGCTACCTCAGCCGGCTCGATCGCGTGTACCCGATCGACCCCACGCTGCAGGCGGTGCTGAACCAGATCCTCCAGGCCGACCTCTGGCAGATGAAGTGCGTCGGCATGCAGGTGATCGTCGAGAGCCTGGCGATGGGATCCTTCAAGATCATGAAGGAGGGCAGCCGCGACCCGCTGCTGCGCAAGATCGTCGAGCTGACGGCGCACGACGAGGCGCGCCACGTCTCGTACGGCCTGATCTACATGAAGGACGAGCTGCCGCGCCTGCCGGACTCCGATCGGCATCGGATCGAGGACTTCGCGTTCGCGGCCGTCGACGCGCTGAGCGGGCGCAGGCCGGGAACCGGCCTGCTCTCCCAGATGGCGATCCTCGACGGGACCGGCGTCGACAAGCAGGTCGCGATCGCCGAGATCGTCGAAAAGTTCGCCGATCCGGTGTTCGTCGCCTCCCAACCGGATCCGATCCGGGATCACGTCCTCCCGCAGCTGCAGCGGATCGGACTGATCAGCGAGCGGACCGCACCGCGCTACCGGGAACTCGGCTTCGAGATCGCGTAGCTTCCGGGAACGCGCGCGCCCACGGTGGCCGCGCGCAAGACAGGCCGCTTCCGCCCGGCCACCGTGGGTGGCCGGGCGGAAGCGGTGGTCCGGGATCGCGTCGCGGGCCTACGGCCGGACGGGAGTCTGGTACTCGATCCCGACGCGGCCGAGGCGGATCTTGAACTCCTTCAGCACCGTGTCGGAGAGCACGCCCTCGAGTTCCTCGGGCGAGGCATCCGCCAGGTTGACGCCCTGCCACTCCACGGCTTCCTCCGGGGTCCCGAGCTTCTCGCGCACGCGCTCGCGCTGCTCCTGGATCGACCCGTCGCGGAAGCGGTCGGCGAAGGTCGCCAGCATGTAGTAGGTCATCTCCTTCTGCAGCTTCTCGACCTCGCTCTTCTTCTCCGGATGCTCGCGGATCAGCGAGCCGATGCGGTTCTCCCCGAAGCCCACGTGGCGCCGCTCGTCCGCAATCGTCCCACTGAGCGTCTTCGCGAACTTCGGATTGCCGCTCTTCATCGAAGCGTGCAGCATCTCGAAGACGGTGAACGCCATGCCCTCGAGCACGATGTTCTGGCCCACGACGCCGGCCACGAAGTCCTTCTTGTCGACCTTCTCGAGCAGCGCCTCGGCGAACTTGATCAGGTTCGGGTTGGCCTCTCGCTTCACGACGTCATCGAGCTCGTTCTTCTTGACGCCGAGGTCATAGAGGCGCTGCGTAAAGACCTCGACGTGGCGCGCCTCGTCGATCGTCTGGGTGGCGAGGAAGGTCTTGCTGGCGTGGTCCGGCGCGCAATTGATCAGCCCGGACGACGCTGCGAGCGCGCAGCGCTCGCCGGCGACGAGCTGCACCGTCATCGAGATCGCCCGGTCGCGGAGGATCGGATCCCCCGTCACCAGATCCGGCTCCTTCTCGCCCGGTGCGTGTCCGAACTCGGTGTCCAGCAGGTATCCCTGCGGACACGACTCGAGCCAGCGCTGGATCGAGTAACCCGAGAGAAAGTCCGTCATGTCCATGTCTCCTTCGTCTTCTGGATGGAAAGGGGGATGACCGTGCCCTCTGCAACGCCCCGGGACATCCGGGTGCGCGCGGACCGCACGGCCGGAGCCGGGCTCAGGCCTCGAACTCCCGAACGAATGCCTCGAGCGGGCTCTTGTCGCTGGCGATGCCGGCCGCCCGGCGTCGGGCGGCATGCTCGTCGGCGAAGCGACGGTAGAGCGCCGCCACCCGCGGAATGGCCGCGCCCGCTGCGGCGCGACTGCCGCCCGTCAGCAGTGCGAGCGTCGAGACGAAGATGGGCGCAGACAGCAGACCGACGGCCGTGTTCTCGACCTCGTCGAGGTGCCCCTCGATCGCCTTCGCCTCGTGCGGACGCTGGCTGAGCAGATAGCGCATGTGCCCGATTCCGTACGAGATCGAGCGGGAGACATCCTGCACGCCGAAGCGCGCGATCGTCTCGTCCGCAGCGTTCGTCGAGACGGCTCCCAGATGGCGCAGCAGGATCTGCAGCAGGCCGCACAGCAGCAGATACCCGGAGGCCGAGGCGCACGGGTAGGTGCTGGAGTCGAACACGCTCTTCATCAGCTCCCCGAGCGGCGCATGGTCGCGACCAAGCCCGGTTCCGCCCGCAATCGCGCGCTTGCGGAACACGTCCGCGAGCTGGGCCGCATCGAACATCTGTGTGCACTGCCACATCTTGAGCTCGACCAGCTCCTGGTTGATCCTCCACACCCACTTCGAGGGGATGTCGCCGAGGACCGTGGCCATGCTCGTCAGATCGGTGTAGAGCTGGGCCAATGCGCGTTCGAACTCGTCGGAGTGGGCAGGCTTCTCGACCGCCTCCCACGGAACTTGACGCGACGGGATCCAGTGGCGTGACTTCGACTCCTCGTAGAGAGCAGGCGCGTTCTCGGACCACACCTCGCTCTTGCGATTGATGTCGTAGCCCAGGTGGGGCAGGCCCGGAGGCAGAATCGCCCCCCGCGGCGCCATCGAGTAGTTGTGGCGGATCTTCTCCGGGATCTGATCCCATGCGTAGCGACCGACGTTCGTGTCGGCCAGGGTCAGCCCGCGCCGGCTCTGGCTCGGCCGGCACTTCGAACGTTCGAGGTCGAGACTCATCCACTCGAGGGCGAGATTCCCCTTCAGGATCTTCACCGAGCGTTCCAGGACATCCGGATTGTTGAAGAAATCGTCGCGCGCGTAGTAGGCCATGTCGTCTCCTCTTCCTGGCTCGGCTCAGGCCGACAACGCGGTGATCATCCGCTGCTGCAACTCGAGCAGCGGGCTGCGCTCACGGCGCTCCGGCAGACCGGCCCGCTCGGCGCGATGGAAGTACTCCTCGATCTGCTTGCCCTGGAAGGCGCCCACCACCGCGATGCCGTGGCGGATGCATTCCGGGGTCGTGCCCTTGCCACCGAGCACGATCATCGACTCGAGCTGATCGGGGTTGAACAGGCCCGTGAGGTGCCGTTCCGCCTCGTCGAGGAAGCCGTTGATCTGGGGGCGCACCTCCGGACAGTTGTCCATCAGGTACTTGAGGTGCTGCAAGCCGTAGGAGACGTGCCGCGCCTCGTCCTGCATCACGAGCTGGAACATCCGCTGCTCGACCGGCGTGGGCGAGATGTACTCGCTCGAACGGAACAGCGTCAGGATGAACCCCTCTCCCAGCACGTGCAGGAAGACGCTGCCCTCGCTGTAGCTGTCGGCTTCGAGGATCCCCTTGAGCGCATGCTCGCCGCGCACACTCGCGCGAATCAGTCCGGCCCCGGCCAGCGCACGCTTTCGGAACACCTCGGCGTGTCGAGCCTCGTCGATCGCCTGCGTCGCGATGAAGCCCTTCACCTCCTGGAAGTAGCTGTTCATGTGGTGGCTCCACTTCGCCGGCAGATCGGTGGCGATCATCTCCACCTCGGAGAGCAGCGTGCAGAGCTGACAGAAGGCGATCTCGAGCTCGTCCGGGATCTCGTACTTGTCCATGTCCCGCCACGGAACGTCCGTCGTGACGTTCCACTGCCGGCTCATCGCCTCCTCCCAGTAGTTCTGGACGCGATAACCCCAGACGTCGGACTTCTTGTTCAGCGACGGACCGAGATCCGGCTGCTCGCTGCCTGGCGCGAGAATCGCGCCCCGGGGCGCCACGCCGCGGTTGTCACGCACCACCTCGGGTGTGTTCTCGATCGCATAGGGCCCGACCTCACAGTCCTCGAGCGTGAGACCGCGCCGGGGATCCCGGCGCCGCACGTCCACCGTCTCGCGAGCGTTGTCGAGCCACCCGAAATCCAGGTTGCCCTTCTTGATGTCGCGGATGCGAAGATTGAAGTCGGAGTTGTACGAGAAGTCGTCAGTTCCGTAGTAGCTCATGATCCGTCCTCCGGTGGGGGCTTCGGGTCCGGTCGGTCAGGCCCACTCGATGTCGAGATCGGCCGCCTGGTCGACGAACGCCTGGATCGTCGCCATGAATCGGTAGAACTTGTCGTGTCCCTCCGGCTCGTCGTAGACGACCTTCATCCGGTCGCCCACGTGGGAGAGACTGTTGAGCGTATAGGCCGGCGCCGGGTGTCCGGTCTTCTGGATCGACTCGAACATCTCCTTCCACAACGCGAGCGGAGCCTCGAGCACGAAATCGAAACCGGCGCCCTCGGGGCTCGAGAGTTCGCGGACGTCGGAGCATTCGAAGACGTCGAAGGTCAACGAGTAGAGATGCGGGTTCTTGCCCAGCACCCTCATTCCCATCACCGTGTCGCAGAAGCCGAGCTTCTCGAACGCCGCCGGGTTCGCGTTCATGCGACGTGCGAGTTCCTGAAAGAACTCGAGAGAAGGAAACTTGATCGCCATCGGGTGTTCTCCTCGTTCCGTTGATTCGCGCTCGTCTACGCCGCGGCCCCGAGCCGCTCGTCTACTCCCAGATACGCCAGGAACGCGCGCGCCAGTTCCGCTGCCAGCTTGTCGTCCGAGGCCGGGATCCCGAAGACCCCGCCCTCGCCGAACAGGATCGCCTGTTCGAGAGTTCCGAGGACGAGCCGGAGTCCGAAGCCCACGGCCGCCACCGGATCCTCGTGTGAGATCCGCGCCGCACGCGGCAGCAGCAGCGCGCACAGGCGCTCGCTCACGTGGGCGACGAGCCCTTCCTTGCGCTCGATCATCGGCGGCTCGCTTCTCGTGCCGACCATCAGCTCGCGCAGGACCCCGCAACGCTCGCGGTGGATCTCCACCAGGAAGACGATCAGCTCGCTCACGATCTCGGTGATGCTGGCGCCCTCCCAGCGATCGGGATCGAAGACGACATCCGTCGTCAGGTACGCCTCCTTGACGAAGCGATCCTGGAGGCAGTGCAGAACCCCGTTCTTGTCGTGGAAGCGGGCATACACGGCCCCCACCGAGAACCCGGCCCGGGCGGCGATGTCGGCGACCGTGACGTCGTGGAAGCCCTTGTCGGCGATCAGCGCCTCGGCGCTGTCGAGCAGGCGCTCGAGCGTCTGTTGACTCCTCGCCTGCTGTGCGGGGCAGATCCACTGGAAGCGGGGATTCGAATACGTCGGGCTCATCGGGCTCATCTCGCTCGGAGGGCTCGGAGGGGAGGGCTCGAGGCAGCTCGATTTCCTAGCGAATGTCGGGAACCATAATTCGTATTCAGTTCTTCGTCAAGGATCCGACAGGGAACATCCCGCGACGTCTATCACCCGCGGGGAAATCTGGAGTCGGGCAGCCGGTGGGTGCGGATCACATCCCGGGGACGAAGATGTGGATCAGGAAGAGCAGGACCGGGAAGGCGACGCAGAGCAGCAGAACGGCGATCATGCCCTTCGCCGAAACCTCCCGGTCGGCCGCGGCGCCCCGCTCCAGAGCCGGCTCCCCGCACCGCGGACACATCCAATCGTGGCTGGGGATCTCGGCCCCGCACTTCGAACAACTCGTCAGCGCCATGAGGGTCCGTCCTGTGAGGCGGGTGGGTGTGAGGCGGGTGGGTGCGAGGCGGGGCCGTCCGGCGAGGTGACCCGTCGGCCGGGGAGAATACCGACCACGACGCGCCGCCGCATCGCGTCCGCCGCCGGCAGCGCCTCCCCCCTCAGCCGCACCCCGTCAGGGGGTGGGCGGCGGCAACCGGACCTCCTGCGGGATCGACCAGACCCGCGCGCGATCCACGAACAGCGTCTGGTCGTGTTCGAGGTCGAGGAAGCTGGTTTCGATGCCGTCAGCGGTGAACGTGAGGCGATAGTTGTCGATCCAGCTCACGAACCCGAGCTTCTCGTCCGGCGCCACCGGCGTCGCGGCGACGGGCCTGCCATCCACGACGAACGTCACACCTCGTCCGGTCCAGACGATTCCGTAGGTATGCCAGCGCCGGAGATCGATCGCGAGGGGTTGCACGAGAACGGGCTGTCCACGGTCGAAGACGGTCGCGAGGAAGAGTCCGATCCCGCCGACACTCTCGGGTGACAGCGACAAGAACCAGGCGTTCGTCATGCCGTCCGGAGCGCCGGGTCCGCCGGTGCCGAGGTTCCAGAAGCCGAAGCCTCGCGTCCCGCGACCGCGGCCGGAGAAGACCCCGTTGTCGTCCGAGGCACGCGCCCGGATCTCGAGCCGCACGCCGGGCCCCCACGGAAAGCCGCGCTCGAATCCGCGCCGGTAGTCGTTGATCTCCGCATCCGAGTACTCCCCGGCGTGGCTGTCGGCCGTGACGGTGAACGAGGCGGCGCCTCCGGACAGCGCGTGTCGCCCGGTTCCACTCTGCCACCAGTCCCAGTGAGGACGCCGTTCGTCGAAGTCGTCATCGATCACGAGGAGTTCGCGGCCGCGCTGCTTTCCGCGCAACACGAGGTCGCAGTCGTTCTCCGGATCGGCGTCCGTCTCGGCGATGTGCGCGCAGGCGAAGAACAGGACCGGCTCCGACTCGGGGACACCCTCCTCCGGCGCTCGCCAGCGAAACGCCCAGGAGCCGCTCCGGCCTGGCCGGATCCGGCGCCGATGCGGCCGCATCGATTCGATCGACCCGGCGTCCGTTCCGTCGGCGTAGCGCGCGAGCAGGTCGACGCCGGTCGCTGTGACCGGAAGCGATCCGACGTTCCGCACCCGGACGCGCAGCGGAACGACGCGCCGCATCCTGAACGCCTGCGGCACGCGCAGCTCCGCGGCCACGTCGGCCTGCTCGAGCAGGATCGGATCGATCCCGATCTGCGGCGCGTCGAGGTCGCTCGCGCGCCCGCCCGGGGCGGCGAGCAGCGCCCAGGCGATCCCCAGCGTCCGCACGATCCGCAGCACGCCAGCGCTCGGGCACCACGATCGACGTCCCTGGGTTCGGGGGCTTCCGCGCCGATTTCCAGCGGGAGCGGGCATGGTCCGCATCATCACACGACACAGAACCCTGTGCAAGCACGGAATGCCATCGCCTCCGGGCCGGTGCGGCACCTGTGGACGCAGTTCCCCGTCCGGAACGGGTGCGGAGCGGAACCCCTGCGCATTCCCGGCTGCCCCGCCGCGGGTCCGACACGAACGGCCCCGGAGCCACGACGGCCGCGCCGCACCCACCCCGCTCGCTCCGAAGCACTGCCGCCGTCCGTCCTCTCCTGTCTCTTGCCGGCAATCCCGGACGAAGGCTCCGCGGCGCTAGTGTCCGGTCACGGAAGTCCACCGTCCGGACCATCACTCGGCACCCGGGCGGATCCGCACGAGGAGGCTCTGGCATGAACGACACACCGCTCGATCGCAAGAGGTTCGTCGAACGCTACGCGCGCTTCTTCGGACGGGAGCGTGTCGCCGCAATCGAGCGCCTCGGCTACCTGATGGTCGAGGCGTCGGGCGAGGGGCCCTACATCACCGACACCGAAGGGAGACGCTTCCTCGACCTCTGGGGCGTCGGCGGCGTCCATGGCCTCGGCCATCGTCATCCGGTCCTGGTGGCGGCGATGACGGAAGCGCTGCGCACGGAGGACTTCGGGTCGCTGTTCCACTTCAGCGAGGCGAAGGCCCGCCTCGCGGAGACTCTCGCCCGCACCACACCGGGACGACTCGAGGTGACGTGGCCGGCCGTCACCGGCAGCGAGGCCATCGACCAGGCCTGCAAGCTCGCCCGCGGCGCCACCGGCCGCAGCCAGATCCTCCACGGCGACCACGGCTACCACGGCGTCACCGGCTTCGCGCTCAGCATGATGGGCTCGCCGTCGATGCGCGCGTGGGCGGAGCCGCTGATTCCCGACTTCCAGGCGGTTCCCTACGGCGATGCGAGCGCCCTCGCGAGCGCGATCAGCGAACGCACGGCGGCCGTCGTGCTCGAGCCGGTGCGCACGGACTACGACGGCCGCGCGCCGGATCCGGGCTACTTCGCCGAGGTGCGGCGGCTGTGTGACGCGCACGGCGCAAAGCTCGTGGTGGACGAGGTCGTGACCGGGATGGGCCGTCTCGGCCACCTGTGGGGCATCGATCACTGGGGCGTCGAGCCGGATCTGCTCGTCACGGCGAAGGGGTTCTCGGGCGGCCTCTACCCGATGGCTGCCGTCGTCATGCGCCCCGAGGTCCTCGCCTTCTGGGGCGACGACCCGTACCGCATCATCTCCTCGTACGCGTGGTCGAACGTCGGCGCGGTGGTGTCACGTACCGCCGTCGAGGAGACGGAGCGGATCCTCCCGCACGCGTGTGCCATGGGAGACCGGCTCGGGCGTGTGGTCGAGGAGCTCGCCGGCCGCCATCCCGCGCTCGTGCGCGGTGTGCGTCGCACGGGTCTGCTCTGGGCGCTCGACTTCCGCGACGAGATGGCCGGGGCGTTCTTCGTGCTCGGCCTGTTCCAGCGCGGCGTGATCGTCGTCGCCTCCGCGCAGAATCTGGCCGTGCCGAAGCTCTATCCGCCGCTCATTCTCGAGGACGAACAGATCGCAGAGTTCGCCGAGAAGGCGGAGGACACGCTGCGAGCCCTGGCTGGGTGACCGGAAGGCGCTCCCGGCCGGCGCGCGCGGTCTCCCGCTTCGATTCGCGCCACGGCTGCGGTAGCGTGCGCGCATGCTGGAGAACTCTCCGACCGAACAATTCGTGCTGGGCGCCTGCGGCCTGTTCTTCCTGACCGGGCTGCTGTCGGGGATCTGGAAGTGGCGCGCCATGCGGCGCTCGCCCGACCATACGGCGCCCTTCTACGTCGACACCGGCCACCGGGCGGCTCTGCTCTACAGCTTCGCGTGTCTGGTGTTGCTGGAGTTCGTGCGGCTCAGCCCGTTCTCCGAGCCGGTCACGTTCTTCGCCGCGGCCGCCCCGATCGCGTTCTTCGCCCTCGCGGTGGCGACGTACCTGATGCTCGGCCTGCAGGACCGCACCGACAACCAGTTCGCCCACGAGACCCCGCAGCAGTACGTCGGGATGCTGCTGCTGATCGCGGCCGAGGTCGGCGGCTTCGTCGTGCTGTTCGCCGGCTTCCTCGTGCGCGTACTCCAGTAGCCGGGCGCCCGGGTCGTGCGATCGTAACGCTTCGCCCCGGCCGACCCGCGAGAGGCTGGCCCGTCGCGCGCGGCCGGCTCGGTCCCACCAGCGTCTTGTCCGCGTGCGCGGCGGAGCCTCTGCCGCTCCCCGACGGCGCGTTCGATCTTGTCGTCGCGACGAATGCGTTCCACTTCTTCCGCGCTCCCGAGAGGGGCGCTGCACGCCATGCGCCGTTCACCGGCTCACGGCGCGAACTCCGGAAACCGGTCCGTGGCGTAGCGTTCGTGACATTCCACACAGGAGTCGATCATCCGGCGAAACCGCTCGCGCTGTGCCGGCCGATCTCCGGCACGTGCGGCCGTGGCGAGTTCCGCAGACAAGCCGTGGAATGCCCGATCCCTGGTCACGAAGTCCTCCGGCGCAACGGCCATCAGATGCGCCCGGTCCTCCGGGGTCATCGATTGCTGCAGGATGAAGCTGTCGTGGATCTTCTGGGCTCGCTCGGCCACGCGCGCATCGTCCCCGCTGACGAGGGCGAGCAGGATGTCCTGGCTGGCCTGCTGGACGGACAACATCTCCTGGCGCAGGAGATCCTGGAGCTTCGGCGTCAGCTTCGGCGCGAGCGGCTCTTCCCCCCCGGCCACGGGCGCCCCGACGATCGTGATCCAGGCCGCGAGCGCGAGTTGCGCTCCGATCCGGAGCGGTATCGATCCTCTTGCAATCCTCATGACCTCGTCCTCCCGGTTTCGGCATGGTCGTTCTCGAGTCGGCCGTCGCGCAAGTGGAAGATGAAATCGAAGCGGTCGAAGATCTTCTCGTCGTGCGTGACGGCCAGGATCGCCGCCTGCTGTTCCGTCGCGACCTTGCGCAACAGATCCATCACGATCCCGGCGCGCTGCGAATCGAGTGCCGCCGTCGGTTCGTCGGCCAGGATGATCCGAGGATGATTGGCGAGCGCACGCGCGATCGCCACCCGTTGCGCCTCGCCGCCCGAGAGATTCGCCGGCATCGCGTTCCGGCGATGGCCCACCTCCAGATAGTCCAGCAGCTCGACGGCGCGTCGTCTTGCTTGTGCCGCATCGTAGCCGGCGAGCTCGAGCACCACGGAGACATTCTCGGTGCTGTCGAGGAACGGGAGCAGGTTGTGGAACTGGAAGATGAATCCGATCGCCTCCAGCCGCAGCTTGCGCAGGTCGGAGCGCAACCAACGCCCGTCGTAGACCACCTCGCCGTCGAGGCCGACCCAGCCGCTGCTCGGCTCCACGATGCAGCCGATGACGTTCAACAGCGTGGTCTTGCCGGACCCGCTCGGACCGAGCAGTGCGACGACCTGGCCGGGATGGACCTCGAGGCTCACGTCGCGCAGGGCATCGACGCGCGCTTCGCCGGTGCCGAAGTGCTTCGAGACGTGGCGCAGCTCGACGAGCGGGACCTTCCGGCCGGCTTCCTCCATCGCTAGCCCCCCAACGCGGTGGCGGGATCGACCTTGAGGGCGAGCCGGACGCCGAGCGCGCTCGACAGGATGCACACAAGGAGTACGGCCACCGCCAGCGCCAGGCCGTCCTCGGGCTGCAGCACCACGCGGCGCGGGAAGTAGTCCTTGACGCTGCGGATCAGCAGCGCGCCGAATCCGAATCCGATCACCCCCATCGCGAGCGCCTGCTGCAGGATCAGGCCGATGATGGTGCGATCGGGCGCCCCGATCAGTTTGAGCGTGGCGATCTCCCGCAGCTTGTCCATCGTCATCGTGTAGAGAATGAGGGCGATGATCACGGCCGAGACGATCAGCAGCAGCGCGGTGAACAGCCCGATCTGTTTGCGGGCGCGTTCGACGACGGAGCGCGTGAGGATGGTCTCCTGTCCGTCCTGCGTCATCGTCGACAGGTGTTTCCAGCGACGGGCGGCGTCGGCCACGTGTTCCGGCGCGATGTTCGGCGAGACGCGTGCGATGACGGCGTTGACGATGTCGGTGCCGGCCGGTCCGCTGCCGCGCGCGAGTTCCCGCCGCGCCGCCGGCGGAGCCAGCTCGAATTGCAGCTCCTGGGAATCGAGCAGCGTGAGGTAGACGGCGGGATCGCCGCCCGAGGACACCTGCCCTTCGGTCAGGCCGACGACGGTGAACGGGTTGCGGCCGAGTTCGACGCGGTCGCCGAGCGCCAGCCCGGAGCGCCGGTCGGCGATCATTTCGTAGTGGCTGCGTGCGATCGGTCGCCCGGCGACGATCCGGTCCGGTCCGCCGGGCCGGCCCGGCTCATAGCCGACGACATAGAGCCGGAGCTTCTTCCCGCCGAGCAGCGTTTCGACGGACTGATACGTCACGCTGCCGGCCGCCGTCACGCCGTGGAGGCGGGCGATCGCCTCGCGCGTATCGCCGGGAATGCGGGAGGATTCCGCGAACGGCCCGCGCGTTCCCGATTCCACGACCCACACGTCGACGGCGGGTGTGCGCACCAGCGTCAGCGCGTCTTCGACGAGCCCCCGGTAGATCCCGATCATCGACAGCACGACGCCGAGCAGCAAACTCAGGCCGAAGCACGTGAGCAGGAAGCGCCCGAGATTGTGCCGGATGTCGCGATAGGCCAGGTTCATCGCGCGGCGTCCTCCGCCGCCCGGACCGCGCGGCCCTCACGCAGCCCCGGTCGCAGCGCCGTCACGACGCGCGCGCCGTCCGGCAGGCCCGCGACGATCTCGAGGCGGACATCGAGTGTCCGGTGGCCGAAGCGGACGTCGCGCCGGTGCAGCACCCCGTCCTCGACGCTCCACACCGTGCCGCTGGTTCCGTCGAAGCCGGCGACGGCAGTCTCCGGCACCAGCAAGGCTTCGTCGAGGACGGCCGTCGTGATGAACAGCTCCGCCTGTTCGCCGAGGTGGAAGCGCTCCGGACAGCGGTCGCAGGCGACATAGACGCGGCGTTCCTCGCTGACGCGGTCGCTCTCGATGCCGATCCGCGTCACATGCCCCGCGAAAGTGTCCCCCGGCAGCGAGCGCAGGCGGATCTCGGCGGGCTGGCCGATCTCGATGGCCCCGGCGCGTGACTCGTCGACGTACGCGAGCGCCCAGACGGTTTCCGGAGCGACCAGCGTGAATACCGGCTCACCGGGACCCAGAACCGTGCCGAGTTCGCGGTGACGCTCGACGACGACGGCATCGTACGGTGCTCGCAGCTCGTGATGCGCGAGCAACACCGATTCCAGCTCGGCCTGCGCCACGGCATCCTCGAGCACCGCTTGCGCGACCTGGGCGTCGCGGATCGCCACGTCCAGCTCGGCGGCGGCGACGTCTTCTTCCATCTGCGCTTCCTCGGCGGCCTCCGCGGAAATCGTCTGCCGGGCGACGAGCGCCTGTTGGCGCTGGTTCGTCTGCCGTCTCTTGGTGAGCACCGCGCGCGCCTTGCCGACGGCCGCCTCCGCGCTTTTCCGCGCCGCCTCGGCGCTCCCCACGCCGGCCCGGGCCTTGGCGACGCGCGCTTGCTGCTCGGCGCTGTGCAGGCGCGCGAGAACATCGCCCTCCTGCACCCGGTCACCGTGATCCGCGTGCAGCTCGACGAGCGCCGCGCCGACCTCGAATCCGAGCTTCGAAAGGACCCGCGCCTCGATCGTGCCGAGGCCGAAGACCTGGACCGGCACGTCGCCCGCGGGCTCCGCGAGCTCGACCGACAGCGGGCGCAGGAAGACCCACACGAAGACGATCGCCGACACCGCAGCGATGCCGAGCAGCCCGAGGAGCACCCGTTGGATCCGCTCTCTCATGACATCGCCTCCTCCCGGCGGACCCGGACGGGGCGGTCGGCGAACCCGCGCAGCTGGAGATCGAGCAGGCGGCTGCCTTCCTCGGCCAGGTCGAAGCTGCGGCCGCTGATGGACCAACGGATCGCCAGGCCCTGCACGAGACCGAGGATCAGGAACGCCGCATCGTCCGGCTCGAGATCGCCGCGCAGTTCGCCGGCCGCGCGCGCGCGCGCGGCCAGATCGGCCACGATGCGATGGAAGCGGATCAACAGGCCGAAGAATGCTTCGCGCAGGCCTTGGTTGCGCGTGTGCAGCTCACGCGAGAAGAGGATGGCGGGGATCGCCGGCATCTTCTGGATCAGTTGCAACTGCGCGACGACCACGGCGCGGATCTGGCCGAGCGGCGTCGCGTCGCCCTGCTGCCCTTTCGCCCAGCGCGCCTCCATGACGGACCCGATGCGTTCCGCGACGGCCGACCACAGCGCCTGCTTCTTCGGGAAATGCCGGAAGATCGCAGGCTGGGTGAGACCCACGGCGCCGGCGATCGCCTCCGTCGTCAGCCGCTCCGGTCCGAGTTCGCCGGCCAGGCGCAGCGTCGCGTCGACGATCTCCGCCTTGCGATGCTCGGCGGTCTTTCGGATCCGCATGTCGGTCCTTTGGTCCGGCCGGACCAAGGCCCGCGGCCGCCGGCACTTCAGCAAGTGACTGAGCACTCACTAACTGATCGCGGCGCTCCGTGTCAACCGCCCGTCAAGAAAGGGGTCGGGTTCGTTTCGTCAACTTTTCCCTCCGGGAAAAGTTGACGAAACGAACCCGACCCCTTTCTTGACGGCAGCCGGGTCAGGACCGTGGGGGGTCGAGCGAGAAGCGGATCGGGACTTCGATCCGGCCGTAGACCCACGGCAGCCGCCCGGCGCGGCCCACCGTCTGGCGCGCCGCGCGATCGAGCACGGCGTGACCGGACGAGCGCGCGACGGCGACGTCGTGCGCGGCCCCCTCGCGGTCGATCTCGAAGCGCAGCCACGCGGTGCCTTCGAGACCGATGCGGCGCGCGATCGGCGGATACACCAGGGCGGCCTGGAGGCGGCGGCGGATCTCCTCGAGCCGCGCGTCGACGGTCGGCCCGCCCGGCAGCGCGTCCTCGAACGCGACGTCGACGACCGGGTCCGCCGCGCGCGCCGGCGGCGGCGGCGCGGGACCGGCGCCGAGCGCCGCGAGGACGCACACCCCCAGCAGCCCCCGGCGCCGGACCCACGCCGCCGGCCGGCGCTGCACCGCGGGCCGCATCACCGCCGCACCGTCACGGCCAGCACCAGCTCGTAGTTGGTGTCGGGCGACGGATTCACGCCGATGGCGCCGCGAACGAAGGTCCGTTCGCCGGCGAACTCGCTGTAGTGGTGGTTCAGCGCATTGCGCACGCGGCCGGTCAGCGCGACCTCGACGTGCTTGCCGAAGGCGCCGAGCTCGGAGAGATGCGGCCGCAGCGTCGCGTGCAGATCGAGCGTCTCGTAGTCGTCGAGCTTCGAGAACTCGTTGCGCAGATCGTTCACGCCGAAGCGTTCGCCGACGACGTTCAGGTTGGCGCCGAGCTCCGTATCGACCCAGCGCCACGGCACCGTGACGAGCCCGCCGACGGTGCCGCGGTGGCGCGGCGTGAGCGGGAGCTGCTTGCCTTCGATGTCGATGAGGACCGGGTTTCCCATCCCGTCGAAGCTGATCGACGTGGTGTCCTTGCGGACCTCGGCATCGTCGTAGGTGTAGCTGCCGTACAGCTCGAGCCAGGTCACCGGCCGCCACGAGAACCACAGCTCGACACCCCGGTGGCGGGTGCGGTCGATGTTGGCGTTCTGGCCCGACGGACCGACGGAGGCGCCGAACAGCGCATCGATCTCCTGGTTCAGCAGGATCTCGTCATCGACGCGCATCCAGAAGAAGGTCAGGTTCGCCGAGAGCCGATCGCTGCGGTGCTTGAAACCGATCTCGTAGGTATCGGATTCCTGCGGTCCGATCTCGAACAGCTGACCGGTGAAGCCGACCGCCTCGTCGAGATTCGCGAAGCGGAAGCCGCGTGCGTACGCGAAGTACGCCGACGTGCTCGGCACGAAGCGCCACGTCAGCGCGGCGCGCGGACTCCACTTCTCACGGTCGTCGTCGAGCGGCTGGACGTTGGTGGACGGCGCCCCGAAGTCCGAGACACTGGTGGCGTCGCCGCGGTAGCGCGCGGTATCGAAGCGGAGCCCAGTCGTCAGCAGCAGCGTCTCGGTGAGGTTCAGCTCGTCTTGCGCGAAGAAGCTCCAGATGCGCCGCTCGAGATCAACGTCGGTCGCGTCGATGCCGAACGGCGAGACGAAGAACTGCTGGTCGTCGACGCCCTCGCGCAGCAACTCGCCGCCGGCGAGCACGCGGTGCGCGAAGCCCGCGATCGGCGCGTCGAGTTCGAGTTGCAGGCTGCCGCCCCACGCCTGCGTCTTGCCATCGGTCCCGAACACCGAGAGGCCTCCGAAGCCGGGTGTCGCCACGACGGCCTCGTCCTCGCGCTCGCGCCAGTACGGCACGAACTTCACGGTGGCGCGCTCGTGCGGCATCAGCGTCGCGATGGCCTGGATCCACGTCTCGTCGACGTCGTCCCGGTTGTCGTCCTGGCCGGGCGCCTTGGCATCGCGACCGAGCGTGCGGGCCTCGGACTTCGTCAGCGTCCCGGGCCGGATCCGGTCGTCCTGCGACAGCCCCGCGAGCAACTCGAACGACGCACGCTCACTCGGCGTCCAGCGCAGCGTCCCGGCGCCGGACGTGCTCTCGAAGTTGCTCCGATCGCGGAAGTTCTCGGCGTCCCAGTCCTGCACGAACAACGTGCCGGCGAGCGGACCGTGGCTGCCACCGGCGAACAGGCTGCCGGTCGTCGTGTCGTAGCTGCCGCGCCGGCCGCGCAGCGTGAGCTCGCCGTCGCCGTCGCCGCGCTTGGTCAGGATCTGCACGACGCCGGAGTTGGCCGAGTCGCCGTACAGTGCGCTCGCGGCGCCGCGCACGATCTCGATCCGCTCGACGCGATCGAGCGACACCAGCGCCCAGTCCATGACGGTGCCGTCCGGCTCGTTGAGCCGCCGGCCGTCCTGCAGGATCAGCAGGCTCGAGCCGTTGCCGCCGCCGTTGTGGAAGCCGCGGCCGTCGACGCGCACGCCCTCCGGGCTGCCGATCCCGTCGGTGACGAACAGGCCCGCCTCGCGGCGCAGCAGCTCCGGCACGTCGCGGGCGCCGCTGCGCTCGATGGTGTCGCGATCGATCACCGTCACGTTGCCGGGCACGTCGAGCAGCTCGCGCTTGCTACGCGCCGCGGTGATCGCGACTTCGCCGATGCGGCGCACGACCGGCGGCGGCGCGGGGGAGTCATCGGTCGCCGCCGCGTCGCGTCCGGTCGTGGGATCGACGACTTCGGCACGGACGAGCGGGGACGAGACGAAGAACAAGGCCCCGGTGGCGATGGCAGAGGCCGCCATCGCGCGGGGGGCGAAGCAAGACGGGCGCATGGCCGTTCTCCTTCGCCCTCCGCGGTGAAGGGTGGAGAAACGACCGGCGCTCCGGGGCGGCGAGGACGTCGCCGATCCGGAAGGACTTCTCGGCAGCCGAGGATGTCGGGGCGCGGGCGTTGCTGCACCGCTCTCTCCGCGAAGAGCAGCTACGAGCGTTCGCGCCCGGGCAGGTCTCCTGGCTGATGGGTGTGACGGGCCTTCGCCCCACGCGCGCCGCCGGCGCCTTCCCGAACGTCCGCCGCGGCCAGGCCGCGACCCCGTTCAGTGGCAAAGTGCTGGCGGAACTCCCCAATCACAGTGGCGGGACCGCGGCCGAATAGAGGCATCTCGAACTCGAGTCAGAACCGAGTCATAACCGAGTCAGAACCGAGTCATAACCGACTCGTCGCCGAGTCGTCGCCGACCCGGAAACTCGCGATCGAGAAACTCCTCGCACGACCTTCCCTCTTCGCGCCCACCTTGGGCGACCCGAGCAGTGGGTTGGGTAGCACCGCGTGGGGCTTCCGGTCAATCGTCCGTCGCGCCGCGGCGCGCGCTCGGTTCGATCGCGAGCAGCGCGGCCCGCAGCCGCCGGCGCTCGTCCGGCCGCAGTCCCGCATCGAGCGGCGCCCAGTCCGCGGCGTCGAGCGTGGTCGCATCGAGCGGCGCGACGCGCGCCGCCGCCGCCACGATGCGCGCGCCGAGACGCACCAGTTCGGGCCGGATCTGCCCGCCAAGATCGAGCGCCGGACGCGCGGCTGCGTCCGGCGCCTCGACCGCGTCGGCCTGCGCGCGCTTGCTGAGTTCGATCTGCAGCGCGAACAACGCGGCCACCGCTGCCGGCTCGAGCCCGGCGCGTTGCGCTTCCTGGCGCGCCGCATCGAGCACCGCGACTTCGCGCGCTGCATCTTCGATGGTGACGCCGTGCGCGCGCTTCCAGGCCGCCACGGCCGGCATGTAGGCGAGCCGGCGCGCCAGCAGGTCGAGCAGGTGGTCCGTTCCGGTCCGCGGCGCCGAGCCGCCGAGCCAGCGCACACGCAGTTCGTCGATCTCGTCCTCGTGAGACGCGAGCCACGCATCGAGCTGCGGACCCAGCTCGGCCGCGCGCGCCGGCGCGAGCCACAGCACCTTGCGATCGGTCTTCGCTTCGCACGCGAACGGCGTCTCCGTCGGGAGGTCGAGGTGCGGCCGCTCGAACGAATCCGTCACGATCGCGTCGGCCCGGCGTCGCGTCAGCGCGCGCCCGAGCGCGCGGTTGTCGTCGAGCGCGAGGATCTCGGCGCCGGCGAAGCGCGCTCGGGCAAATCGTTCGAGCACGCCGCCGTGATTCACCGCGACGCGCGCGGGCGCCGGATCTCCCACCACGCAGGGCCCGCCCACGGCCGTGGTGCGCGTCATCCAGCCACTCACCGCGCGTTCCGGCCGCCACGTGACGCCGCTGGCCACGACGTCGAACTCGTCGGCCGCGACCCGTGCTGCGAGTTCCGGCCAGCGGAACGGTACCCACTCGATGCCGAGGGCGAGATCGCGCGCGATGCGCGCGGCCAGCTCGACATCGAAGCCGCGAACCGGCGCGAGTGCGTGGGAATCGAGGTCGGCGAGGATCGAGAACGGCGGATAGTCACCGCTGGTGCCGACGCGCAGGATGGCCGCGCGCGGCGCATCCGGACCCGGCGCCGACGACGCGTCGGGCGCGTGCCCGTCCCGCTCCCGGAAGCCACCGGCCGAACACGACAGCGCCAGCGCGAGCGCGGCGAGGCCGACGGTGGCGCGAGCGCGCCGGCGTCCGCGCGCGGCGGTCTCCCGGCTTCGCGGCGCCGTCACTCCGGCCCCCCGCCGTAGCGATGCGAGCGGCGCTGGTAGCCGTCGGCATAGCCGGCCCGAAACTCCCGGCCGCTGCTCCGGTGATAGGGCGTCGCGTGCCGGGTGTGATCGGGACTCGCCCCGGCCTCGCGGTCGCGCCACCCGTCCGTGTATCCCGCCGCGTACGCGCGCTCCGCCAGCGAGACTTCGGCCGGCGCCGGCAACGACGCCGGCGTGCGCGGATCAACCGGTGCGCGGGACGGGCGTGTCGTCGCGCCGCCGGCACAGCCCGCCAACCACAGCGCGGCCAGCGCCGCGAGGACGAGCCCGCGGGATCGGACCCCGCGCGGCCGCGGCGCCCCGAGCCCGCGGAGCCGCGAAGAACCGGACGAGAACGGACGACTCATGACATCCCCCTGGCAGCACGATGGCCGCCGGAGCGTATCGCGAACGGCGCCGGAGCGGCCCATCCAGTAGTGTCCGCGAGCGATGCCCGCCCAACCGAGATCGAGCGCCGGCCGCCGGGCGGGGGGACGGCATGCGCTGCACGTCGCGATCCGGCTCACGCAGCTCGCGCAGGCCAGCGTGTTCGCATCCGGCGTGCTGCTGCGCGAGGCGTGGCGCCTGCGACACGCTCGGCGCGAAGGGAGACAACGCGCCTTCGGCCGCGCGCTCGTCGCGCTCGGCGAACGGCTCGGCGCCACCTTCATCAAGGTCGGCCAGATCGCCTCGACGCGTGGGGACCTGCTGCCGGCGCCGCTCGTCGAAGAGCTGGCGCGCCTGCGCGACCAGGTCCCGCCGTTTCCGTTCGCCCAGGTCCGCGAGACGATCGAGCGCAGCCTCGGCCAGCCGCTCGAGGCGCTGTTCTCACGCTTCGCCGAAGCACCGGTGGCGGCCGCCTCGGTCGCCCAGGTTCACGAGGCCGTGTTGCGCGAAAGCGGGACCCGGGTGGCCGTGAAGGTGCGCCGCCCGGACATCCTCGAGAAGGTCCGGCTCGACCGCGCCATCCTGCTGGTGGCCGCCCGCGGCGCGGAGCGCGTCGTGCCGTCGCTGCGCCTGGTCTCGCTGGCCGGAGCCGTGCAGAACTTCTGCGATGCCGTCGAACAGCAGATCCACCTGCGCGAAGAAGCCGACCACAACCTCCGCTTCCAGACCTTTTTCGCCGGGGATCCGGACGTCCACTTCCCGACGTTGCACCCGGCCGCCTGTTCCGACGAGGTGCTGACGATGGAGTTCATCGATGGCCTGCGCGAGGACGAGCTGGCCGCCACGAAGGCGGATCTGCGGCGCATCGCCCGCCATGGAATGCGCTGTGTGTGCCAGATGATCTTCCTGCACGGCTTCGTCCACGCCGATCTGCACCCCGGCAACCTGCGCTTCGACGAAAGCGGCCGCATCACACTGCTGGACCTCGGCCTCATCGGACGGCTCACGGACCTCGAACGCCGCACCCATGCGCAGCTCCTCTATGCCTTCGCCACCGGCGACGGCGTCACCGTCGCGAGGCTGTTCTTCGACAACGCGCCGCACACGGCAACGCCGGATTACGCCACCTTCGAGCGCGAGGTCTCGCAATTCGTCGAAAAGGTGCGCACGCGCGAGCTCGCGGACATCGAGCTGACCGTCGAGATCGGACGGCTCTTCGACATCCTGCGCCGCCATCGCATCCAGGCGCGCAGCCACATGACGATGGTGAACCTGGCGCTCGCCACCGCCGAGGGCCTGGGCAAGCGCCTGGCGCCGGAGCTGGACCTCGCGAACGAGGCGTTGCCGTATCTGGCCGAAGCGCTCGGGATCGCGCCGAAGACGGAGTCCGCCGCTCCGGAATCGGCCGACGCAGCATGCCCCGCGCCTGGCCTCGCGCACGGCGAGGCTACCCTGCGTGCATGAATCGACTCGCCGACGAAGTCTCCGCCTATTTGCGCCAGCACCGGCACAATCCGGTCGACTGGTGTCCGTGGGGTGACGCCGCGCAGGCGCGCGCGACCGAAGCGGATCGCCCGCTGCTGGTGTCGATCGGCTACAGCGCCTGCCACTGGTGTCACGTGATGGAGCGGGAGTCGTTCGAAGACACCGCGACGGCGGACCTCATGAACCGGCTCTTCGTCAACGTGAAGGTGGATCGCGAGGAGCGGCCGGACGTCGATCGGATCTACATGGACTTCCTGATCCGCACGGCGGGCCACGGCGGTTGGCCGCTGACGGCCTTCTGTACGCCGGACGGAAGGCCGTTCTACGCCGGCACCTACTTCCCGCCGGAGCGGCGCCACGGGCTGCCGGCGTTCCGCGAGCTGCTGGAGGCGATCGCCGACGCCTGGCGGACACGACGCGAGGAACTCGAGCAGAACGCGACGCAGGCCGTCGCCGTCCTGGCGCAGCGCCCACACGGACTCGCGAGCGAGCCGCCGGGCGCCGCGAGCCTGCGCCGCGCGGCGATCCGCCTGTTGGAGAGGGCGGATCGCGAACACGGCGGCTTCGGACAGGCCCCGAAGTTTCCGACGCCGTCGTCACTCGAAGCGCTGCTCGCAGCCGTCGACGTGGCGCCCGCCGAGGAAGCCCGGGAGGCGCTCGCCCACGTCGTCCGGAGTTGCCGCGAGATGGCGCGGCGCGGTCTCTTCGACCACGTGGGCGGCGGCTTCCACCGCTACTGCGTCGACGCCGACTGGACCATCCCGCATTTCGAGAAGATGCTGTACGACCAGGGTCAGCTACTTCGGGTCTACGCGGAGGCGTGTCGACGCAGCGGGGGCCCGACGGCCCCGGCGAGCGGCGATCTGGTGTGGCCGATCTACGAGACGGTCGCGTGGCTGCGTCGCGAGATGGCCGCCCCGGACGGCGGCTGGTTCGCCTCCCAGGATGCCGACAGCGAGGGAGAGGAAGGACGTTTCTACGTGTGGACCCCGGCGCAGCTCGCGGAGGGGCTCGGCGCCGAACGGGCCGATGCCTTCGCCGCCGCGTACGGAGTGACCCCGTCCGGCAACTTCGAGCACGGCACCACGCAACTCGTCGACATCGCCCGGGAGCCACGGGAGCGGTTTGCAGCCGAACGTGCCGCATTGCTCGTCGCGCGCGCACGGCGCGTCCCCCCGGCGACCGACCGCAAGCGCGTCGCCGCCTGGAACGCGTGGATGATCTCCGGCCTCGCGCGCGCCGGCAGCGTGCTCGGCGACGCCGGGCTCCTGCGCGACGCCGCGGCCACCGCCGAGTTCGTGCTGACCCGCATGCGGGACGAGCGCGGCCGCCTGCTGCGCGTCTACGACGAGGGCCGCGCGCGGGTGCTCGGCTTTCTCGAGGACGTGGCCGGGATGCTCGAGGCAACCCTCGATCTCCATCGCGCCACGTCGGAGCCGCGCTGGCTCGCCGAGGCGCTGTCGCTGGCCGACGACCTCGTCGGGCGCTTCTGGGACGAGGAGCAGGCGGAGCTGTTCCTGACGGCGGCCGATGGCGAACGCCTGGTCCATCGTCCCCGCGCCGATCCGGACGGGGCGACGCCTCACGCGGCCGGCAGTGCCGTGCTCGGGCTGCTGCGCGCCGCCACGCTGGCGGGCCGTCCGGACTGGGCAGGCATCGCACGGGAGGCTCTCCGGGCGCACGCCCCCCCGCTCGAGGGCGCACCCGAAGCATTCCCGACGCTGGCGCGTGCGGCGGCGCTGGCCGAACGTGGCGGGAGCGTCGCGGTGATCGTCGGACGCCGTGAAGACCCCGCCACCGAAACGCTGGCGAACCGTGCGCGCCGGCTGCTCGCGCCCGAAGACGCGGTCGTCGTCAGCGCGCCGGGCGCCCCTCCGCCGCCCGGCCTCGACTCCACCTGGCTGCGCGGCCGCGCGCCCGCGGCCGGCCGCGCAACGGCCTGGATGTGCCGAGGCACCCATTGCTCGCTACCCGTCACCGATCCCGAAGCCTTGTTGCCGCTCCTTTCCGCGGCCTGAAGACGGCTTTTTTCCGCGACCGAGGGCCGTTTGCTCCGGCGGCCCGAAGAGGAGGAGGCAACCTCGCCATGACGGATCCGCCCCGTTCCACGAAGACGCGCGGCCTGAGCAGCGGGCACGACGACGGACTCGAGCCGCTGCGGCCGCTCGACGTCGGCGCCGCCGATTCGGTCGACGCGCTGGTACGCGGCATGGCCGCGACGGCCTTCGGCGGCCGCCGCCTCGGCGAAGCCGCCGACGTGCTCGAGGCGATGGCGCGTGATCGTGAGTGCTTCAACGTGCTGACGCTCTCCGGTGCGATGACGATCGCCAAGCAGGGCCTCGTGATCTGCGAGATGGTCGAGCGCGGCTGGATCCAGGCGATCATCGCGACGGGCGCGCTGGTGACGCACGGCTTCGTCGAAGGCGCCGGCATGCTGCACTTCAAGCACCGCGATTCGATGCAGGACGAGGAGCTCTTCGCGAAGGGTTACAATCGCGTGTACGACACGCTCGAACTCGAGCAGAACCTCGACGAGACCGAGAAGATCGTGAACCAGGTTCTCGACGCAATGCCCGAGGGAGTGACCCTTTCGAGCGCCATGATCACGGATGCGCTCGGCCGCTATCTGGAGGCGCACAGCGACGGCCGTGCGGTGCTGAAGAGTACGGTCCGGCACCGCGTGCCGGTGTTCATCCCGGCCTTCACCGACTCGGAGCTCGGCCTCGACGTCGCGGTGTACAACCGGCGCCGGGAACGGGCGGGCCGGCCGCGCCGACCCTTCGACCCGTTCCTCGATCTCGAGGCCTACACGGATGCCATCCGGAGCGCCGAGAAGGTCGGGATCTTCACGATCGGCGGTGGCGTGCCACGCAACTGGGCGCAGCAGGTCGGCCCGTATCTCGAGATCTCCGAGAAACGACTCGGCATCCCGGAGCCGATGCGGCGCTTCCAGTACGGCGTGCGGATCTGTCCCGAGCCGGTGCACTGGGGAGGGCTGTCGGGCTGCACGTACTCCGAGGGCGTCTCCTGGGGCAAGTTCGCCTCGCCGGCCGAGGGAGGGCGCTTTGCCGAAGTGCTCGCCGACGCGACGATCGCCTGGCCCCTCGTCGTCCGCGCCGTGATCGAACGCCTCGAGCGCGACCCGGCTTAGCCGTCAAGAAAGGGGTCGGGTTCGTTTCGTCAACTTTTCCCTTCGGGAAAAGTTGACGAAACGAACCCGACCCCTTTCTTGACGGCTACTCGTCGATCGCGAACGGGCCTTCGTAGCGGGACTGCCGGCGCAGCAGCACGTAGCCAGCCGCATTGGCGCGGATCACCGGCTCGTCCGAGAATCCCCCTCGGCTCCAGGCTTCGAGCGCCGCCATGACACCGCCGTGGCTCACGACGACCACCTCCGCGCCGAGATGCCGTGCCGCGATCTCGTCGAGGGCGGGTCCGGCGCGACGGAACACGTCCTCGAGCGATTCCCCCTGCGGCGGGCAGTAGCGCCAGCGACCCTGGACCTGGATGTCGCTGCCGACCGCGTCATACGGCTGCCCGCGCAGCGCCCCGAAGTCCTGCTCGGCGAGCGCGTCGACGACGATCGGCTCGAGCGCGAGCACCTCCCCGATCAGCCGCGCCGTCTCGAGCGCGCGGACGAACGGGCTGGCGTAGAGAGCGACCGGATCCGCCCGGGCTTGCAGCTGACGCGCACGCGCCAGCGCCTCGTCGCGGCCTCGTGCCGAGAGCGGCTCGTGCGGCCCGCGGGTAAAGCGCCGCTCCGCATTGGCAACGCTCTCGCCATGTCGGATCAGGATCAGCCGTGCCATGGCTGGCAACGTAGCGCCTACCGGCCGGCGATCCCGCCGCGCCCCGCAACGGGCTCACAGGGTTGTTGCCAGGGCTCGCGGACGGCGGAGGCAGCCGCCGTCAAGAAAGGGGCCGGGTTCGTTTCGTCAACTTTTCCCTTCGGGAAAAGTTGACGAAACGAACCCGGCCCCTTTCTTGACGGTCCGCGCACTCAGGCGGCGTCGGCGAGTTCCGCGGCCGCCGGGAGCCAGAGCGTCAGCTCGGCTCCGCCGCCCGGCCGGTTCGCGGCATCGAGCCGTCCGCCGTTGCGACGCGCGAGGTCATAGCTCAGGGAGAGACCGAGCCCGCTCCCGACCCCCTGCGGCTTGGTCGTGAAGAACGGGTCGAAGATCCGCGGAAGGACGTCGTCGGGGATGCCGCAGCCGCGATCGCGGACGGACAGCGCGACTCCGCCCTCGAGCGGGGCGACTTCGACCTCCACCTGCGGCAGGCCCTCGCTCGCCTGGACGGCATTGACCAGCAGGTTGAGCGCGATCTGCACCAGTTCGCCTTCCACCGCTCGGACCGGCGGCACGACGGCGAGGCAGCAGCGGATCGCCTGGGCCGGGAGCCCGATGCCCGCCATCGCCACCGCGGCGTCGGCGACCTGCGCGAGGTCGACACCGGTCGGCTTCACCTCCCCGACCGGTTCGCTGCGAGCGAAACTCCGCAGTCGCGTGACCAGCTGCGCAATCCGCTCGACTCCCTCCTGTGTGTCGGAGACCAACTCGGCCGATTCCGCCACCAACGCCTGCGCCGGCTCCGGCAGGCGCCGGGCGATGTCCGGCGTGCCGAGCTCGTGAGCCAGCTTCTCGAGCTGGCCGAGATTGGCGCGGATGAAGGCAAGTGGGTTGTTGACCTCGTGTGCGATGCCGGCGGTCAGGAACCCCAGCGCTTCGAGCCGAGCGGCCAGCGCCAGCCGCCGCTCCGCGTGCTGGGCATCGCGCCGATCGGCGAGCAGGACCGCCGTGCCGACGATCGCGACGGCGCTGCGCAACGGGAAGCGCCGCACCTCCACCGCGGCGTCCTTCCGGCGACACACGTCCTCGATCAGATCGTCGATCCGGCAGCCGAGGATCTCGCTGACGCCGGTGATGCGCCGCGCCGCCCAGTTGGCGTCGACGACGTGTCCCTCGAGATCGGCGACCAGGATGCCGACCTCGACCTGGTCGATCAGCTCCGCGCGCGCGAACGGAAGATACAGCGCAAGGCCCGAGTCCACGACCGTGATCCGGATCATCAACGCGCCGAAACCGAGCAGCACCGGCGTCGGATCTGAAATCGAGATGTCGAACAGACCGGCTGCGAGGTAGCAGGCGTTGCCGAGCAGCGGCGCGATCGCCCCGGCCGCCAGCATCGCCATCCGGCTGCGGCTGGCGAGTCGCAGCCGCATCGCCGCCCGGGCGAAGTACCACAAACCCAGGCTGACGAGGATCCAGCTGTAGAGCGTATGCACCCAGAACAGCGGGCCGCGCCGCGGCGGCGAGAAGTGGGGGTCGACGAAGAGCGCCGGATCGCCCCAGAAGAGGTACGAGTAGAAGAACGCCATCGGGACCATGGCCGCGACCATCCGCAACGGCATGCGCCGCCACCAGGCCGGCCGCGCTGCGCTCGCGGCGGCCGCCAGCCAGGCGACGGGCAGCGCCACGATGCCGAGATAGCTGATGCGGAATCCGAACTCGACCTCGCGGGGCGTCGAAGCGCGGCCCAGCAGCAGGCCCCCCGCCGCCCACAAGCCGCAGGCCGCAGCGAGGAGCGCCACGGACAGCACCCGCCGGCGCCAACCGGTGGATGTCAACAGGTCCAGCGCGAGCCAGCCGCAGATCGCGACGGTGACGATGAGACCGAGGTCGTACAGCATCGCCGATTGCATCGGCCGGCGGACCGCCGCCGTTGAGCGGTGGCTCGCGGCCCGGACGGGATCCAACAGGGCGCGGTCGCGAGCACCGCCGGGCGACTCCGGGCTGCTAACGTCCTCTCGATGCCTTCCCCCTCCATGCGTGCTGCGACGATTCCCGGCCGGAACCAGATCGAGATCTCGCGCCGGACGATCCCCGAACCGGGCCGCGGCGAGGTTCGCATCCGGGTCGAAGCGTGCGGGATCTGCGGCAGCGATCTACACCTGCTCGGGGCGGGGTTCTTCCCGCCCAACCAGGTGCCGGGCCACGAACCGGCCGGTGTCATCGACGCGCTCGGTCCCGGTGCGGCCAGTCCCGCCGTCGGCACGCGCGTCGCGATCGAGCCGATCCGGGGCTGCGGCGGGTGCGCCACCTGCCTCTCCGGGCGCTACGCGATCTGCCGCGACTCGAAGCTCGCCGGCGTGCACCTGCCGGGCGGCCTCGCCGAGTTCCTCGTGGTGCCGGCGCAGAACGTCTATCCAGTCCCGCCGGACCTCGACCCGCGCGTCGCGGCGTTGGCCGAGCCGATGGCGGTGGTGGTGCACGCGTTGCATCGGGTGCACTTCCAACCGGGCCAGCGCGTGCTGGTGCTCGGCGCTGGCTCCGTCGGACTGCTGGCCGTCGCGGCGGCGCGCCGGCTCGGCGCCAGCGACGTGTGGGTGACGGCGCGCCATCCGCACCAACGCGAGCGTGCGTTGGCGCTCGGCGCGACGCGCGTGCTCGGCGACGAGGACGCAACGCCGGCCGCGCTCGATGGCCTCGGCCGCGAGATGCCGATCGACGTCGTCGTCGAAACGGTCGGCGGCACGGCCGATACGCTGCGCGCCGCCGCGGCCGCCGCGCGCCCGGGCGGCGCCGTCTCCGTCGTCGGCATGTTCCTCGGCACGCTCGCGCTCGACCCGCTGCCGCTGCTGCTGAAGGAGCTCACGCTCGCGTGGTCGTACTGCTACGGTGAAGATCCCGCCCACGGCGCGGACTTCGCGGAAGCCGTGGACATCCTCGCGGCGGCGCGCACAGCGCTCGCGCCGCTCATCACGCACACCGTGCCGCTCGACGACGTCGCGCGCGGCTTCGCGCTCGCGGCCGACCGCCGCGCCGGCGCGATCAAGGTCAGCATCGTTCCGTAACCCCTCAGGAGACCCGATGGATTTCGAACCGTCCGACAAGTGCAAGGCGATCCGCGAGCAGCTCGAGCGTTTCATGGGGGAGTACGTCTACCCGAACGAGCGCCTGGCGCACGAGCAGATGGAGGCTTCGCCGGATCCGCACGCCGAGCCGCCGATCCTGACGGAGATCCGCGCCAAGGCGAAGGCGCTCGGGCTGTGGAATCTGTTCCTGCCGGATGACGAATACGGCGCCGGCCTGACCAACCTCGAATACGCGCCGCTGTGCGAGGTGATGGGCCGCAGCCCGATCGCCGCACGCGCCTTCAACTGCCAGGCGCCCGACACCGGCAATGCCGAGATCCTCGCCGAGTTCGGCAGCCCCGAACAGAAGAAGCAGTGGCTCGTGCCGCTGCTCGAGGGCGAGATCCGCTCCTGCTTCTCGATGACGGAGCCGGAGACCAGCGGCGCCGACCCGACCGGCCTGCAGACCCGCGTGCGCCGCGACGGCGACGAGTACGTGATCGACGGCCACAAGTGGTTCACGTCCGGCGCGATGGGCGCACGCTTCGCGATCGTGATGGGCGTCAACGATCCGCGGGCGCCGATGCACGAGCGCGCGACGATGATCATCGTGCCGACCGATGCGCCCGGCTTCCGGATCGCGCGCGCCGTCTCGGTGATGGGCCACGTCGGCGGCGGCGGCCACTGCGAGATCTACTACGAGAACTGCCGCGTGCCGGTCGCGAACCGGCTCGGCCAGGAGGGCGCCGGGTTCCTGATCGCGCAGGCGCGGCTCGGCCCCGGGCGCATCCACCACTGCATGCGCGCGATCGGCATGGCCGAGCGCGCCTTCGAGATCATGTGCCGGCACGCCAACAGCCGGAAGGCCTTCGGCAGCACGCTCGGCGAGAAGCAGTTCGTGCAGGAGTGGATCGCGACGTCGCGGATGGAGATCGACCAGGCGCGGCTGCTCACGATGTACGCCGCGTGGAAGATGGACACCTACGACAAGAAGGTCGCGCGCCAGGAGATCTCGATGATCAAGGTCGTCGCGCCGAACATGCTGATGAACGTCCTCGACCGCGCCATCCAGTGCCTCGGCTCACTCGGCGTCTCCGACGACACCCCGGTCGCGGCGATGTGGCGCCACAGCCGCGCCCTGCGCCTCGCCGACGGCCCGGACGAAGTCCACAAGATGGTGATCGCGCGGCGGGAGCTGCACCGCTTCGCGTGACGGAGACGGCGCGCCGGGCGGAACCGACGCCAGCCGGATGGAATCCTGCATTTCCGGTTCAATCGATCATGATCGATTGAACCGCATCTCCACGCGGCGAACCGCCTGTGCCGACTTCCGGGACATCGCCGCCCTCAGCGACGGCGAGATCGTGAACTTCTCGAACATCGCGCGCGAGTGCGGCGTCTCCAGCCACACGACGATGAGTCACTTCCAGATTCTCGAAGACACCCTGCTCGGACGCTGGCGCCTCGCGAGTGGGATCGAGGTCGACTTCGTACTCGGCGACATGCAGCTCGTCATCGAAGCCAAGTCCAGCGACCGCATCTCGCGCGACCACCTGAAAGGCCTTCGCAGCCTCGCCCTGGACCATCCCCGTGCGGGACGCCGCATCGTGGTGTCCCGGGAGGCGCGGGCGTGCAGGACGGATGACGGCATCGAGATCCTCCCGGCTGCAACCTTCGTGAAACGGCTGTGGACGGGGGAGCTCACGGCGCAGGAGAATCGGCGAGGCCGGTCACGGCGATGTGGCGCCACCGCCGCGCCCGGCGCCTCGCCGACGGCCCGGTCCGTACCGATCGACGTGTCGCTCTCCGGGTCGCGCGCGCCAAGACCTCGGGACCGTGGCTCGAGCTCACGGACGCCGTCTTCGCAGAACGTGGGCTCGACGCGGGCCGCGAGACCGCCTCAGGCGCATGGCGGTGAAGGTTGCGGGCGTGCGCGCGCGGCCAACCGCGCGCGAGGGCCATCCCGAGCATGGATTCTGGCGAATTCGCTTGCTGCGAGCCTGAGCCACGACGTAAGGTCGAACTCGTGCCCCCTCTTCGAACGCTGCCGCGAATCTCGTCGCTCGGCCTGCTCGTCTTGATCCTGGCGGCGCTCCTTCCGCACCCCGCGGTGCCCGAGCCTCTCTCGGGGACCCTCCATCCGCGCGCCTCTGAGTTCCCGCCCGAGACGATCGGAACGACGATCTGGGGCGACGAGGAGCCGATCGGCCACTTTTCACTCGACCTCGATTTGCAGCCGGACGCCACGCTGCCCACGATCACGCTCTCGACCGCTTCGGGCGGAAGGCTGTTCGGCATGGCCATGGATCTGCGCTACCGGATCGCGGGTCCGTTCCGGGACTCTGCCAGCCGCTATGCGATTCGCACGGATGCGATGCCCTCCGGCGTCTGCTTCTCCGGGGTGGAGCCGGCTTGCTGGAAGGAAGGCGACCCGCCACTGCCCGCGGACGGGGTCGTGGAGACGCTCTGCGCGGCACTCGACTTCGATCTGCCCCGCTGTCCCTTCTGGACCCAGCGCCTGCGGGCGCCCTTCCGGTCGGGCCCATTCGGGCCGCTCGAGTCGGTGTCCGGGCCGACGGCGCTCCCGGGGTTCGGGCTTCTCATCATCACTTTCACCGGTGAGGACGAACCGAGCGGGGACGAGCTTCCTCCTCCGGAGGCGTCGCACGGGCTGAGCCCAGCGGCCGCGGCGTGCCTCGCCCACTTCGCGCCTGCCGAAGTGAACTTGCCTCTGCAACTCGCCTGCCTGTCCGAGCCGGCCGTGGGGGAAGCGCCGGGCGCACTCGATGTCATCGACCCCGACGCCCTGTTTTCGCAGGAGCCGGGTCGCTGCTCGCTCTCCCAGCCGCAGTTCTGCCGTCTCGTCGAGGCGTTCTTCCAGGATGTCTGGTCCTCACGGCGCGTCGCCGATGCGCCCGACGTCTTTCCGTTCGCTCCTTCTTTCGGCGCTTGGATCTGGGAATCCGGGGCCGAGTACGCGGTTCTCGCCGCGGATGGGGAGTTTGCGCCGTACGCTGGAGGGACTGTGTTCGCGCTCGGGCCCGAGCGACCGCGCACGGGGGGAGCATCCTCCGACACTTCGGCGCAGGCGGACGGGACGAGTGAGCCGGCACTTTCGAACGGGTTCACGCTGCTGGTCCGTGCGGCCGGCAGCGATCCCGACGCGACGATCTTCTTTGGTGTCGCCCCCGAGCCGGGCGCTCCTCTGCTCGTGCTGGCGTCCGTCGCCACGCTCACAGCCCTCGCGCGACGGCGCTGACGGCGCGCGAAGGGCTCGAGGTCGGCATCGCGCCAGGCGCGCGGCACGAGCCGCTCGGTGGGCAGGACAGCACCCGGGGCCAGGCCCGTCACTCCGCGACGACGGCCACGAGCACCGTGCGCCGGCGGCGCACGGCCTCGCGGACCTGCACCGGCAGGTCGACCCGCTCGCATGGCCAGCGCCGACCTTGCGATCGGCGCTGGCTTCGGGCTGATGGCCGGAGCATCCACGCCGATGTCTTTCGCTTCGACGATCGCACCCGTCTTGAGCTCGATGTACAGGTGCGTCGGCTGACGCCCGAGACGCCCGCCCACTCACGGCGGCTTCCTGACCGGAGACCCGCGCCGTGGCCCCGGGCGGGTTGTCGCGGAACTCCGTCGCCTCGCTCGCTCCGTCCACCCGCGGACGCCATCGCCGTTTCGGCCGGCGCCCCTTATCCTGCCCGTGCCTCGCTCCAGAGACGGCTTCGTTGGGGCGCGCTACGGCGCCCGCAAGGAGGATCCATGCCGGCTCCCACTTCCCTCGTGCTTGCTCGTTCTTCGACCGGCGGGCTGCGCCGGATCGCCATGGGCCTCGCGTTCGTCGTCCTCTCGCTCGCCCGGCCCGCCGCGGCGGCGGTGGTGGCAGGACCGATCGTGAACCCCGCCAACGGGCACGAGTACTCCCTGCTCCAGGCGGCCACCTGGGCGGACGCCGAGGCCGAGGCGATCGCGCTCGGCGGTCATCTCGTCACGATCGACGACGACGCCGAGAACGACTGGGTGTGGGAGACCTTCCAGCCGCATGGCGGCCCGTTCTGGATTGGTCTGAACGACGTGATCCAGGAAGGTGTCCACGTGTGGGCGGACGGCACCCCGACTTCCTACACCAATTGGTGGGTGGGTGGAGGAGAGCCGAACGACGCCGGCGGGGTCGAGGACGCCGTCGAGATCAACAACTATCTCTGGAACGACCGCGACGGGGCCGTCCTGCTCGAGGGCGTCGTGGAAGTGGCCCCCATCGCGCCGCGGTGGGTCCGCGTCGACTGGAGCGCGACCGTCTCGGGCGCCCACGGCTCGGGCGTGCTCTCGGGCTCGTTCGGCGAGTTCGAGGTCTCCTCGCTGGGACAGGTGCTGCCGCTTCCGGCCGGAACCGCGCTGACGGCGACGGCGAGCGGATTCGCCGGGAACTTCGCGAACGGCGTCTACCTGCTCGACCAGTCGACCGGGGGGCTCTCGATCCGCTTCGACGCCCTCGAGCCTGCCGTGTCCACAACGCTCGTGGGCGGCGTGGCAGCGACCCATCCCGCGCGCTACGGCTGGACGACTCCGTGCGGCGGAAGCAACCAGTGCCGCGTCATCCTCACGCGCTACGTCGCGGCGGGCTTCGACCTCGTGGAGGCTGCGGGCGGGGTCCACGACGGCGGGCCGTACACCGAGTATTATTCGTCCGGCACGCCGCAATACACCTACACGGTCCCCGAACCGGGGAGCGGAGCGGCGCTGCTGGCCGTGGCGATGCTCGTGGCCTGCCGCGTCGCTCAGACGAGCAACTTCTCCGCCTCGCGCACGAGCTCCGCGCGCGCGTCCGCGCGGGCCATGCACGCGGGCTGATAGTCCTCGTGCACGCGGCACTGCTTCTCGCACTCCTCGCCCACCGCGATGCACGCCCGGGCCATCGTGTCTGGCGTTCGTCGAGGATGCAATCGCGAAGCGGCCGGAAGCCCGCAGCGTCGCGGAGGTAGCGCCGGATCCGGCCGGCATCGGCGAACTCGTCGCGGACCAGGATGCGGACCCCGCGCGTCGGGATCTCACCGAGGAGAGGCTCCCCGACCTGCTGGAGGTCGGCGAGATCGACCGGACGCCCCGCGGCTCGTCGCAGTTGCGGCGATCCGCTCCGTCCGCAATTCGACGTCCAGGGGCTCCCGCGAAAGAATCGCGACATCGACGTCACGCTCCGGACGCTGCGACCGCCGCGCCGCCGAGCCGAACACGATCGCGAGCCGGATTTCGGGATCCCGGGCCGGGCCGGGGCTACATCCCCTCGTGACCGGATCTGTCACAGCGCGAGAATAGGATCCACCGCGCGATGGCCTCTGCGCTCACTCGACGTACAATGGCCCGGGCATTCCGCAGCACCCCGCTTCGTCACGCCGGGGATCGTACACAGGCCGGGAGTAGACCGGATCTGACACGCGGTCGTGATAACGTGCCGGGGCGTAGCGGCGCACGGGTTCGCCAGACCGCGGCGAGCTTGGAATGAGGAGCGCAAAAGCGCCGTCGTATCGCCCGGACCTGGAGTCGAACCTGATGCCGAACGCGACGGAAAGCTGGACCTTCGCGGGGTCCCGCGCAGAAGCCAGCGCGAAGCGGCTCGGTGCCCCGCAGCACATGGCTCCGCCGTCACCGGCCGCCCGTCCGACGCCCACTCCCGCACGCTCCGTCTTCGGGGAGTGGCTCCTGCTGAGGGGCGTGCCCGACCAAGGAGAGCGACACGCCGGGCTACCGCTCACGTGCGCGGAGGAGATCGCTCGTGCCGTACGCGGGGCCCTCCTCCGTCATGCCGTCGATCCGCCCCCCTCGGCGCTCTCGGGCCACACGCCCGACGGCCGCCGCCTCGAGACTCCACACGCCGCCTTCCTCGCGCTGCCAGACCTCCGTTCGCGCTGCATCACTGGCGCCGCGATCGCGCTCCCGCGCGGAATCGAATCCGATCAGCGTCAGGCCATCCTGTTGGCCGCTGCGCGCTGGGAACGCAGCGGTCTCCGGCTCGTACTGGGCAGGCTCGGCACGATGCAGCTCACCCGAGTCGACGCCCCGATCGCGGGCGATCCCGTCGACCCCGCTCGCTGGCTCGGCCCATCGCACCGCTGGGCGTCCGTGACGCCGATTGCCCTCCACCACAACCCGGGCGATCTCACCTCGCGCGACCCCGCCAAGGCCGCCCGCGCCGCCCGCCGCGCCGAGGAGATCGTCACCCGCGCGTGCGCACACATTTGTCTCCCGTCCCCTACGCGCGTGCGCGTCATGCGCCACTCGCTGTTCCCCGGAGTCCCTTCGGCTCCGGAGTTCATGCCGTTCCCGCGCAAATCCGGCGGTTCCGGCTCAGACAAGTTCACGCGCGTGTGCGTGCACGCGGTGCTGGACTTCGCGGAGCCGGTGGAGGGGCCGGTGCTGCTGGGGGCGGGGCGGTACTTCGGGGTGGGGTTGGGTGAGGTGTGGGAAGCGTGAGGACTCCCGTCTTCTCGAAATTCAGGAGGAAAGCATGGATCTGATCTCCTACGCGACACTCGAGCAAGCGGTCAGCGGAAGCGCCGTCGGCTTCCGGGCCGTCACGCGCCTCGAGCCGCTGGGTGGGCCGGGCGACAAGATCTTCCCGCCCACCTTTGGTGACTCGGTCCAGCTCCCGGCACCCGTCGGTGCGCCGCACGACGACCGCCGGCGCACCAAGTACGCGGTGGAATGGCGGCGCGTAGGCGGCGTCTCACGTCTCTGTGTCGTGCTCGATTCTGTGGCCTCGCAGGCGAACCGCATGGAGCTGGCACTGCTGGACGCCTGGGAGGCCGGTGAGCTCGCCTTCCCGTTCGTGCGTGTGGACTTCACGGGGCAGACGCACGACGATCCCGCCCTCGATCTCTCCAGCCTCTGCGGCGACGGATACATCACCACGCTCGAAGCGCCGCACCGGCTGGCTGATGCCCTGCTTCGCGACAGCTTGCTCGACGGCAAGCCGTTCCGGCTCTCGGAGCCGGGGCGCCGCTTCACCGAGGCGTCCCCGTCGAGGGCGACGGCGCTCCTCGGGCTCTGCCCCGCATCGCTTCTCTTCGGCGTGTGGGACTCGACGGGCCCCAAGGGCGGCCTGGGCGCAAAGTTTCAGCGCGCCATCGTAAGCGAGATCGTCGGCGTGGGCGCGGAGCTGGGCACCAAGAGTGCGAGCCGCATCGACCCGACGGGAATCGAGAAAACGGACATCTACGAGGCGAGCGATCCGGAAGAAGGGTGGACAACGGACCCGGATCGGGCAAAGAAGTCGAAGAGCGCGCCCGTCCTGCTGAAGCGCGGTGGCGAGAAGGCCGGCACCCCCGCGGTCATCAACCACGGGAACGTGAAGCCTTCCACCGACCCCGAGGCGGGCGGCGTCACCATCGACTACGCCGAGCAAGTAACTGTCCTGTCGCTGCCCGCGCTGCGCCGCCTTCGCTTCCCGCTAGCGGCCGACGGGAGCCGCCTCGAAGGAGAGGCGTGCAAGAAGGCAGAGCGGGCTGCGCGTACGGCGCTCGCAGCCCTCGGCCTCGCGGCCGTCGCCTATCAGCGGGACAACGGCTACGACCTGCGCTCGCGGTGCGCACTCCGCCCACTCGGACCATTGACGCTCGCGCTGCTCCCTGCGGATGGGGCGGAGCCGGAGCCCTTCTCGCTCGATCGCAAGGCCGCGGCAGGGCTGCTCGGCGATGCCGCGCGTGCGCTCGAACAGGCGGGGCTTCCCTGGCGGCGCGAGCCGCTCGACCTCACCCCCGCACCGAAGCTCGTCGGCCTGATCCGCAGGAGCCGCGAGCTGACGGTGGCGGAGCCGGAGTAGGCGTGGTCGCGATCGACGTCGACCTGCTCACGGGCCGCTACGTGGCCACCCGCTTCGACGATCGCAGCGCCGTCGAGTGGCCACCGCACCCGGCGCGCCTCTTCTCCGCGTTCGTCGCCACCGCGAAGGAGCACGGCGACCTGCCGGAGGGCGTCGCTCGGGCCCTCGAGTGGCTGGAGGACCAGGGACCGCCCCACGTGTTCGCAAGCGAGGCCGAAGCTCGCGCTGGCGCGGACCATTACGTGGCGGAGAACACGACCCGCGTGCTGGCCGATTGGTCGGCTGCCGAAGAGAACGAGGCAGAGGCGCTCGCCGCCTTGAAGGAGGCCGAGCGGGCTGGCGACGCCAAGGTGATTCGGCGAGCGCGGTCAGCGGTCAACCGGGCACGCAAAACGCTCGACCAGCACATCGCGAAGGCCATCGCTGACGATGGCAAGGCCAATGCCAGCGCTTGCGCCGCGGCACGAGAGATGCTTCCCGAGCACCGCGGCAAGCAGCCGCGCCCCGCGCCCTCGGTGACCCCCCACGAGCCGCGCATCCGGTACCTCTGGCCGGATGCGTGGCCGGACGGCTCGACTCGGCAGGCACTCGACACGCTGGTGCGCTCGCTCGTGCGGTTGGGCCATTCCTCAACGTTGGTGGCCTGTCGAGTCGTCGAGCCGGAGCGAGAGGTGAAGACGCCCGCGGGCCTGCATGCCTGGGTTCCCGCTGATTCGGGCGAGGAACGCCTGCGCACGGTCGCGCCTGGCCAGCTCGAGCGGTTGGAGCGTGCCTATGCGCGCCACCAGGGTGTCGAGCCACGGGTGTTGCCGGCCATCCACCAGCCGTACGCGCACGCGGGCTGCAAGCGCGCGACCCCACTGCCGTCTTCCGTCTTCGGCGAATGGCTGGTGCTGCGCGAGATCGCACCCGAGAGAGGCCGTCGGCTGGGGCTCCGTCTCACGCGCACCGAGGACGCGACGCGCGCGTTGCGGGCTGCGCTCCTCGAGCGAGCCGGCGATCTGCCGCCGGGAGTGCTTTCGGGCCGCGCGCCCGATGGCGCCCCCCTCGATCGCTCTCACGCCGCCTTCCTTGCGCTCGCTGACGTAGGCTCGCGCCACGCCAGCGGAGCCGTCCTCGGCTTTGCGATCGTACTTCCGCGGAAGATCGCGAGTGAAGACCGCCACACCCTGCTGCGCGCCGTCGGCCAGCTCGAGCGCAACGGCCTCTCCATCGTGCTCTCTCGCGACAGCCGGCTCGTCCTCGAGCGGGTCGTGGACGGCGACCCGCGCATCACCCTCGACCCTGCCACGTGGACCCGCCCCGCGCGCCACTGGGCCACGGTGACCCCGATCGCCCTCGACCAGAACCCCGGCAACCTCCTCGCCCGTGACCCCGCCGCCGCAGAGGCGGCCGCTGCACGCGCCGAGGACATCGTCGCCCGCGCCTGCGAGCACATCGGCCTCCCCCGCCCAAACTGGGTTCAGGTCATGCGGCGGTCGCTGTTCGACGCCGCTCCGGAAGCGCAGCGCTTCATGCCCTACCCGCGGAGCGGCCCAGGCCCGAAGCGCGTGTGCGTGCATGCGGAGATCTGCTTCGAGGAGCCGGTGCCGGGGCCGCTTGTGCTCGGGGCGGGGAGGTACTTCGGAGTGGGGTTGTGCCGAGGCTCGAGAAGACATGAGGACTAGAGCCAGAAACAGGGTTCGGAATCCCTTCGTGTGCCCGGCAGGCAGAGCCGAGCAGATGGACGCGAGGAGATGAAGCATGGCTGACCGCGCCGACGGCCATTGGCCTGAACGACTGCGGACCGAGTCCAGCGTGCGATCAGGCGTGAAGGCACCGTCGTTCGAGTCGCTTCCCAGGGCAAAGGCGCGTACGGCGCGCGGCAGCCTGGAGGTTCGCGAGATCAACGTCCGCATGGAGGTCGTCACCCCGATTTTCGGAGGCGGCGTCCAGACCCGATCAGTCGACGAGGTCGACGTCATACGGGCGCCTTCGGTGCGGGGTCACTTGCGCTGCTGGTGGCGAGCCCTGTACGCGGCGCAATGTGCGAGCGCCGAGGAGCTGTACGAGCGCGAGAGCGCGCTGTGGGGGCGCGCCGCGACGGATGCTGGCGGCCGGTCGGCCGTCGAGATCCGCATCGATGTCGAGCATGTCGGCCAGACCGACAACAGCGATATCCGGCTTTACCCATCTCGACAAGGCCAGGCGACACCGGGCGCCTATGCGCTCTGGCCGGCGCGCGCAGAGACCAGGGGGAGCACGCCGGCACCTCGCCGCCAGCCTGGCACGCAATTCCAACTCACGCTCAGGGCCGCCGGGACCTCCGAGGCAGAGATCAGGAACGCGCTCCGCGCGTGGATCCTCTTCGGAGGCTATGGAGGTCGCACGCGACGCGGCCTCGGAAGCGTCAAGGTTTTGGGCGATCAGGGATCGTGGTTGCCGGTCGCGGCGACGCGCGACGCTCTCGAGAACCTCTTTGGGTTGGATGTTCTCGTCTCACCGACGAAGGCTCCCGGCGACTCACCGTGGCTCGGCGGTGCCGCCCTCCAGGTCGGCACCGCCGATCGCGACGCAATGAGGGCGTGGACGACGGCGCTCGACTGGCTGAAAGAGTTCCGCCAAGGTACGAGCGGCCCGCAAGGCGATCGCGCCCGCGAGCCTGGCACGGGCAAGCCGCAGCCACAACGGCCATCGATCTCCAACTGGCCAGAGGCGGACAAAGTCCGGCGCATCAAGAACAAGACGAACGCCCATGCGCCCAGGCACAACGAAACCCCAGCGTGGCCGCGGGCGGGATTCGGTCTGCCGATGATCGGCCAGTTCCAGAGGACCGATCGCAACGACAACCGTGACGCTTACGACGAGCCCGACCCCTTCGAGCTTCGGTGGCGCACGGGCAATTTCGAGCATGATCGCCTCGCGAGCCAGCTCATCGTGAAGGCGCTGCCCCTCGCAGACGGCACCTTCGTCCCCTGCGCGCTGTGGCTGAACCGTGCGTACCCCGCGGGCGGCGAGGTGATCCTCAAGAACACTAACAACTCGCAGGCGCCGTTCGATCGTCTCGTCGCCAACGGCGACACGGCGCGCTTCTCGGCGCTCGCGAACAAGGCCAACCTCCGCCAAGCGTTCCTCGACTGGCTCCACGCCAAGTACCAGACAACGGTGGTGGCCCCATGACCGCGCATCTACTCCTCGTCACGCTCGGGCCCGTCCAGGACTTCATCGCGCAGGCACGGCGCACGCGCGACCTCTGGTACGGGAGCCACCTGCTCTCGGAGCTGGGTCGCGCGGCGGCACGCGCGCTCGTCGATGGTGCCGCGAAGCTCATCTTCCCGTCGCTCCAGACTGGTGATGCTCAGCTCGCCGAGTGTCTTGCGCCGCTGCGTGCTGACGGAGCACCTCCGCAGAACATCGCGAACAAGCTCCTCGCCGAGGTGCCTGATGGTGTGGACCCGCAGCAGCTCGCGCGCGGCGCGCGGAAGGCCGTGGCGGACTACTGGCGCGACCAACTCGCTGCGCCCGTGAGGACGAAGTGCGCTGGGCTCCTCGCTAACGACATCGACGCCGTGTGGACCGAGCAGATCGACACTTTCCTCGAGTTCGCCGCGAGCTGGTTGCCGCTCGGCGATTACGCGCAGACGCGTCGCCAACTCGAGCAGGCCATCGCTGCTCGCAAGCTGCTGCGTGACTTCGACCCATGGACACAGGGTCGCGGCAACGTGCCGAAGTCGAGCCTCGACGGCGCGCGTGAGTCCGTACTCCTGCCTCCGCGGCAGCGCGCAAGCGAGCCGATTCGCCGCTATCGCGTCGCCGACGGCGAGCAGCTCGATGCCGTTGGCTTGGTGAAGCGGGCTGGTGGCGAGCCCGATCAGTTCGTGCCGGTGATCAACGTCGCGCTGGCGTCGTGGTTGGAACGCGCGAGCCGGGGGGCGCCCTCGGAGCTCGATGCTCTCAAACAGGCGTGCAGCAACGCGGGCGTCTCCCGCGTCGCGCGCACGGACCTCCCGTGCGTCCAGCCCTTCGCCTTCGACGGTAGCGTCTTGTTTCCGAACCGCTGGCGGTCTGTCTTCGACGAGCATCGGTTCCAAGCTGACTCGGACGCCTGGGGCGGACAGCATGTTCGGCCGCTCTTCAGAAAGCTGCCCGAGCCGTATCCCTACGTCGCCTGTCTCGTCGCCGACGGCGATCGGATGGGCCGCGCGATCGACGGCCTCGGCTCCGCAGACGCGCACCGCGCTTTCTCGAAGGCGCTCGCGGGTTTTGCGGGCGCCACACGAAAGGTTGTCGAACAGCAGCATCGCGGTGTGCTGGTCTACGCGGGTGGCGACGACGTGCTCGCCTTCGTCTCGCTGCCCGAGGCGCTCGGGTGCGCGGATGATCTGCGTAAGGCTTTTGAGAGTGCGATGGCGACCGCTTGCGCCTCACTCACCGCTGATCAGCATCCAACGCTGTCCATCGGCCTCGGGATCGGCCACGTCATGGAGAGCATGGGACACCTGCTCACGTTCGGGCGCCAGGCCGAACGCGAGGCGAAGCGTGACCGCAACGCGCTCGCGATCCTCGTAGACAAGCGCTCCGGTGGAACGCGCACGTGGAGCGCGCAGTGGGGCACCGAGCCCGTGCGATTGCTGAATAAGGCTGCCGCGCTGCTGAGAGACCGCATTCCCTCGCGCAAGGTCTACGAGATCGCCAGCATCCTCAGCCGCCTGCCCAAACCTGACAACGCGAGCGACGACGGCTGGGCGCGCGTACTCGCGCTCGAAGTGAAGCGTGCGCTGTCGCGCGGCGAAGGGGCTGGCCTTCGTCCCGAAGAGGTTGGCCTCGCGCTCGACCCGAAGACTGGATACGGGACCCTGCACGCTTCCGTCGAGGCTTGGGTGGCGCTGCTTCTCATCGCGCGCACCTTCGATCGCGCCACGATCCGCGAACGCCGCAGCCATGGGGCCGCAGCATGACGACGGCCACGACGCACCTAGCTCTCGTTCCGCGAGATGGCTTCTTCGCCAAGGACGGCCGAGGCTGGCACACGAGCGCCTCGGGGCGCGGCCACGGGCTCGACTGGCCGTGGCCCTCGACGGTGCTCGGCGCTCTACGCTCGCTGTGGGGCCGAGGCGAGGAGGCGCGGAGCAACACGACCTTCGGTCCGGAGGACTGGCGAAGCCGCACGCAGTCGATTCGACTCGAGCGAACGCTTGTGCTTCGCCGCAAGCACGGTGCGACGTGGCGCGCCGAAGACGCGACCTGGCCGGTCCCTCTCGATGCGCTCTGGCTCGACGGTCGAAGCGAGGTGCACCGCGCCGATCCCGTGAAGCCCACCGCGCCGACGCTGGGACGCGACGACGACGAGGCGCGCGAGGCGCTCTGGCGTCCGGTGCTCGACAACGCGAGCAAACCGATCGCCTCCCCGCGCTGGTGGAGCCGTGAGGAGTTCACTTCGTGGCTCGCCGGCAAGTCCGTGAGCAGTCGAGATGAAGCGCGAACGACGACTCGGCGGCTGCAGGTACACGTCGGCATTCGCCCCGAGGAGCTGACCTCGGACGACGGCGTCCTCTTCTCGCACGACGTCGTCGAGACCCTCGACCCAGGCGGTGAGTGGGCACTCGGCGTCGAGGTCGCACTGCCTGCGGGTGGACTCTCCAACGTCGCGACGCTCGGCTCGGACTCACGGCTGGCTCGAGTCGAGCCGCTCCCGACGACGCTCTTCGAGCCGCCGGTGCGCGTGCTCGAGGCGTTCCGCTCATCGAGCCCAGGGCTTCGGCTCGTCGCAGTTTCACCGGTCTGCTTCGAGAAGGGCTGGTTGCCCGATGGCCTCGTGAAGACCAACGGTGAGTATCGCGGCCAGCTCGCGGGGCTCGACCTCGAGGTCATCCTGCATGCGGCGTTGGTGCCTCGGGCGATTCACGTGTCTGGCTGGGACATGGCGAAGGGGGAGCCCAAACCGACCTCGCGCATGGTCCCGCCGGGCGCCGTCTATTTCTTCGAGCGTGCTGACGGGACACCCTTCAGCGAGGCCGACGCCCAGGCGCTCTGGCTCGGCGCGCTCGGCACACGCACCGACGAGGGCTTCGGCCGCGTCGTCCCGGGCGTCTGGTGCCCAGCAAGGAACAAACCATGAACACGAAACCTTTCCTCCTGCACGCGTTGTCGCCTCTTCACGCTGGCACGGGCCACACGCCGGACATCGTCGATCTGCCGACTGCGCGCATGAAGGCGACGGGCATTCCGTTTCTTCCGGGCTCCTCGATCAAGGGCGTGCTGCGCGACGCGCGACGCGCGACCGACCGAGAGAAGACGGAGGCCGTGTTTGGGCCCTCGGACGATCCCGCCGCGCACGCTGGGGCGCTGGTCGTCAGCGATGCGCGCCTGCTCGCGCTGCCGGTGCGGAGCTTCCGAGGCACGTTCGCCTGGGTCACGTCGCCGCTGCTGCTGACGCTCGCCAAGCGTGATCTCGAGGAGGCGAGCCTCGCCATCCCGACCATCGATGAACGCGGCGCACGCCTCGCCAACGGCAACGTCTGCATTCACAGCAACAAGCTCTATCTCGAAGACCTCGACCTGACCGCGACCGAGTCGGCTGAAGCTACGTCTTGGGCAGCGCGGCTCGCACCGCTTGCGTCGCCTGGCGACGACATCTTCACCAAGCGATTCGTCATCGTCGACGACGACACGATGGCGTTCCTCTGGGAGACCGCGACCCAGGTGGACGCGCGTGTTCGTCTCGATGAGCGGACGCGCACTGTCGCTCCAGGCGCGCTGTGGCTGGAGGAGAGCCTTCCACCCGAGACCCTGCTCATCGGGCTTCTCGCGGCGGATCGAAGTCGTCGTCGCAACGTGAACATGACTCCCGATGACGTCTTGGGCTTCGCGCTCGCAGACGAAGAGGTCCACCAGCTCGGCGGCAAGGCGACCACCGGGCGCGGGCGCTGCCGCATCGTCCCTTTCGCACGGAACGGAGCGGGTCTACATGGCCAAGGCTGAAGCTCCGGCGAAGCCGATACTGCGCGACCAGCAGCGCGCGCTGCATGCTTACGGCGCGGTCAGCCGTGTTCAGAAGGCGCAGCAGAAGGACTATCAGATCGCGGTCAACGATCTCGGCGCCAACATCCTGCGAAGCGGGCTCTGCGCCGCGCTCGCCTCGGTGCAACGGCTTGGCAACCGGGGTGACATTCTCCTCGGTCATCTCGCGAATGCGGGAGTGCCCGGGCTCGATGATGCGACGGCGAGCGATCTCGCTCAGCGGGTGCGAGAGCTCAGCGCCGACAGCTACATGATCGCCACGCGCGAGCTGCTCTCGGTCACGACGTGGCTCAAGCGCGCTGTGCAGGCGACCTTCGAGGAGGCCTGACCATGCGCCGGGCTCTTCACAACGTCGGCACTCCAGACAACGTGGCGCTCGCCTACGACGCGTGGAGCCCGGTCGGCGATGATGGCAAGGTCCCCTATGCAGAGCGTGCGAAGTGGCTTTCTGACCTCGCGAGCATCAGCGTGGCCCCCGACTACGCGCGCAGCTTCGAACGGTGGAAGACGAGCTTCTCTAATGCCGGAGATCGCCTTGCCGAACTCACGCTCGCAAGCCGCCTACTCATCGGCCACGGAAATTCGAGCGCGACCGACGTCGGCCTTTCCGTACATCACACGTGGGGTGTCCCTTTTATCCCCGGCTCGGCGCTGAAGGGACTCGTTGCTCACTACGTCGATGCGACCTACGGCCCCAGCGACCTCGGCAAGAAGCCGTGGGAGCAGCAAGGGGACGAGCGTGCGCGAGCCGATTACCAGGGCGTGACTTGGAATCGACGACGCATCGAGCGCGGGCCGGGCGCCATCTACCGCGCGCTCTTCGGTGCGCCCGATGCCCGCGAAGACGACGCCATGCGCGAGCGCGGTTTCGAGGCAGGCGCGGCGGTGGGTCTCGTGACGTTTCACGACGCGCTCTACGTGCCCGGCAGTATCGCGGACAACAGGCCGTTCGCAGCCGACGTGCTCACGGTGCACCAGAAGGACTACTACAACTCCGCGGGAAGGAGCGCGCCCAACGACTACGACAGCCCGAACCCGGTCGGGTTCTTGACGGTTCGGCCCAACTGCCGCCTACTGCTCGCCCTGAGCGGTCCGAGCGAGTGGACCGAACTTGCGGGGCAACTCCTCGAGGATGCACTCGAAACCTGGGGCGTAGGTGGCAAGACCTCTGCTGGCTACGGGGTCGGCATGGTGGGAGCTTGGAAGCCACCTGAGCCGAAACGTTCAAAGGCCGAGCAGGCTGTCGCCGAACTGGAGACGCACGGGAAGGACGCCCTGAGTGGCGAGATCGAGAAGTGGCTACGAGGCGAACCTGTCGCGGGTCCGATGCGTGAGCTGCTCGCCGCTCCTCCCGAGGCCACGCCGGAGGACCACTTGGTGTTGGTGAGGGTACTCGTCGAGAAGTTCGCGCTGCGCGACGCTTGGTCCAATCGGCTGAAGAACAAGAAGGCGGATGAGAATAAGAAAGCTCGAGCGCGCGCCCTTATCGAGACGTGGGACAAGCTATTCCCCGGAGGTGGCTCGTGAGCTTGCAGTCAGACCGCTCAAACTTCCTGGTCTGCACTGTGGGCGGCAGCCCCGAGCCGATCGTCAAGGCGCTGACACGCTGGCGACCAGTCAGGGTTTGTTTCGTCCCGACAGCGCTAACCAAGAGAAGCATCGAGAATGACAGCGTTGACCCTGGTGGGAAAACCACGCCGAGCATCCTGGCCGCAGCGAAGGCTGCTGATTTTCCGCTCGACGCTGGCCGATATGACATTCACGAGTTGAGCGACGGCGAAGACCTCGCCTTATGCTTGACCGAGCTGCAACGCTTGACGGGCGATGTTGAGAGATGGGTCAAGCGAGATGGACACTTTCGCGTGGTTGTCGATTTCACCGGCGGTACCAAGTGCATGTCGGCGGCAGTCAGCTTGCATGCAAGCCGGTGGCCATGCGTGTTCTCATACGTTGGTGGTGCTCAGCGGACCAAGGATGGAGTAGGAGTCGTAGAGTCTGGTCATGAGCGCGTCGTGCAGCAGGTGAACCCGTGGGATGCCTTGGGCTACCGCACCGTCGAGGACTACATCGTCCTGTTCGACCAGCACGCCTTTCTCGCCGCCGCCAACATCGCATCCGTGACGATGAGACGGATGGAAGTCCAGGAGCGCAAGCGTGAGCTCGCCGTCCTCGAGCAGCTCGCAAAGGCGCTCGACGCGTGGGACCGCTTCGACCACATGACGAGCAGGAACCGGCTCGAGATCGTCACCAGGTCGCGCAACGATCTGTGCGCCGTGCTCGGCCGGCCAAGAGGCGACCACGTACTCGCTCGTGTTAAACAGCTTGCTGAGCACCTCGGCCGGCTCGCACAGGCGGCACCGCCGACTCGTCATCACGTGCTCGACCTGCTGGCGAACGCGAAACGCCGGAAGGACGAGGGCCGTTTCGATGACGCTGTTGCGAGGCTCTACCGCGCCATCGAAGCCATCGCGCAGGTGGCGCTAAAGGAAGGCCACGGTGTCGAGAGCACCGAGAAGGTTCCGCTGGAGCGGGTCCCTGAGTCACTGCGCGCCACCTGGGCATCGCGGGCGGACGAGGGCGTCGTCGCGCTCGGCCTTCAAGACGCCTATGCGCTGCTCGCGAACCTGAACGATCCGGTCGGGCAGAAATTTGGGGAGAAGGGACTCAACGGCGCGACGTCACCGCTGACCGCGCGAAATCGGTCCATCCTCGCACACGGATTCGATCGGGTCTCTGCGAACACCTTCGACAGTCTGTGGGCTTCGGCACTCGCTCTTGCTGAGACTACGGACACGGACCTGCCATCTCTTCCGGTCCTGGACGAGTCTCTGAGGGGAGATCAGTAGCACGACACGCCATGAACCTCCCCGTGGTCGCAGCTCTCATCGCCGAAGGCGAGTCCGGAACCTCGCGCGAGAGAGATCGACTGCGAAGCTACGTCTCGCGGGCGAGACGGACCCGGATCATGAGACTCGAGCAACTCAGGGGGCGGCTCTCCGGCAGCGCGTCCGCCACGCTGGAGCTCGAGAGGTCGACCGGCCAGCTCGACCGGGCCGGAGAGACGCTCTGCGCCTTCCTCGACGGTGGTGGCGGCACGGTGGTCTCGGGCGTGACAGCGGAGGGAAGATCGTCGGGCAGGACGTCAGCGACAAGACGCGGCACGAGATCGCCGCGAGTTCGACCGGTGCGAGCCGCCGCAGCTCGTCGGGGTCCAGTACGTGGACGTACCGAATGGCCGCCGAAAGCTGATCGTCCTCGAGACGCGGCTCCCGGGCGAGGCTCGGCCGTTCATGTTCCAACGGGAGGCCCGACCAGATCTTCCGCGAGGATCGGCTGCCCGTGCTGGCCGGGGCGCTGCGCGAGGCCCTGCTGAACGCGGTCATGCACCGGGACTGCTCGGACCCGGGGAGCTAGGTCGCGGTCGCGGTCTTCGACGACCGGATCGACGTGGGGAGCACCGGGATGCTCCCGAACGGGGTCTCGGCAAAATCTCTCTCCGGTGATCGTCCGCGACAGCGCCCACCGTCGATTCTCTTCTGGGCCGGTCTGGGGGAAGCTGGTAGACTGGCGCGGTGTCCAAATCCCTGAGTGCCGACGATCTCCTTCCGCTGGTTGCGTGTCTCCCGGCTCAGGAGCGACTCCGTCTGCTCCGGATGATCAAGGCGCCCCTCGGTTCCGATGCGAGCGTCTATGGCGCCTGCCCGCCGGCCCGTGAGGAGTTCTCGACGGATGACGGGGCGCTTGCCTGGGACGCAGAGGGTTGGGAGGAGTTCGGGTGAGGCGGGGGGAAATCCGCTGGTACACCTTTCGACTTCCCGACAAGCGTCGCCCGGTCCTGATCCTCACGCGCAACGACGTCCTCGATAGGCTGAACGAGATCATCGTCGTGCCGGCGACACGCACCATTCGTGGTCTAACGACCGAGGTCGTGCTCACGCCGGAAGACGGGATACGCGCGGCGTGTGCGCTGAACTTTGATCACGTGGCGCTGGCGCAACGCGAGCGCATCGGTCCGGTCCTGGGCAAGCTGCCGGCGACTCGGTGGCCAGAGGCGCGCCGAGCATTATTGATCGCATGCGGCTTCGAAGACCAGGAAGGCAGCTCGATCTAGAGACGTGCCAAGGGGGAATCGTGAGCTCGCTCGTGTGCACGGACTTCCCTGCCTTCTTCGAGTCCATCTGGGGCTTCCCACCCTTCGCCTGGCAGACCCGACTGCTCGCGCGCGTGCGCGCCGAGGGCTGGCCCTCGGCGCTCGACCTCCCCACCGGCTCCGGCAAGACCGCGGCACTCGACATTGCGCTCTTCGTGCTCGCACTCGACGCCTTGGAAGACCCGGCCGCGCGGCGGCAACCCCGGCGGATCGTGCTGGTGGTGGACCGACGAACGGTGGTGGACCAGGCCTACGATCGCGCGGTCCGTCTGGCGGAGGCGCTGCGCGAGGCGCGCGCGGGCGTGCTCGCGCAGGTGGCGGAGACGCTGCGCTCGCTCCAGGGAGATCCCGACGCCCTCCCAGTGCTGCCCGGCATCCTGCGCGGCGGGATGCCGCGCGAGTCGGAGTGGGCGGGAACGCCGCACCAGCCGGTGCTGCTCGTGTCGACCGTCGACCAGGTCGGGTCGCGGCTCCTCTTCCGGGGTTTCGGCGTCTCGGACCGGATGAAGCCAGTCCACGCGGGTCTGCTCGGCTGCGACACGCTGGTCCTGCTCGACGAGGTTCACCTGTCTCGACCCTTCGAGGAGACCCTGGCGGCGGTGACCCGCTACACGCGGCCCGGGCGCGCGGCGCTCGATCTCTCGCGCCCGCTCTCCTTCGTTCGCATGTCTGCGACGCCGGCCGAACGCGCCCCGGACGTCTTCGAGCTGACAGATGCGGAGCGCAGGGAGCCGGTTCTGGCGCGGCGGCTCGGTGCGCGGAAGCTGGCCGCTCTGCACGAGGTGAAGACCCCTAGCGATCCTGCGCGCGCGCGCGATGCCATCGCGAGGGCGTGCCTCGCGGAGGCTACCCGCCTCGCCACTGGCCGCGCGGCGGCGGTGGCAGTGATCGTGAACCGCGTCGACACGGCTCGTCGCGTGGCGGCGCTCGCGCGAGAGACGTTTCCGCCAGAGTGGGACGTAAAGCTCCTGACGGGGCGCATGCGGCCGCTCGACCGGATGGATCTCGAGGCCGGTCTCGTCGATCGAGTGCGCGCCGGGCGGACACGGAGCGACGACCGACTGCTGGTGGTCGCCACGCAGACCGTCGAGGCCGGAGCCGACTTCGACTTCGACGCGCTGGTCACGGAGTGCGCGAGCCTCGACGCACTGCGCCAGCGCTTCGGTCGCCTCGATCGCCTGGGAGAGCTCGGCGTGAGCGAGGCGGTGGTGGTGGCCGGATCGACGGACGTCGACGAGGGGGCAGCGCCCGATCCTGTCTACGGCGAGGCACTCCGCGCCACCTGGCAATGGCTCGGGGAGCGAGCTGCGGCGGAGGTCGAGGACGGCCAGTGCGTGATCGACTTCGGCGTCCTGCGCGTGGACGGTCTGCTGAGTGGAGTCGAACCGAGCGAGCGTGCGCGACTTCTCTCTCCCCGTGCCGTGGCCCCGGTCCTCACCTCCAGCCATCTCGATCGCTGGGTGCAGACCTCGCCGATGCCATCGGCCGACCCGGAGATTGGCCCGTTTCTTCACGGGATCGGACGCGGCACGCCTGAGGTGAGCATCGTGTGGCGCGCCGACCTGGAATCCGGTGCGGTCGCAGCCGGCCGCGAGAATTCGGTGCACAGCACGCTGTCGGTGGTGCCGCCGAGCGCGCTCGAGGCCCTGGCGTTGCCGATCTGGACGGCCCGACACTGGCTCGCATCGGTGGGTGCACGCGACACCGAAGCGAAGCCCGAAACCGCCAGTGCAGACGAGATGTCGGACGTGGAGGGCGCCGCCCGACAAGAGGAGGAACTCGTTTCCGCGGAGATCGCTCCCGCTGTCGCATGGCGCGGCGACGACACCATCGTGGTGACGTCACCCGGCGAGATCCGCCCCGGCGACACGCTGGTCGTGCCCACCTCCTATGGCGGGCTCGACGCGCGCTTCCATTGCTGGGATCCGAAGTCGACCACGGAGGTCCGCGATCGCGGCGACGAGGCGCAGCTCCTGCACCGCGGCCGGGCGGTTCTGCGCTGGAGTTGGCCCGCGCTGCGCGGCTGGGGGCTCAGCGAGGCCCTCGAGAGAGGTCCCGTTCTCGACAGCGAGGATGTCGCCGAGCGGGGGGTCGAGGCCGAGCATGAGGCCTTCGATGCCTGGCGAAGCGCCGCGCTCGCCGATCCCGGTACGTCCGAGTGGGCCAGGCTCACGCTCGAGGCGCTCCGCGGGCACCCCATCGTGGTGCGGGTCGGAAGCGCTCCCGACACGTGGCGAGCAAGCGTGGCGCGCCGCCGAGTGCCGCTCGACGATCTGCGTCGCGTGCTCGGCATCTCGACGCTCCGCGCGAGCGCCGGCGCGACGGATCCGGCCACCGAGGGCGACGAGGGAAGCTTCCTCGAGGCCGAGGTTACGCTCGATCGACACCTCACCGGCGTCCGCTCGTTCGCGGCGCGATTCGCAAAGGCGGTGTCGCTCCCCGAGCGCATCGCGAGCGACGTGGCGCTCGCCGGCTGGCTCCACGACCTCGGCAAGGCGGATCCGCGCTTCCAGCTCTGGCTCCACGGTGGCGATCCGGTGGCGCAGGCGATGGCGATCGAACCGCTCGCCAAGTCCGCCGTTCCGATGCGCGACCGCCCCGCCCGCGAGCGTGCGCGCCAGCGCGCCGGCTACCCGCGTGGAGCACGCCACGAAGTCACGTCGGTCGCGCTTGTGCAGCGCTGTGAGGAGCTGCGCGGCCGCGCCCACGACTGGGATCTCGTGCTCCACCTCGTGGCCTCGCACCACGGCTGGTGCCGTCCCTTCGCACCGCCGGTGCTGGATCCGGAGCCGGTGGAGGTGAAGGCGGCGCTCGAAGGTCTCCCGCTCGCCGCGTCGAGCGAGCATCATCTCGCTCGCATCGACTCGGGGGTGGCCGAACGCTTCTGGAAGCTCGTGCGACGCTATGGCTGGTGGGGCCTGGCATGGCTCGAGGCGATCCTTCGACTCGCTGACCACCGCGAGAGCGAGCAGGAGGTCGGCGGTGGCTGACGCAGGGGCAACTCTCCAGAGTTCGACGGGCGGGCACGGCACCGCAGAGCCGATCGTCCTCGAAGGCCTGGATGGCGGCACTCCGCTGGGATTCCTCGCAGGGATGGGAGTCCAACAGGTGCTCGCGGAAAGGTCGCGCACGACAGCCGACGGGGCGCCGCTCCTCTCGTGGACACTGCTCGATGCGTGGCGTCCCGCGATCAGCGGGCCCGCGTCCTTCGACGCCGTGGTCGATGCCGTGCACGAGGACGCACTCGCTTGGGAATCGGCGCCGATCCTGCGTTTTCGCTACGTCAAGATCGAGAAGAATGGGGCGAGGCTCGTCGGTGGACTCCGACCCCCGCTCGCCGTGCTACGCCGGTGGCTCCGCGAACGTCGCGAGGCGGGCGACGACACTTCGCTCGCCTATGCGTGCGCCCTCCTTTGCGAGACTGCGAGCGAACCCATCGAAAAGGCGCCCACGTTCGAGCAGCTCCACGAGCACGGGATCGAGGCCGACCCGGACGCGCCACTCGATCATGCGGCAGGCCGCACGTTCTTCGACTTCACCGCCCGCAACGCTCAGTTCCTGGAGCAGGTCGAAGCGATCCGTGGATACCTCGACCGGACGATCCTCGAAGTGGGGCTTCGCTCGGGACAAGTCGATGCAAGAGCACCTCGAAGCATGGACTGGGACCCCACCGCTGATACCCCTGGGGCGATCTATACCGGCTACTGCCGCGGCTTCCTTCCGGTGGCGGAATGGCTGGCGTTCCGCGCGCTGGTCGCCTTCCCTGTCACCAGCAAGGGAACCGTGATGACTACCACTGCTTGCTTGGGTCGCCGGCTCTCGGGTGAGTTCGTCTGGCCGCTGTGGGAGGGTCTGGCCGACCCGGAGACCTCGCGCTCACTCGTGGCCTGGCCGGGGCTCGATCGGCTCGATCCACACGCGCTTCGGGCTCTCGGCATCGCGACGATACTGCGAGCCGATCTCACAAAAAAGGCGGACGGGTATTCGGGTATGTTCTCGCCGACACGGTCCGGTTGACACGGTCCGATTGATTGGCAGCGGCCTGAACTGAACACCAACCGCCCTCGTGAACGCAGCCTTCGGAACGACGAGAACGAACCCATGAAGCGCAACCCCCCGCCGCCACGGAGCGCGCCTGGATCAAGTTCGGGCGACGGGCGCACACAGTACCGGAAGAAGGCAACGGGATGGAGGGCATCAACCACGCCATCCGCTTCTGCAAGGGGACGCGAGCCGGAGCAACATGGTAGGGTGAGTAGCCGAGGGCGTCCGTAGCGCGAGGTGGGTCCGTGCAGCTCGAGCTCTTCCAGGGCGACCATCTCCCGATCTTTCGAGCCCGTGCGGCGCTGGCGGAGGGCGACCTCCGTGGTGCGTACGAGGCGCTTCGAGGGGCGAACGCCGGACCCGAGATGGCGCGAGCTGCGCAGCAGCTGGCGCGGCTCGAGAGTCTGCTGCTTCGGCGCACGGATTCGTTCGTACGCGCCCCCGACGCAGTCCACGCAGCCTTCGAGAAGGCGCTCGAGACAGGGGGCAAGCCGAGCGGCGATCCCATCGGGGCGGCCGGCTGGTTTCGCCTGTACGCAGACACGATGGCCGAAACTCTCGCGTCGACGCCGGCGCAGCCCTTCCGAGGCTGGTGCACGATGCACTTCGCGCTCGCGGCGGGAAAGCCGGACGCAGCACTCGCGGCAGCGGAGCGCATGATTCCGAAGCCCGGGGAGTCTGCGGACGGATGGATCTGGCTCGAAGCGGCGCGGGCCGCGCACGCGAGCAGCCGCCACCAGGACGGCAACCGCTGGGCCCTGGTGGCGTGCCTGACCGCGCGCGGAGCGCTCGATCCGGCGCCGCCGCGCCTCGATCCGAAGGGCCTTCATGCTCTCGACGCGCCGGATCTGGCGCTTCCGGAGCTGCCGCGCGCGCTCGAGGAACTCTGGGCCGTTGCCTCCGATCTGGACCTTCCGGAGCCGGCGTGCGCCTGGGTGGCGGCTCTAGGCGTGCTGGAAGACGTCTTCGCGGAAACAGACCTGCGATCTGCCGGCGTCATGCAGCCCACGGGCTTCGACCTCGACGCCGTGGCCCCCGCGGACGAGCCCGCGCCTCGCGCGTTTCTGCGAGCGCTGGTCGCCGCGCGGGAAGCACGCGGCCTGGGCGCTGGGCAACCCGGTCGTTGCGGCGAGCTGGAACTGAGCGCGCGAGCGGCGATGAAGCGCGCCGCGCCCGCGCTGTTCCAGCGCTATCTGGCGGGGCTCGGGCTCTACGGCTGATGAAAGTGAGGTAGCATCCGCGCGCGAACGCAATCGAACTGCAAACGCACCAGGCGCCCATCGAGCGCCGGCGCATCTCGGCCGGCACCAGCACGGAGGTGAACGACATCCTCCACCTCTTGGGTTGGGCGTCGATCCGAAGATCACTCAGGCCGTACAGATTTCGTACGGCGTATACCTCCTGACTCCGTCTGACGTATCATCAGTGTCGCGCTGAAGCCGTTCTCTTGCAGGCATCGGGCAATCTGGACTTGCGGCCCGGACCGCCGACACCCGCCGGCTACGGAACCGGGCGATCCCATCGTGCCCGCGCGGTGCTTCTGGCTCCCACACACTCACCTCTAGCACCTCTCAGTGATCGCGGTGCTGTTCTCTCCCCTCCGCCTCCCAACGCCTCTGCCGTCTCTCGAGACTCGCCTTCATACACTGCGGCGTCCTGCCGATGAGATCCCATCGCCCACCCTCCCCGCCCAGCGGAGGCACCCGCGATGTCGGATCCCGAACAACCGCTCGTCCCTGCCCGCATGCTCAACGAGTTCGTCTACTGCCCTCGGCTCGCCATTCTCGAGTGGGCGGACGGCGAGTTCGCTCCGAGCGCCGACACCGTGGAGGGGGCGGTTCGCCACGCTTCCGTCGACAAGCCAGGCTACCGCGTTCGCCTGCGCAAGCGAGCTGACGACGCCGAGGAGGCGGCAGCGCCGGCTCCGCGGATCGAGCAACTCCGCTCCGTGGAACTCTCGGACGCGAACCTCGGCCTGATCGCCAAGATCGATCTCGTCGAAATCGAAGGCGACCGCGTGCAGCCGGTCGACACGAAGAAGGGAAACCGCCCGCACATCGAGCGTGGCGCGTACGAGCCCGAGCGCGTCCAGGTCTGTGCGCAAGGATTGCTTCTCAGGCAGCACGGCCATCAGTGCGAGTCCGGCATCATCTACTTCGCAGGCTCGAACGAGCGGGTCGAAGTTCCATTCGACGAGGAACTCGTGTCGCTGACCCGTCAGAAGCTAACGGAGCTGCGGACGACTGCCGCCGGCGGCGTCCTGCCGCCGCCCCTCGTCGATAGCCCCAAGTGCATCCGCTGCTCCTTGGCCCCCATCTGTCTGCCCGACGAGACTCGCTTCTTGCGCGAGCAAGGAGCCCCGCCGAGGCTGCTCCTGCCCGCAGCCGACCACGCCTTCCCGCTCTACGTTCAGCAGCCCGGTGCGACGGTCCGTAAGAACGGAGATCTGCTCGCCGTCTTCTATAAGGAAGAGAAGCTCGGCGAGATGCGAATCCGCGAGGTGTCCCAGCTCGTCCTCATGGGACGGGTCTCCGCCACCGAGCCCGTCTACCAGGAGTTCTTGCGCCAGGGCAAGCCGATCGTGCATCTCTCGGGCGGCGGCTGGCTCCATGGAGTCACCGACGGCCTGCCACACGCAAACGTCCGGCTTCGCCAGCAGCAATACCGCGCCGCCGACGATCCCGAGAAGTGTCTGGCCATCTCGCGGTGGATCGTGGCGTCGAAGCTCACCAACCAGCGCGTGTTCCTACGCCGAAACGGTGGCGACGAGATCTCCGAGGAGATCACCAACGGAATCCGCAATGCTGCGCAGACAGCGCTACGCGCCGAATCCATCGATGTTCTGCGAGGCCACGAGGGAAACGGGGCCCGCCTGTACTTTTCGCGCTTTGCATCTCTCATTCGAGAGATGACGTTCCGCGAACGTTTCGATCTCGAGGGTCGCAATCGACGGCCGCCTCGCGACCCCGTGAACGCCTTACTCTCGTTCGCCTACTCGATGCTTGTCCGGGAGTGGGTCACCGTCTGTCGAACGGTCGGGTTCGATCCGTTCCTCGGCTTCTACCACGCTCCGCGATACAGCCGGCCTTCCCTGGCTCTCGATCTCATGGAAGCATTCCGGCCTCTCTGTGCGGATTCGACCGTCGTCCGAGCAATCAACAACGGTGAGGTCGGCCCGGCAGACTTCGTCGAACGCATGGGCGCCGTGAACCTCACCGACGGAGGGCGCCGAAAGTTCCTCCGGAGCTTCGAACAACGCCTCAGCCAGGAAGTCGTGCATCCGATCTTCGGCTACCGGCTGAGCTACCGGCGTGTCCTCGAGATCGAGGCGAGGCTGCTCGCACGATACCTTCTCGGCGAGCTGTCGAGCTATCAGCCGATGACGACACGGTGACGCCGTGCGCAAGCTGCTCATCGTCACCTACGACATCTCGGACCCCAAGCGGTTGCGGAAGGTCTTCAAGACCATGAAGGGCTTCGGTCAACACGTCCAGCTCTCCGTCTTCCGTTGCGACTTGACGGACATGGAGCGCTATCAGATGATCGGTGCGCTCCAGGATCTCATCCATCATGGAGAGGATCAGATCCTCTTGATCGACCTCGGTCCGAGCGACGGCAAAACGATGCGGGTGACCTCGATCGGCCGACCTGTCCCCCGCGAACGCCGAGAGTCCGGGATCTTCTGAGGACCACGGAGGCAGGCAGCATGAGCCACCATTCCGCCGAGGCTACGCGAGCGCTCCATCTGGCAAGGACGAGGCGGAAGCCCTCGCATCGTCGGAGTCATTGGCTGCGCGCGGACCTGCGAACGAAGTTGCCGGCGACAGCACCTCCAGACCCAGCCCACGGATCCCCTACGCCATCACCGCTCGCGACCCGCTGCAATTCCACTTCGTTTGCGCCACCTTGCGAGGGCGCAGTTTCCGCGGCTTACGAGCCGCGGCTCCATTGAAGC
>CAADGG010000006.1 GCA_900696485.1 uncultured Pseudomonadota bacterium
GCGCTCAGCTGAAGAGCGGCAACCTGCTCACCGGGCAGCTCATCGTGGCGCTCGACATGCACGACGACGCCGCGCCGGCGCAGATCGTCTGGCAGCAGCCCTATCCCGTGTTCCCGACGATTCCGACACCGCTCGAGGAGATCACCGAGACCCTGACGAGCCTCGTGAAGCGGCTCGAGAAGATCCCGTTCGAGCGCATCGGCGCGGACCTGAGCGCGTCGCTCGTCGCCGCGCGCGCGTCCCTGGTGCAGGCGGAGCGCACGCTCGCTTCGACCAACGCGCTGGTCGCGCCGGACTCGCCGCTGAGCCGGGAGCTGCGCCGCGCGCTCTACGAGCTGACGGACGCTGCCCGGTCGCTCGGCCTCGCGGCGGACCAGATCGAACGAGACCCGAGTTCGGTGATCTTCGGGCGAGGAGAGGAAGAATGATGCGGAATCGGACCGGGTTGCTGCGGGCCGTCGTTCTCCCGGCCCTGCTCGCGGCCGGCTGCCTCGGGCGGAGCCCGGCGATGCAGTTCTTCACGCTCGGTGCCATCGCGTCGGACGAAACCCCTGCGCTGGCGACGCGGCCGGACCTCGGTGTCGCCGTCGGACCGATCGAGTTCCCGCGCTACCTCGACCGACCCGAGATCGTGACGCGCGACGGCGCGCACCGCGTCGCGCTGTCCAACGCGAACCGCTGGGCCGGCTCCCTGCGCGGCGACATCCTGCACGTCGTTGCCGACGACCTCGGCCAGTTGCTCGGCACGGCCCGGGTCGTGTCGTTCCCGAACGAGCCGAGCTTCCGGCTCGACTACCGGGTGCTCCTCGACTTCCGGGAGTTCGAGGGCGTGCCCGGCGAGTCGGTGACACTGCGGGCGCGCTGGACCGTCGTGTCGGCGGCCGGCGAGAACGCGCTGGCGGTCGAGGAGGTCCACCTCATCGAGCCGACCGCCTCGGCCTCCTTCGAAGACCTGGTCGCGGCCCAGCGCGCGGCGCTCGGGACCATGAACCGTGCCATCGCGGCCAGGCTCGCAACGCTGCCCGTTCCTGCTGCTGGCGCAAGATGACAGGCCCACGCGGGTCAGACGGCGTATCGATGCTGCTGCCGATCCCGGCAAGGAGGGCGCACCGGTGAGTCAGCAACCCAGAGGCCGTCGACCGGACCTCCCGCGAGTCGGACGCGTGAGCCTGATGGCGCTGAGTCTCGTCGCGCTCGCATCCCCTGCCAATGCGGAGGCGGAGGTCGCCGTCCCGCCGTCCGCGACGGACTCCGTGGCGACCCGTGACGAGACGGCCATGGCCGTCGTCGGGAGCATGACCGAGCGCATCGCTGGCGCCGAGCGCTTCGCGATGCACGGCGAGATCACCTGGGACGTCGTACAAGAGGACGGCCGCACGCTCGAGTTCGGGGCGACGCGCAAGATCGTCCTGCGGCGTCCGGATCGCCTGCGGGTGGACCTGCAGCCGCGCGAAGGGGGCGCGAAGCGTCTCCTCTACGACGGATCGCAGCTCGTGCTCCAGGATCTCGAGCACAACGTCTACGCCACCGTCGCTCGCAGTGGGCCGGTCGACGACGTCGTCGAATACGCCGGGGCCCGCCTCGGCGTGCCGGTGGCGCTGGCGGACTTCCTGTCGCCCGACCTGCCGAAGCGGCTGACCGAGGAGATCGACGACGCGGCCTATGTCGGTGAGGCGACGATCGACGGTGAGCTGTGCGACCACGTGTCGCTCCGGAACGAGATCGCGGGCATGCAGCTGTGGATCGCACGAAAGGACTCGCTGCCGCGCCGCATCGCGATCACGTACGAGCACGAGGAGGGGCAGCCCCAGTTCCGCGCGCACTTCGCCGGCTGGGATCTCTCGCCGAAGGCATCCGACTCGGTGTTCACCTTCGAGCCGCCTGCGGGTGCCGAGCGCATCGCGTTCGCACCGATGCCGGCGGCTCCGTCACCGGAGGACGAGCGATGAAGCGCATCCGACACCAGGCCACGAAGGCTCTCGCCCTCGCGACGATCGCACTCTTCCTCGGCGCACAGGCCGCCGACGCCCGGGGGCGGGGGGGGGGCGGCGGCTTCTCGCGCGGCGGAGGAGGCGGCTTTTCACGCGGCGGGGCCGCCGCGGGAGGATCCTTCAGCTCTCGCGGCGCAGGCGGCTTCTCCGGAGGCGCTGGCCGCTCGGGCGGACAGCGCGGCGGTGGCCATGCCTATGGCGCATCGCAGGCGAGGGGGGGCGGACAGATGCCCCGCGGACAGCAGGCGGCCGGGGCGCCCAGCGGCCAGGCGCAGGCGACGCGTTCCGCCAGCCAGGAATCGCGACAGCAGGCCGCATCGAGCAACCAGGCAGCCCGGCAGCAGTCCGCGTCGTCGACGACATCGTCGAACCAGGCCGCGCGCCAGCAGTCCCGAGGCGATGCGCAGCAGGATCGCCAGGACTACGCGAGCTCGAGCCGCGAAGACTGGCAGGACCATCAACAGAGGATGCAGGAGGACCGGCAGGACGCGTGGAACGACGAACTCGACAACGTCTATCGCGGCGGCGCCTACTGGCATGGCGGCTATGTCAATACGGTCGATTCCGGCGATCTCGCCGCCGCGGCGGTGCTCGTCGCGGGCACTGCGGTGACGGTGAGCGCGATCCACTCGATGACGACCCCGTCGGCGAGCCAGCCCGCTGCCTGCACGATGACGACCGCTGTCATCAACGACGTCACCTACTACCACTGTGCGCCGAACTGGTTCCAGAAGGCCTATGTGAAGGGGGAGATGACGTACATCGCGATCGCTCCGCCGCCGGGCTACTGAGACTGCGAAGGATAGGAGACTCACGATGAACACCGTTCGCCGCTTGACAGCCTTCTGCTTCGTTCTTGCCCTCACATCCGGATGCGCCTCGAACAACGTCTCGGACCGGCAGGTGCTCGTCGACGGTCCGATCCCGCGCCCGAACCAGATCCTGGTCTACGACTTCGGTGCGTCGCCGGAGGACGTGCCCGGACACTCCGGGCTCGCGGGCCAGTACGATGACCAACAGATGCCGACGGCCGAGGAGCTCGCGGAAGGCCGTGTCCTCGGCGCCGAGGTCGCGCGGGCTCTGGCCGAGAAGATCCAGGGGATGGGCCTCCCGGCTCGGCATGCTTCGGACGACGCGGTGCCGCAGATCGACGATCTCGTGATCCGCGGCTACTTCGTGTCGATCGACGAGGGGAGCGCCGCCAAGCGCATGGTGATCGGCTTCGGCTCCGGCGCCGCCCACCTGAAGACCTACGTCGAAGGGTTCCAGATGACGCGGCAGGGCCTGCGGAAGCTCGGATCCGGCGCGGTGGATTCCGGCGGCGGGAAGGTTCCGGGAGCGATCGTGCCGGCAGGCATCGCGATCGCCACCGCGAATCCGATCGGGCTCGTCGTGATGACCGCCGTCAAGGCCGGCGGCGAGATCAGCGGCGCGAGCACGGTCGAGGGGCGAGCTCGGGCGACAGCGAAGGAGATCGCCGCCGAGCTCGAACCGCGCTTCCAGCAGCTGGGCTGGATCCGTTGAACCGAGCCGCGCGGGGGCGGGTGCCATGCGGAGAGCCTGGCTCCGAGAACCGCTCTTCCATTTCGTCCTGGTTGGCTCGCTCCTGTTCGGTGTCTATGGCGCGCTCGATCTCGACGCCGACGAGCGCCGCGGCGTCGTCCGGATCACCGCAGCGGATGTCGAGTGGCTGAAGGCGTCCTGGACCCGACAGCACCAACGCCCGCCGGATGACCGGGAGCTGCGCCGCCTCGTCTCCGACACCGTCCGCGAGCAGCTGCTCGCCCGCGAGGCGCGCACACTCGGACTCGACGAAGATGACACCGTCGTCCGCCGGCGACTCGCTCAGAAGATGGAGTTCCTGCTGCAGGACGCCGTGCTGCTCGCGGACCCGGACGAAGCGGAGCTGCGTCGCCTCTACGACCGCGACCGGTCCCGCTACCGCAACGCGGCGAGAATCTCCTTCACGCAGGTCTTCTTCTCGAGCGAAATCGACGCCGAACGCGGGCTCGTCGCGCTCGAAGCCGGACCCGCCGATGAGTTCGGCGAGCCCACGCTGCTGGCTCGTGAGTACGGATCGACCGACGAGAAGACCGTCGCGGACCTGTTCGGGCGCGAGTTCGCCGAAGACCTCTTCGGCCTCGAAGTCGGAGCATGGCGCGGGCCGTTCCGCTCCGCGTACGGCTTTCACCTGGTCCGTGTGACGGAGCGGCAGGCCGCGACGGCGCTGCCCTTCGACGAGGCGCGCGAGCGGATCCAGGCGGACTGGCTCCGCGAACGAGAGGCCGACGCCGAAGATCTGCTGCTCCGTTCGCTGCTGGAGAAATACGAGCTGATCGTCGAGGAGGGCGTCCAGCCCTGGCTCGGACCCCTGGCGAGCGCGGACCGGTGAGGTGGGCTTCGGTTCTCGTGCTGTTGCTCTCCGCCGCCGTCCCGGCCGGCGCGCACGAGCTGCGCCCGGCGTATCTCGAGCTTCGCGAAGGCGACGTCGGACGCTTCGCCGTGTCGTGGAAGACGCCGATGCGGGGCGATCGGCGGCTCGCGCTGTCGCCGGAGTTCTCCGGACCGATGGAGGCGTCGTCGCCGGTCGTCACGCGTTCCGCGAGAGGGGCCGCGCTGCAGACGTGGAGCGTGCGAGCCGTCGAGCCGTTGCGAGGCCAGACCCTGCGCGTTGCCGGGCTCGAAGCCACGATGACGGACGCGCTGGTTCGGATCGAATTCGCCGACGGCAGCCAATGGACCCGGCGCCTGACGCCTCGCGAGCCCACGGCGGTGATTCCCGAGCGGACGTCGCAGGCTGCCGTGGCCCGAGTCTATTTCGGGCTCGGTGTCGAGCACATCCTGCTCGGCCTCGACCACCTGCTCTTCGTTCTCGCATTGCTGCTCGTAACGCGCGGCGGCCCGAAACTGATCGGAGCGGTGACAGCCTTCACGGCGGCGCACAGCCTGACCCTCGGCGTCGCGACGCTCGGCTTCGTCCACGTGCCGGCACAGCCGGTGGAGGCGGTCATCGCGGCGAGCATCGTCCTGGTCGCCGCGGAGATCGTGCGGTCCCGCCAGGGTCACAACGGGCTCACCGCTCGCGCGCCGTGGGTCGTTGCGTTCGCGTTCGGGCTGCTGCACGGCTTCGGCTTCGCCGGCGCGCTCCGCGAACTCGGGCTGCCGGAGGGGCAGGTTCCGGCGGCGCTGCTGTTCTTCAATCTCGGCGTCGAGGCGGGACAGCTGGCGTTCCTCGCCGCCGTCCTCGTCGTCGCGGCGGCGGTGCGGCGACTCGCAGGCGCACCCCCGCGCTGGATGGAACTCGTACCTCCCTACGCGATCGGCATCCTCGCGACGTTCTGGGTGATCCAGCGCGTCGCGGCGTTCTGAGCCATCGGTCCGCTTTCCTCGAGAGGAGAGGTCCATGCCCATCGTCATCATCCGGAACCTCCTGCTGTCGCTTCTGTTGAGTGGCGGACTCGCTCTGCCGATCGGCGCCGCGGGGGAACAGCCAGAACAACCGCCGTACTCGCCGTACGCGAATCGCACCGAGCCCACGCGTCCATTCTTCGGAGACACGCACCTGCACACGTCGTTCTCGATGGACGCCGGGGCGTTCGGCGCACGGCTCGGCCCGCGAGACGCCTATCGGTTCGCCCGGGGCGAACAGGTCACGTCTTCGACCGGCCAGCCGGTTCGGTTGGCCCGCCCGCTCGACTTTCTCGTCGTGGCGGACCACTCCGACGGCTTCGGTTTCTTTCCGATGATCCTCGGCGGCGCTCCCGAGGTTCTCGCGGATGCGCAGGGACGGAAATGGTACGACATGATCCAATCGGGTCGCGGCCCGGAGGCCGCCGTCGACATCATCGTCAACTTCGGCAAGGGAACGATCTCGGAAGCGATCCTTCCGGTTCCCGGCACCGCCGCGTATCGCGGCGCGTGGCAGGAGACGATCGACGCGGCGGAGCAGGCGAACGATCCGGGTCGCTTCACGGCCTTCATCGGCTACGAATGGACCTCGAACACCGGCGGCAACAACCTGCACCGCAACGTGATCTTCCGGGACGACGCCTCGCGGGCCCGCCAGATCGAACCGTACACGACGATGAAGCCGCTCGGCAGCGACGATCCGCGCGACTTGTGGAAGTGGATGGAGGCGTACGAAGAGAAGACCGGCGGTCAGGTCCTCGCGATCGCCCACAACGGCAACCTCAGCAATGGCCGGATGTTCCCGACCATCGAGTCGTTCACCGGAAAACCGATCGACCGCGGCTACGCGGAAGCCCGCGCGAAGTGGGAGCGGCTCTACGAGGCGACGCAGATGAAGGGCGACGGCGAGACCCATCCCCTCTTGTCGCCGAATGACGAGTTCGCCGACTACGAGACCTGGGACAAGGGAAACCTCGATCTCAGTGAAGCCAAACAGGACTCGATGCTCGAGTTCGAGTACGCCCGCGCTGCGCTGAAGAACGGCCTCGTCCACGAACAGCAGCTCGGCACGAACCCGTACAAGTTCGGGATGATCGGATCGACGGATTCGCATACCGGCCTCGCGACCGCGGACGAAGACAACTTCTTCGGCAAGACCTCCGCGCACGAGCCGAATCCCGAACGCTTGTCGCACCCGTTCATCACGTCGCCGAGCGGCACCGTCATCATGGGCTGGGAGATGGTGGCGTCCGGTTACGCGGCGGTGTGGGCCAGCGAGAACACTCGAGAGGCGCTCTGGGACGCGATGGAGCGCAAAGAGACCTACGCGACGACGGGGCCCCGGATGATCGTGCGCTTCTTCGGCGGCTTCGACTTCGAGCCGAAGGATCTCGAGACGCACAGCCCCGCGTCGATCGGCTACGCGAAGGGCGTGCCGATGGGCGGCGACCTCCCCGGCGCGCCGAAGGGAAAGTCACCGAGCTTCCTCGTCGCCGCCCTGAAGGACCCGATCGGCGCGAATCTCGATCGGATCCAGGTGATCAAGGGGTGGCTCGCCGCGGACGGATCCCTCCACGAGAAGGTGTACGACGTCGCCTGGTCCGGCGACCGCAAGCCCGACGCCGCCGGGAAGCTGCCGGCGGTCGGAGACACCGTCGACGTCGCGAACGCGACGTGGACGAACACGATCGGGGATCGCGAGCTGATGCGCATCTGGCAGGACCCCGACTTCGACCCCTCCCGGCGCGCCTTCTACTACGCCCGAGTGATCGAGATCCCGACTCCGCGCTGGACGGCCCAGGATGTGCGGTACTTCGGGCTCGACACGCCGGAAGGCGTCCCGATGACGACGCAAGACCGCGCCTACACCTCGCCGATCTGGTACAGCCCGAGGGAATGAGGTCCGGAGCGCCCGGTCACGAATCATCCGGCCCAGGCCTCCCTGCGGCAAGACGCATCCCGACCAGGCTCGCGACGAGGATCACGAGGTACAGCTGCCCGATCACGGCTTCGGCGGTCGACAGCGACTGCGGCAGCGACCACGTGGGCGTGATGTCGCCGAACCCGACCGTCGAGAGCGTCACGAAGCTGTAGTAGACCAGCGCGGGATAGCGGCCGTGAGCGCTGTCAGCACCCGGGAGTGCACTGACGGCCACGTCCCCGGCGAGGAACGAGCCCGGGTGGAAGACCTCGACGATCCCGAACGCGGACTGGAAGAAGAGCCCGATCAGCAGATAGACGGCAACGCCGCCGAGGATCGTGTCGTGGGTCACATGCTCGGTACGCATGATGTGGCTCAGGAGCGCGAACGTCACGAAGCCCAGAAAGGCCACTCGCAGGCTGCCCGCGGCGACGATCAGCGGCATCGCGGGATCGAGAGCCAGCGACGCATCGGCGGTGATCACGATCAGCGCGAAGGCAAGGAGGCGGCGACGCGTCTTCGGGACATGACTTACGGCGACGCCGGCCGAGAGCATCAGCGCCGTGAACACCACGGCGATCGCGATCTCTCCGTGCCGGAGTTCC
>CAADGG010000007.1 GCA_900696485.1 uncultured Pseudomonadota bacterium
GCGCGAGCGGGACGAACTCTGCGGCTTCGGTCAGGAAGCGCGCGATCGTCTCGGGGACGACCCGCTGCTCCTGGGCCCGAGCTCTCCGCTCGATCAGCATCTCGAGATTCAGCTTCTTGCTGGCGAGGCCCTCGAGAGCGTTCTGGCAGATCGCGCGGAACTGCCGCTCGTCGACGTTGCGGAGGAGGCGGTCTTCCAGGTCGGCGTCTCCGAGGCGGCCCGCGTAGTAGTCGCGCAGAACGCGCTCCACATGGGCCGAGGGAAGAATCTCGCCCACGACGTTGAAGACCGCGTCATCGTCGAGCGCGTCGCGGATCTCCTGGAGCTTCTCCAGGAGGCGCTGGAGGACCTTGCCCTCGATCGTGTTCGTCGCGACGAAGTTGAAGATGAGGCAGTCCTTGCGCTGGCCATAGCGGTGGATGCGCCCCATCCGCTGTTCGAGGCGGTTCGGGTTCCAGGGGATGTCGTAGTTGAAGAGGATGTTGCAGACCTGAAGGTTGATGCCTTCGCCGGCCGCCTCGGTCGCCACCAGAATCTGGATCTCCCCCTCGCGGAACTGCTGCTCGGCGTGGAGGCGAGTGCCGGGTTCGTCCCGAGAGCCGGACTTCATCCCTCCGTGGATAAATCCCACCCGGAAGCCCCAGTCGCGCAGGCGCGCGACGAGGTAGTCGAGCGTGTCCTTGAACTCGGTGAAGAGCAGGAGACGCTGGTCGGCGTGGTCGAAGAAGCCTTCCTTCTGGAGCAGTGCCCGCAGCTCCGAGAGCTTGGCCTCGGTGCCGTCCGTCTCGACGGCCTGCGCCTGGGCGGCGAGACGGCGCAGCTCCTGTACCTCTTGCCGTACCTGGTCGGCGCTCCCGGCGAGCGTCACGGCTTCGAGCAGGGCCTCGAGCCGCTCGCGCTCGCTCTCTTCCATCTCCTCGAGCTCTTCCGGGTCCGGCAGGTCGGGCGGCGCCAGGCGGGCGAGGTCCTGCGCCCGCTTCAGCCCGTCCTCGAGCCGATGAGCCCGGTTCTCGAGCGATCGCCTCATCGCGAACGTGCTCGAAGCGAGGCGCCGCTGGTACAGCGACATGAGGAAGCCGATCGCGCGTGCCCGCGGGTCTTCTCCAGCGGCCGCGGCGCGGGCGCTTTCCCGCTTGACGAACCTTGTGACGTCTCGGTAGAGCTCGAACTCGGCGCCGTCGATCTGAAAGTCGACCGTGTGCGGGATCCGGCGGGTGAAGATCGGCTCGGCCGCCCAGCTCCCGTCGGCGCGGCGCTCGGGGAAGTAGACCATCGCCTCCTTGGTCCGGCGGAGGTAGAACGGCGCGCGGCGGCGATCCATCGCCTCGCGGATCGACTTCACGTCGGCGTAGGCGTCGGAGTCGAGCAGCTGGAGAAAAAGGCTGAAGTTGAGCGGGTCGCCCTTGTGGGGCGTCGCCGTGAGCAGGAGCATGTGGTCTGCGGTGTCACGCAGGAGCTCCCCCAGGCGATAGCGCAGGCTCTTGTGCGACTCGTCGGCGGCCGACATGCGGTGCGCCTCGTCCACGATGACCAGGTCCCAGTGAACCTGGCGAAGGCTCGGCAGCACGTCGGTCCGCTTGGCGAGGTCGAGCGAGGTAATCACGCGATTGCGCTCGATCCACTGGTTCACGCCGAACTGCTCCCGAAGGTCCTGTCCCTTCATGACCAGGAATTTGGTGTCGAATTTCTCCTTGAGCTCGCGCTGCCATTGGAACGCGAGATTCGCGGGGCAGACAATGAGAATGCGCTCGGCCAGGCCGCGCAACTCCAGCTCGCGGATGAGGAGGCCGGACATGATCGTCTTGCCGGCGCCGGCGTCATCGGCGAGAAGGAACCGCACGCGCGCCAGCTTCAGCAGATAGTCGTAGACGGCTTCGAGCTGGTGCGGCAGAGGATCCACCCGCGAGATCGAGAGCCCGAAGTAGGGGTCGAACTCGTAGGCGATGCCGAGTGCGTAGGCCTGAAGGCCGAGGCGGAGCAAGCGCCCGTCTCCGTCGAACGAGTGCTCCGGTTCGAGAACCTGGAGGCTCGCTAACTGGTCCGCTGTCAGCGTGACCTTGCGGAAGCGCTCGCTCTGCGTGCCGACGAGACCCACGATCCAGCTTGCGGCGCCGTTGGGACGCACCGTCTCGACCCGCATGGGTTCGCTGAAGAGCGGGCCGGTCAGGATCTGACCGCTGGCGAGGGGCGCTCCCGAGCTCATCTGCGCGTTGCCCGCGAGTGTGCTTCGAGGTTCACGGTTCCGAGCTCCTGTTTGTGCGCTGTGCCTGCCGCTCCATCCAGGCCTCGAAGTCGGCCCGGCGCACGCGCCACTGCCCGCGAACTTTGAAGGCGGGCAGTTCACCGCCCTGCGCCATCGAGTACACGGTCTTGTCAGCCAGCTTCAGCAGGCTGGCTATCTCTTGGATCGTGAGGACTTCGTCTGCCAACGTAGCCCCTCCGTTGGTCGCAGGCGTCGCGCGGCACTGGATTCCAGCAAACGGAACCATACTCCAGCGCCGGCGCACGGGCCAGCCGAAGGGTAGCGGTGGCGGGTCCGCTACACGGCGATGCTGGCGCGAATCGACCGCAGCCGCCGGTCGAGTTGGTGGACATCGCGGGGTCGATCGGCGATGTCGTGCGCGAAGCTCGTGCCGAAGAAGGTCACGAGTGAGAGTGGCGCGGTCGGTACGTGCTGCTCGATTGGTGTCCACCGCCCCGACTGGATTAAGTCCGGCAGCTCCTCCGGAGATGCCACGAACGGTCGCTGCCCCGCGATGACCTCGTAGAAGGTCACCGCCAAAGCCCAGAGATCGAAGCTCGGGTTCGCGCGCTGGTGGTTGTGTGCTTCGGGCGAGAGGTAAGCCGGGGTGCCGACCACGACGTGGCCGCCGACGCCGGACATCGTCGCCTCGCGCTCCAGCCGCGCCAGGCCGAAGTCGAGGAGCTTCAGGTCGCCGGCGCTGTTGAAGGCGATGTTGCGCGGCTTGATGTCGCGGTGGACGACGCCGGCCTTGTGGAGGCAGGCGACGACCTCGGTGACCTCGAGCATGTCTTGCCTCGCAGATCAAGTGGACCCGGTTGGTTGAGTTTTTCGTGACTCCTCGTCAAGCCGCCTGAGCTTCGTCGGCCATCATCCGATCGAGCTTTTCCTTCGCCGCCTTCGCCCACCCTTGCC
>CAADGG010000008.1 GCA_900696485.1 uncultured Pseudomonadota bacterium
CGTCGTCTCCCTCGATCAGCGTCATTCACGACGAAGAACCGCCGGCTGAACAACCTTTCGAGTCTGCGAATTCTGCCCGCAAGTTGCTGCGGAGGTCAAGCATGAAATCTCTGTCCGCCGACGGAGCCCTATGAGAATTTGCGGCGTCCTAGCCCAGGGGCAGGACACCACCTGGGGTTCTCGAACGGTGGCAGGAGGTTCTTCATGAAGCTCTATGTTATTGCCTCCGCGCCTACGTATTTCTCGTTTCGACGCGTAAGGCGAATAAGCTGCGGTTTCGAGCCGGAAGCAACGTCCGATAACCCCGTGTGATGACCAATCCCGCGGGGAAGCGCTCGGCCGTACCGGCTCTGACGACCGTAGGCGGGGGATTCAAGCGCGCGGCGCCGTGCCGCGCGGCCCGCGAGTCGGTCGTGGAGCGCACGAACCCACACGCGGCGCCGCGGGGTCGTGGTCCGGGCACCGCCCTGGCGAAGGGATCGCGGGACTCGGATGGCGGCACGGACGCGGTCAGGCGCCGGCCTCGAAGTCGGCATCCCGTGCGATGCCGTCGGCGAGGTCGGCCTCGGGCCGCGCCGGCGCCGTCGGTGGGGCGCGCGCGGGGAGCCCGAGGCATTCGAGGATCGCGCGGGTCGCCTCCGGCGGGTGGATCGTGGCGAGCGGTCGCATGCGGCCGCCGCAGCGCGGGCATTCGAGCACGTCCACGGCGAACACCCGCCGCAGCAGGTCGGCCCATGCGAGCCGGCGCGCGCGGTATCGGGTGTCGCCGGGCGAGTCGGTGGCATCAGCGGCTTCGAAGCGAGCGCTCGTGCCGACCGACGCACCGGCGTCCCCTGCACCAACCGGCTTCGAGATGGCGTCGCGGCGCGCCTCGGCCTCCTGCTCCTGCCCCGACCCCTCGCTGCGCGTGATGCGGCGCGAGTCGTCCCTACCGCACCGACCCATCGCGCCCTCGGGCCGAGCCGAAGCCACGCGATCCGGCACGACCTGGGGACGCCGGCCTGCGGCGGGGCCGAGGATCCCGTGGTAGCGCACGAGGTGGAAGCGCGGCGGAGGGACGAGGGCGGCGAGCTTCTCGACGAGCTCGCCGGGCTCGAAGACGACGTGGGTCGTACCGTCGCGCCAGCGGTGGCGGAGGCGATAGAGGAGCCGCCCGTCGTCGAGGCGGGAGAGCCGCTCGGTTGCGACCGGGGTACGCCCGGCGTAGCGGCACAGGCGTTCGACACGGCGGCGGTCGCGCGCGGGCACAGCCACGTTCGCATGGAGGCTCACACCGCCGGCGCTCGCGCAGCGCTCGCCAGCGAGCGCCGGGAGGCCGTCCGCGTCGATGCGGTCGCCGAGGCGCAGTACGCGCCTTCCGGCACGGCGGCCGGTGGCGATGCGGCCGCTGACCGAGGCGCCATACAGCTCTGCGAGGACGTGCTGTTGCTCGCCCACGGGATCCGACGCTTCCTCATCCGCCTCGGGGCCGAGGCCGAGGCGCTCGAGCAGGCGCGCGATGCGCCGCGCGATCTGGCCCACGACGCGCGCCACCTCGGCGTCCTCGGGCGGCGGGAGGGGATGGAAGCGAGGCAGCCCGAAGAGCGTCGTCGCGTAGACGCCGTCGAGGACCAGCGAGTGGAAGTGGACGTTTCCGCTGCGCTTCCATCCCCTGCCGCCACCCGAGGACGCCGAGGTCGAGCGGGTGGTGAGGCAGGTCGCCCGGCGCATCGCGCAGCTCCTCGAACGCCGGGGCCTCGGCCCAGAGGCCGATCCCTCGAAGGTCGATCCCCTGGCCGAGGACGAGCCGCTGCTGGCGCAGATCTACGGCGCCTCCGTCGCCAGCCGCATCGCCACGGGCCGCCGAGCGGGCCAGCGCGTGCTGCGCGTGGGCGACTGCATCGACCCGGACGATCTTCCGGCGCTCGAAGGCGAGCGCTGCGCCAGCGTGAGCGGCGTCAGCCTGCATGCCAACGTGGCCGTCCCCGCCCGGGATCGCCGCCGGCTCGAGCGCCTCTGCCGTTTATGCGGAGGTCCGCATAAGCGGCACAGACGCTCGAGCCGTCTTCGGTCCCGGGCGGGGACGGCGACGTTGGCGTGCAGGCTCACCCCGTCGGCGCTCGCGCATCGCTCGCCTTCGAGGACCTCGAGGTCGTGCGCGTCGATGCGGTCGCCGAGGCGCCGGACGCGCTGGCCTGCCCGGTGGCCCGTAGCGATGCGGCCGCCGACCGAGGCGGCGTAGAGCGCGGCCAGCAGCGGCTCCTCGTCCGTGAGCCGGTCGGGCTCTGCGCCGTCGGCGAGGCCGCGGCGCTCGAGCAGGCGCTGGATCCGCCGCGTCACCTGGGTGGCGACGCGGGCAACCTCGGCGTCCTCCGGCGGCGGGAGCACGTGAAAGCGCAACGTCCCCTGCGGCGTGCGGGAGTAGACCCCGTCGAGCACGAGCGATTGAAAGTGGACGTTCGGGTTGAGCGCGTCGCCGAAGCGCTGGAAGAAGGTGACGGCGCCCTGACCGCACATGACGCCCCACTGGTGTCGCGCCCGGCGGCGCAGGGAGCCGAAGACGGCGCGCACGAAGATCCCGAGGACCTCCTGGACCAGCGGGGCGTCGTAGGCGAGCCGGTAGCGAAGCCGCCACGGCAGCGAGAGCACCCACTGGCGGATCGGCACTCCCGGCAGCACCCGGTCCACGAGGTGCGCGGCGGTGTCGGCCATGCGCCGGCCGCCGCAGGAGGGGCAGAAGCCGCGGCCTTTGCACGAGAAGGCGACCACGCGATCGAGCCCGCACTCGTCACAGCGCGCGCGGACGAAGCCGTGGGCGAGGATGCCGCAGTGCAGGAAGGCGCGGAGCTCGCGCTCGACGAAGCGCGGCACCGGCCGTTCGCGCTCGTGCGCGCGGGCCAGGAAGGTCTCGAGCTCCTCTTGCACCACGCCGTAGAGGACGCTCTCCTCGGGCCGGCGGCGCGCGTAGCTCCGCTGCTCGCCGCCGCGAGCCGCGGCATGGGCATGCGAGCCAGGGGAAGCGCGTTCGTCCACGGCGGCCGGTCGCTGCCAGCGGCGTACCGGCCGCCGAGGAGGGCGAGGAAGCGCGAGCGGGCCTCCGATGGGAGCCGCGTCAGCTCTTGTTCACGATGCGCCCGCGAACGCGCGTCGACGGCGATGAAAGACCGGGACACCGAGGATCGAGCCATGGTCGTCAGCCACGACGATCCGTTCCTCGATCCGCGGACCTGAACCGAGGCCGAGCCGATCGACCGCCTGCGCGCGATCTGCGGCTGGAGCGCCGTGGAACGGCCCGCGTCGTGGCACCTCTCGGACACCCACCGCGTATCATCGAGCGAGTGTCCCAAAATGGGAAATCGGAAGGGAGAGGAACGACACTCGCTCCCATTCCCTCCTCGCCTCCTCGCCCACCCGCTGGCGCCTCGCTCGGCGTGGCTCATCGCCGAGCCCGCGCTGACGGCCGCTCGTCCAGCGACTGCGTGGCCGAGGCTCGGTGGCGATGTCTACGGACGAGATCCTGGCGCTGACCCGGGGCGATCGCTGACCGTCCTCGTCGACAGCAACGTCCTCCTCGACGTGATGACCGAGGATCCGGAATGGTCCGCATGGTCGGGAGAGGCGCTCGCCGAGTGCGCCGAGCGCTCCGCGCTCGCGATCAATCCACTCGTCTACGCCGAGGTCTCGATCCGCTTCGAGCGAATCGAGGAGCTCGAGGACGCGCTGCCAGAGGAGGACTTCATGCGACTTCCACTGCCGTGGGAGGCGGCCTTCCTCGCCGGGAAGTGCTTCGTGCGGTACCGGCGGAGACGCGGCCCGCGGAGATCCCCTCTGCCCGACTTCGACATCGGCGCTCACGCCGCGGTCGTAGGCCTCGTTCTGCTGACCCGCGACGCGACGCGCGACCGCACGTACTTCCCGGGCGTCGACATCATCCGTCCGTAAGAATTTCACGCGGAGACAGACGAACACCAGGAGCAGCCCGCGAGCGAGATGCTAGGCTCCGCGCTCCGATGAAACTCCTGCTCGCCAGTCCGCGCGGCTTCTGCGCCGGCGTCGACCGCGCCATCGAGATCGTGGAGCAGTGCCTCGAGCGCTTCGGCGCGCCGGTCTACGTCCGCCACGAGATCGTCCACAACCGGCACGTCGTCGAGACGTTGCGCGCGAAGGGCGCCGTCTTCATCGAAGACCCCGCAGACGCGCCGCCCGGCGCCTTGCTGGTGTTCAGCGCGCACGGGGTCTCGCCGGAAGTCCGGGCTGCCGCGGCGACGCGCGGGTTGCGCGTCATCGACGCCACCTGCCCGCTCGTCACGAAGGTGCACGTCGAGGCGCAGCGCTTCGCCCGGGAGGACGTCGAGATCGTGCTGGTCGGACACGCCGGCCACGTCGAGGTCGAGGGAACGCTGGGGCAGGCGCCCGGCCGCATGCACCTGGTCGAGAGCGTCGCCGACGTCGAGGCGCTGGAAGTCCGGGATCCCGCCCGTCTCGCCTGTCTGACGCAGACGACGCTGTCGGTGGACGATACGCGCGAGATCCTGGCCGCCTTGAAGGCGCGGTTCCCGGAGATCCGCCTGCCGCGCAAGAACGACATCTGCTACGCGACGCAGAATCGCCAGAACGCCGTGAAGCAGCTGGCCGGCGAGGCGGAGCTGGTGCTGGTGGTCGGCGCCCCGGAGTCGTCCAACAGCAACCGCCTGGTCGAGGTCGCCATCCGCGCCGGGGCCCGCGGCGAGCTCGTGCAGACCGCGGCCGACATCGACCCTGCATGGCTCGACGGTGTCGGCTGCGTGGCCGTGACGGCCGGCGCCTCCGCCCCCGAGCTGCTGGTCCAACAGGTGATCGAGCGCCTGCGGGAGCTCGCCGGTCCCGAAACCGAGATCCAGGCCGCGCCGCACGTCGACGAAGGGATCGTGTTCCAGCTACCGGCGGAGTTGCGCGCTGCCGAAGCGTGATCACCGCGAGCAAGCCGACGACTCCGAGGTCTCTGACCCGGCCGACCCCGAATCCGCCCCCACCCTGCCCTCCGCATCGGTCGCGGCGCACGCGACCGCGCTGCGGCTCTCCGATGCGCGCGCGACCGATCGTGAGATCTGGACGCTCGCGTGGCCGGTGATCCTATCGCAGGTGCTGGCCAGCGCCGTGAGCCTGATCGACATCGCCATGCTGGGCCGGCTCGGACCGAACACGCTGGCAGCCGTCGGCTACGTCACCCAGTTCTTCTGGCTTTCCCACGCGGTCTTGATGGCGATCGGCGTCGCCGGTGTGGCGCTGATGTCGCGCGCGCTCGGAGCCGGCGACCCGGCGGGGGCGCGTGCGGCCCTCGGCGGCTGTCTGGTCGTCGCGGTGGGCGTCTCGGCCGCGCTCACCACCCTCTTGCTGTCCGCGCCGCGCCCGATCCTCGGTCTGCTCAATGCCACGCCCGACGTGATCGAGACGGCGCTTCCCTACCTGCAGCTGATGATGCTGTCGACGCTGCTGTTCGCCGTCTCGGTGACGCTCGAATCCGGCTTCCGCGCGGCGCGCGACACGCGGACCCCGCTGTGGATCGCCGCCGTGGTGACGGCTGTGAAGACGGGACTCAATGCGCTGTTGATCTTCGGACTCGCGGGCTTCCCGGCCTGGGGGCTGGTGGGGGCCGGCATCGCGACGCTCGTGGCGCAGGCGATCGCCATCGCACTGCTGTTCGGCAGCAGTCGGCGCCGCGCGCTGCGCCCGGCGCTCGGCCTCGGACTGCGTGATCTCGCCCGCGCCCGCCGCGACCTCGGGCACGTGACCCGCATTGCCGCGCCCGCCGTCCTCGAGCGCGTGGTGCTGAATCTCGCGCTGATGGACTATTTCGCGATGCTCGGCCACTACGGGCCGTCGGCGCTCGCGGCCTACACCGTCGGTGTCCGGATGATGTCATTCTCGTGGATTCCGGGCATCGGATTCTCCGCCGCCGCCGCCACGCTCGTGGGACACGCGCTCGGCGCGCGCGATCCGGACGCGGCGACCCGGGCCGGCTGGCGAGCCGTGCGCTTCTCCCTCGCGGTCTCGATTCTGCTCGGCCTCGGCTTCGCCTGGCTGCGCATGCCGATCGCGCGCCTGTTCACCGACGATGCGAGCGTGCTCGCCGCCCTCGGTCCGTTCATGCTGACGCTCGCGCTCTCGCAGCCGCTGCTGGGCCTGCACTTTACGCTCTCCGGAGCCCTGCGCGGCGCCGGGAACACGATCGCGCCGCTCCTGGCCGCCGCGGTCGGCAACTGGGCGTTGCGCGTGCCGCTGGCCTTCACCTTCACGCGTCTCGATCTGCCGCTGTTCTGGATGTGGCTGGCGCTGGTCTTCGATCACCTGGCGCGGGCGATCTGGGTCAGCTGGACCTTCTCACGCGGTCGCTGGCGCGAGCATTCCCTGGCCCGGACCGCCCCGCCGCCGGGCCGGTAGCCGGGCCTCCCCCCCGCGGCCTCCGACGTCGTGCGGGTCAGCCCTCGAGCTCCTCGTCGATCACACGCCGGAACGCGTCGAACGGCTGCGCGCCGGACAGGAAGCGGCCGTTGATGAAGAAGGCCGGGGTTCCCGACACGCCGAGGCGTTGTGCCTCCTGCTCGTCCTTCGTGACCCGCTGTCGCACCTCGTTGGAGGAGCGATCTTTCTCGAAGCGTGCGAGGTCCAGCCCGAGTTCCTCGGCGAATCGGCGGTAGGCATCGTCTCCGAGTGCGCGCTGGGAGGCGAAGATCTTGTCGTGCATCTCCCAGAACTTGCCTTGCCGGTGCGCGGCCTCGGACGCGGCGGCGGCACCTGCCGCTTCGGGATGGATCCGCAGCGGCAGGTGCTTGTAGACGAACCGGACCCGGTCGCCGTAGGTTTCCTCGATCTGCGCCAGCGTCGGCTGCACGCGCGCACAGAACGGACATTGGAAGTCGCTGTACTCGACGATCGTCACCGCGGCGTCGTCCGGCCCGCGCGTGGGCGCTCCGTCGATGGCGATCTCGGCCCGCTGCGTCGGATCGGGAGCCCGCGGCGCCTCGGGCCGAGCCGCCGCCGCGCGCGCATCGGCGCCGGCGAAGGAGCCCGCGAGCTCCTCCAGCGTCGACGCCATCCCGCGCAGTGCCGTGCTCTGCTCCTCGAGGCCGTTCTTCACCACCAGGCTCGCCACGACGATCGCGACCGCCAGGACGATCGATCCGATCACCGTGCCGCCCCCTGAAGCATCCGCCATCTCGTCTCCCTTCGTTCGAAGCCGGATCCTACGCCGCCGACGCACGGTCCCGGAGGACCGTCCTGCCGAAGGGTCTCACAAGCCTACCGCGACCGCGAAACGGCGCGCGGGCGCGCGCAGGCGCGTCGTCGGCGGGATGGGACAGCGCGCGACCGCTTCGGCGTTCAGGTCCGGCCGCTCCCCGAAGCCCCGCCGCCACGGGCGGGCGGCGCGCCGGGCTCCTCGCCCGCGTCTTCGTCGTCGTGATCCGCGGTGCTGCCCGCCGTCCCGCCGCGGCCTTCGAACACGAAGGCGAAGGCGCCGTCGCTGGCGAGCGACACGCGCGCCCGGCCGCCCTTCGCGAGCGGACCGAACAGGACCGCCTCGGCGATCGGATCCTTGAGTTCCCGCTGGATCACGCGCGCCAGCGGCCGGGCGCCGAAGTCCGGGTCGTAGCCCTTCTCGGCCAGCTTCGCGCGTGCGTCGGCTGCGAGTTCGAGCGTCACGCGCTTCTCGAGCAGTTGCGCGGAGAGTTCCGCGACGAACTTGTCGACGACGCGCTCCATCACGCCCACATCGAGCGAGCGGAAGGTCACGATCTCGTCGAGGCGGTTGCGGAACTCCGGGCTGAACAGCCGCTCGAGATCCTTGCGCCCATCCCCGCGCTTCTCGCTGCCGAAGCCGATCGCCCGCGCCTGCATCTCCCGCGCGCCGACGTTCGACGTCATGATCAGCGTCACGTGTCGGAAATCCGCCTCCCGGCCGTGGTTGTCCGTCAGGGTCGCATGGTCCATCACCTGCAACAGGATGTCGAACAGATCCGGATGTGCTTTCTCGATCTCGTCGAGCAACAGGACGGCATAGGGATGCTTGCGGATCCGCTCGACGAGCTGCCCCCCCTCGTCGTAGCCGACGTAGCCCGGCGGCGCACCGATCAGCCGGGCGACCGCGTGCTTCTCCATGTACTCACTCATGTCGAAGCGCAGGAACGGTACGCCGAGACAGCGCGCGAGCTGCTTCGCCAGCTCCGTCTTGCCGACTCCGGTGGGACCCATGAACAGGAACGAACCGATCGGGCGCGTCTGCCCGGAGAGCCCGGCATGCGCGCGCCGCACTGCCCGCGCCACTGTCGCCACGGCCTCGTCCTGTGCGAATACGACGCGGCGCAGATCCTGCTCGAGGCTCGCGAGCCGCGTGCGATCGCTCGCGGCAGCGCGCGCCAGCGGGATCCGTGCGATCCGTGACAGCACCTGCTCGACGTCGCGCACGCCGACGGTGCCGCGTTTGCGGCCCGGGCGCAGCCGCACGGCGGCGCCGGCTTCGTCCATCAGATCGATCGCCTTGTCCGGCAGGAAGTGGTCGTTCAGATGCCGCGCCGAGAGCTCGACCGCGGCGCGTAGCGCGCCGCTGGTGTAGCGGACACCGTGGTGCTTCGCGTAGCGCGGAGCGAGGCCCTGCAGGATCCGGATCGCCTCCGGGATCGACGGCTCCACGACGTCGATGCGTTGGAAACGCCGGGCCAGCGCCCGATCTCGATCGAAGTGGCGATACTCGCGATAGGTCGTCGAGCCCATGCAGCGCAGTTCGCCGCCGGCGAGCAGCGGCTTGAGCAGATTCGATGCGTCGACCGTGCCGCCCGAGGCGGCCCCGGCGCCGAGGATGGTGTGGATCTCGTCGATGAAGAGGACGGGCTTCGGACGTTGTTGCAGACCCTGGATGAGGGCCTTGAAGCGCGCCTCGAAGTCGCCGCGATAGCGGGTCCCGGCGAGCAGCGCCCCGAGGTCCAAGGCGAAGATCTCGGCGTCGCGCAGATCCTCGGGAACACGACCTTCGTGGATGCGCTGGGCGAGGCCTTCGGCCAGTGCGGTCTTCCCGACGCCCGTCTCGCCGACGAAGATCGGGTTGTTCTTGCGGCGCCGAGCGAGCACGTGGATGGCGCGCTCGAGTTCGGCGTCGCGTCCGACGAGGGGATCGATCGTCCCCGCGGCCGCACGCTCCGACAAGTTGCTCGCGAACGCGCGGAGGGGATCCTCCGGCATCTCGAGGTCGTCGCCTCCCGCGCCCGGTCGCGCACCGGCCGGCGTGGCCCCCTCACGGTTCGTCGCATCCCCGTCGACGCGCGGCAGTCCGCCGTTTCCGGCCGTGCCGAGCTTCGAGGTGCCGTGCGAGAGGAAGCGAAGGATGTCGAGGCGCGAGACGCCCTGCTCACGCAGCAGCGCCACCGCATGCGAGTCCGGCTCCTGGAAGATCGCCGCGAGCAGATCGCCCGCCTCGATCTCGTCTTTCTCGGCGCTCTCCGCGTGGTGGATCGCATGTTGCAGCACGCGGTGGAACGCCAGCGTCTGACGCGTGCCCTCCTCGCCCTCGGGCAGTTGCTCCAGATCCTCCTCGAAGAAGCGCTTGAGCGAGCGCTTGAGCAACGCCAGATCGGCCCCGGTGTGCCGGAGGACCTCGACTCCGCGCGTATCGTGCAGCAGCGCGAACAGCAGGTGCTCGATCGTGAGATCCGCATGCCGGCGCGCCAGCGCCTCGCGGTAGGCCGCCTGCAGCGTCAGCTGGAGTTCGCGTCCGATCCCGCTCACCTCGTCGTCACTCCTTCTCGACGCCGGCCCGCAGCGGATAGCCCCGCTCCTCGGCCTGCTGGTGGACGGCCGCCACCTTGGTTTCGGCCACTTCCAGAACGTAGACTCCGGCCACGCCGAGGCCCGTGCGATGGATCTGCAGCATCAACTGGGTCGCTTCCGCCGGGCTCTTGCGGAACAGGGTCTCGAGCAGGCCGACCACGAACTCCATGGGCGTATAATCGTCGTTGTACAGGATCACCTTGAAGCGCGGCGGGCGCTCGCGCTTCTCCCGCGGGCGCGTGGTGACGTCACGCTCGCGCAGCGGAGCGTCGCTCGGGCTGTCAGGACGACCGGGGCCTCCGGGTTCGGACATGCCGCCGAGGATAGCCGGTTGCGACGCCAGCCGACGACCTCCGGCCGCGGCGCGTGACGTCACCACCGTGCCGGACGCCCCCGCCCGGCCGGTTAGACTGCCGCGCGTGAAGACGATCGAGCTCGCCGAGGGCGTGCGCACGGTCCCGCGCGACAACTGGAACGCCCTGGTGGGCGAGGAGTCTCCTTTCCTCGAATGGGAGTGGCTGGCGACGCTCGAGGAGTCCGGCGCGATCGGCGCCGAGACCGGATGGCTGCCGCGCGCGCTGCTCGCGCGCGAGCACGGCCGGCTGGTGGCGGCGTGTCCGCTCTACGTCAAGGGACACAGCGAGGGCGAGTTCGTCTTCGACCACGGCTTTGCCGACGCCGCCGAACGCGCCGGGATCCGTTACTACCCCAAGCTGCTGGTCGGCGTGCCGTTCACGCCGGTGACCGGCGCGCGCTTCCTGCTCGCACCCGGCGTCGATCGCCCCGCGTGGATACGCAGTCTTGCGACGGCGCTGCGCGAGATCATGCGCGACCACGAACTCTCCAGCACGCACGTGAACTTCTGCCGGGAAGACGAGCTCGCCGCCCTGACGGCGGCCGGCTGGCTTCCCCGCCTCGGCCTCCAGTATCACTGGATCCGACGGGGCTGGACCTGCTTCGACGACTACCTCGGGGAGCTCCGCCACAAGCGCCGCAAGGAAGTCCGCCGTGAGCTGCGCGCCGTCGCCGAGGCCGGTCTTACGATCGCCGTCCGTCGCGGTGCCGCGATCCCGGATGCGTGGTTCGAGCCGATGTGGCGCTTCTATCGCAATACGATCGACCACAACCCGTGGGGTCGCCGGTATCTGAACCGCGAGTTCTTCTCGCAGCTCCGGGAACGCTTCCGTCACCGGCTGTGCTTCGCGATGGCGCTTCGCGGCGACACTCCGGTCGCCGGCGCGTTCAACGTGCAGAAGGGAGAGACGCTGTACGGCCGCTACTGGGGCTCCGACGGCTTCGTCAAGCACCTGCACTTCGCGGTCTGCTACTACGCGGGCATCGAGCATTGTCTTCGCGAAGGGCTCACGCGCTTCGAGCCCGGGGCGGGCGGATCCTACAAACAGATGCGCGGCTTCGACGCCCAGCCGACCCGCAGCGCCCACTGCTTCGCGGATGCTCGGCTGCACGACGCCGTCGCCCGCTACCTCGAAGGCGAACGAGACGAAACGCGCGACGCGATCGATTGGCTGCGCGGGCGTTCCGCGTTGAAGCCTTCCGGCTGAGCTCGGCAGCCGGTGCGTGGGCTCAGGCGAAGCCGAGCAGCCGGCACATCACGAGCACGATGGCCGGCACCACGAACGCGCTCGCGAGGTCCAGCACGAAGCCGTGCCGCAGCATCGCCGTGATCGGCACGCGCCCGCTCGCGTAGACGATCGCATTCGGCGGCGTCGAGACCGGCAGCATGAACGCCATGCTCGACGCCAGGGCCATCGCCAGCGCCGGCGGAATCGGCGAAACGCCCGCTGCCTGTGCCGACGCGATCGCCAGCGGCGCCAGCATCGTGGCCGTCGCGGTATTGGAGGTCGTCTCCGTCAGCACGACCGCCACGGCGGCGAACAGGAACGTCAGCGCCACCAACGAGTCACTGCCGGTCCACGCGACGAGACCCTGTCCGATCGCCTCGGCGAGCCCCGTGCGGAACATCGCGCCGCCGAGCGCGAGGCCGCCGCCGAACAGCAGCAGCGTGCCCCAATCGATGCGGCTCGCCTCGTGCCAGGTGACCGTGAAGCGGCGCGCCCGCCAGTCGACGGGAAGCACGAAGAGCAGCGCCGCACCGAACACCGCGACGACCGGCTCGGGCAGCAGCTGCTCGGCGCGGCGCGCCAACGGGGCGTCCGGGCCGAGGACGACGGCGAGCAGACCGGGACCGACCCACGCCGTGACGGTCAGCAGGAATGCGACGAGCACGTTGCGCTCGCGCGCGGAAAGCGTGCCGAGTTCGGCCTGATCCGCGCCGAGTTCGGCGCTGGCGCGCGGCGCCGCCGCGTCTGCCGGGAGCGTGAAGCGAAGCCACACCACGAGCAACGCGAGCATCACCAGCGCCGTCGGCGTCGCGATCGCCATGAAATGGAAGAACGGGATCCGCAACCCGGCGAGCGCCTCGAGCTGCCCCAGCGTGATCAGGTTCGGCGCGGTGCCGACCGGCGTCGCGATCCCGCCGATCGACGCGGCGTACGCCACCGCCAGCATCAGCGCCGTGCCCCAACGGAGCTGGCGCGGATCGCGACCCCCACCGCGTGCGCGAGCCATCGCGGAGAGGACGGAGACCGCGATCGGATACAGCATGGCCGTCGTCGCGGTGTTGTTGAGCCACGCCGAGATCGCGGCGGTCATCATCGCGAACGCGGCCAGCAGGCGGGCCGGCGACGCGGCGACCCCCGGCCGCGCCAGCACCGCCAACGCGATGCGCCGGTCGAGGCCGCTCGCCGCCATCGCCTCGGCGAGCACGAAGCTGCCGAGGAACAGGAAGACGATCGGGTCGCCGAACGGGGCGAACAGCGTACCGGCGCTGCCGACGCCGAGCACGACGGCGAGCGCCGGGCCGAGCAGGGACGTCACCGGGATCGGCACGGCCTCGGTCATCCACCAGACCAGCACCAGGCCGAGCACCGCGACGAGCCGCGCCGCCTCGGGGTTCGGCGCCGACGGGGGGAACCACAGCAGCGCACCGAACAGCAGCGGGCCACCGAACAGCCCCGCGGTGCGGCGCCAGCGGTCGAGCCGCTGCTCCGCCTCCGAGAGCGCGGCGAACGCACCGGGAGCGGGATCGGCGGCGTGGGGCAGCTCGGGCACGCGGCGCAGTCTACCGACCCCATCGGCGCCGCGTCGCCGGTGTCGGAGGAGCGCCGAACGCGTCATCCTCGCGGCCTGCCAGCCCGAGGAGTCCGCCATGCCGCCCGCCTCGCAACCGCCCGTGTCCCGGCCGCTCGATCCCGAGCGGCTGAGGGCCTATGCCAAACGCACCTTCGGTCATCTCGAGGGCGCGATGACCTCGGCGATGATCTATCTCGGGGATCAGCTCGGCCTCTACCGGGCCCTGGCGGGCGCCGGCCCACTGACATCCAGCGAGCTCGCCGAGCGCACCGGCTTGCACGAGCGATGGTTGCGCGAGTGGCTGCAACAGCAGGGGGCGGCGGGCCTGCTGGAGTTCCGGGGCGAGGGCCGCTTCGAACTCGAAGCCGAAGGCGAGGCGGTGCTCGCGAACGAAGCCCATCCGGCCTGCGGCATCGGCTTCTTCGCCCGGCTGCCGGCGCAGCTGCGCATTGCCGAGCGATTGCCCGAGGCGTTCCGGACCGGCCTCGGTCTCCCGTACGATGCGTTCGGACCCGAGGGCGCCGAGGGCATCGAGCGCGGCTTCGCGCCGTGGTTCCGCGCGCTGTTGGTGCCGTTCGCGCTGCCGCGCGTCCCGGATCTGCTCCCCCGACTCCAACGCGGCGAGCGCGTCGCCGACGTCGGCTGCGGCGCCGGCATCGCCCTGCTCGAGATGGCGAAGGCCTTCCCGCACTCGGAGTTTCACGGCTACGACGTCTCGCAGCACGCGCTCGCGCGTGCCGAGCAGAACCGGGCGCGCGACGCGATCCCGAACGCCCGTTTCCACGACGCCCGTGCGGAGCCGCTGCCGGCCGACGGCTCGTTCGGCTTCATCACCACCTTCGACTGCCTGCACGACATGACCGATCCGGCCGGCACGATGGGGGCGATCCGGCGTGCGCTGCGCGACGATGGGACGTGGCTCATCGCCGACATCAAGGCCCACGGCAGCTACGAACGCAACGTCGAGAAGAACCCGATGGCCGCCATGATGTATGGCACCTCGGTGCTGAGCTGCCTGTCCTCCGCGCTCTCGGAGCCGGGCGGCGCCGGGTTCGGCACGCTCGGGCTGCCCCCCGAGCGCCTGCAGCGCATGACGCAGGCAGCAGGCTTCACGCACTTCGAGCCGCTCGACCTCGGCCACCCGGTGAACGCCTTCTACGTCGTCCGACCCTGACACGACGACCGAGCTTCCGCGCCGTCAAGAAAGGGGTCGGGTTCGATTCGTCAACTTCTCCATCCGGAGAAGTTGACGAATCGAACCCGACCCCTTTCTTGACGGCGCGCCCGAGGGGGGGGTCCCGATCTGCGCCGGGCCCCCTTCCCTTGCCCTTTACGGATACCCGGTAGGGGTATAAGGTATTCGGGTCCTCGACCGGATGCGAGAGGTGCCATGAAGCCCGCTGTGAAGACCCAGACGAAGCAACGGCTCGCCCGCATCGCCGGTCAGGTCGCCGGCATCCAGCGAATGGTCGAAGAGGAGCGCTACTGTGTGGACGTTCTGCTGCAGGTGGCCGCGGTCCGGGCCGCGCTCGACCGCGTCGGCAAGCTGGTGCTGACCGGCCATGTGGAGACCTGTGTCGCGGACGCGTTCGCGAGTGGCAAGCCGCGCGAGCGTCGCCAGAAGTTGAACGAGCTGCTCGAGGTATTCGCGCGCTTCGGCGCACTCGACGGCTAGGAGGATCGCAATTCCGACCGATCCGGTCTGCGGCATGACGGTCGATCCGGCGGGCCCGCACCGCAGCGAGCACGCGGGGACGACCTACCACTTCTGCAGCGAGCGCTGCCGGGAGCGCTTCCGTGCGGACCCGCGGCGCTTCCTCGATGGCAACGGACCTGTGGCGGCTCCGAACGCACACGGGGATGCCGCTGCCGCCCGGCAGTGGACGTGCCCGATGCATCCGGAGATCGTTCGCGACCGCCCCGAGAGCTGTCCGCTCTGCGGCATGGCGCTCGAGCCGCTCGCGCCGGGTCCCGACGACGAAGAGGAAAGCGAAGAGCTGCGTGCGATGACCCGGCGCTTCTGGGTCTGCGCAATCCTCAGCTTCCCGCTCGTGGTGCTGGTGATGTCCGAGATGCTGCCCGGTCCGGATCTCACGCGCGACCTCTCGGCCCGTGCACTGGCTTGGCTGCAGCTCGTGCTCGCGACGCCCGTCGTCCTGTGGGGCGGCGGGCCGTTCTTCGCGCGCGGCTGGGCGTCGCTGCGCACGCGCCTCAACATGTTCACGCTGATCGCGCTCGGCACCGGCGCGGCGTACGCGTACAGCGTGATCGCGACGGGGTGGCCCGGGATCTTCCCTGCCTCGTTCCGCGGGCCCGAGGGTGACGTCGCGCTGTACTTCGAAGCCGCCGCGGTGATCGTGACGCTGGTCCTGCTCGGCCAGGTGCTCGAGGGGCGGGCCCGGCAGCGCAGCGGCGCGGCGATCCGTGCGCTGCTCGGCCTCGCGCCGAAGACCGCACGCCGACTGCGCGACGACGGCCGCGAGGAGGACGTGCCGCTCGACGTGGTCCAGATCGGCGACCGTCTGCGCGTGCGGCCGGGCGAGAAGGTGCCGGTCGACGGCGTCGTCGAGGAGGGCCGCAGCGCCGGCGACGAGTCGATGCTGACCGGCGAGCCGATGCCGGTCGCGAAGCATGCCGGCGACCGCGTGGTGGGCGCGACGGTGAACCAGACCGGCGGCCTGATCGTGCGCGCCGAGCGCGTCGGCGCCGGGACGCTGCTGGCGCAGATCGTGCAGATGGTCGCCGAGGCGCAGCGCAGCCGGGCGCCGATCCAGCGGGTGGTCGACCAGGTGGCCGCGTGGTTCGTGCCGGCCGTGCTGCTCGCCAGCGCTGCGAGCTTCGTCGTTTGGGCTTGGGTCGGCCCCGAGCCGCGGCTCGCACACGCGCTGGTGAACGCCGTCGCGGTGCTGATCATCGCGTGCCCGTGTGCGCTCGGGCTCGCCACGCCGATGTCGATCCTGGTGGCCGCCGGCAAGGGCGCCGGCGTCGGGGTGCTGTTCAAGGACGCCGAAGCCATCGAGCACCTGCGTCGCGTCGATACCCTGGTCGTCGACAAGACCGGCACACTGACCGAGGGCCGGCCGCAACTCGTGTCGGTCGAGCCCGTCACGGGGGTCGAAGTCGGCGTGCTGCTGCGCTACGCGGCGAGTCTCGAGCGCAGCAGCGAGCATCCGCTCGCCGCCGCGATCGTCGCGGGAGCGAGCGACCGTGGGTTCGAGGCGACGGAAGCGCAGGACTTCGACGCGCAGACCGGAAAGGGTGTCACCGGCCACGTCGAGGGCCGGCGCGTCGCGCTCGGCAATCGCGCGCTGCTCGACGGGCTCGGCCTCGACCCCGGCGCGCTCGCCGACCGGGCCGACGCGCTGCGCGTGGAGGGCCAGACCGTGATGTTCGTCGTGCTGGAGGATCGCGTCGTCGGCCTGCTCGGCGTCGCCGATCCGATCAAGGACAGCGCCGCCGCGGCGATCGAGGCGCTGCACGCGGACGGGGTCCGCATCGTGATGCTGACCGGCGATCACCGAACGACGGCGCTCGCCGTCGCGCGCGCACTCGGCATCGACGAGGTCGTGTCCGATGTGCTGCCGGAGCAGAAAGCGCAGGCGGTAGAGCGGCTCCAGCGCGACGGACACATCGTCGCGATGGCCGGCGACGGCGTCAACGACGCGCCGGCTCTCGCCCGTGCCGACGTCGGCATCGCGATGGGCACCGGCACCGACGTCGCGATGGAGAGCGCCGGCGTGACACTGGTGAAGGGCGACCTGCGCGGTATCGCCCGCGCGCGCAAGCTGTCCCGCGCGACGCTGCGCAACATCCGCCAGAACCTGTTCTTCGCCTTCGCGTACAACGCGCTCGGCGTGCCGATCGCCGCCGGCGCGCTGTACCCGGCCTTCGGCCTGCTGCTCTCGCCGATGGTCGCGGCGGCCGCGATGAGCTTTTCGTCGGTCTCGGTGATCGCGAATGCGCTGCGGCTGCGCCGCGTGGCGCTCTAGTCGGGAGGCCTCCGTGCCGAAGGATCCGAAGCAAGGAACGGCGAGCCGGCGCGGCGCCATTGACGCTGCCCGGCGGCCTGCGATCCTGGAGCCACGATGAACGGCGTTTCCGAAGCCAGCCGCCCGACCGAGCGTCGCGACGCCCGCCGGCGGCGATCCGCGTGGGTGCGCAAGCTCGCGATCGCCTGGCTGCTCGGAGTCGCGGCGGCGACCAGCGCCAGTGCCGCCGGCAGCGTGCTCGAACGCTCCGGCCATGCGTGCTGTGCGAAGAGCCCCGCCCGCGCCTCCGTCCCGACGACTCCGTGCCAAGCATTGCTGCCGCTCCTCTGCTGCGACGGCACGACCCTGCCGGCCGTCGCACCGGCCGCGCCCGACCGGAGTGACGCCGCGATCACAGCGATCCCGGCGTGCTCCGGAACGGCTCGCGATCCGGCGACCCTGCCGCTCCGCTTGCGGCGCGCGGCCGCAGCGTCGCCACGCAGCTCTCCGCTCGCGCTCTCGGTCGTCCTCAGGCTCTGATTCCTCGTTCTCGGCCGCGAATCGCCTTCGATTCCGCGGGCGCCGCTGGGCGCCCCCCGATGAACGAGGATTCCCATGGCTCCGACATCCGTTCGGGCCGCCCTGCTGGCGGCCGTCCTGTGGCTTCCGGGCTGTCTCGCACCCGGCGACGCGCACTACCGGGCGCTCGACGGGGCGCTGGCGACACTCGAGCGGGAGCATCCGCCGCCCGTCGCGCGCCCGTTCGCGGGCGCTGCGGAACTCGAGCGGGAGACGCTCGTCGCCGAGGTGCTGCGACGCAACCCGAGCATCGCGGCCGCCCGCTTCGCCTGGCGCGCGGCGCTCGCGCGCTATCCGCAGGTGACCTCACTCGACGATCCGATGGTCGGCTACTCGGTCGGGCCGCGCAGCTTCGGCTCCGGCACGATCTCGCAAGAGGCGCATCGCTTCGACGTCAGCCAGGCAATCCCTTTTCTCGGCAAGCTGTCGCTGCGCGGCGCCGCGGCGCTCGCGGAGGCCGAGGCCGCCAGCCAGGACTTCGCCGCCGTTCGGCTCCGGCTGGCGGCGATCGCGTCGATGCTGTTCGACGAGTACTGGTTGCTCGCGCGATCGGCCGACATCAACCACCAGCACCTCGAACTGGTCCGAGAGCTGCGCACGATCGCCACGGCCCGCTACGGAAGCGGCCTCGCCGAGCAGCAGGATCCCCTGCTCGCCGAGGTCGAGGAAACCCGGCTTCTGCACCGCGAACTCGTACTCGGCACGGCGCAGCGCATCACCGCTCAGCAACTCGCCGCGCTGCTGCACTGGCGCGACGGCAGCCAGCTGCCTCCGCCGCCGACTGCGCTGATTCCGGTGTCGATACCGGACGATCCGATCCCAGACGTGGCGCTGGAGACCCGTCCCGAACTGCACGCCGCCGAGTCTCGCATCGACGCGCGGGAAGCCGCTGCGGGTTCGGCGCAACGCGAGTTCTTCCCCGATGTCCGCCTGTTCGGCAGCTACGACCGCAGTTGGGACGCCACCGACATGCGTCCGATGGTCGGCCTCGAAATCAATGTTCCGCTCCGCCTCGGCCGACGCCGGGCGGCCGTAGAGCAGGCGCGTGCCGAACTCGAGCAGGCGCGCCGGGAACGCCAGCGGATCGAGGACGAAGTGCGCACGGAGGTCGTGACCGCTCGCGAGCGCCTCGCCGAAGCCCAGCACCTCGGCGTGCTGACGCGAGATCGACTGCTCCCGGCCGCCCGCGACCGTGCCGCAGCGATTCGCGCCGGATTTGCAGCCGGGCGCAGCGAGTTCGACGACTGGATCGACGCCGAGCGCGCCGTTCGCGACGCCGAACTCGCCGCCGAGTCGGCCCTCGCCGACGTGAGCCGCCGCGCTGCGGAACTCGCTGCGGCGCTTGGCCAGATGCCGTCGTCCGACACGTCCTCGGGTCGCTCCGGGGCGCATGGAGCCTCCCATGAATAAAGTTTCCGCTGCCCGCGCCATCGGCGCCGTCCTGCTTCTCGTCGTCTCCTGTAGCGGCGGCCGCTCCGAGCCGGCTCGCATCGAGTCGGCTGGGCTCGCGCTCGAGGTCCGAACCGTCCCGGAGCATCCGCGCGTCGGCGGCAACCAGCTCGAGCTGCTGCTGCGCGATGCGCACGGCGCGCCGGTCGACGACGCTCACGTGTCGGTGCGGGTGCACATGCACGCGATGGGCTCGATGCCGGCGATGGGCGGCGCCGCCGGTGTCGAGAAGACCGGCGACGGCCGCTGGCGTGCCGATTTCGATCTGGCGATGGGCGGCACCTGGGTCGTCGAGGTGCAGGCGCATCGTCCGGACGGCGGCATGCTCGGGGCGGAGGGCTCCCTCACCGTCGGAGCCCCGGGGCTGCGCCTCGCAGCGACTGGCGACATGGAGCCGGCGCCTGCCGCCGCGAAGCCCGAAACCACCGGCGCACCGGAGGGCGGTGGCGCACCGGGCGGCACCGCGGCCGCACCCGGAGCATTCCGCTTCGACGAATCCCGGTTGCGCCAGATCGGCGTCCACAGCGAGCTGCCGCGTACGGAGGACCTCGCCCGCGTCGTCCGTGCACTCGGTCGCGTCGTGCTCGACGAGACGACGCTGCACGATGTCACGATCCGGGTGGCCGGCTTCGTCGAGGAGATCGACGCCGATGCGCTCGGCGAGCCGGTCGTCGCCGGCCAGGTGCTGTTCCGGTTCTACAGCCCGGACGCCCATGCCGCGCAGAGCGAGTACCTCACGATGCGGCGCAGTCAGGCGGCCGCGCGTGGCGGCAGCGCGCCCGAGCGCAGCGACGGCCTCGTCCGCGCCGCCGCCGAGCGGCTGCGGCTGTGGGGCATCGACGCGGCCGACGTCGCTGCGCTCGCCCGCCGCGGCGCACCGCAGGAGACGCTGCCGGTGCGCGCACCGATCTCCGGCTACGTCGTCGAGAAGACGATCGTCGCCGGCAGTCCGGTCGCAGTCGGCCAGCGCGCCTACCGGATCGCGCCGCTCGACCGCGTGTGGATCGAAGCCGAGGTCTACGAGGCCGAGCTCCCGCGCGTCGCCGTCGGGCAATCCGCCGAGGTGGTCCTGCCCTACGCCGCCGATCAGCGCTTCCCGGCCACGATCGCCTACGTCTACCCGGAGCTCGACCCGGAGCGGCGCACCGCGCGCGTCCGTCTCGAACTCGCCAACCCGGATCTGGTGCTGCGCCCCGAGATGTATGCGGACGTCTTCCTGCAGCAAGCTCTCGGATCCCGTTTCACCGTGCCGGCGAGCGCGCTGCTGCGTACCGGCGATCGCAGCTTCGTGTTCGTCGACCTCGGCGGCGGACGGCTCCAGCCGCAGCAGGTCGTGACCGGCATCGAGAGCGACGGACGCGTCGAGATCCTGTCCGGGCTCACGCCCGATCAACGCGTGGTCGTGTCGGGCACGTTCCTCGTGGCCAGTGAGAGCCGCCTGCGCGCGGCGCTCGAGTCGTGGCGATGAGCGCGCCCGCTGCGCACGCCCCGACCGGACCGGTCGCGTGGCTCATCGGCGCCTGCGCGCGACACCCTGCGCTGACGGTACTGCTCGTCGCGGTGCTCGGCGCCTGGGGCGTGTGGTCCGTCCGGCAGGTCCCGCTCGATGCGATTCCGGATCTCTCCGACGTCCAGGTCATCGTGTTCACCGAATGGTCCGGGCGCAGCGCGCAGCTCGTCGAGGACCAGATCACGTTCCCGATCTCGTCGCAACTGCTGTCGGCGCCGGGGGTCCGCGCCGTACGCGGGCAATCCTTCTTCGGCATCTCGTTCGTGTACGCGATCTTCGACGACACGACCGATCTGTACTGGGCGCGCAGCCGGGTGCTCGAGTACATGGCCGGCGTCGAGAGCCGCCTGCCCGACGGCGTCGTGCCGGTGATCGGTCCCGATGCGACGGGCGTCGGCTGGGTGTTCGAGTACGCGCTGGTGGACCGCTCCGGCCGGCTCGACCTCGCCGGCCTGCGCTCGCTCCAGGACTGGACGCTGCGCTACGCGCTCGCGAGCGTGCCGGGCGTCGCGGAGGTCGCGTCGCTCGGCGGCGCGGTTCGGCAATATCAGGTGGCCGTCGATCCGAACCGACTCGCCGCCCGTGGCATTGCGCTCGGCGAGGTGATCCGCGCCGTCCAGGCGTCGAACGAGGACGCCGGCGGCCGCGTCGTCGAGATGGCCGGCCACGAGTACGTCGTGCGCGGCCGCGGCTATCTGCGATCGCCCGAGGATCTCGAGCGCGTCGCGCTGCGCGCTGACGACGGCGTCCCGATCACGGTGGGCGACGTCGGGCGCGTGACGCTCGGGCCGGACATGCGACGCGGTGTCGCCGAGCTCGACGGCGACGGAGAAGTGGTCGGCGGCATCGTCGTGATGCGCTACGGCGGGGACGCGCTGGCCGTGATCGATGCGGTGAAGGCGCGCCTCGCCGAACTCGAGGCAACCCTTCCCGAAGGCGTCGAGATCGTCCCGACCTATGACCGCTCGGAGCTGATCCGCGCCGCCGTCCAGACGCTGCGTCGCGCGCTCGTCGAGGAGCTCCTGATCGTCTCCTTCGTGGTGTTCCTGTTCCTGCTCCACGTGCGCAGCGCACTGGTGCCGATCCTGACGATCCCGCTCGGCGTCGCGATCGCCTTCGTCCCGATCTACTACCAGGGCATGACGGCCAACATCATGTCGCTCGGCGGCATCGCCGTGGCGATCGGGGCGATGGTGGATGCGTCGATCATCCTGGTCGAGAACGCCCACAAACGGCTCGAGGACTGGCAGCAGCTCCCCGCGGCCTCGCGTCCGCCGCGGCGCGACGTGGTGCTCCACGCGATGCAGGAGGTCGGACCGAGCCTCTTCTTCGCGCTGCTGGTGATCACCGTCTCGTTCGGGCCGATCTTCGCGCTGACCGACACGGCGGGCCGGCTGTTCAAGCCGCTCGCGTTCACGAAGACCTATGCGATGGGCTTCGCGGCCACCCTGTCGGTGACGCTCACGCCGGCGCTCGCAGCCCTCGCGATCCGCGGGCGCATCCGCCGCGAAGACGAGAACCCGATCAGCCGCGTGATGGTGCGGCTGTACGAGCCCGCCGTGCGCTGGGTGGTGCGGCGGCGTGCGCTCGTCATTCTCGGCGCGCTGCTGATGATCGTGGGAACCGTGCCGGCCTTCTGCTCGCTCGGCACCGAATTCATGCCGCCGCTCAACGAGGGCACCATCCTGTACATGCCGACGGCGCCGCCCGGCATGTCGATCACCGAGGCGCAGCGCGTACTGCAACTCCAGGATCGCGAGCTGCGCGCGTTCCCGGAGGTCGCCCGCGTGTTCGGCAAGATCGGCCGGGCCGAGACCTCGACGGATCCGGCGCCGCTGTCGATGGCGGAGACCGTCATCACGCTGAAGCCACGGTCCGAATGGCGACCGGGCATGACGTACGAACGTCTCGTCCAGGAGATGGACGCGAAGCTCCGCTACCCCGGCATGCCCAACACCTGGTGGATGCCGATCCAGACGCGCAACGAGATGCTCTCGACCGGCGTCCGCGCGCAGCTCGGCGTGAAGGTGTTCGGTGCGGATCTCGCGGTCCTCGAGCGAGCGTCGATCGACATCGAGAAGGCGCTGGCCAACGTTCCCGGCACGCGCAGCGCCACGGCCGAGCGGCTGACCGGCGGCTTCTACCTGGACATCGAGACGGACCGCGACGAGATCGCACGCGTCGGACTGACGATCCGCGACGTCCACGAAGCCGTCGAAGCCGCGATCGGCGGGCGCAACGTCACGTGGACCGTCGAAGGTCGCGAGCGTTACCCGGTGCAGGTCCGCTATGCGCGTGACTACCGCGAGGAGCCGGACGCGCTGGACCGCGTGCTGGTGGTGACGCCCGGCGGCGGCAGCGTTCCGCTCGGCCAGCTGGCGCGCCTCGCGACCACCACCGGGCCGGACATGGTGCGCAGCGAGGCCGGTCAGCTGACCGGGTTGGTGCAGGTGGATGTCGGGGACCGTCCGATCGTCGACTACGTCGCCGAGGCGAAGGCGGCGGTCGCCGAGCAGGTCGAGCTCCCGCCTGGCGTCCGGATCGAATGGGCCGGCCAGTTCCGCTCCTGGGAGCGCGCTCGCGACCGCCTCTTCGCGGTCCTCCCGTTGACGGTGCTGCTGGTCGTGCTGTTGCTCTATTCCAACACCGGCTCGACGATCGAAGTGGCTCTGGTGCTGTTGGCCGTCCCGTTCTCGCTGATCGGCGCGGTGTGGATGCTGTGGCTGCTCGACTATCACCTGTCGATCGCCGTCTGGGTCGGCATCATCGCGCTTGCCGGACTCGACGCGGAGACCGGCGTCGTGATGCTGCTGTACCTCCGGCTGGCGCATCGCGACCACGAGGCCACCGGGCGCATGCGCTCGATGGTCGACCTCGAGGAGGCCATCGTCGAGGGCGCGGCGCGGCGGCTGCGCCCGAAGGCGATGACCGTCATCGCGACGATGGCCGGGCTCCTGCCGCTGCTGTGGAGCAGCGGCGTCGGCGCGGATGTGATGAAGCGGATCGCCGCCCCGATGGTCGGCGGCCTCACGACCTCGTTCGCGCTCGAGCTTTTGGTCTATCCTGCGCTGTTCGCGGTCTGGAAGCGGCGCTCGCTGCCGGGTCCCGAGCAATGACCGACGACCCGAACCGCGACCCGAACCGGGAACCGAACCGGGAACCGAACCGGGAACCGAACCAAGAAAGGGAAACGATCCGATGCAACCGTCCGCTCGTCTCGTCCGCAGCCTCCGTCTGGCGCTCGCCGCCGCCCTGCTGCTCGCCCTTCCCGCCTGCGCCGAGCAGGCGGGGCAGAACGGCATCGGCCAGGGAAGGATCGTCGCGATCGACGTGGAGAACGCCGAGATCACGCTCGACCACGGCGATATCCCGGGCCTGATGGAGGCGATGACGATGCCGTTTCCGGTGTCGGACCCGAAGCTGCTCGAGGGCCTACAAGTCGGCCAGCAGGTCGAGTTCGATCTCGAACACCGCGGGGGCATGTACACCGTGAAGGGAATCCGGCCCGCGGCGCCCTGAGCGGGCGCGCGATTTCGCGGAACGACGGTGCGGTTGCAGACCCGCATCGATGCGGATCGAGTCGCGGATCGAGTCTGGGCCACCCTGACCGACTTCTCACGCGGGCCGACCATTTTCCCGAATCTCGTCTCGCTGTGCGAAGAGGTTTCCGGGGACGGCACGCTATGGCTCCGCCAGGTGACCCGATCCTTCCACATTCGCTCGTCCACACCGCTCGAGGACGCCAGCGACGGGGAGACCGGCGCCTGGCCGTCGCCGCTACGGCGGCACTGCTTCCGCGTCGGCGGGTTCCTCGTCCGGCTGACTCAGCAAGCGCAGCCCGCCGTACCATGCCTCGGCGTTCTCGTGCGTCTGGTCGCTGTCCGTGAAGAGCGCCACCGCTTCGAAGCCGCATTGCCTCGCGTCGGCTTGACCGCGGCGGAGAAGAGGGCAGACTTTTCGGGCAACCGACGCACCAGGAGGGCACATGAACCCCACCCGCAAACTCCAGGAACTCGGGCAGAGCCTGTGGCTCGACAACATCACCCGCAGCATGCTGCAGGACGGCACGCTGCAGCGGTACATCGACGCATTCTCCGTCACCGGCCTCACGTCGAATCCGACCATCTTCGACAGGGCGATCGGTGGCAGCGACGCCTACGACGCCGCGATTCGCGAGCGCGCGGGAACCGTGCGCTCCGATGAGGATCTCTTCATCTCGATCGCGCTCGACGATTTGCGTGCGGCCGCGGACGCCTTGCGCCCGATCCACGAGCGCACGGGCGGCGTCGACGGCTGGGTCTCGATGGAAGTCTCGCCGCTCCTCGCCTACGACACGACCGGATCGATCGAAGCCGCGAAGCAGATCCACGAGCAGGCCGAGCGACCGAACCTGCTGGTGAAGATTCCCGGGACCGCAGAAGGCCTTCCCGCGATCGAAGAGGCGATCTTCCGCGGGATCCCGATCAACGTGACGCTGCTGTTCTCGTGCGAGCAGTACCTCGCCACAGCCGAAGCCTACCTGCGCGGCATCGAACGTCGGATCGAGGCCGGTCTCGACCCGCGCGTCGGGTCGGTCGCATCGCTGTTCGTGAGCCGCTGGGACAGGGCCGTCGCCGACCGCGTGCCGGCCGAGCTGCGCAACCGGCTCGGTATCGCGATCGGCGGCCGGACCTACCGCGCCTACCGCGAGCTGCTGGCCTCGCCGCGCTTCGAGGCGCTGGCGAAGCGCGGGGCACGAGCGCAGCGGCTGCTCTGGGCCAGCACCGGCACGAAGGATCCGGACGCGTCCGAAACGCTGTACGTCGAAGCCCTCGCCGCCCCCGATACGGTGAACACGGTGCCCGACAACACGCTCGAGGCCTTCGCCGAGCGCGGAACCGTCGGGCGCCCGTTGCCGGCCGACGGCGGCAACGCCGAGGCCGAGCTCGCGCGCTTCGAGAAGGCCGGCGTCGACCTCGATGCCCTCGCCGCCCAGCTTCAGCGAGACGGCGCCGAGTCCTTCGTCGACTCGTGGAAGGCCCTGCTGGGCCGCATCGCCTCGAAACGCGAGACGCTGGGTTCGCGCTGAGGCCCCGGGCTGCACCTGTCGAGCAAAGGAGACTCGGTGCCCGATTCGTCCTCGAACACGCCGCCGACCTACGTCCCGGCCAGGGTCTGGAGATGGGATTCCGAGAGCGGCGGACGCTTCGCCAAGATCAACCGCCCGATCGCCGGACCCACCCACGAGAAGGAGCTCCCGGTCGGCGATCACCCGCTGCAGCTCTACTCGCTGGCGACACCCAACGGCGTGAAGGTCACCGTGCTCCTCGAAGAGCTGTTGGCGCTCGGCAAGCAGGGTGCGGAGTACGATGCCTGGCTGATCAACATCGGCGAGGGGGAGCAGTTCAGCAGCGGCTTCGTCGCGATCAACCCCAACTCGAAGATCCCAGCCCTGCTCGACCGCAGCACCTCGCCGCCGACCCGCGTCTTCGAATCCGGAGCCATCCTCGTCTATCTGGCGGAGAAGTTCGGGGCATTCCTGCCGGCGGAGCCGGCCACGCGGACGGAGTGCCTGTCCTGGCTGTTCTGGCAGATGGGCAGCGCGCCGTACCTGGGTGGCGGCTTCGGACACTTCTACGCCTACGCACCCGAGAAATACGAGTACCCGATCAACCGCTTCGCGATGGAGGTGAAGCGCCAGCTCGACGTCCTCGACCGCAACCTCGCCGCGCGTCGCTATCTCGCCGGCGACGAGTACACGATCGCCGACATCGCGACCTTCCCGTGGTACGGCGGCCTCGTGAGGGGCAAGCTCTACGAAGCCGGAGAGTTCCTCGACGTCGCGTCGTACACGCACGTCGTCCGGTGGGCCTCGGAGATTGCGGAGCGGACCGCGGTTCGACGCGGGCAGCGCGTCAACAAGACCTGGGGACCCGAAGAGCTGCGCGTGCCGGAGCGCCACAGCCCCAGCGACCTCGACTGAACGCCGAGTTCTCGACTTCTCGAGTGCAGCGGGTGGAAGCGACAACGGAGCGCCGGCTGCACGCTCCGGTCCGGCTCGTCGCGCCGCTCCCTCTGGTCTAGCGTCCGGCGCGATGCGCCACGTCGAGATCGGCCTGCTGCTGTCGGAGTCCGGCGCACACGGCCGGGCGACGGCGCCGCGCGAGCCGGCCGCCGCGCGGCTTCGTGCGATCGTCGAGCGCGCCGTCCGCGCCGAGCAACTCGGCTTCGACTCGATCTGGCTCGATGGCGAGACGCCGGGCGCCGACGGGCTGCGGGCGACCCCGGTGTTGCTCGCAGCGATCGCCGCCCGGACCACGCGACTGCGGCTCGGCGCCGGTCTCCCGCTGTGCGCAGGGCTCGACCCGCTGCGGATCGCCGAAGACTTCGCGACGCTCGACAGCCTGTCTTCGGGACGGATCGAGCTCGTGGTGAGCGACCGCGGCTTCGCGACGCCGAGCGACGCCGCACCGGCCGGCGACGACGCGAGCCGCGATCGCCTGCGAGAGACCGCAATGCTGCTCCGGCGCCTCTGGACGGAGACCGACGTGTGCTGGTCGGGCCGGATCCGCGGTCCGCTCGAGCGCGTGACGGTGCACCCGAGGCCGGTCCAACAGCCGCACCCACCGCTCTGGATCGGCTCCGGCGGCGATCCGCACGCGGGCGCACTCGCCGCGGCGCTCGGGCTGCCGGAGATGTCCTCGTGCGGGACCGGACCCTCACCAGCAGCAACCCGGGTGGGCACCTGCTGCGTCGTCTCCTTCAAGGATCGGGATCCCGGCCACCGTCGCCCCGGAGCGCTCGGCGGCAGCCCGGCCGAAGTGGCCGAACACCTGCTCGCGGCCCGTTCGGCGCTCGGAATCGACGTGCAGCTCGTGTGCCTCGACGTCACCGGGCCGGCGGACCCGATGGCCTCGGAACCCCTCGAGCGCTTCGGCCGCGACGTCCTCCCGCTGCTGCGCAAACCCTGAAGGGCGCCATTCCTGCCCCGCTTGCCCTCGAAGCGACGCCGCTCCCTTGCAGCCGCAGAAGCCGTTGGATAGGTTCCGTCCCCTCATGAGCCAACCCGATCGACCTCCCTTCGGCGACCGCGGACCCTCGGACCGGCCCTCTTACGGGGACCGCGGCGACCGCCCCTATGGCGGGGGCGGCGGCGGCGGCGGCGACCGCTTCGGCGGGGGGGGTGGCGGCGGCTATGGCGGCGGCGGACCGCGCGGCGGCGGACGCTTCGATCGCGACCGCGATCGCGACGAGGACTACGACAATCGCAGCGTGAAGGCGCGGCTGCGGGCCAAGGCTCGCAAGAAGGCCCGCAAGCTGCGCAAGAAGACTACGCGCGGCCCGAAGGTCTCGCGGCTCACGACCGACAAGGGCCTCGTCATCCACTACAAGGATCCGCGCGTGCTGCGGATGTTCCTGACGGAGACGGGCAAGGTCCTGCCGCGACGGATCTCCGGCAACACCGCGCGCCAGCAGCGCGAGGTCGTCGAGGCCGTCAAGCGCGCACGCCACCTGGCGCTGCTGCCGTTCGGCGAATCGGTCGTCTGAGCCGACCCGGCCCCCGCCGGATCCCGCCAGACCCGACGCCACCGAACTCCGACACGACCGAACGCGCGCCCCTCGGCGGCGGGCGCGCGTTCAGCCGCCGAGCGCCTTGCGGATGCCGGCGATGCCGCCGGTGTAGACGCCGCGGATCATGCCCTCGGCCTGCTCGGCCGGCGCGCCGTCCGGCTCGAAGCGACTCGACCAATCGACGCGGCACTCCTGCGGGCCGACCTCGGAGATCTGGATCGTCGACTGGTAATCTCGCACCGGCAGCGGGCACTTCTCGACGATCGCGTAGCGGAGGCTGCGAGCGCCGTCATCGAGCGCCTCGAGCCGCTCGGAGATCGTCAGCCCGCCCGGCAGACCGATGCGCCGGATCGCGCCGATCCCCTCGCCGTCCACGGTGCAGCTCTGCAGCGCCGGACCGCCCCACTTCGCGATGCCGCCGAAGTCCCGCACGAGTTCCCAGACGCGGGCCGCCGGGGCCGCCACGGTTTCGCTGACCTTCACTTCGCTCATCGTTCGCATCCTCCTCGTCGTGCTTGGTAGCATGGTTGCGGAGTTCGGCGCAGTCCCGCGCACGCCGTACCGCTGCCGTTCTGCCGAGGGGGGATCCGATGACCGGCGCCGACCGCCTGCTCCAGACCGCGCGGGCCAGCGGAGTCGACGTCTGCTTCGCCAATCCCGGCACGACGGAGATGCCGCTGGTCGCAGCGCTCGACCGCACGCCGGAAATCCGCGCCGTGCTGGGCCTGTTCGAAGGCGTCTGCACCGGAGCCGCGGATGGCTACGCGCGGATGGCCGGCCGCCCGGCGCTGGCGCTGCTGCACCTCGGACCCGGTTTCGCCAACGGCATCGCCAACCTGCACAACGCGCGGCGCGCCGGCACGCCGATGCTGGTCGTCGTCGGCGATCACGCGACGTGGCACGCCGCGGCCGATGCGCCGCTCGCGTCGGACATCGTGTCGCTCGCGAATCCCGTCTCCGGCTGGGTGCGCAGCGTGCGGCGGGCCGAGGACGTCGCCGCCGACACGGCCGCCGCGCTCGAGGCGGCGGGCTCTCCGCCCGGCCAGGTCGCAACGCTGATCGTGCCGGCCGACTGCCAATGGGAAACCGCCGACGGTGCACCCGTCCCGGTCCGCGCGAGCCGTCCGTCGGCGGTGTCGGGCGAGCGCATCGACGCCGCCGTGCGCGCGCTGCGCGCCGGCGACGCCGCATTGCTCGTCGGCGGCCCGGCGCTCGGCGCGCGCGGTCTGCGCGCCGCGGCGCGCATCCGGGCCGCGTGTGGCGCGCGCCTGCTGCACGACGCCTTCGTCGCGCGCCTCGAGCACGGCGCGCAGGTGCCGGAACTCGAACGGATCCCGTACTTCCCGGAGCAGGCTGCGCAGGCGCTCGGCGGCCTGCGCACGCTGCTGCTCGCCGGCACGCGCGATCCGGTCGCCTTCTTCGGCTACCCGGGCGGCCGCAGTCGCATCGCACCCGACACGTGTGCACGGCTCGGACTGGCGGCGCCCCACGAAGACGCCGTCGGCGCGCTCGAGGCGCTCGCCGATGCACTCGGCGCTCCGGCCGCCGTCGCGATCCCCGAGCGCGCCCGCCCCTCGCCGCCGTCCGGCACGCTCGACGTCGCGACGCTCGGCCAGGCGCTCGCGGCGCTGCAGCCCGAGAACGCCATCGTCGTCGACGAGGGGCTGACGTCGAGCGCAGCCTGGTTCGCGGCCTCGGCGGCTTCGGCGCCGCATACCGTCCTCGGCCTCACCGGCGGCGCGATCGGCCAGGGCCTGCCATGCGCGGTCGGCGCCGCCCTCGCGTGCCCGGATCGCCGGGTCATCGCGCTGCAGGCCGACGGCTCCGGCCTGTTCACGCTGCAGGCGCTGTGGACGATGGCGCGCGAGCAGCTCGACGTCGTGACGATCGTCTGTGCCAACCGCAGCTATCGCATCCTGCAGGTCGAGGCGGCGCGCGCCGGCATCGCGGCGCCCGGCCCGGCGACCCGCGCGCTCTCGGACCTCACGCGCCCGGAACTCGACTGGACGACGCTTGCCACCGGCCTCGGCGTGCCGGCCGTTCGCGTCGACCGCGCCGAGGCGCTCGTCGCAGCGCTGTCCCGCGCCTTGGCGACACCGGGCCCGACGCTGGTCGAGGCGCTGCTGTAGCGGCTTCTGCGAGCTGCGGGGCGCCTACGGAGATGCGGACGCGTGCGGGCGATCGGCGTCAGTCGCGCTGGCCGCGCGTCCCCGCAGCGGAGGCACCCGCGCCAGCACCTCGACGGCGTCGGGGCGTACGTGGTGTTCGCGCATCTCGTGGTGCAGCATCTCCTCGGTCACGTCCCCCTGCTCCAGGCACTCGCGCAGCAGGCCGAAGAAGAAACGCTCCTGCTCGGGATCCGGATGCGCGCGATAGCGTCCCATGAACGCGTAGGGTCCGAAGAGCCGGCGCCGCGCACGATACAGCGCCCCGATCGCCGCCGACCCGCCGGGCTTCTCCGGCGCGAAGTAGTCGATCGCGAGGCCCGTCTTCCACGGCTGCGTCATCCGCTTCGTGTTGTGCAGGAGCTTGGTCTGCGGGGTCAGCCGGTCGAAGTCGTTCCACTCGTTCTCGAACAGGCCGATCGAGCCCTCGGGTTCGAGCTGCAGGCTGATCCACTGCATGTAGTCGCGCTGGAACGAGAACATCTCGTCGAACTGCTCTTCGCAACGCCAGTGCGTGAGCTGTGCGCAGTCGAGCAGCATGACGCTGCTCGCGAAGAACCCGCGTCGTCCCTTCGACCCGGAGCGGCGCCGGCACAGGATCGCCTTGCCGCCCATGTCGCGGGTCAGAAGCTCCCAGATGTCGCCGACGGCGAACACGTCCGGATCGATCACCACGGCGCGGCCGCGATAGCCCATCAGTTCGGGCGGCATGAAGCGAAGCGGCGTGAACGACTGGAGATCCTCGTAGAGCCAGGGGCGGCTGGCCCCATCCCGCAGATAGTTCTGGCCGTCGCGCGCCCGCAGGAATGGGTGATCCCCGGTCTGGATCAAGCGGATGTCGAACTCCTCCGCATGCTGCGAGTTCCGCCTCAGCGCATGTCGGGCGACCAGCGCACCGACGATCTGCTTGTGGTTGGTATGGATGAATACCGTGGGTCGCATGATGTCCTCGGTCCCTTCGTGGATGGGCCGCGCCGGCGAAAGGCGGTACGGCCGCCGCACCGGCGGGAGGTGTCGCGTCGGGGCGCCGGCCGGGATCAGCTCTTGTTCAGCAGACGCCGAACCGGTTTGGTGAGCCGGTTCAGCCGTTTCTCGTAGCGATCGAGCACCCCTTCCCGCACCCAGTTCATCTGGATCATCCGCCGCTCGCCGACGTACGGCTTGTGTCCGTGATAGGAGTGATCGCTGCGCCGGAACGCGATCATCGTGCCGCCGAGCGGGGCGACCTCGGCCTCGTAGTCCTCGAGGTCCTCGGAGCGCAGGAACCGCAGCCGCCCTCCTTCGTCCTGCCAACCGTCGTTGAGATAGACGAGCATCGTGACGACCTTGGTCCGATGATCGGTGTGGACGTGGCCGTCGGTCGGTTCGCAATAACGCCGGATCGTGATCGTCAGCCGACTGGTCGACAGGTCGACGCCGAACTTGGCTTCGACGCGCTCCCGCAAGGCGGGGCTGCGGAGTTCGTCGAGCAGCGCGCCGAACGCCGGCCCGTAGGAGCACGTCTCCGGCCGGTGGTTGCCGGGACCGGGGATGTCCGGATAGCTGGCGATGGCGGCCGCCAGGGCATCCGGCTTGAGGAACTCCGGAACCGCGAAAAAGTCGAAGGGATGCCGGTGAACGGACGCAGCGTCCAGCGCCCCGAGGTCGATCATCGCAGTGCCGAGAGCCCCGCGCGGCGGCCGTGCCGTCGGATCGAAAACGGTCGAACTCGACATGAGATCTTGTCCTCGCTTCTAGGCTTCTAGGATAGGATCCCGGCCCCCTCTGGCCGGTCCGACAGCACCGGGTGATCGCACCGGGCGAGAGCACCGGGCTCGAGCGGTGTCGGCGGCGGGCCAAGCCGCGTGCCGTCAGCGCGCCCCGCTCGCGCCGTGCCCTGCTGCCTCGCTGCTGTCTCGCGGCTGTCTCGCGGCGCACGCCCCCTGCGACGCCGAGGCCTCGGAGTCTGGTTCTTCTCCGGCCCGAAGCCTATGACTCCGGTCATATCCGCGTCGAACCCCGCCGCCGTTCAGGCGCCGCCTGCGCCCGGCCCGGTCTGTGCGCGTGCGTCGAGCAAAGCCTCGAGCTCCGCACGCGGCAGCAGCTGCTGCTCGAGGCACAGTGCCCGGATCGTACGCCCGGTCGCCGCAGCCTGCTGGGCGAGCTCGGCGGCGCGCTCGTAGCCGATCCGCGGGGCCAGCACCGTCACCATCGCCAGGCTCTGCTCCACCAGCGCGGTCGCGCGCTCCCGGTCCGCCTCGATGCCGTGGACGCAGCGGGCGGCGAACAGGTCGCTGCTCGTGGTGAGCAGACGGATCGATTCGAGGACATTGCGCGCAATCAGCGGGATCATCGCGTTCAGCTCGAGCTGCCCGGTCATCCCGCCGAGCGCGACGGCCGCATCGTTTCCGACCACCTGCGCGGCCACCTGGATCACTGACTCGCACAGGACCGGATTCACCTTGCCCGGCATGATCGACGAGCCGGGCTGCAGGGCCGGCAGCCGCAGTTCCGCGAAGCCGCAGCGCGGACCGGATGCGAGCAGCCGCAGGTCGCTCGCGATCTTGAACAGCGCCACGGCAACTCCGCGCAGGGATGCGCTCAGCGCCACCGCGGCATCGCGCGCGCTCTGCGCCTCGAAGTGATCCGTGGCTTCGCGAAATGCGAGCCCGGTCGCGACGGAGATCCATTCGATGGCGCGGGCGGCGAAGCCGGGCGGGCTGTTCAGGCCGGTCCCGACCGCGGTGCCGCCGAGCGCCAGTTCCGCGAGCCCGCCCGACGCCGTCGCGACCCGCTCGATCGACAGCTCCAGCTGGCGGGCCCAGCCGCCGAACTCCTGGCCGAGCCGGATCGGCGTCGCGTCCATCAGGTGCGTGCGTCCGATCTTCACGACGTCGTCGGTCGCATGGGCCTGTGCGCGCAGCGTGTCGTGCAGCCGGCCGAGCGCCGGCAACAGGTCCTCGTGGATCGCGCAGCGGGCCGCGATGTGGAGGGTGCTCGGGATCACGTCGTTCGACGACTGGCTCGCGTTCACGTGGTCGTTCGGATGGACCGAGGCGAGCGCCGCGCCGAGGATCTGCCGCGCCCGCGTCGCGATCACTTCGTTGGCATTCATGTTCGTCGACGTCCCCGAGCCGGTCTGGAACACGTCGACGACGAAGTGGGCGTCCCAGCGCCCCTCGGCCACTTCCCGGGCTGCCTGCTCGATCGCGGCGGCGATGCGAGTCTCGACGACGCCCAGCGCGGCATTCGTCGCAGCCGCCGCGCCCTTCACGAGTCCGAGCGCCGCGACGAAGCGGCGCGGAAAGCGCTCGCCGCTGATCGGAAAGTTCTGCACGGCCCGCTGCGTCGATGCGCCCCACAGCGCATCCGCCGGGACCTCGATCTCGCCCAGCGAGTCCCGTTCGATGCGGGTCCCGGCGCTCTGCTCCGGCACTGCGAATCCCCTTCCGGTCCGTTTCGCTCATATACTGCGAGAAGAGGCGCGCACGCACCCCCTGGAATCGACCGGATCGCCGTCGCCGAGCCGGCCGAAGCGGCGCTCAGTGCTTCCGCCGCCTGCGCAGCACCCGCGCCGGCGAGGCGTCCTGACGCGGCGGTCTCGCCAGGGCCGGGAACAGGAGCGTCACCGTGGTGCCGCGCCCCGGCGCGCTGTCGACGCACACGCCGCCGCCTTGCGCACCCACCAGGCCCGTCACCTCCGCGAGCCCGAGGCCGCGCCCCGGCGACTTGGTGCTGAAGAACGGCTCGCAGATCCGCGCGCTGGTGGATTCGTCCATGCCGCAACCGCGATCGCACACGTCGAGCGCCACGTGCGGACCCGGTCGCAACACGCCGGGGGGATGCGTGCGGAGGGCGAGCTCGGCATCGACGTCGACGCGCCGGGTGCGGATCAGCACGCTGCCGCCGGCGGCGCCGAGCGCGTCCACCGCATTGCGGACCAGTCCATGCACGACGCGGCGCAGCTGCGTGCCGTCGACGCGCACCGGCGGCAGCGCGACGGGCAGGTCGTAGCTGAGGCTGGCCGCGCTGCCGAGCTCCGTGTCGAGGCCCTGCGACAGTTCGAGCACCAGCGCCGACAGATTCGTCGCGGCGGACGGCGGGCCGCCCCGCTTGCCGACGAATCCGAGCAACTGATCCGTCAATGCGGCCATGCGCAGCCCGACACCCCGAACCCGCACGGGATCGAGAGGCTCGCCGCCGGCCACCCGCCGGAGGAGGCTCTGGTCGACCGCCTCGAGCAACTCGCGAGAGAGTTTCCGCAGCGAATGCGCGATGCCCTCCGCGAGCCGCAGCAGGCTCTCGCGACGATGCGCGTCCCACAGCTGCTCCTCGTGCCGGCGGCGCTCGGCTTCGATCCGACGCCGTTCGGTGACGTCGCGGCCGACCAGCTGGATCGCGAGCTCGCCCTCGTAGCAGACGGCGGCGCCGGCGATTTCGACGTCGATCACGCGGCCGTCCAGGCGCACGATGCGCTGCTCGAGCAGCATCGTCGGTCCGCCGGTCTCGAGGATCTTCTGCATGCGCTCGGCGACGATCGGGCGATACTCGGGATGGACGAACTCCATGACCGGACGATCGATCACGTCCTCGGCGGCGGACGAACCGAGCAGCGCCAGCGCGGCGGGATTGACGAAGCGGATCCGCCCGCCGACATGCACGACGATCGGCGCCGGGCACGCATCGACGAGCCGGCGGTAGCGCTCCTCGCTCTCGGCCAGTGCGGCCGCCGTCGTGCTGGATGCTCGGGTCCGGCGCACGACGCAGGAACCGGCGCCCGCCCCGCCGTCGGCGGCCAGCGGCACGACGTCGACGACCAGCGTCGCCGTCTCGATCCGCTTCGTTGCTCGCGAAGTCAGCGCGGCGGCAAGGGCTGCGCGCTCCGCCGGTCCGAGCGAATCGACCGCAGCGACGAGCGGTTGTCCGCACAGGGCTTCCGGCGTGCGGCCGCACAGCCGCTCGGCCCCGGCCGAGGTCCACGCGATGTTGCCGTCCGGATCGCAGCCGAGCAGGGCGAAGGAAGCAACGGACGGGTCGACCATCGGCAGGACTCCCCGGCGCGGGACACGCGCGCGATCGATTGGGGGGCAAGCGCAGCTCGATGCAAAGGGAGCGGGACCAGGATACCACCGCGGGTCCGGCGTCCGCTATCGTTCTCGCCCCCTGCCAGAGGAAATCATGAGCACCTTCACCCATCAGCCCCTGTTCGAACTCCCGCACGACGACGGAACGCCATTCCGCAAGCTCGAGGGCGACTTCGTCGGCCGTGCCCGGTGCGAGGGCCACGACCTGCTGACGATCGCACCCGAGGGGCTGACGCGCCTCGCCGCCGAGGCGATCCGCGACGTCTCGCATCTGTTCCGGCCCGGCCACCTGGCCCAGGTGCGCGCGATCCTCGACGACCCCGAGGCCAGCGACAACGACCGTTTCGTGGCGTTGCAGATGCTGAAGAACGCGAACGTCGCCGCCGGCATGATCCTGCCGTCGTGCCAGGACACCGGCACGGCGATCGTCATGGGCAAGAAGGGCCAACGGGTCTGGACGTCCGGCGACGACGAGGCCGCTCTCGCGAAGGGCATCTTCGAGACGTACACGACGACGAACCTGCGCTACTCGCAGATGGCGCCGATCTCGATGTACGAAGAGCTCAACACCCGGACCAACCTGCCGGCGCAGATCGAGCTCTACGCGACGGGCGGCGATGAGTATCACTTCTTGTTCGTCACCAAGGGGGGAGGCTCCGCGAACAAGAGCCTGCTGTTCCAGGAGACGCGCGCGATCCTGAATCCGACCGCGCTGATGAAGTTCCTCGAGGAGAAGATCCGCGGTCTCGGCACCGCCGCGTGTCCGCCGTATCACCTCTCCATCGTCATCGGCGGCACCTCCGCCGAACTCACGCTCAAGACCGTGAAGCTGGCATCCTGTCGCTACTACGACGGGCTGCCGACCAGCGGCAACGAGCAGGGCCGCGCGTTCCGCGATCTCGACCTCGAGCAGCAGGTGCTCGCGCTGTCCCGGCGACTCGGGATCGGCGCGCAGTTCGGCGGCAAGTACTTCTGTCACGACGTCCGCGTGATCCGGCTGCCGCGCCATGGCGCGTCGCTGCCGGTCGGCCTCGGCGTCTCCTGTTCCGCGGACCGCCAGGCGCTGGCCAAGATCACCCGCGACGGCCTGTTCCTCGAACAGCTCGAGCGCGAGCCGGCACGCTTCCTGCCGGACGTCCACGAGCGAGAGGTGCCGGGCGATGTCGTCCAGATCGACCTGGATCAGCCGATGGCGGAGATCCGGCGTACGCTCTCGCGCCATCCGATCAAGACGCGGCTCGCGCTCAGCGGCACGATCGTCGTCGCCCGGGACATCGCGCACGCGAAGTTGAAAGAGCGTCTCGATCGCGGCGAGGGTCTGCCGGCGTATTTCCGCGACCACGTGGTGTATTACGCCGGCCCCGCGAAGACGCCGGAGGGCTACGCGTCGGGATCGTTCGGGCCGACCACCGCCGGCCGCATGGATTCGTACGTCGATCTGTTCATGCAGAACGGTGGCAGCTTCGTCACGCTGGCCAAGGGCAATCGCTCGCGGCAGGTCACCGACGCGTGCCAGAAGCACGGCGGCTTCTACCTCGGCTCGATCGGAGGCCCGGCGGCGGTGCTGGCCGTCGAATCGATCCGGAAGGTCGACGTGCTCGACTATCCCGAACTCGGCATGGAAGCCGTCTGGAAGATCGAGGTCCGCGACTTCCCGGCCTTCATCGTCGTCGACGACAAGGGCAACGACTTCTACGCGCCGCAGCCGGCGGCGGCGATCGGGTAGCGGGGCGAGCGCGCGAGCCTCGGGCGACGTCGCGGCCGCGCCGGCGGGCGGAAGTTGACGCTTTCAACCCGGCCCCAAAATTGACGGCGGCGAAACTCGACGGGTGCGGAACGGACCGGGATCAGTGGATGCGGGTGCGGCCGGCGAAGCCTTCGTCGTGGCTGTGGAACCAGGTGAGTTCGGGCTCCGGCCAGCGCCAGCAGTAGCAGCCGCTGCCGGTGTCGAAATCGACGAGCCACGCGCCTTTGGCCTCGGCGCCGAGCGCTTCGATCTCGCGCGCCCAGCGCGACACGATGGCCTGGATACCCGCATCGATCGCGCCGGAGCGAGACGGATCGGCGTCCTCGCGTTCGCGCAGCAGCACCTCCGCTTCGCGGACCGCGCGTTCAGTCCGTGCGCGGACGTCCCCCAGTACGGCGCGCGCTCCGTCGAGCGTCCAGCGGCGCCCTGCGTCTCCTGCGGTCATCGCAGTCGAGGCTATCACACGCACGCGGGCGTCCGGTGCGGCGGCGCCGGGTTGACGCGCCGGCCCGCGGCGGTTTCTCTCCGGCCCCATGAAGCCGCCGCACGCCGTCGCTTCGAGCTCGCGCCGCGCAGGTCGCCTGGTGCTCGGCAGCGGCTCGCCGCGCCGCCGCGAGCTGCTGACGCGCGCCGGAATCGCGTTCGACGTGGAGCCGGCCGACATCGAGGAGCAACGGCAGCCCGGCGAAGCGCCGCGTGCGCTCGCCGAGCGGCTCGCGTGCGAGAAGGCCCAGGCCGTCGCGCGCCGGCTCGGGCCCGCGCCGGCGCGCTGGGTGCTCGGCGCCGACACGATCGTCGTGCTCGGCGACGACGTGCTCGGCAAGCCACGCGATGCGGAGGACGCGGCGCGACTGCTCGGCCGGCTGGTCGGCCGCGCCCATCGCGTGCTCACCGGCGTCGCGCTGGTCGACAGCGCGCGGCTCGCGACGTCCGTCGTCGTCGTCGAGAGCCAGGTCCGGATGCGGCCGGCAAGCCGCGAGGAGATCCTCCGCTACGTCGCCACCGGCGAGTCGCTCGACAAGGCCGGCGGATACGCGGCACAGGGCGAGGGGCGAGGCCTGATCGAGGCCATCGACGGCAGCGAGACCAACGTCATCGGCCTGCCGCTCGACGAGACCCTCGCACTGCTCCGGGAGGTCGGGTTCGATGGACGTGCGTGAGCAGGAGGTCGAGGAGCGGGCGGTGATCGCCGGCCGCCTCCTGGCGCTGCGCGCGCGGATCGACGCCGCCGCCCGGCGGGCCGGGCGCGACCCGGCGGCCGTGCACCTGCTCGGCGCGTCGAAGCGACAGTCTCCCGCACGGATCGCCGCGGCGGCTCGCTCGGGGCTCTGCGATTTCGGCGAGAACTATGTTCAGGAAGCAGCAGCCAAGATCCCGTTGGTCCGAGAGATTCTCGGCTCCGAAGAGGCGGATCTCCTGCGCTGGCATGCGATCGGGCACATGCAGCGCAACAAGGCCCGGCAGGCGGTCGGCTGCTTCGACCGCATCCACGGGGTCGACAGCGCCCGGCTCGCCATTGAACTCGCGCACGCTGCCGAGGCGGCCGGGCGCGTCGTGCCGGTCCTGCTCCAGGTGAACCTCTCGGGCGAGCCGCAGAAGGCCGGCGTCGCGCCGGACGCCGTGCCCGAGCTGCTCGCGGCCGTCTCCGCGCACGCGTCGCTGCGCGCGACCGGCCTCATGACGCTCCCGGCGCCGACGGCGGACCCCGAGGCGGCGCGACCCGTCTTTGCCCGGCTGCGCGCGCTGCGCGACGAGCTGCGCACGGAGCCAGGCGGTGCGAACCTGACGGAGTTGTCGATGGGGATGTCGCAGGACTTCGAGGTCGCCGTCGAGGAGGGGGCCACCTGGGTGCGGATCGGAACGGAGCTGTTCGGCCCGCGGCCGGGCGGTCGGGAGGACGCGTGATGGGGGCGCTCGCCGGACTTCGGATCGGGCTGCTCGGCGCCGGCGCGATGGGCGAAGCACTCGCCGGTGGGCTGCTCGCCGCCGGCGTCCCGGGCGCGCTCGTGCGCGCGACGGATCCCGTCGCCGCCCGCCGCGAGCAGGTGGCGCGGGCGTACGGCATCGAAGTGGGCGACGACAACGCCGTGTTGGTCCAGCACAGCGATGTCGTGGTGCTGGCCGTGAAGCCGGGCGTCGTGGCAGCGGTCCTCGAGGCACTGGTCGAGCGGGTCGGCGCGGCGGCCGCGCAGCCGCTCTGGGTGTCGATCGCCGCCGGCATCTCGCTCACCCGCCTTGCCGCACTGCTCCCGGCCGGCGCACGTGTGGTGCGCGCGATGCCGAACACCCCGGCCCTGGTGCGCGCCGGCGCGACGGCCTTCGCGGCCAACGCCGCTGCGACGGCGGCGGATCGCGCCGTCGCGCTGGCCCTGTTCGAAAGCGTCGGCATGGCGTGGGAAGCGCCCGACGAGCGCCTGCTCGATGCCGTGACGGGACTCTCCGGGAGCGGGCCGGCCTACGTGTTCGTGTTCCTCGAGGCGCTCGCCGATGCCGGCGTCCGCGCCGGCCTGCCGCGTGACGTCGCGCACCGCCTGGCCTGCCAGACGACCTTCGGAGCCGCCAAGCTCGCGCTCGAGAGCGGCCTGCACCCGGGCCAGCTGAAGGACCGCGTGACGTCGCCGGGCGGTACGACGATCGCCGGCCTCGCCCGACTCGAGGCCGGCGGCCTGCGCGCCGCCATCCACGACGCCGTCGAAGCGGCCGCGCGCCGCTCCCGGGAGCTCGATTCCTGAGCTGCCCGAAGGGACCGGCTTCTGCTCAAGCGGACGGGCCTTTGCGCCGATTTCTTGCAGCAGCCTGAAACGTCCGGAGGGCGCCGTGCATCTGACCCCGCTCGACATCCAGAACCATCACTTCGCGCAGCGGCTGCGCGGCCTCGATGCAGAAGAGGTCCGCAGCTTCCACCGTATGGTGGCGGAGGACTTCGAAACCCTGATCCGCGACTCCGAACGGCTTCGCGAACGAATCCGCGAGCTCGAAGCCCGTGTCGAGGAGATGGGCTCACGTGAGGAGTTGCTGCGACACACGCTGGTCACCGCGCAGGAGGTCAGTGAAGACCTGCGCCGCACGGCCGCCAAGGAAGCCGAGGTGATCCTCGCCGAAGCCGAGGTGCGTGCCGAGAAGGTGCTCGATGCCGCCCACCGACGCGTTGCGAAGCTCGCCGAGGACATCCGCGAGATGCGCACGTTGCGCACGCGCCTCGGCGCGTCGGTCCGATCCACGATCGAGACCCATCTCGCGCTGCTCGAAGGCCTCACCGGCGAACTGCCCGAGGATCCGGTGCTCGACGGCAAGGTCGCGTTCCTCGCCAACGGGCCGGCGAAGGGGCCGCGCCGGGTCGCCGGCAGCGCGGCGCCCGGCAGCGAGGGTCCGGCCTCCGCGTCGGAGGCCGGCGCCGGTTGAGCGATCCGGCGGCGGACCTGGAGCTTCAGCGCGCCGCCGACGGGGTCGCGTTCTGGATCCACGTGACGCCGCGCGCCGCCCGCGAGCGTATCGGAGGCGTCCACGGCGGCGCCCTGCGCATTGCCGTCCGCGAGGCCCCGGTCCTCGGCGCGGCCAACGGTGCCTGTGTCCGGGCGCTGGCCGCGGCGCTCGCGCTGCCGCGCGCGGCAGTCGATCTCGCGCCGGGCGCCAAGGGCCGGCGCAAGCGCGTGCGACTCGCCGGAGACCCGGCCGCTCTGGAACCGGCGCTGCGAAGGCTCGCCGGGATGGCGAGGCCCGGATCAGTGGGTTAGATCCCCGCCGCCTCGATCGCGAAGCGGAGGACGTCATGCCGACCTACGAGTACCTGTGCGGGAAATGCGGCCACGAGTTCGAGCGCGAGCAGCGCATCACGGAGGATCCCGTGAAGACCTGCCCGAAGTGCCGCGCCCGCAAGGTGCAGCGGCTGATCTCCCGCACCGGCTTCGTGCTGAAGGGCGGCGGGTGGTACTCGGACCTCTACTCGAGCTCCAAGCCCGCCCCCGACCGGGATTCCAGCAAGGACTCCAGCAGTCCGTCCAGCGCCGAGTCCAAGTCCGACGCCAGGTCCGAGACCAAGGCGGCACCCAAGACCGACTCCAAGCCCAAATCCGACACCAAGCCCGCCGGCAAGCCCTCCTCCAAGAAGCCCCCCTCCTCCGCCGCCTGACGTCGAAGACTGAAGTCGTCAAGAAAGGGGTCGGGTTCGTTTCGTCAAGTTTTTCCGCCCCGGTATACTGCTCCCGCGTGAGCGCCCCCCCTCGATCTACTCTGGTCGTCGACGGTATGGCCCTGGCACGGGAACTGCGTGCCGGGATCGCCGCAGAAGTCACGGCACTTCGCGACGCAGGCCGCCGCCCCCCCTGCCTCGCCGTGGTGCTGGTCGGCGACAATCCGGCGAGTCTCTCGTACATCAAGGGCAAGCGGCGCGCGTGCGCCCGGGCCGGCATCGACTCGCGCGAGCACACGCTCCCCGCCGACAGCAGCGAGCGCGCCGTGCTCGACCAGATCGACGCCCTCAATCGCGACGATGGCGTCGACGGCATCCTCGTCCAGCTTCCGCTGCCGAAGGGGATTCGCGCCACCACCATCACCGAGGCCACGGATCCCGCCAAGGACGTCGACGGGCTGCACACCCGCAACGCCGGTCGACTGCTCGCGGGACTCCCCGGGCTGCGCCCGTGCACGCCGCTCGGCATCCTCGAGGTGCTCGACCGTCACCGCGTGCCACTCGAGGGCGCCCGCGCCGTCGTCGTCGGACGCAGCACGCTGGTCGGCAAGCCGGTGGCGCTGCTGCTGCTCGAACGCCACGCGACGGTAACGATCTGCCACTCCCGCACCCGTGACCTCGCCGCCGTCTGCCGCGACGCGGACGTGCTGATCGCGTGTGCCGGAAGCCCGCTGCTGATCCGGGGCGACTGGATCCGGCCGGGTGCCGCCGTGATCGACCTCGGCGTCAACGTCGTGGACGGCCAGCAGGTCGGCGACGTGGATTTCGACGAGGCGCTCGGCATCGCGAGCCTGATCACCCCGTCGCGTGGCGGAGTCGGCCCGCTGACGATCACGATGCTGCTGCGCAATACGCTCGAGGCGTACGAGGCCCGCTGCGGGATCGGCCGCACGGCGTGAGTGCGCTCCGGCGCACGCCGCTGCATGCCATCCATCAGCGTCTCGGCGCCCGGTTGGTGCCTTTCGCCGGCTTCGAGATGCCGGTGCAGTACCGGTCGATCCTCGAAGAACACGCGGCGGTGCGCCGTGCCGCCGGCCTCTTCGACGTCTCCCACATGGGTCAGATCCACCTCCGCGGCGCCGGCGCGCTGGACAGCGTCGAGCGCCTGGTCAGCTGCCCGGTGGCGTCCCTGCGACGGGGCCGCGTCCGTTACGGCCTGCTGTGCAACGAAGACGGCGGCATCGTCGACGACATCACGGTGTACCGCAGCGCCGAAGATGCCTTCCTGCTGTGCGTCAACGCCGCGAACATCGAGAAGGACTGGCGCTGGATCGTGCGTCACGCCGATCCCCGCACGGAGCTCGCGAACCGCAGCGACGAGACCGGCCTGCTCGCGCTGCAGGGACCCGCCGCGCTCGCGATCCTCGCGCCGCTCTGCGACTTCGACCCCGCCCGCCTGCGCCGCTTCCAGTTCGCGGAGGGACTCGTGGCGGGCGGCGCCGCGCTGGTCTCCCGGACCGGATACACCGGCTCGGACGGCTTCGAACTCTACGTCGATGCGAACAGGATCGTGCCGCTGTTCGAGGCCCTGCTCGACGCCGGGCGCCCACACGGACTCGTCCCCGCCGGCCTCGGCGCGCGCGACACGCTTCGGCTCGAGGCGGCACTCCCGCTCTACGGCCACGAACTCGACGACACCACCTCGCCACTCGAGGCCGGTCTCGAACGGTTCGTGAAGCGCGCCGCCGGCGGATTCCTCGGCGCCGAGGCCATCGAGCGCCGCGCCGCCGCGGGCCTGACGCGCCTGCTCGTCGGCTTCGTCCTGGAAGGCCGCGGCATCGCACGGGCCGGGCATGCGATCGCTCACGAAGGCCGAGAGGTCGGGATCGTGACGTCCGGTGCGCCGTCGCCGACCCTCGGAAAACCGATCGGCCTCGGCTACGTTCCGCCGGCGCTCGCGGCGCCCGGGACGGCGATCGACATCGTCGTCCGGGAGCATCCCGTGGCGGCTCGCATCGTTTCGACGCCGTTCATCTCCAACTGAGGGGGGAGGCCCTGTGGCCGACTATGAGATCCCCGGCGATCTCCGCTACACGCGTGAGGATGAGTGGATCCGCATCGAGGGTGACCGCGTCACCATCGGGATCACCGATTACGCGCAACAGCAGCTCGGAGACATCGTCTTCGTCGAGCTGCCTGCGGTCGGGACCCCCGTCGAACGCGGCGAGCCGTTCGGCGTGGTCGAATCCGTGAAAGCCGTGAGCGACCTGTACGCTCCCGTGTCGGGAGAAGTCGTCGAGGCGAATCCGGATCTCGCCAATCATCCCGAGCACATCAACGAGGACTGCTACGGCGACGGTTGGATGATCACGATCCAGATCAACGACCCCGCGGATCTCGAGACGCTGATCGACGCAACGCAGTACCAGCAGCACGTCCAGGACCGCAGCTCCGAGTGACGGGAGACCCTTCGCGCTTCATCCCGCACACGGAGGAGGACATCCGGGAGATGCTCGCCGCGATCGGCGTCGAGAGCATCGATGCGCTGTTCGCCTGCGTGCCGGACAAGCTGCGGCTGAACCGACTGCTCGATCTGCCGGCCGCCGCCAGCGAACAGGAGGTGGTGCGCGAGCTCTCGGCGCTTGCGGCGCGCAACAGTCATGCCGAAGCGCAGCCGTGGTTCCTCGGCGGTGGCATCTACGCGCACTACCTCCCGGCCGCCGTTCACGCGCTGGCCTCGCGAGCCGAGTTCTACACCGCCTACACACCGTATCAGCCCGAGATCAGCCAGGGCACGCTGCAGACGATCTTCGAGTGGCAGACGATGGTCTGCGCGCTGACGGGTCTCGAAGTCTCGAATGCGTCGCTCTACGACGGAGCCTCCGCTACCGCGGAAGCCGTGTTGCTGGCGATGCGCGCCACCCGGCGCGAGCGGATCGTCGTCGCGCACGGCCTGCACCCCCACTACGGCGACGTCTTGCGCACGTACCTGCGCGCGCTCGCCGTCGACATCGAGTGGCTGCCGCGCGACCCGGACGGGCGCAGCGTGCCGGTCGCGCCGGCGATCGACGATGCCACCGCCTGCGTGGTGGTGCAGAGCCCGAGCTTCCTCGGTCCGGCACAGGATCTGCGTGCGGCGGCCGAAGCCGCCCATGCGCGCGGCGCGTTGCTGATCGTCGTCGTGACGGAGCCGCTCTCGCTGGCGTTGTTCCAGGCGCCCGGTGCGCTCGGCGCCGACGTGGTGTGCGGCGAGGCCCAGGGCTTCGGCGTCCCGATGAGCCTCGGCGGTCCGGCGCTCGGCTTCCTCGCCACGCGCGACCGCTTCGTGCGTCAACTCCCGGGACGCCTGGTCGGCGAGACCGTCGATACCCGGGGACGACGCGGGTACGTGCTGACGCTGTCGACCCGCGAGCAGCACATCCGCCGGGAGAAGGCGACCTCCAACATCTGCACCAACCAGGGCCTGTGCCTGCTCTACGCCACGATCTATCTCTCGCTGCTCGGCCGCGTGGGTCTGCGCAAACTGGCGCGCCTCAACTACGCGAAGGCGGAATACCTGAAGCGGCGCGTGCGCGAGACGCCCGGCCTCTCGTTGCCGCTCGCGGCCCCGGGCTTCAACGAGTTCGTCGTCGGCGTGCCGGACAGCGCGGCGGCGGCGCTCGCCCGCGCGCGCGAAGCCGGCATCGTCGGCGGCCTCGATCTGGCGCCCTACGAGCCGGAGCTGGGCCCCGCGCTGCTCGTGTGTGCGACGGAGCTGGCGAGCCGGGCTTCGATCGACGAGCTCGTCGCCCGGCTGGCGGACGTGGATGGTCCGGTCCCGGGAGCCGCGCCGTGACGGACCCGCGCGACGACCTCGGCCCGGAGCGCGTCGGGCACGCGACCCGCGGACTCACGTGGGAGGAGCCGCTGCTGTTCGAGCGCAGCGTGCGCGGCCGCGCCGGCTACTCGCTGCCCGATCTCGATGTCCCGGACGCCGACCCGGCCGATGCGTTCGCCGGCGATGCGCTGCGCGACGACCTCCCCGGTCTCCCGGAGCTCTCCGAGGTCGACGTGGTGCGGCACTTCACGCGGCTCTCGACGTGGAACGCGGCGGTCGACCTCGGCCTCTACCCGCTCGGCTCCTGCACGATGAAGTACAACCCGAAGGTCAACGAGGCACTGGCGCGGTTGCCCGGCTTCGCCTCGGCGCACCCGCTGCAGCCCGCCGCGGAGGCCCAGGGGTTCCTCGAACTGGCGTGGCGACTCGAACGGGCGCTGGCCGAAGTCTCCGGCATGGACCGGGTGACGCTGCAGCCGGCGGCGGGCGCGCAGGGCGAACTGGCCGGGATCATGATGATCCGCGCCTATCACGAACACCGAGGCGAGCACCGCCGGGTGGTGTTGGTTCCGGACTCCGCCCACGGCACGAACCCGGCGAGCGCCGCCCTCAACGACTACCGCGTCGTCTCGATCCCGAGCGGCGAGGACGGCATCCTGCACCCGGAGGCCGTCGCGCAGGCGATGACCGACGAAGTCGCCGCCCTGATGATCACCAATCCGAACACGCTCGGTCTCTTCGAAACGCATATCGCCGAGCTGTGCGAGATCGTCCACGCGCGCGGCGGTCTCGTCTACGGCGATGGAGCGAACCTCAACGCCCTGCTCGGAATCGCACGGCCCGGCGATCTCGGCATCGACGTCATGCACTTCAACCTGCACAAGACCTTCTCGACGCCGCACGGAGGCGGCGGACCCGGTTCCGGCCCGGTCGGCGTGAAGAACCTCCTCGCACCGTACTTGCCGGTGCCGATGATCCACCGCCGGGAGGGCAGTGAGGGGGTGGGGTTCTCGCTCGACTACGAGTTCCCGCTCAGCATCGGACGCCTGCACGCGAACTTCGGCAACGTCGGGATGTTCGTCCGTGCCTGGGCCTACTTCCGCTCGCTCGGGCCGGAGGGTCTGCGACGCTGTGCCGAGATGGCGGTGCTGAACGCCAACTACGTGCTGGCGAAGCTGCGCGGCACCTGGCACGTACCGATCGACCGGCCGGTCATGCACGAGTGCGTCGTGTCGGACCAGGCGCTCGCCGCAACGGGGGTCACGACTCTGGACGTAGCCAAGCGGCTGATCGACTACGGCTACCACCCTCCGACCGTGTACTTCCCGCTGATCGTGCACGGCGCGCTGATGATCGAGCCGACCGAGAGCGAGCCGAAGGAGGGACTCGATCGCTTCATCGCCGCGCTGTCGGCGATCGTGACCGAGGCGCACAGCGAGCCCGAGCGCGTGCGGACCGCGCCGCATCGGACCCGCCACGGCAGACTCGACGAGACGCGCGCCGCGCGCCGGCCCGTCCTGCGATGGCAGCCCGACCCGCCCCCCTCGTAGCGGCCGCGTTCGTCGCGCTCGTCGTTGCGGCGGGTGGCTGCGTCGGCCCGGATGGGGAGCGCCGCGTGCCGCTGCCCGGTCAGCTCGCGTCTGTCGACAGCGATCGCGAGCGCGGCTACGCGTTCGACCTCGAACTCCGCAAGCACCTGCCGCAGATCGAGGATCTGCTCGTCCTCGAGTTCGTCGCGGAACTCGGCCAGCGCCTCGTCGACGACCTCGGCGACCAGCCGTTCGACTACCGCTTCCGGGTGATTCCGGATCCGTCACTGAACGCTTTCGCGGTGCCGGGCGGATTCATCTATTTCCACAGCGGTACGATCCTCAGCGCCAACAGCGTCGAGGAGCTGGCGGGCGTTCTCGCTCATGAACTCGGTCACGTGAAGGGCCGCCACTCGGCTCGTATGGCGCGGGACGCCGCCATCCCCGGCCTGCTGACGACACTGGTCGGCGTCGCGGCCACCGCGGCGACCGGCGAGGCCGCGCCGATGATCGCCGCGCAGGCCGCCAACGTGGCGATCCAGCTCCAGTACTCCCGCCAGTACGAAGACGAAGCCGACCGCATGGCCGTCGACTTCCTGGCGCGCTCGAAGTTCCGCAGTGAGGGCCTCGTGCGCTTCTTCGAGCGCATCCAGCTCGAGCAGCGACGCCTGCCGCCGGGACAGATCCCGCCCTACCTGTTCTCCCACCCGCAGGTCGAGTCCCGGATCGGCGTGGTCCGGCAGCTCGCGGAGGAGTTCCCGGCCGGCGCCCCGCCGGAACCGGCGCTCGAAGAGCGCTTCCGTGCGATCCAGCAACAGCTCGCCTGGCTGGTCCGCCAGCGCCGCGCCACGGCCCCGGCCGATCCGAACTTCGATCGAGCGGTGGCCGATCCGCTGCTCGCGAGCGCCGCCCGGCTGCGTGAGGCCGGACGGACGGACGACGCGCTCGCCGCGCTCGATCGCGCGGAACGAACCAGCTCCGAAGATCCGCGCGTCCCGTTCCGGCGCGCCGAGCTGCTCGAGGCGCAAGGACGACTCCCCGAGGCGATTGCCGCGTACCGGCGCGCCGTCCATCTCGATCCGCATCAGACGGCCACGTTGCTGGCGCTCGGCCGCGCGCATCGTGCCGCCGGCCAGCGCCGCGAGGCGCTGTTCTTCCTCGAGCAGGCCAGCTATCGCGCCGGGCCGAAGGGTCGGGCGCGAGTCCAGATCGACGCCGAGATCGAGCGGCTGACCTTCCCGATCGTGCTCGAATCCGGCTTCGCGACCGGCGAGGCGACGCGGGATCGCGACGTCCTGCTCGGCAGCCACGAGACCCACCAGCCCGCCGGCACGACGCGTCTCGCCTGGTGGGTCCGGCTCGGCCCGCACTGGCGCGATCGTGCGACGCATTTTCGCGTTCGCTGGATCGACGGCGGCGGTGAACCCAGCGCCGCTGAAAGGCCCGACCGGACGCATGGTCATCTGATCGCGAGCAAGCGCTTGCGTGCCGAGCGCGATCCCGGACCGTGGACCGTCGAACTGCTGTTCGGCGACGACGTCGTCCACCGGGAGACGCTCAGCGCCGCGGACTGAGCGGAGCGCGGTCCCCGCCACGGCCCGCTCCGGCGCTACAGCGAGACTTCCGGATCCTGCTCGGCGAGCCGCTTGCGGGCCGCCGCCGCCCAGGCGCCGCTCGGGGCCAGTTGGAGGTAGCGCCGCCAGTGCTCCCGCGCGCGGCGCCGGAGCGAGAGGTGCTCGTACAGCAGCGCCGTCGCGAGGTGCGTTTCCGCGCGCAACGGATCGGCGCGCAGCGCCGCACGGTAGTGCGCGAGCGCGGCCTCGGGATGCTCTTCCTCCTCGTCGAGATTCGCGAGGTTGAGATGCGCCTCGACGTGGGACGGATCGCATGCGAGCGCCTGCTCGTAGCAGGCCCGCGCGTTCCCGCGCTGGTCCTGTTGTTGGTAGACGGCCCCGAGGTTGCAGTGGGCGTCGGCGAACTGCGGGTCGATCTCGAGCGCGCAGCGATACGCGGCGATCGCGTCAGCGAAGGTCTCGGCCCGGGAGTCGCACCGGCAGCCGCGCTCGAACCATTCGAGCGCCGTCTCGGGTGGTGCCTCGGGGGCGCCGTCCGGCCCCGGAGTGGTCAGCGCGGCCACGTCCTCGGGGCGCTCCGGCGAGAGGGCGAAGTCGATCACCCGCTGTCCGTCCGGTTCGAACAAGGCGTCCCCATAGCGGACGACGACGCGGTCCGAACCGTCGAGCCACACGCGCAGCTGCGCCACCGGCTCGTCGAGCTCCGGAATCGACTCGCGGACCGCCGAGACGGTCCGGCGGATCCGGCGCAGCGGAACCCCGTGATCCAGCAGCACCAGGATCGTCTTGATGCAGACCAGATCGCGAAACCCGTAGGCCGGCGTCTCTGCTTCACACACGCTCGGACGCACCAGCTCGTGGCGTTCCCAGGAACGCAGCCGCGTCGGCGTGATCCCCATGATGCGAGCGGCTTCGCGCAGCGAATAGACCGACACGGCGTGCAGTGTACGACGACACACGCCGTTCGCCCGTACATTTTCGTCGCGTCGCGGCGACACGGGCGCGCGCCCGGTAGACTGGCGCCGGAAGCGTAAGCAGGGCTGGTGCCGGCCCCGGACTTCAAATCCGGTGGGGATCGCGGCGACGCGGTCCCGGCGGGTTCGATTCCCGTCCGCTTCCGCCATCCGCTCTTCCGCCACCGGTCTCGAGCGGACGCTCTGCGCGCCGGACCGAGACGGACGAGGTGCTGGCCTCGATCAGACTCGAGTCGGCCTCGATCAGACTCGAGATCGGACTCAGGACGAGCGACGTCTGGTCCCTGACAGCGCGAGAGTTCCGAAACCCAGCAACCAGAGCGTGCTCGGCTCCGGAACGTTCGTCAGCGTCACGCGCACGAAGTGCCCATCTGCGGACAGCGGACCGAGCGTGTCGTCGGCGGTCGTGGTCGCGAGCCCGCCGGGCATGCCGAGCCGGATCGCAGCCTCGTTCCGGCTGCTCGTGACGCTCGCGTTCCACATGAAGTCCAGTGTGAAGACCTGCGTCCCGACGGCGGAACTCGCCAGCGTCCAGGTCGCGCCGGTCTGCCCGACCTCCACGCTCGTCGTCGCTGCGCTGGTGACCGGCGCCAACGCGCCGAGGCCCAGCGCAGATTCGCCGACGCCGTTCAGAAGCCCCGTCACGCCGCCGAGCGTGGCGCTCGCATTGCCGGTGCCGTCGTCGACCAGGGCGATCATCCCGAAGCGGCTGGTCTCGATCTCGAGCAGGAACGAGGCCCCGGTCGGGTTGGCGACCGAGAACGTGATCGTATAGCTCGCCGTCGCACTGCGCGTCGTCGAGCCGCCACCCGCCTCGCGATCGGCGGCCAGGAGCCCGGCATAGCGGGTCTCGAACCCATCGCTCGACCCGGCGAGCGCCAGGTCGGCGCCGGACGGACCGGAGAGCACCGAGACGGAACTCGCGACCTGCCGGCGATTGGCTCCGGTCGTCGTCAGCACGTTCGCGCTGTTCGCGGCCGCCAGCGCGGTCGTCGGCGACGCGATCGACAGCGCGCCGGCGGCCGGTGCGAGCACCAGGCTGAGCAGGACCGCCGGGACGGTCGCAGACAAGATCTTCCATTGCTCCATCCCGCATGGTCTCCGCAAGATCTGTGCCTCGCTGCGGGGAGGCCGAACCGGCCCGCGGCCGCGACGCAGCCCGGACCGAGAGTTCGAGGAGATCCGCAGCGGAGCTGCCGGCCTGCTGCCGGTCCCGTGCGGACGCCCCGGCGCTGCGACTGGTCGGAGAGAGACGCCGTTTCGCGTCACCGGCCGACGAGAAACGTCACTTCGGGCCGGCGAGAACGACTTCGTCACCGGACGGCATCCGCGCGTGCGGACGACTCACCCGAGGATCAGATGCAGCTTCACCGCCAGCAACAGATTGTCCTGCAGATGCACGCGGCGGCGGAGGAACGCCTCGGGTCCCGAGAGCTCCCCACGGCTCAGCGCACGCCAGGTGTCCGTTCCGAGCCGCGCGCGGAGATCGGCCTCCTCGAGCCGAGCCGGGCGCGCCGCTGCGCGTCGGACGACACCGCTTCCGGCACTCAGCGCGAGACGAGCCGCTCGGGCCTGATGTCGTCGGGCGGTGTCGTACGCTCCGCCATCAGGCCCCTGCCCGACCGGCGACGACGGCGAACTCTCCCCGTAGCGCCGCGCCGGTCACGGAGGCCCGGACCTTCGCGACCGCGCTCGGCGGTCCCTCGGCGACGATCCGCCCGCCCCCCGGTCCGCCCTCCGGCCCGACGTCGATGACCCAGTCCGCACGGCGGATCACCCCGAGATCGTGCTCCACCAGGACGACGCTGCTGCCGGCCTCCAGCAGCTCGTCGAGGCACGCCAGCAGCACTTCGACGTCAGCGGGGTGCAGGCCCGTCGTCGGCTCGTCCAGCACGTAGAGCCTGCGTGGCTGGGCGTCGGCCAGCGCCTGGGCAATCCGCAGCCGCTGCGCCTCTCCGCCGGAGAGCGTCGACAACGGCTGGCCGAGCGTGAGGTAGCCGAGGCCGACGCGCACCAACGGCGCGAGCCGCTGTGCGACCTGTGGGTCCGCTGCGAAGAACGCGCCCGCCTCATCGAGCGTCATGCCGAGTACATCCACGATCGAGCGGCCCGCGAGCTGGATGCGCAGCGCCTCCGGCTTGTAGCGGCGACCCTCGCACTGCTCGCACGGCACCCGCAGATCTTCGAGGAACTGCATGTCGACGACCACCTCGCCGGCGCCCTCACACGCCTCGCAGCGACCGCCCGGCACGTTGAACGAGAACCAGCCCGCCGACACGCCGAGCGCACGCGCTTCTCGCGTCGCTGCGAACCGCTTACGGATCCCATCGAAGGCCTTCGACACCGTCGCCGGATTGGAGCGCGGGCTGCGCGCCAGCGGGGCTCCGCTCATCAGGACCACGCCGTCGATGGCATCGGCCCCCTCGATGCGCTCGCAGGCGCCGCGATCCGGATCGCCGAGCAGTTGCCCGACCAGCACGCTGCGGATGAGGCTCGACTTGCCGGCTCCGGACACGCCCGCCACGCACACGAGCTGCCCGAGCGGCACGTCGACGGTGACGTCCCGCAGGTTGTTCGCCGACGCCCCGACGATGCGCAGCCGACCGCTCGCACGGCGTCGAGGCCGCGGTCGCTGGGCGAACTCCCCGCGCAGCACGCGCCCGGTCAGCGAATCCGGGTGCGCGCGCACCTCCGCTACCGAGCCCGCGACGACGAGCCGCCCGCCGAGGCGGCCCGCCCCCGGCCCGAGATCGACGACATGATCCGCCGCCGCGATGATCTCGGGCGCATGCTCGACGACGATGACGGTATTCCCCTGCTCCCGGATCGCGCGCAGGACATCGAGCAGCCGCGCGACATCGCGGGCATGGAGGCCCACCGACGGCTCGTCGAGGACGTACAGTGAAGCCGTCAGCGTGCCGCCGAGTGCGGCGGCGAGCTGGATGCGCTGGGCCTCGCCGCCCGACAGCGTGCGCAGTTGGCGGTCGAGCGCCAGGTAGCCGAGCCCTACCCGCTGGGCGGTCCCGACGCGCGTGCGCAGCGCGTCCACCAGCCGCCCGGCGCGCAGCGCCGCCGGCGGCGACAACACCAAGGCATGAAGCCAGCGATCGAGATCCGCGAGCGTCATCCGCGCGACCGTCCCGAGCTCCCGACCGTCGACGAACACCTCGCGGGCCTCGGGGCGCAGACGCGCCCCCGCGCAGTCCGGACAGGGGTCGTAGCGCCGATAGCGAGCGACCAGCACACGCGCCTGCACCTTGTAGCGCTTGCGCTCGAGCCATTCGAAGAAGCCGCGGACGCCGTACCAATCCCCCCCACTGGCTTCATCGCCAGCGAGCACGAACTCCCGCTGCGCCGCGGAGAGCGCCTGCCACGGCTTCGCGGTCGGAATCCGCAGCCGCTTGCACGCGCGCAGCAGATCCTTCTGCATGGCGCGGCCCATCGGGGTCTGGAACGGCGCGATGGCGCCGTCCCGGAGCGACCGGCTCGGATCCGGGATCACGCGCGCCTCGTCGAGCGCCGACACGCGGCCGAAGCCCTGGCAGCGGGGACACGCGCCGAGGGGACTCTGGAACGAGAAGAGCGCCGGCTCCGGAGTCGGGAAACGCCGACCGCAGCCGTCGCAGGCGAAACCCTCACGGAAGGTCGCGCGCTCGCCATCGTCGAAGACCGCGCAGAGCTCTCCTTCGGCACGCGCGAACGCGGTGGCGATCGCCTCTTCCACGCGGCCGCGCTCCTCGTCGCGCAACGCAAAGCGATCGATCAGCAGCAGCGCCGCCCCGCGCAGCGCATGGAACGCGCGCGGCGACAGGCCCTCGAGGTCGACGGCCCCGCCGCCGGCGTCGAGCAGGCGGCTCCAGCCGTCCCGCAGCAGCCGCTCGCGCAGCGCCGTGGAGGACTCCCGCTTCCCGGCCGGCAGCGGCACACCGATCGAGACGCGGCGACCGGCCCCGCGCTTCGCGATGCGTTCCGCGACGGCCGCCACGGTGCCGGGCTGCGCCGGCCGATCGCACCGTGTGCAGCGCGTCTCCCCGATCCGCGCCCACAGCAGCCGGAGATGGTCGAGAATCTCGGTCGCGGTGCCCACCGTCGAGCGTGCGTTGGTCACCCGGTTGCGCTGTTCGATCGCGATCGCCGGCGGGAGCTGCGAGATCGCATCGACGTCGGGCCGCGGCAGGCGCTCGAGAAACTGCCGTGCGTAGGTCGAGAGCGATGCGACGTAGCGCCGCTGGCCCTCGGCATAGATCGTGTCGAAGGCCAGCGTCGACTTGCCGGATCCGGAGACTCCCGTGATGACGCTGAGGCGACCGAGCGGCAGCGAGCACGTGACGCCGCGCAGATTGTGGCTGCAAGCGTTCTCGATCCGGATCGAATCGATCCGCGGAACCGGGGTCGCAACAGGAGCGGACGCGGCGGGCACCAAGGCTCGAGTCAGTCTCGCCGCAGGTCCGGCTCATCGACCACGAGCGTGATCGTGATGTGATCGCTCGACTCGCTTTGGACGACGTGCAGGATCTGGAGCGGAGGACTGGCCGCCAGCAGCTTGTTCAGCGACTCCTCGACCTCTTTCGCGAGCCCCCGCAAGACGAATGCCCGAATCGCCATCTGTCGGCCTCCTGCGCCGCTGCCGTCAGCCCGCTTCCCGCTCGGCGAGACGATGGGCCTGCGCCGCGAAGCGCTCCTTGCCCGCTGCACGGGCGGCTTCGTGCACGCTGCGCCAGCGCTCGGGGGTCGGCTCTTCGCCGAGCGCGCGCGAGAGTTCGCGGACCAGGAAGGCATCGCCCGCCTGCGTGGCCTCTTCTCGCAGGGCGGCGAGGCGATCCCGCGCGTCGGCCTTGACGAGAAAGGCGATCGCCTCCCAGACCCGTCCCTCGGTGATATAGGCCTCGGCCAGCGCAGCCGCAGCATCGGCGCCGAGCGCACGCTCGATCAGGTGCCGCCGATCGAGAGGATCGGGAAGCTTCGTCTTGGCCATCTCGATGGAACTCCGATCACGATAGGGCTTCGTTCAGCTCTGCGACACGCGCGGATCCACCGTGAGCGCCCACGCCTGGATTCCGCCGCTGAGGTTCCACACGTCCGCGAATCCGTGCTCGTGCAGGATCCGGCATGCCTGCGCGCTGCGGACGCCGGAACGACAGTGCACGACGACCGGGCGTTCCTTCCAGTCGGACAGCTCGCCGATCCGCGCAGGCAGCTCGCCGAGCGGCACGAGCCGGGTCCCGGCGAGGTGGGCAGCGCGCCATTCATCTGGTTCGCGCACGTCGAGGAACAGGAAGTTCTCGCCGCGTTGCTGCATCGCTGCGACCTCCGCGGCGCTGCGCGCGCGATCCCACGCGGCTCCCGGCTCGCGCGACACGCCGCAGAACCCCTCGTAATCGATCAACGCGGTGACGGTCGGCTGCTCGCCACACACCGGGCACTGCGGATCCTTGCGCAGGCGGAACTCCTGGAAACCCATCTCCAGCGCATCGTACTGGAGCAGACGACCGATCAGCGGCTCTCCGATGCCGGCCAGCAGCTTGATCGTCTCGGTGGCCTGGATCAGCGCGATGAGGCCCGGCAGCACGCCGAGCACGCCGCCTTCGGCACAGGACGGCACGCTGCCCGGCGGCGGCGGCTCCGGATACAGGCAGCGATAGCAGGGGCCACGACGCGCATCGAAGACGGTCGCCTGCCCCTCGAAGCGGAAGATCGAGCCGTGCACGTTCGGCTTGCCGAGCAACACGCAGGCGTCGTTCGCGAGGTAGCGCGTCGGAAAGTTGTCGGTGCCGTCGACGATGACGTCGAAGTCCGCGAGCAGCGACAGCGCGTCGTCAGCCGTGAGTCGTTGCGCGAACGTTTCGACCCGGACGTCGGGATTGAGCGCGACGATCCGCTCCCGCGCGACGTCCACCTTCGACCGGCCGATGTCGCGCGTGCCATACAGCACCTGACGCTGCAGGTTCGAGGCCTCGACGACGTCGAAATCGACGAGACCGAGCGTGCCGACGCCGGCGGCGGCCAGGTACTGCGCGAGCGGGCAGCCGAGTCCGCCGGCACCGATCAGCAGCACCCGTGCGGCCAGCAGCTTCTGCTGCGCTTCGGCTCCGAACGCCGGCAGCTCCAGATGGCGCCGGTAGCGCTCGTACTGATCCGGCCGGAACGGAGGGGTCGGCAGCGGCGTCGTCACGATCGAAGGCTACCGGACCCATCCGCGCTCGACGAGGGCCGAACACCGCGACGCACCGTCCGGAATCAGCGCCCGCACGGCGAAAGGCCCTCCGCGCGACGCGCGGAGGGCCTCGAAACCCGAGCTTCCGAGGGGGGGCCGCTACTCCTCCTCGCCCGCTTCTTCCTTCGGCGGGATCACGATCACCTTGTAGGCCTTGCGCGGCTTGTCGATGAACTTCCACTCGACGGTGGCCCACTCCCCCTTCTTGATCTCATCCCAGGTCGTCTTCTCGCCCTCGACCACCGTCTCGTCGAGCTTGGTGAACGAGACCTTGTCGCCCTGGCGGTTGTCGATGATGATCTTCTTGGAACTGATCGAGTCCACCTTGCCGGTGAACTCGCGCATCTGCGCCGCGGCCGGAGCCGCGCCGGCCAGCGCGAGGCCCAGCACGACGGCGAACGTGAGCAAGGTGGTGTTCCAGGTGATGCGAGCAATCGCGGGCATGGTTCCTGACTCCTTGTTGCGACGCCGCCTGCCGCGGCGCATGGGTCTCGAGAGCAACGGCCGATTCGACGCGACCTCCGCCGTCGTATTCGTCCGGCGATCTGCGCCGTCCCGATCGCCGGTCGTTTCCCGCTGCGACGCGCCGACGCTCGCACCGTCCTCCCCCCCGAGGCGACGCGACCGCGCGACGATGGAGGTGGTGCCGGAGGTGGGATTCGAACCCACACGGCCGCAAGGGCCGGGGCATTTTGAGTGCCCTGCGTATGCCAATTCCGCCACTCCGGCCAGCGGGCGCGCGAGCATACCACCACGGATCGTCCGCGGCAGCGGGCGCCACGGCGCCCACGATCGCGCGCAGCACGTCGCCCCAAGGGGGAGCGTCGCTCTTGTCAGCGCCGAAGTCGGGCGATAGCTTGCGCGGCTCGCCGAGAGAACCCGCTGGGGCTGTAGCTCAGTTGGGAGAGCGCTTGAATGGCATTCAAGAGGTCGGGGGTTCGATTCCCCCCAGCTCCACCAGCGGATTCCTCTTCTTCGGCAGGCACTTAGAGCGCATCGGCGCTTCCCGGATGAAACTGTAGTGTGTTGTTTGGTGTGCCGATTGGTGTGCGGGTGCTTCGAGCACTCGGCCACGAGGCGCACCGCGAGCGCGCCCGTTTGACACCGTTCCGTTTCGCTTGGTGTGCCGATTGGTGTGCGGATCGCGGGCGCTGTCACTCGCCCCAGAGCGCTCGGTCGAGGCTCGCGGTCAGCGAATCCCGGTCGGGCGGGAGCGTGTGCGAGTAGACGTCCAGCACCATCTTCGCGCTGGCGTGGCCGAGGCGATCCGCAACGGCTCGCACGTTGCCGCCGGCCGTGAGCATCAACGTCGCGGCCGTATGCCGCAGATCGTAGACCCGGATCGACTCGGGCAGCCCGGCCTTCCGCAGTAGCGGGCGGAAGTCGCGGTTGCGCACGTTGGCGCCGTCCAGCGGCTCACCCGTCGGCGTGGCGAACACCAGGTCCCCGCTCGCGGCGTAAAGCTCGCCCGCCTTGAGCCGTTCCGCGGCCTGCGCCTTTCGGTGCCGTACCAGCAGCGGAACCAGCCCGGCCGGAAGCGGCACCGTCCGCTTGCTCCCGGCGGTCTTCGGCTCGTCGAAGTGGCGCGGCTCGTCTCCGATCCCTCGAACGAGGGCCCGCTCGACCCGAAGCGTCGCGGATTCGAGGTCGAGGTCTGCCCAGCGCAGCGCAAGCGCTTCGCCCGGCCGCAGCCCGGTCGCCAGCATCAGCGAGAACAGCGCTTCGAGGCGATGCCCCTGCGCGGCCTCGTGGAGCTTCGCGCACTCCTCGGGCGAGAGCGCCCGCATGATGCGCTTCGACGACCGGCGCGGCATCTCCACGTCCCGCGCTGGATTCGCGAGCAGCAGGCGCCAGCGCACCGCTTGCGAGAGCGCCGCGGATAGGACCGCGTGCGCGTAGCGGACCGTCTGCGGCGAGAGCGGCTCCACCTTCCGCGCCCGTCCCTTCCGCTTCGCTTTCCGATCAGGAACCGGACGTCCCTTTTCCAGCGCGCTCACCATCGCCTGCACGTCCAGAACGGTCAGCCGGTCGAGGCGCTTGTGTCCGATGTGCGGCTTGATGTAGCGGTCGGCCATCTCGGCATAGTGCGCCACGGTCGCCGCTCGCCTGCGCTTCCCTGCCGTGTCCTCGATCCACTTGTCGAGGAAGGCGGAGACCGTGAGCCCCTTCGATTCGATGACCACGCCGTGGTCCTTCTGCTCGAGGATGCCGCGGAGCGCGCGCTCGGCCTCGCGCCGGGTCCCGGTCACCATCCGCGAGCCGTAGCGCCGGGTGCCGTCGGCTCTTTCGCCGATGTACCAGCGCAGCAGCCACTTCCGATCGCCGCGCTTCACGATCTGACCAGCCATCGGTCACCCTCCCTTCACGCCGAACCCGGCCGCGCAGGATCGCCCAGGAGCGACGATCGCGGGTCGGTCGGACTACCGGACCCCCTCGCCGAACTCGTCCAGCAGCGTGCGCAGCTCCGCCGGCTCAAGCGCCGCAAGAGCACGCCGCGCGGCGGAAAGACGCCGCTGCGCATGACCGCGGCGCAGCCGAGCGTCCCGGCGGGTCCCGCGGTCGGACAACGCCGTGATGGTCGGCGGATTGTCCGACTCAACCATGCGCTCGAACTCGTCCTCGGGGATCGCGGCGACGCGGAGCGCCTGCACAAGCTGATGCCGAGACATTCCCGCGGCTCGGCCGGCAGCGAGCGCGGCTCGCCATCCGGTGCGGGTGCCCGTACCAGCGCGGGCCGTCATCGGGTCCCCTTCCGTCGCGCTGCCCGCAGCGCCGCTTCACGTACCCAGACCGCCAGCGGCGATCCGTCGGCGGCGGATGCAACGGCCTCGCGCTCGGCATCGTTGAGAACCACAAGGACCGCGTGCCGGCGGCGCTCGGATTCCGGCAACGGCTTCGGACCCGAGCCCGGCCGTGCGCCACCCCATTCGCTGCGCTTCTTCGCTGCCATCCCCTGCATTCTACTTGGACGCCACTTAGCCGTCAAGCGGCCTTCCCGCGCTGCCCCCGCAGCCGAGCCCGCATCGCCGAGCGGATGGCGTCCGCGTCCACGTCAAGAATCGAGAGCCAGCTTTCGAGACGGGGATCGGCGTCATCGGTGAGGAACCGCCGCGCCGCGTCCCGCTCCTCCGGCCGGATCCAGCCTGCCCTGGACGTGGCCATGACGACGGCGTTCTCGATCACGGCAGCAGCCAGCGCCCGCAGCGCAGCCCGGTCGGTCTCGGCGTCGGTCATCGGTCGCGCACCTCGATCGGCCCGTGTTTCAGCTCCGCGAGCAAGTCCTCGAGCGCGTGCAGCGCCGCATCGAGGCGTTGGCGTGCGAAGTACGGCCAGTCGTCCACGCGCGGACCGTACCAGCGCAAGTAGCGTTGCTCTCGGTAGACCACGGCGTCCGCGAGTTCCTCGGCTTCATCGAGGCCGATTAGCTCGGGGTGGTCCCAGCGGAACGGCTCGGCCTCCGCCCTGCCACGCTCGCGGCGGCCGCGGTCGAAACGCTGCTGGATGAACTCGCGCGCATCCGTCGGCAGCGTCACTTGCGCGGTCCCCACCACGCCCGCGCTGCCTCGCGCTGCCGCTCGATTCGGGCCTGCTCGGCGCGCCGCTGCCATGCCTCCGGCGGCGGAACCGTGCGCTGCCAGCCCGAAGGCTCACGCGGTCGCGGCGGGTCGATGCGTCCCCCGAGATGCCAGCCGTACAACTTGCTGCTGCTGCTCGGCGGCGGGCGGCGGCGAAGTCGTCGAAGCCATCGGCGGAACATGCGCGTCAACCTCGCGTGTCGGGAACTTCGGCCCCGCCGCGCAACGCCAGGAGTAGACGCCACGCGGCGGAGCCCTGCGGTCGGCGGGCGCGCCCAACTGCGCCACCGATGCGCGGGGAAAGGGAACCCGCGCGCCGGCTGCCGCTCGCAGCGGATCGTTACGGTGCCGGCGTGTAGACCATCGCCTTCGGGTCCGCGGGTCCGACGCCGAACTCAGTCAGCAGCCGGAACTGCACGCCATCGGAATCGAAGTCGCGGGCCGACTCGAAGATGAAGGGCCGGCGGAACACGCCACCGTGAACCCATCCCGGCCGCTGCGCCGGGTCGCTCGCGACGTAGAAGCCGGTGGACAGATGGCCCGAAGCGATGACGCCGAGCGGCGTCTCACCAGGGACGGCCAGGTCGCGCGCCAGGGTGCGGGCCGTCGTCTCGGATGCCGGCGGTACGAGCAGGAATCGAGCGCCGAGCGACAGCGGCGTCCCGGATGCCGAGAGCATCCCGCGCAGCGCACCCACGGCGGCGGCGAGGCTGGTAGCGTTCAATGCGGCGGCAGAGAGCAGGTTCCCGCGTGCGGTTGCGAAGTAGGCGACGCCATCCGCGAGCGTCGGGCCTGCGCCGGACGCGGAGGTCAGCAGCGAGAAGAACACCGTCTCCCGCGCGTCGATTGCTGCCTGCGCCGCGGATTCGGCGATGCTCGCGAGCGAGCCGGAATCGTCGTTGATGACGCTGCGGCGGGTCAGACGCCACAGCGCGGCCTTGGTGACCTTGACCACCGTCTCGCCGGTGTCGTCGATGGTTCCCGCGCGCAGCTCGCCGCGCTCGCCCAGGTCGAGCAGCGCCAGGTCCGGCGGCGGGACGACGTTCGACGGCCTGAAGTCTCTGAACGCGGTTTCTCTCGCGAGCAACCTATGCGCCGGCGTCGCTGCCGCGAATCGTTCGAGCGCGACCACTTCGGCGGCATCGCGGAGCAGCGACGCGAAGTCGCTCGTTCCCTGCTCGCCACCGGCCAGCGTCTCGAAGGCGGCGAGCTTGCATCCCGAGTAGATGTCCTTTAGGGACTGGTTACCGCGCAATCGAGCGGCGAGGGATGCTACCTGCGCCCGGTGCAGGTCGCGGTCGACGCGGGCGTCGATGTCGAAGCCAAGAACACTCATGGTTGTAGCCTTTCTGTTTGCGCGCCGCGCTTCAGCGGCGGCGTCAGCGTCGGCGCGGCGCGCCAAGTGCTCGCGGTAGGCGGTCTCGCCGCGCCCGCGCCATGCCGGCGGCAGCACTACGTGGCCTCCGGCTCGAACGCATCGCGCAACGCGGCGGCCAGGCGCAGGCCCTCGGCGCGGCCGCGGCACAAGATCGTCACGCGCTCGCGCTCATCAGCGACGCTACGAACGAGCAAGCGGTCCCCGTCGCGCTCGATCGAGAGCGAATCGGTTGTC
>CAADGG010000009.1 GCA_900696485.1 uncultured Pseudomonadota bacterium
CACCCCGGAACATCCGGGGAACGCCATTCGGGCGTCGAACCTGGAGCGGCTCAGATCAGGAGCGGTCGTCTCGAGCGGGCGAAGGGTAGCGGCGGTGGTTGCCGAACCCGCAGCCACGTGCCGCTCGAGACTGCGGCCGCGGGAGGGGTCTCGACCGGATTCTCGAGCGCGTGTGCGATGGGCTGGGGTTGCGGCTTCGCATCGAGAAGCGATGCCACGATCACAGGGGCCTCGGCATCGTCACGGCAGCAAGTCCGTGCGGCAGGAGGACCACCCGCCTCGCGCTGCCCTCCGGATCCGCTCGCGTGGTCATGGCCATGGCCGTCCGCCGCGTGATCGCCGTGGTCGCGCGCGTGGTCTCCAACGTGAGCCGTGTGCTTCTGATCGTCCTTCGCGGAACCCTCGGCCGGGCACGCGGAGGCGCCGGCTGGCAGTAGCCAGCCGGTGGTGAGAACGATCAGGAGAAGAGCTCGGATCTTCATGCCGTTTCCGATCGCGCCCGGCAACGAGTCCGGGGTCCTTCGGGATCCCATCACACGGCCCCGCCGTTGCAACCTCCGATCGGCTTGCGCGCTCGGCGTCTTGAGACCCGCCGAGAGGGAATCGCGAGTCGTCCGCTCTTGCGGGGCTTTTACGGGGTACGGGGGATCGCTGGCGAAAGTGACATAGGAGCCCCCCGAAGGAATCAGCGCCGGCGGGGACACTCGCGAGGAGACAGGAGAAAGCACTTCGGGCGGAGCCTCCCCCCGTGTGCTGACACAGGACTTGCGTGCTCCTTGTCACTGCGGGACGTGTCGGACCGTACGAGCAACGCATAGGAGGGCTCATGTCCCGTCGAATCGCCTCTCTTCTCGCCGTAGTGATTCTGCATGCCCTGTTCGCTCCGCTCGTCCTCGCGGCCGAGACCGTGCGGGTTCCGGCCGAGCGGGTCTGCATGGTCCAGGATCGACTCTTCCCGACACCGCAGATCCCCGTCGAACTCGAGGGGAAAACCTACTACGGATGCTGTCCGATGTGCGCGGGCCAGCTCCGTGAAGATGTCTCGCTGCGGATGGCTACGGACCCGGTCACGGGGCAGCCGGTGGACAAGTCCTCCGCGATCACTGCGGCCAATCCGGATGGCTCGATCCTCTATTTCGAATCCGAGGAGACCTTCGGGCAGTTCGTCGGAGGCCAGTAGCGGGCGACGCGGGGCCAGTCTTCGCTGCTTCTCGGGTTGACCGAGTCGTTGGCAGGTTCCGCTCTGCCGATTCCATCTCGGAAAGCGAGGGAGGCATCGTGTCGGTTCGATCGGGTGAGGACGAAGCGACGCCCGCGGCGCTCGAGGGCATCGGATGGAAGGGGCTCCCGATCAGCGACGAGGAGAGAGCCGTCCGCATCGATCGGGAGATTCGCGACAGCTTCGCGCTGCTGGGCGATGTAGAACCCGCGGTTTCCTTCTTCGGCGCCGCGCGCGCGAGGGAGGGCTCGCCTTCGTATGAGACCGCGCGCCAGGTGGCGCGAGCCGTGGCACGAACCGGGTTCAACGTGTTGACGGGTGGGGGACCTGGCGTGATGGAAGCGGCGAGCCGTGGCTGCCTCGAGGGCGGCGGCAGGGCCATCGGGCTGAACATCGTGCTGCCGTCCGAGCAGGAATCGAATCGCTTTCTGAGCCGGAGCCTCACCTTCCGCTACTTCTTCGCACGGAAGCTGATGTTCGTGAAGTACTCCTGCGCGTTCCTCATCTTTCCCGGAGGCTTCGGAACGCTGGACGAGGCCTTCGAGGCCCTCACCCTCGTCCAGACCCACAAGATCCCCCATTTTCCAGTTCTCCTCTTCGGAAGCGATTTCTGGGAGGGCACACATCTCCAGCTCCGGACCATGGAACGACAGGGTCTCATCTCTCCCGGGGATGCCTCCCGTCTCCAGCCGGTCGACACCGTGGAGGAGGCGATCGAGATTCTCACGCGCTGCCACGAACGACTCTGTGCGAGCCTGCACAAGCCGGCTCTGGCCAACCGCTAGCGGGGGTGCACCGACGCAGGGGATGGGTAGTGACATGTGACAACCCCGCGCGTCCTGGGATGCCGCGCAGCGAGCGGCATCATCGTGGAACTCACCATCTTTGATGACGTGGTCGAAGATCGTGAGATCGGAGGTGAGGCCAGTCACTGCGAGTTCTCTGATGTAGCAATCGAGTGTTCCGCTCGTCAGGAGCGCATAGGTGAATGTTGTCGAGCCAGAGGCTCTGGCCCAGAGCGTGAAGCTGCTGTGTGGCGTTCAGGTGATCTCTCGGTCTCTCACAACCACCCTCCCTCGAACCCGGCTCTCCGAAGTCCGCTCGAGATGTACTGGCAGTTTCGCGTCAGCTCCCACAGCAAGCCGCTGCGATAATTCTCGATCATCGAAATGATCGGTCCCTGGTTGATCCCAAAATGCCACGGTGAGACCCACCAGCCATAAGGATTGCCGGCCTCGCCCGGGTGGGAGGGATTGAACGATGCTTTGAACCCGTAGGAGTTGTACTCGGTCAACTTCGCTTGATGAATACAGTGGTGGAGCGCAGACAACACGATTTCGGGCGCGAAGGGCAGCGACGCCACGACGGCCCATGGTGCAAGGGTCCCGTCGTCGGGGCCATACGGTACCCCGCGCGCCACGTAGTCGAAGAACCGGCGCTCGATGCCGTCTATCTCGATGGTGACTGGACCGGGGCCCTCGCTTGCGGTGATTCCCCAGCAACAAGGGCCATAGTCTTTGAAGCCGAGTGGGTTGTCGATCGCGTACTGTTGCTGCGCGTAGGTGGCGCGGCGGCTGTTCTCGAAGTAGTCGATGCCCTTCTCGCGCATGAAGCCGTCCTGGATGCCACGAAAGTCCACCCAGACATGGGAGAGCTGATGGGTAAATAGCGGACCAGCGTATAGATACTCCTGTCCGTAGCAGCTCTCCCACCGGTACGTGGAGGTCCAGGCTGCGTAGCTCGCTTCGGGCAGCGGATGCGTCGGCGATCCCAGCCCCAGGACATACAGCAGCAGGGCTTCGTCGTAGCCTTCCCACCGGTAGTCGAGGAAGCCGCTTTCAGGCCTCCAACCATGCGTCACCGTCGCCCCATGGTTTTGCGCCCACTGCCAATCGGCGCGGCGATACAGCGCATCGCTGAGGTCGCGGATTTCGCGCTCGTCGGCCGTGTCGGCATCGAAATACATCCCCGCCGTCAACGCGCCGGCCAGAAGGAAGGCGCTATCCACCGTCGACAGCTCGCACTGCCAGACGCGACGGCCAGTCTGCATGTCGAGAAAGTGATAGTAGAAGCCGTGGTAGCCGGTTGCGTCCGGTTCGGGGCCTTGCCGGCTGTTCCAGAAGAATCGCAACGTCGCGAGTGTTCGTTCCACCGCGGCGGAGCGCGAGATGAACTCGCGCTCTACGCCCACCGGATACGCCGCCAAGGCAAGGCCGGTCGCTGCGATACTCGCCGGCCAATCCTTCGCGGTCTTGTCGATCACCAGGCCGTTGGCGGGATTCGTCTCATGTAAGAAGTATCCAAAGGTGTCGCGCTGCAGTTTGTCTAGGTCGGCGTCGATCCCCGGCGTCTCGCCGCTCATGGCCGCATGCGGCTTGCTGGCCGGTTCGATCACCGGGCACTCGTAGCGGCCGCGATGCGGCCATTCCAGGCGTGGATGACCGGCTCGGTGACGTCGTGGTCGTACCCAAGGACGCTCAGGGACGCGGTCGCGAGCAGCAAGCGGCGTCCTTCGATCGGCGCAAGCCCGATCCAGCGCACGGCGAGAATCCGCAGGACCTCACGATGACCGACGAGGAGCACGGTGCCCCCCGCGGCGCGAATGCGGCCAAGGACACGGTCCGCGCGCGTGCCCACGGACTCGAGCGTCTCGCCGCCGGGGCAGCCGTCGCGGAAGAGGCGCCAACCGGGACGCTCGACCTCGATCTCGGCGGTTCGCCTGCCTTCGTAGGCGCCGTAGTCCCACTCCATCAGATCATCGTCGGCCTCGACACGAGCGAGCGGCATCGCCAGCTCGGCGGTGCGGCGGGCGCGCTGCAGCGGGCTCGAGAGCATGCGATCCACGCGCAGCGCAGCGAGGCTCGCTCCGAGCTCGCGCGCCTGTCGCTCACCTTGCTCGGTCAGTGGAAGGTCGGTACGGCCGGTATGCTGGGCTGTCAGCGTCCACGCGGTTCCGGCGTGGCGCACGAGGTAGACCACCGGCAGCGCCGGGTTCATGTCGCTCCGCCGTCTGCGACCCCTCGTGCGCCCCAGCGCCAGTCGCGGATTTCCGGCATGTCCTGCCCGTATTTGTTGATGTATCGCTTGTGCTCGCTCCGCTGGTCCTCGAGCTGCTGCTTCAGGGCGATGCCCCTGTCGCCGGTTTGCGGCCCGCGGTCGATGACGTCCATGACGAGATGGAAGCGGTCCATGTCGTTCAGCACCGTCATGTCGAAAGGCGTGGTGATCGTGCCCTCCTCTTTGTAGCCGCGGACGTGGATGTTTTCGTGGTTGGTGCGGCGGTAGGTGAGGCGGTGGATCAACCACGGGTAGGCGTGGAAAGCGAAGATGACCGGCCTGTCCTTGGTGAAGAGCTCGTCGAAGTCAGCGTCGGAAAGCCCGTGCGGGTGCTCGGATTGCGGCTGCAGCTTCATGAGGTCGACGACGTTGACCACGCGGACCTTCAGGTCGGGAAGGTGCTCGCGCAGGATGGAGACGGCGGCGAGCGTCTCCAGCGTGGGCACATCGCCGCAGCAGGCCATGACCACGTCGGGCAGAGCGCCCTGGTCGTTGCTGGCCCACTGCCAGATGCCGATGCCCGCGGTGCAGTGCTTGACGGCGGCGTCCATCGTCAGCCACTGCGGGGCCGGGTGCTTGCCTGCGATCACGAGGTTCACGTAGTGGCGGCTGCGCAGGCAATGGTCCATCACCGAGAGCAGACAGTTGGCGTCCGGCGGAAAGTACGCTCGCACGACCTCCGCCTTCTTGTTCACGACGAGATCGACGAAGCCGGGATCTTGGTGCGTGAAGCCGTTGTGGTCCTGGCGCCAGACGTGCGAAGCCAGGAGGTAGTTCAACGACGCGATCTTGCGCCTCCACGGCAGCTCCGCCGTGACCGTCAGCCACTTGGCGTGCTGGTTGAACATCGAATCGACGATGTGGATGAACGCCTCGTAGGAGTTGAAGACTCCGTGCCGTCCGGTGAGCAGGTAGCCCTCGAGCCAGCCCTCGCATTGGTGCTCGCTGAGCATCGAGTCGAGCACGCGTCCGGTCGGCGCGAGAAACTCGTCGTTCGGAAGAATCGCGGCGTCCCATTGCCGGTGAGTCGCCTCGAAGACGGCTCCGAGGCCGTTGGAGAGCGTCTCGTCAGGTCCGAAGATCCGGAAGTTCCGCTGCTCCCTGTTGAGCTTCGCCACATCGCGCAGGAAAGGCCCGAGCACACGCGTGTCGCCGACGCCGCGCACCCCGGGCGTGGGCACGTCGGCCGCGTACTCGCGGAAATCCGGCATCTGCAGATCCTGGAGCAGCAGGCCGCCGTTGGCGTGCGGATTGGCGCCCATGCGTCGATGCCCCTTGGGCGCGAGCTCGGCCAGCTCCGGTTTCAAACGGCCTCGCTCATCGAAGAGCTCCTCTGGCCGGTAGCTCCTCAGCCAAGCATCGAGCAGCTCGAGGTGTTCGGGATGGGCGCGTGGGTGGAGCGGCACCTGATGCGCCCGAAAGGTTCCTTCCACCTGCAAACCATCCACTACCTTGGGGCCCGTCCAGCCCTTGGGTGAGTTGAGGATGATCATCGGCCAGCGCGGACGGCTGGGGTTGCCTCGATCCCGGGCGTCCTCTTGGATTGCCTTGATGTGCTCGACGGCGGTGTCGAGCGCCTTGGCCATCGCCTCGTGCATCAGCTCGGGCTCGGCTCCCTCGACGAAGAGGGGTGTCCAGCCATAGCCGCGGAACAGCTGCTCCAACTCCTCTTGCGTGATGCGGGCGAGGATCGTCGGGTTGGCGATCTTGTAGCCGTTGAGGTGCAGGATCGGCAGCACGGCGCCGTCGGAGGCGGGGTTGAGGAATTTGTTGGAATGCCACGCCGTGGCGAGCGGCCCCGTCTCCGCCTCGCCGTCGCCGACGACGCAGGCGACGACGAGCTCGGGGTTGTCGAACACCGCACCGAAGGAATGGCTGAGCGAATAGCCCAGCTCGCCGCCCTCATGGATCGAGCCCGGGCACTCCGGCGATGCGTGGCTGGGAATACCTCCGGGAAACGAGAACTGAAGGAAGAGCTTCTGCAGCCCGGCCTCATCCTGGCTGATGTCGGGATAGATCTCGCTGTACGTGCCCTCGAGGTACGTGTTGGCCACGACGGCCGGACCGCCGTGCCCGGGCCCGGAGACGTAGACCATGTCGAGGTCGTACTTCTTGATGACCCGATTCAAGTGCACGTAGATGAAGTTCTGCCCGGGGGTCGTGCCCCAGTGTCCGAGCAGCATGTGCTTCACGTCCGCGAGCGTCAGTGGCCTCCTGAGTAGCGGGTTGTCGAAGAGGTAGATCTGGCCGACCGCGAGATAGTTCGCCGCGCGCCAATAGGCGTCCATCCTGTGGAGCAGTTCCGGCGTGAGTGTTCTGGTCTGCATCTGGATCCCCATCTTCACCCGAGAAGGATCGTCGGTGGCGTTCTGTTCGGTAGCAAAGCGTGAACGCGCGACTATTTCCTGAACAGCTTGGCAATCACAACGACCAGCAGGACCACCACCAGCACGCCGATCACCGTCCAGAGCCACATCCCTCCGCCCGCCCATCCACCCATCCAGCCGTTGGTGTGGCTCATCATGCCCTCAGCGCCAGTGTGGTCTCCCCGCGCAGGTTGGGCGTAGAGCACTCGAACCGGAGTGCAGATGGTCAGCAAGAATGCCAGTGCGACGAGACCCGAACGGACAGCGGTCGGCCAGCCGCCATACCAGAAGACCGCCGAGGAGAGACCGAACAGCACGTAGATGTCGCCGGGGAAACGGATGGCCTCTCGCAGGCCGACCAGTGATTGGAGCATCGGCGAGAGCGCGTGAATCGGCAGGGTCAAGACCAGCGAGATCCACAACCGCTTGCGGAAGTCCGCCGCCATTTGTGCATGATCTCCATGGTGAGCCGGATGCTTGGAGCCCGCGTCCTTGGCCACCTCGCCGGGTCCCGGCTTTTCTGCCGGTTCGTGGTTGGCGGTGTGTTCATGTTCTTTCATGGGCCGTCTCCTGTCGCTTAGCTCTCGGCAATCTCCACAAACGGCGGGATTGGGCAATCCAGCGTGTCGGCGATGGCGCGAAGCAGTTCGGCTTCGCGTTCCCGGATCAAGCCGTCCGCGCCGACAACCTGCACGCACGCTTTGAGCAAACTATTCTTGATCTGCGGAGCGGCCAACGCGAAGCGGTCGAGCGCGGTATCCAGTTGTTCCAGCCCGGATTCTTCGCGCGGCAGGAGTTGCAGACCGTCGGATTTCGCCACCAGATGAGGCGCGCCCTTCTGGAAGGCTTTTGCGACTTCGCCGGCCTTGCTGCTGCTGGCGTTTGCCAGCGCCGAGAGCACGACACTGCACTCCCGCACGAGCGGTTTGAGCGTGTCGTATCGAATGGAGGCCGGACGGGTTTCGCCCGACTGCGACGCGAGGTGGCGGCGGACGTTTTTCTGAAGGACAAACTCAAAGATTTCAATCTGGTGGTCGCTTTCAATGAGCCATTGCAACGCCTGGCTGAATTGCTCGAACTCGTCGGGACGAAGCTGGCGCAGCGCAGGCAAAGCGAGGCTCACGAGCGGCAACCGGGCGCGCGAGGCGATGGGCGCGACTTCTGGCCAGAGCGCGGCGGCTTTTTCACCCATCCCCGGCGCGGCGCGCTTGGAAAGTTTCGTGAGTTGCTTCGCGCGCAAGGGTTCGTCCGGGCTGAGGAGCACCGCGTAAACGAGCGCCGTGGCGTCGAGCGGTTCGCGCGCGGCGGATTGGACCTTTTCCGAGAATGAATTCCGCAACTCCTCGGCATAGCGCAAATGCAGCGGCGTTGGCTTGCCAACGTTCGGCAGCACGGCTCCCATCAGGACAGCGTTGGTGGCGACTCCTCCGTCGTCAGCCCGCGCGCCGGGCATCCCGGGAATCGTTGGAAACGGAGATCGCGATGACGTTGGTTTCGCCGCCTTGCGTGAGGATTCCGCTTCAACTGCGGAGACGCCGGCGGTCTTGAACTTCCCGTCCCAGCTTGGATCGATGGCACGGATGCGCCCGTCGAGTGGCGGGTGGGTGGCCAGTGCCCCAAGGAACGGTTTGCCCATGCCGTTTCCGAAGAACATGTGGCTGGCTTCCCCGGCATGAGCGGATTCGATCTTCGAACCGGCGCCGCCGATTTTTTGCAGCGCACCGGATAGCCCCGCCGGATTGCGGGTGAATTGCACCGCAGAGGCATCGGCCAGGAATTCCCGTTGCCGGCTGAGCGCGGCCTGAATGAGCCGGCCAAAGAACACGCCAATCGAACCGATGACGATGAGGGCCAGCCCCAGGAGCCTCAGCCGATTCCGGTCCCGGCCGCCGCGCGAGTAGATCAGGACCCGGCCAATCACCGCGAGGCACAGAATCCCGAAGATGACGCCCATGAGACGCAGATTCAGCCGCATGTCGCCATTGAGGATATGGCTGAACTCGTGGCCGATGACGCCCTGCAATTCCTCGCGGTTGAGCAAGGTCATGCACCCGCGCGTGACGCCGATGGCGGCGTCCCCCGGCGCGTGGCCGGCCGCAAAGGCGTTGATGCCCTTTTCGTCGTCGAGCACATAAATCTCGGGGACGGGCACACCAGCGGCGATGGCCATTTCCTCGATCACGTTCCGCAGCTTTCGTTCATCGGGATGGGTCGTGTTGGGATTCACGAGCCGTCCGCCGAGCGACTCGGCGACGGCACTGCCGCCCTTGGCCAAGGCGGCGGTTTTGTAGAGGCTGCCAACGATGACAACGCCGAGCGTGCCAAGCACGACGTAGAGAAAAAGCCTGGGATCCCACAGGACGAGTTCTGGCGGCGAGGCGCCAGGCGGCTGTTTGGCGTGGGTACCGTAAAAGATCAGCACACTGGCGAGATAAACCGACGCGATGATGCACAGGACAGCGATCACGAAGTAAATCACCAGCACCTTCGTGTGCTTCCTGGCTTTATCCTGACTCGCGAAGAAATCCATGGGCTAGGCCTTCAAGCAAATGACACCTTCGTCGGTTCCCGTTGCGCTGGCTCCTCGATGGCGAACAGCTCGGCGGCCGTGAAGTGGAACGTGCCGGCGATGACGCTGCTGGGAAAAACCTCCCGCTGCGTGTTGTAGGCCATCACCGAGTCGTTGTATGCCTGCCGGGAGAAGGAGACTTTGTTTTCCGTCGAGGTCAGTTCCTCCATCAAGCTCAGTATGGTCGTGTTCGCTTTGAGGTCGGGATACGCCTCGGAGAGCGCGAACAGGCGACCGAGCGTGCCGCTGAGCGTGCTTTCGGCGCCAGCGAGTTTCTTCATCGCGGCGGGGTCTCCGGGATTGGCGGCAGCGTCGGTGTTGGCGGACGCTGCGGCATTGCGCGCAGCGATGACGGCTTCGAGCGTGTCGCGTTCATGTTTGAGGTACCCCTTCGTGGTCTCGACCAGATTCGGAATCAGGTCGTAGCGCCGCTTGAGTTGAACGTCGATCTGCGCGTAGGCGTTCTTGAAGCGATTCCGCAGGCTGACGAGTTTGTTGAAAATGCCGACGACAAACATCGCGGCAAACAGTGCCAGCGCCGCCAGCACGATGAGGATGATTAGTGATGTAGTCATATATTTCTGTTCCTCTTAATGTCTATGCTCCTTGTGAAAATCTCCCGATTCGGAGCGGCCGTCGCCACCTTTGATTTCTGGAGAACCCCCCGGGATTATGCGGACTGCGGGGATGACGCCGGCGCCCCGTTGATAAACCATGCGAGCTCCGAGGTCGTCCACGGACACCAGCAGCCCATTGGCCAGCGCGAGTGCCGCGACGAACCAACCGAGACTCTGGCTTTTTGCCCAGATGAGCCAGCGGTTCCAGACCACCAGCATGGTGGCGACGATGAAGACGATGATCGCGGCATATTGATGTGTTTCCATCATCCGGTGAATGGCATCGTTGTGCGGGATGGACTCGCCCACGCTCCAGCCGGTGACGACCGCGACCAACACGCCGATGACGCCGGTGAATAGGCTCGCCTTCGCGGCGAATAACCAGCGCTCGCCGCCCCGCCACCAGGCCAGGAGCAGAAGTAATGGCGCAACCGGGCGCAGGGTCAACGGCAAATGCGCGAACATCGGATGGAGGTTCATCGCGGAACTGAACGAATCGGGAATCAGTCATGATGGGTCCATTTTGTTTCCTTGGTTTGGGGTTTTTTGTTTCTCATCAGGGATTCAGTGCGCCCGCCGCGGAGATGCCCCGGACAATTCCAACATCACCCACCGCCGCCCGCGTGCAAAGAGCGAGCGTGCTCGTCCAGGATCGTCCTGCGGTTTCGACGTAGGCGAACATCTGCGTCATCTCCCAGATTTCGTTCAAAACGAAACTCGCCAACACCGTCACCGCAATGTACCGCCCCAACCGCCGCCAAACCAGGCTGGAATCGGCGCTGGCTGTGCCGCCTCCGGAGTATTCAGCCTGCTTGGCGTAGCGATTGTGCTGCGGTGCGTTGTAACGCTCCGCACTCATTTCTGTTCCGTTTGATGTCCTTTGTGGGCATCCGCCGATTTCTCGTCCATGCCCTTCATCATCGGGCACTGCGCCGTGGATTCCTTGCCCATCTGCATGTGCTGCATCATGTGCTTCATCATCTCCTCTTCCATCTTTGCCTTGCGCGCATCCATGGCGATCCGCTGCTCCACCATCTGGGTGACGACGGCGGCCATCAGGTCTGTCTTCTGGTTCTGCGGCGCGCGGTTCATCTTCGCGAGCTGCTCGGTGAGTTGAGCGTCGTTAGTCTTCATGTCCGCCTTCATCTTCGCTTTCTGTGCCTTCATTTCCTGGCATCGCTCCATCATTTTGGCCTCCATCATGTTTTCTCTCTCCGCAGATTCGGCGGCGCGCGCTGTGACGGGCGACCAGATGGCCAGGGCGAGAGCCAGGACGAGGCTGGAACGGATGAGGAGGTTCCTATGCGTTTGCGTTTTCATGTTCTATTCCCTTCTTTTTCGCTTTTTTGTTTCTCTTCGTCACCAACGTGATGGCGAAAGTTTTATTGGCGCTGACGGGCTAATGTTTCTCCACCAGTTTCATGCCGCGCTTGGGGTAGTCGCCCGGCGCGCCTTTCGCCACTTCCGGGTGCATTGAGTAGGTGTATCGATGAGCGCGAGTGCCGCTCTCTACCGGCGCGGACTTTTTGCAACCCGTCACGCCCAGGAGAGCGACTCCGAGCGCCAGGACGATTAGCGCCGACCGTGTTATTCACGTTCACATCTGTGTCTTTCTTCCTGCTTGCTGAGTTTTTGTTTGTTGTTGCAGCGAACGTTGTGTTCGCGAAGTCACCGCGCTGGTTGTTACGGCAAGGCTACCCGCCGAAAAAGAGGTCGCCGGGGTTGATGTGTCTGCGATGTGTTGTGTTGGTTCAGGCGTAGCGCCGGCTCCGCCGGCCAGCATCGCACCGCCCGCCAACAGCATTTGTTTAGAGCCGAAACCCGCCGTCCAGCGCGGTTGAATCCCTCGCCCTCCAAAGGCGGCAGATTGCTTATCCAGTTGGTGGGCGCTCCTCATACGACGAAGCGGTCCCAACCCGCGTAACGCTCGCGCACTGGTCCGCGCGGCAGGCTGAGGATAATCACAAGGGCGCCGGCGCGCACACCGCTCCACTGTGCAGCCGTGTCCGCGCCACCCACCAGCCATAATGCGGCGATGATCCATCCGCCGAGCACAACATGGAGAGCGCGCCCGGCACCTCGAGCGTTTCCATCTCTTTTCCGAGAAGCAAGTGGGCGAAGGTATGTTGCACTTCGTCGTAGGTGAGCGGCTCTGGCTCGTCCAGCAGGATCGGAACTTCGGCCGGTAACTTTGCGCGCCGTTCAACTACCAGCGCAATCGCGTCCAGCAGATCATCCAGATGCATAAACGATTGTACATGCGCAGTGCTGCCCGAGTAGATGCTTCTCGTCATCTGCCGCTCGATCCGGCCACAAGAACGATGCCAGTTTCTGTTTCTATCGTTACGAGCTTTGATTCTTTCACGGGGCGCCTCCTGGCACGTCTCGATGCGTACCGATGTCGGTGGCTGCGTCGTTCAACCGAAAGACGCGAGTCGTGCCGCTGACGAACTCCAAGACCTCCCCATCGACGCACAAGGTGAACGGCGGCGCCGCTCCGTCACACCCGCGAACCGTGAGTGCGTCGCGCATGAGCCGCAAATCGAGAGAGTGGCCGCGGTAGCGGATGCGCATGTCGAGGCGCTTCATCTGCTGTGGCAATTCCGGCGCGAGATGAAGGATATCGCCCCTGACTTCGATACCCGTCGAGACGCGCTGCACCAGATCGACCGTTCCCGCCATAGCGCCGAGGTGGACGCCCTCGCCGGTGGTGCCCTGCTGGATATCGCTCACGTCGCTCTGCAGCGCCTGCGCGAAGAACTCCATCGCGCGCGGCCGATCGGAGCGCGCCATGACCCAGGCGCATACCACGCGGCACAGTGTGGAGCCGCGGGACAAGCGGCCGGCGTAGTAGGCGATGTTTCGCGGAATGGTCTCGTATTCGAACGAATAGCCGAGAAGTTCGAACAACTGGCGGAGCTCCTCGGCGGAAAACAGGTAGAACAACATCATGACGTCGGCCTGTTTCGAGAGCTTGTAGCGGTTGGTGCTGTCGTTCTCCGCCTCGAGGATGAGATCGAGACGCTGGATGTTGCCGTACCGGGCCCGGTAGTCCTCCCAGTCGAGCTCGCGCAGCGTGTCGTAGCCCTCGAACTGACCGATGATCCCGTCGTGGAACGGCACAAACATCCTGCGACCGATATCGCCCCAGCGCGCGATCTCCTCCGCCGAGATGCCGAGCCGCGTCGTCAGCTCGGCGCGACGCATGTCGGAGAGCAGCTCGAGCACCTCCAGTGCGCGACACAGCACCCACACGGCCATGATGTTGGTGTACGCGTTGTTGTTGATGCCGGGTGTCGAGGAGTCCGGGTAGCCGTCGTGAAATTCGTCGGGGCCCATGACGCCGCGAATCTCGTAGCGCTCGCGCTCGTCGTTGAAGCTCGCGATGCTCGACCAAAACCGGGCGATGTCGAGGATCAGCTCGGCGCCGTAGGAATGAAGGAACTCGAGGTCATGGGTGACCTGGAAGTACTGCCAGACGTTGTAGGCGATGGCACTTCCGACATGGCGTTGCAGATAGGAGTTGTCGCGCACCCAGCGGTGCGAGCGCGGGTTCAGGTTGAACGCCTGGGTCTCCTCCTGACCATCGCTTCCGCTCTGCCAGGGAAACATCGCGCCCTTGAAGCCCGCCCTTTCGGCGGCGGCGCGAGCCTCACCCAGGCGCCGGTAGCGGTACATCAAGAGTGACCGGGTGATCTCGGGCATTCGATAGTTGAAGAACGGAAAGATGAACAGCTCGTCCCAGAACACGTGGCCCTGGTACGCCTCCCCGGTCCAGCCTCGCGCGGGCACACCGATATCGAGCCCGATGGAGTTGGGTGATACCGCCTGCAGCAGGTGAAACATGTGCAACCGAAGCAGCATCGGGACATTCACCTTGAACCCGTGATCGGCCAGCTCGACGTGCACCTCGAACTGCCTCCAGAGGTTTTGCCAGGCATGCACGTGGTTCGTCATCTCGGCGTCGAAGTCACGCGCACGCGCGATCGCCTTTTTCGCCTCCAGCCCGCACTCCGAGATGGCGGGATCTCGAGAGGTGTAGAGCGAGGCCAGCTTCTCCAGCACCAGCGTATCGCCCTGCTCGAGGTCGACGGTGAGCTCCTGCGCGATGTATCCCGGATCCTCGATGGTTCGGCGCCGAGCATCGAGACGCTGACCGTCCTTGAACGCTCGCGTTCGTGCCGCCTGCGCGACGTGAACATTCGATTGGCTCGTCCGCACAAGCAGGTGCACGGAGTCCTCTTCGAACACCTGGCTTGCCCGTGGCTCGAGATGCTTGTTGTCGAACTTTCGATAGAGCTTCGCGCCCGCGTTGACGACGCGCCCATCGATCGCCGAACGCACCGTGACGCCTGCGGACCAGTTGTCGGCGGTCAGCGCCAGCTCCAACGCGCCTAGGTGCATGCTGCCCATCGAGACCAGGCGACGCTCCTCGAGCGTACTCTGTCGCCCTTGGTTGTCCTCGAAGCTCACGCGCCGGAGGAGCATGCCGCGCCGCAGATCGAGCTCCTGCCGGTAGGCCAGGAGCTTGACGGCGCGGAGGTCGAACCAGTCCTCCTCGCCGATCCGAAACTGGAGCGCGAGCCAGTTGGGGAAATTGACGAGGTCCTCGTTCTCGACGACCCGGCCGGCGATCTCTGTGGAGAGCCGATTGTAGCCGCCGGCGAGGTAGGTCCCCGGATAGTGGATACCATCCGCCACGGCACCGGCGGTGGCACCGCGCGTCGCGAAGTAGCCATTTCCCAGGGTGCACAAAGCTTCCCGGATGCCCTCCTTCTCCACGTCGAAGTCCTCGTACACCAGGGCCCACGCAGCTGACGGCTCCACCGCCACCTGGACCTCGGCCAGATCCGTCACCACGACGTCGGCGCCGGCCTCGCGCAGCGCCTGAGCCTGCCCCCGGCGATCGACGCCGATGACGCAGCCGAAGCCGCCGGCGCGCCCAGCCTCGACGCCGGCGATCGCGTCCTCCACGACGGCGGCACGCGAAGGCTCTGACCCGACGCGCCGTGCTGCCTCCAGAAAAGCATCCGGCGCGGGTTTTCCCTCGAGCCCGAGGCGCATGATGTCCGTCCCGTCCACGCGCGCGTCGAACAGCTCTGCGATGCCCGCCGCCTCGAGCACTAGCGCACAGTTGTTGCTGGAGGACACAACGGCGGTCTTGATCTCATGCGCCCGCAGTGTGCGCACCAGGACGATCGCCGGTTCATAGAGCTCGACGCCGTGCTGCTTCACATGCTCCTTGAAGTACCGGTCCTTGAGACTGCCGAGCGCGTGCACGCTCTGCTCGTCGGGTCCGTCTTCGGGTACCCCCAACGGCAACTCGATCCCACGTGACTCGAGGAAGTCAGCCACGCCGTCGTAGCGGGGTTTGCCGTCGACGTAGCGCGGGTAGTCGGTCTCGATATCAAAAGGCACGAAGGGCGTGCCCGCCTTGGTGGCGCGCTGCTCCAGAAAGCTGTCGAAGAGCTTCTTCCAGGCCGCCGCATGCACGCTCGCGGTCCTGGTCAGCACCCCGTCGAGATCGAACAGCACGACGTCGTAGTCCCGCGGGGAGAGTGTGACGGCGGCCCTCATCTCGCCTCCTGGCTGCCAAACGCGAGCTTGGCTTTTGCTGCGCGACCGCTTGGGGGTTCGTGCGTGCGCCGACCGCTCCAGGCAAAGATCGGGGCGAGGCCGAGGAGCAGCCCGCTGGCGAGCCAGAAGGGTACGGCCACGGACGCGCCGAAGAGAACACCGCCGAGGACAGGGCCGGCGATCTGCCCCAGGCTCTTGGCCCCGCTTTCGAGTCCCAGCGCGGCCCCCGCATGCGCGTCGCCACGCTTCGACACGAGCGCCGAAACGGCCGGTGCGAGAAGCCCCATCCCGATCCCATACGCGGCGACCAGCGCGAAGACGGTGGCGGTGCCACGCGCCAGAGCCAAGAGGGCCAGGCTCGTCCCCATGAGACCGAGGGCCGCCGAGGCGAGATGCACTTCTCCGAAGCGGCGTGCGAGGCGCGAGACCGCGCCGAGCTGGACGATGAGCATCATCAGGCCGCACACCATGAACACCACACCAATCTCGACGAGGCCCATTCCGAGGTCAGTTCGAGCGTGAAGGACGAACGTGGTCTCGAAGAGCGCGACGGCGACCTGGCCGGCCATCGCCACTGCCAGAGGCAATCTGATCTGGCGCGCGAGCTCGGTCCAAGCCAGCCTGTCCGGACGCTGCGCGGCCGCCGGGATCCTTGGCTCCTCGAGCCAGCGCAAGGCGAGTAGCGCAAGCAGCGCGCAAGCTGCAGCCGCGAAGAACGGCAGGGAGTAGTCGGCGATGGGCAGCCCGATGACGGAGGGCTCGATGCCGCCGAGGAGCCCGCCGATGGCTGGGCCGATCACGAAGCCGATGCCGGCCGCCGCGCTCAACTGGGCCATGCCTCGCGTTCGATCCTCGTCGCTGGTCGTGTCGGCCACGAAGGCGAAGGCGGCGGGGATGATCGCCGCCGAGAAGATGCCGGTGCCCAAGCGGATCGCATAGAGGGTCAACAGCGACGTGGCGAGCCCGCAGAGCGCCTGACCGACAGCGAATCCGACGAGCCCGATCGCCAGAAGGGGTTGCCTGCCGAGCGAATCCGAGAGGCGGCCCCAGAGAGGCGCAAGAAGCAGGTGCATGAACGCGTAGCTGGCCGCGAGCAGGCTCACGTGCAGCGCCACTTGCTCGATCGATGCGCTGGCGAGCCCCAGGCGCCCGATGTGGGAGGGCACGACCGGGATGATGATCCCGACCCCGGACATCGCCAGGGCGATCGACAGCGACAGCGCAAAGAGCTTGCGCGTCGTCCCCGGAGCCCTCGGCGCGGACTTCATGTCCCGGCTCGATGAACGGAAGCCTTGGAGAGCATGGTCGCCTCTCACCGCCTCTCTTCGACACGCCAGCGAAAGTCGCAGTGCTTGGCGCCCTGCGCGAGGGTGCCTGTGCGCTCGAGACGCGCGCCCCACTTCTTCGCGAGCGGCACGTCCAGGTTGCACCAGGCGTCGACGCAGACCTGCGACAGCCCCTGCGCCTGAAAGTACTCGGCGACCGGGCAGCGGCGGACGTCGAAGGCCACGACGTCGGCGGCCGCGTCGACGTCCACCATGTCGTAGCTCGGCGCTCGAAACGGGAAATGGCGGAACACCTGGGTGGCACGTTCCAGGCGTTCGTATGGGCTCGCCTTGGTGAGCCGTGCGATCAGCCACGGCACTGCCGCCATCTTCTCGTAGACGCGCCACGTCATGTCGGCCGTAAGCCGTCGAGCGTCCTCGTCCGTGACGTTGCGAGCACGCAGCGACCGGTAGAAGCCAGCCGTCAATGCGGCGAAGTGGACCATCAGCCGAGCGCCCAGCGCCTTCTCGTTCGGAAGCCGGGGGCGCTGTTGCTCATAGTCGTTGAACGCGTCGTCGAGGACACCGTGGATCTCCGGGGACGAGACGCGGCTTTGCAGCGCGCGCCGGACGCCTGGAGCCAGGAGCGGGCGGAGGAGACGAATCATGGTCGTGCCTCGCCGTGCCCCGTTGGGGCCGCTGCCGGTAGGTGGCTTGTCATGACGCGTGCCTCCACACCTTCACGAGGAAGAAGTTGTAGAGCGGCGCGAACACCAGGCCGAAGAACACGCCGTATGCAATGGTCTCGACCAGTCCGAGCGCGAAGCTGCCCCACGAGAGCCAGTGGAACCCCGGCAGGAGGTCGACCCACGCGCGGTACATCTGGGCGCCGAAGAGGAGGTCGTAGCTGACGCAGAGCACGTAGCTGATCGCGAAAAAGCCGCCCATGGCGGAACCCAACACTTTCCAATCGAGTCGCATGACAATCCTCCTTCAGCACCCGTGATGCCGGTGGTGACCGTGCTCTGCCCGTGCCGCCTCGGCAGGAGCTCGGCTGGCCATGCCTTCCGGATCGGCGTCGAACTTCGCCAGGCAGTCTGCCGAGCAGAAATAGAACGTCCGGTCCCTGACGGTTCGCATCCCAACGGCGCGCTTCGGATCGATGGGCATCCCGCAGATGGGATCCTTGGTCGAGCCGGACACGTCAGCGTGTTGCGCGTTGGGGCCCACGGAGGGATCGTATCCCTGGCCGGCGTGGTCGTGGCGCCCGTGACTACCGTGCGCGTGCAGGCCACAGCCGCCCTTCTTCATGATCCAGTAGAAGAAGAGCCCGAAGGCCAAGAAGTACAGCAGACTCGTCAGACCGTTGCTGCCCATGGGTGTGCCTCCTTCGTCCGCGCGCCGTAGGGCGCGACGACGACAATCCTGCTCGTGCCAGCCATGGCTGCTCCCTCACCGTGGGTCATGGCCTCGTCTTTCTCCGTCTGTCCGCTCGCGCGCACCTTTGCGTCTGAGGTTCCAGCCCACAAGGGCAAAGACGATCAGAAGGATGATGCCGCTGGCGATGGTGATGGTCTGACCGTTCATCTCACGCCTCCTTGAGGTGGCCGCCGTCGAAGCGGGGAATGAACATGGGAACGCGCTGCTGGTACTCACGGTATTCGTCGCCGAACTTCTCGAGCATTTGCGCCTCCTCTTTTCGGGCGAGCAGCGTGTAGGCGAGGATGATGATCGGGAACGCGGCGACGGAGACGATCGTTGGCCAGTGCACGACGCCTTCTCCGAAGACGATGAGAAACAGGCCCGTGTACTGTGGATGGCGCACGCGCGCATAGATGCCGTCGGTCACGAGTGTTTCCTCTCGCCTCGCTCGGTGAATTCGCCGCCAGCCGTCCGCGACGAGGGTGGCTCCGCTGAAGACAATCGCGTAGCCCAGCACCATGGCCACGATGTGTGCGACCTCGGTGCCAAAGAGCTGCGCCCAGAGGTTGCCTCCGTCCCCCCACGTGAGATCGAGCCCGAAGTACCGAGCGAGGAAGTAGATGGTCAGCGGGAACCCGTACATCTCGGCATAAAACGCGATGATGAAGGCCTGGAGGACGCCGACGCGTGTCCACTCCTTCCAGCTCTGCGGCGCCATGTAGCGATACAAAAGCCACGAGACGATGACGATGACGATGGCCGCGAGGCCCCACATTCCCACGTGCATCAGAACGCCTCCCTGCTTCCAGCCGCCTCGATGATCCGGAAAAGGTGCTGGCCGGCTTCCGCAGCCGCCGGCGCGACGTCCGTGTTGTCAACGAGCACGAACACAGCCCGAGGATCCACGATCGCCACGACCTCGTGGCCTGCTTACGCCCCTCCACCGCCGGCTCCCGTGGGTCGGCACCGACGTAACTGAACTACGGCGCTCGACGGCGATCGGTGACCCATGCCCACCTGCGTGCCCCCTCGCCAACGCGCGGCAGCTCGCCGCGCTTGTCTGCCTACTCGCCGGAATCCGCCGTCGCGGTGCTGGCCCCACGAGGAAGAGGCCCGGGAGACGGCGCGACACGCTGCCCACGCCTACCTCTCGGGTCTGGCTTGAAGTGCGGAGCGGCAGGGGCCGCGCTCAGAATCTTGCACCCACTCGAAGTAGGAGGCGATCACGCCGCCCGCGTTCGGGAGGATGTCGGGACCGATGGGCACGCCACGAGCCGCGAGCGCCGCATCCCCGCCGTGGGTCACGGCCACGTTGGCGGCCTCGACGACCAGCCGCGCCTGCACCTGCGACTCGTTGCCGCAGGTGATCGTGCCATCGCGCGCCGCGGACACGAGCACTGCGCACGAGAGCCGCAGGAGGTCCTCGTTGCTGACGGGCTCGGCTCCCGGAAGCCCCTCCGGGCGCCCCGTGTCGGCGGCGTGGGAGACCGCCGCAGAAACGTCGAGCTCGTCCTTCGCGTACACACCCCAGTACACGTCCGATGCACCGACCACGCGGGCGCCCAACCCCCCGCATTCGATCAGGTGGGCGCAGCCGGAGCCCGAAAGACGGCGAGCGTAGCCATTCCGGCCGCGCAGCTCTCGAAACGTTCCAGGTTCGGAAGCCGCTGGATTGGCTCCGTGTCCACGAAGCGGTAGCGAAGAGGGCCGCCGAGCCGTTCGAGGACACGCCGCAAGAGCGCATCCGTCGGCTTCGTGAAGAACACGAAGGCCGCCGTCCCTGCGGGCGAGAGCTTCGATAGGGCGGCGCGGACGGTGTCCGCGGGTGCGTCCAGATGGGAGAGGAGCCACGTGCACACGACGAAGTCGAAGCTCTCCGCGACCGCGCGGAGATCGGTCGCATCCCCAGTCCGCAGCTCGATGCGCGCGTCACCGTGAGCCTTTTTGCGCGCGCGCGCCAGCATCTCCTCGCTCGAGTCGATACCCAGATACGATTCGAAGCCCGACGCGCAGCGGAGCAGGCGCTCCACGTTGATGCCCGTCCCCGGCGCCAGCTCGAGGATCCGGACGCCCGAGTGGATACGCTCGCGGAAGAGGTCGTCGAGGGCCTGCTCGGCCGGCCGCGTCCAGCGGCTCCAGAGAATGCGGAAGCCGTCGTAGAGCGGCGCCACGCGATGGTAGAGGCGACGCGTTCGCTCCACCTCGGCGGACGGCTGCGCTGACGAGGCGCGAAGCGTCATGACGGCAGACTCCCCAGCGACCGCTCCGGGAGGGCCTCGAGCCGCGGGAGCAGCACTCGCTCGACGATCCGGGGCCACGAATAGCGGAGCGCAGTGCTGCGGGCCGCACGCCGCATAGCGGCCGACTCGCGCGGGCTCTGCCGCAGACGCTGGAACGACGCCGCGAACTCGCTCGCCGTCCCCGCCTCGAGGACAAGCGCATTGTAGCTGGGCAGAGCGTACTCCTCTCCCGTGGCTCCCGTGCACGCGATCCCGCCCGCTGCCATCGTCTCGAGGCCGACGAGCCCGAAGGGCTCGTGGGCACTGTTCGCGAGAACGGCCGCGCTACCGCGGAACAGCACTCGTCGGCCCGCCGGCGTGACTGGCGACTCCAGGCTCACGACGTCGATGTCCTGAACGTCGGACAGCGACGCCAGGAGACTGGGGAGATGCGCTTCGTTGCGCCGCCGAGCGACGCGGAGACCCGCGGCTCGCGCAGAGGCCAGGACTTCCTCTCCGTACGGTTCGAGCCCCCCGCGCGCGATCAGGAGCGGCCGCCAGCCACGAACCTTCGTGTCCGCGACGATGTCGATCGCCGTGAGCCAGCGCTTGTCGGCGTCCCAGCGCGCCATCTTCGTAAAGACGGTGCGGTCGCGCAGGTGCGCGCGCAACGCAGCAAGCGCGTCAGAATCCGGCGGGTCGAAGGCGTCTGCGGAAAGCCCATTCGGAATCACGAGAGGATCCACGCCGCGCGCCCACATTCGTTGGCGCATGTAGCGGCTCACCGTGGTGACGCGCGAGACGCGCGACAGATCCTCCCAGGCGATCCGTTCGAAGCCGAAGGTATTGTTCGCATTCCAAAGGAGGCTCACTCGATCCATGACACGCGCTCGGCGGAGAAGCTCCGCAAGATGGAGCAAGGCGGCCGCCGTGTGCCACTCCTCGGCAATGACTACCGCGCCACCACCGCTCTCCAAGTGCGGCATCAGCACTTCGTGCAGCAGGTAGGGCGGCAGCGAAGCCGCGTATTCGAGCCGCTTGCCCTCCTCGCCGTCGTAGACGCCGTTCGGATGATGCCGACTCACCCATTGCGCCCAGCGGTGGAGATGGAGGTCGCCCTCTTCCTCGTGACCCGGCAGGCCCGGATCGCCCACGAACCAGAGATGCGTCTCGAACCGGAGCTTCGCGAGTGCTTGCGAGAGCCCCTCCACCCGCGTGGCGAGGCCACCAGCCCGAGCGTACGCATCGGGGCCCTCGAAGGAGAGGATGTGGAACTGCAACGCGCGACTCCTACCGCGAAAGCACGCGCTCGTGATCATCCCGATCGGGGTCGAAGCCGAAATACGGGTCCATCTGCTTGACGATCGCGCGCGCTGATGTGATCCGCTCCAGCATCGCCTGCCCCAGACCCTGCTTTCGCATCTCTTCGTCGCAGCTGCGCCGGAGCATGGCGATCCGGGCATAGGCAGGCCGCGTCTCGTCCCGCCCTTCGCCGGACGCCAACGCCAGGTGGAGGTATTGGGTCTCCCGCTCGATGAGGCGGAGGTCATCGACAAGCCGGTAATGGCCCCAGGCGTCGAGAGACGCGATGTGGGGGCCACCCACCCTGCGCAGCTCGTCGCGCATGCCATCGACCTTCTCGTGAAGTGCGGCGGCGAGGCTGGTCACCCGCCCTTGATCCCACGCTGCGTCTTGGGCGAGCGCTGCCGTCGCGATCAGCAGGCTGGCCGCGACGATCAACGAGTTCAGGGTGACGGATCTCATTGGCTTTCTCCTCCTTCGGCGCTCGCCCGGTCGCCATCGAGCCATGCCTCGATCTCGCGGGCCAGGCGCTCGTGCTCGGCGGCATCGACGCGCGCCTCGCCTGCCCTCTGGCGATACTCGGATGCGCTGGCGGAGCTTCGCTGCGCTTCGTGGATTGCTGCGAGCTGCTCGCGCATCTCGGCGATCTCGCGATCTACCTCTGCCCATGAGTGGTGGTATCGGGCGAGACGCCGCAAATCAGCGCTTACGGTTGCAGCCGAGCCGGCCCGCTGGACGAGCAGGCGGCCTTCGAACTTCCTGCCTCCCGGGACGAGCTGCACGGGGCGCGCGGCGCCGTCCACCTCCTCGATCACGTAGTCATAGGCCCCGGGCTCGAGAAGGCAGAGGCTCGCAGCGGCGAAAGGATCCACACTGTCCGCCGCGAGGCGCCCTTCCTCGTCCCCGCGAAAGTGCGAGGGCTCGCGGCAGTTCACCCGCGTCGCTGCCTCGCGCTCGAGCGTGATCCGAACGGGGAACCGCGCATAGTTGATCCACATCACTGCTTCGTCGGGTGCTGCCGTGCGGATCGCTGGCTCGAGGCCATCGTCCGCGATCCGAACGACGACGTGCTCACGGACTGCATGCTCGTGTCGGAGCGGCTCGGAAGAGGAGGCGACTCCGAGCGCCATCGGGAAGAGGAGTCCCGTAACGACGGCGAAAGGAATTCTCGGCTTCATCACACGAACGAATACGTGTGCGGGGCACCAACGGTGACGGCCCTTCCCCATTGGTGCGAGATGGCGCCACTCCGCTTCTGTAAGAGCATCTGAGCTGGCGTCCTCACTCGCTCTCCGGGTTCAGGTAGATGCGTCCGGTCTCCTGCTCCTCGCTGATCTCGGCGGCGATCGCCGAGACGAGGCGCAGGAGCGAAGCCTCGTTGGGGAAAAGACCCGCGACGCGCGTGCGTCGGTGCAGCTCGCGGTTGAGCCGTTCGAGCGCGTTCGTCGTGTGCAGGCGCCGGCGATGCGGCTCGGGGAGCGCCAAGACGGCCAGGCCTACGTGCCGAACGCAGGTCTCTCGCCACCTGGGGCCGCAACCCGACGTTCGGCACGTAGGTCTGGGCGTTCTGATGCAGATGGAACTGGCAGCGCTTCCGAGGCAGGTTCGGGAAGACAGCGCGCCGGGCCGCGCGCAGCCCCGCGTGGTCGTCGCTCGTGAGGAGCTTCGTCACCTCGAGGCCGCGCTTGCGAAGCCCCTCGAGATCTCCAGCAGCCGAAGGAAGGGTCCGAGGACGTTGAGCGGTGAGGTCGCCGGACCCCACCTCCGCGAACGCTCCGTCGAGAGGCCCGGAGAGTCGTCAGCTCAGCACCAGCGGAGACGAGACGCGGCCGGACGCTCGCACCTACGATCCGGAGGGTGCAGCTTCCCTCGCCGCCTCGCGTCGCAGCTGCCACGCGCGCCAGATCTCGTAGACAATCGGAATCAGGATCAACGTCAGCACGGTCGACGATACCATGCCCCCGATCATCGGCGCCGCGATCCGCTTCATCACACGGGCCCCCGTCTCGTTGCTCCACATGATCGGAAGCAGGCCGGCAATGATCGCAGTGACGGTCATCATCTTCGGACGGACGCGCTCGACCGCTCCTTCCATGATGGCGTCGTACAACTCTTGCACAGTCATCCGAGGACTCTGCCGGCGCCTCGCTTCGAATGCGTGATCGAGGTAGATGATCATCACCACTCCGGTCTCTGCCGCCACGCCAGCGAGTGCGATGAATCCGACCGTCACGGCTACGCTCATGTTGTAGCCGAGGAGCCACAGGAACCAGATGCCGCCGACTACCGCGAACGGAATCGAGAGCATGACGATGAGAACCTCAGTCATATTCCGGAAGTTCAGGTAGAGCAGCAGGAGGATGATCAGCAGCGTGATCGGCACGACCACCTTGAGCCGTGCGTTGGCTTCCTGGATGTATTGGTACTGGCCACTCCACTGCACCGTGTATCCGGCGGGCAGCTTCAGGTTCGACGCGACCACCTGCTTGGCGCGCTCGACGTAACCTCCCACGTCCTGATCCGGGTTGATGTCCACGTAGATCCAGGCCTGGGGCTGCGCGCCCTCCGTCTTGATGGACGGCGGACCCATGCGCGGGAAGATCTCCGCCACCTGGCCGAGCGGCACCTGCACGCCGGTCGGGGTCGCCAGCAGGATGCGGCGCAGATCCTCCGGGCTCTCGCGCAGATCGCGCGCGTAGCGGACGTTGAGCGGATAGCGCTCGAGCCCCTCGATCGTGGTCGTCACGTTCATGCCGCCGATCGCCGACTGGATCACGTCGAGGACGTCCTGCACCGCGAGGCCATAGCGGGCCGCCTCCATCCGGTTGACCACGAACGACATGTAGTAGCCGCCCGCGACCCGTTCGGCGTACACGCTCCGCGTCCCCGCGAGGCCTCTGACGAGGGGCTCCACCTGCTTTCCGAGCTCTTCGAGCACACTGAGATCGGGCCCCGTGAGCTTGATCCCGACGGGCGTCTTGATGCCCGTGGAGAGCATGTCGATCCGCGTCTTGATCGGCATCGTCCAGGCATTCGTGACGCCCGGGAAGCGAATCCGGTCGTTCAGCTCCTCCGTCAACGCCTCGATCGTCATGCCCGGACGCCACTCCTCCTCTGGCTTCAGGATCACGGTGGTCTCGAACATCGAGACCGGCGCCGGATCGAGGGGAGTGCGCGCCCGGCCGACCTTGGCAAGCGCGTGCTTCACCTCGGGCACGGTCATGATCAACTTGTTGGTCTGCTGCGCCACCGCCTGCGCCTCGGTGATCGAGACGCCCGGAAGGAGCGATGGCATGTAGAGCAGATCGCCCTCGTTCAGCGGCGGAATGAACTCGGACCCTAGACGCGAGTAGGGCAGCCAGGTCAGCGCCAGGAACGCCAACGCCACGCCCAGAACGACCCAGCGCTGACGGAGGACCCACCGCAACACGGGACGGTAGACCCAGATGAGAAAGCGGTTGATCGGGTTCCGCTTCTCGGGAAGGATGCGCCCGCGGATCAGATAGCCCATCAGCACCGGCACAACCGTGATCGAGAGCGCCGCGGCTGCCGCCATTGCATAGGTCTTGGTAAAGGCGAGCGGCGAGAACATGCGCCCGGACTGACCCGTGAGCGCGAAGACCGGCAGGAAGGAGACGGCGATGATGGCGAGGGAGTAGAACAGCGCGGGTCCCACCTCCTTGGTCGCGTCGACGACGATCTCCCAGTGCGGCTTCTTCTCGCGGTCGCGCTCCAGGTGCTTGTGGACGTTCTCGATCATCACGATGGCACCGTCCACCATGGCTCCGATCGCGATCGCGATCCCGCCCAGCGACATGATGTTCGCCGCGAGTCCCTGGAAGTACATGATCGTCATGGCGATCAGGATCCCCACCGGCAGCGTGAAGATCGCCACGAAGGCCGACCGGAAGTGGAGAAGGAAAACGATGCAGACGAGCGCGACGATGAGGCTCTCCTCGAGGAGCTTCTTGCGGAGCATCGCCTGGGCGCGGCCGATCAGCGCCGAGCGGTCGTAGATCGGAACGATCTCCACCCCGTCCGGCAAGCCGGGCTTCAGCGATTCGATCTTCTCCTTCACCCGGTCGATCACGGCGAGCGCGTTGTTCCAGTAGCGCATCTCGATGATGCCGATGACCGCCTCGCCATCGGCATCAAGCTGTACGGCACCCCGACGGATGTCGGGTCCCAGCCCGACGTCCGCGATCTCGCGTACCAGGATCGGCGTACCTTGACCGTCCACTCCGACGGGGATCTGCTCGATGTCCTGGACGTTCTGGATATAGCCCACCCCCTCCACCATGTATTCGGCTTCGGCGTACTCGACGACACGCCCGCCCACGTCGTTGTTGCTGCGCCGGATCGCCTGCACGACCGTGCCGAGAGGCAGGTCGTAGGCCAGCAGTCGGTTGGGATCGATCGTCACCTGGTACTGCTTCACGAAGCCACCGACCGTCGCGACGTTGGCGACACCGGGGACCGTCTGGAGCTGGTAGCGCATGTACCAGTCCTGGATGCTGCGCAGCTCCGAGAGATCGTGCTGACCGGACCGATCGACGAGGGCATACTCGAAGACCCAGCCGACCGGCGTCGCGTCAGGACCCAACACGGGCGTCACTCCTTCGGGCAGCCGGTTCTGCACGAAGCTCAAGTACTCGAGCACCCGGCTGCGCGCCCAGTAGATGTCGGTGCCATCGTCGAAGATCACGTAGACGAAGGAGAGACCGAAGAACGAGTAGCCGCGCACGACCTTTGCGTTGGCGACGGCGAGCATCGTGGTCGTGAGCGGGTAGGTGACCTGGTCCTCGACGATCTGGGGCGGCTGCCCCGGCCACTCCGTGAAGATGATGACCTGGACGTCGCTCACGTCGGGAAGCGCGTCGATGGGGATGTTCCGAAGGGCATAGATCCCGGCGCCGATGGCGGCGATCGTGAACAGCGCCACCAAGAACTGATTGCGCACCGAGGCGTCGATGATCTTCTCGAGCACGACGTCTACTCCGGGCCATGTCCGGAGTGAGCAGGCGCTGGAGAGTCCTCGACGGACGGACCGGGAGCCTTCTCTCCCTGCCTGGCTCCTCCGCTCTCCCCGGGCATCTCCATCGGTGCCGCCGGCCCTCCTCCGCCACCCATCATCTTGCGCACCGCCGACTGGAGGTTGCTCTCGGAGTTGATCAGGAACTGCGCGGACGTGACGACGCGTTCGCCCTCGGCGAGGCCGTCGAGCACCTCGAACTCATCGCCAGCCTGGGCGCCGAGGCGGACATCGCGGGGCTCGAAGCGACCTCCCTCGAGCGCGACGAAGGCGACGTCGCGCTGTCCGGTGCGGATCACCGCCTGAAGTGGGACCGCGATCCCTTCGCGGGCGACCTCGCTGTCGAGCATCACGTTGGCCCACATGTCGGGCTTGAGGTCGAGCCCCGGCGTATTCGGGAACTCCATGCGCACCTGGATCGTCCGAGTCTTCTTGTCGAGGTAGGGATACACGTACGTGACCTCGCCGCGATGCGTGACGCCCGGCTGGTAGGCGAGCGTCATCGTCGCCTGCTGGCCGACACGTAGCCACGGCGCCTCGTACTCGTAGACGTCGGCGTAGACCCAGATCGTGGAGATATCCGCGATCGTGTAGACCGTCTGCCCTGGCTGGAGGAACCCGCCTTCCGGGATCATGCGGTCGACCACGATCCCCCGGAACGGCGCGTGGAGGACCATCGTCCGCGTGATCTCGCCGCGCGCGCGCAGCGCGTCGATCTGGCGGTCGCTGATGTTCCAGTAGCGGAGCCTCGTCTCCGCTGCGCGCACCAGATCGTTGGCTCCCGTCACGGCATCGTGCAGCGTGCTCTCGTGGAGTCGGTCCTGGTAGCGGAGAGCCACCAGGTACTCCTCCTGGGTCGAGACGAGTTCGGGGCTGTAGATCTCGAGCAGCGGCTCCCCGCTTCGCACGACCTGCCCCGGGAAGTTCACGTGCTGGTCTTCGACCCAGCCGCCGATCTTGGGCGCGATGCGGCGGACCTTCGTCTCGTCGTAGTCGAGGCGGCCGACGGTGCGAATCTCGCGGCTGAGGCGCTTGCGCTCGACCACCGCGGTGGTGACGCCGATGTTCTGGATCGTGGCCGGGTCGATCCGCACCGTTCCCGGCGGGCCCTCCGGCTCCTCCCCTTCGTAGACCGGCACGAGGTCCATGCCCATCGAGTCCTTCCCGGGACTCTTGGAGATGAACGTCGGATCCATGGGCGACTTCCAGTAGAGAACCTTGCGTTCGGCGCCCGCCGGAACGGCATCTCCTGCCTTGGAACCCGAACCGGGCGGGCTCTCCGAGCAGGCGAGCCACGGGGCGGCCATCCACAGCGCTGCTAGCAAAGCCGGCGCTACGCGTGTCAGGGTCTCGTTCATGGCACGCGCATCCGGTTCTACGGAGCCAGCTCCGAAAGGGGTTGGCCGACGGCGCGCTCGAGATCCGCCGCAGCCTGTTGGTAGTCACGCACCGCGCGATCGCGCTCGAGACGAACCTCCTCGAGCGAGCGCAGGCTGTCGATCAGCGTGAGGAAGTCGACGACGCCGGTCTGGTAGCCCGCGCGCGCCGCCGCGACGCGTTCGGTGGTCTGCGGGATGAGCGTCGCCTGATAGATCTCTTCATTGCGAGCGGCGACGCGGATGCGCTCGTACTGCCGCTGCACCTGGTCCAGGACCTGGTTCGTGAGGTCGCGCCGACGCGACCGCTCGCGTCGCACCCGGGCGTCCATCTCGTCCACCTCGGCAGCGATCCGGTTCAGCCAGAGCGGGATGGAGAAACCGAGCTTCACCGTCCAGATGTCGTTCCCGTCGCGACGAAAAGTCGGATTCGTCCCGCCCTCCACTTCCGTCCACTGTCCGGTGAGCCTGAGGTCGGGCAGGTAGCCCATGCGGGCCAGCCGCAGGGAGTGGCGGCTCGCGTCGACCACGTGGTCCTGGGAGCGGAGCTCCGGCCGCTCCTGGTCCGCCGCCTCGACGAGGCGTTCGAGCGGAACGGCAAGCAGCTCCGCGTCCAGGTCTGCGGGAGGCCCGAGCGGAGCCCGGGGCGGGCGGTCGAGGAGCGCGTTCAGCGCACCGATCGCCGTCTCGGAGTCCCCCTCGAAGACCACGCGCTCCGTCGCCAGGCGGCTCAACTGCTCCTGCGCGAGGATCACGTCCTGCTGCGCCGCGGTACCGACCCGGTACTTCGCCTGCGCGATGTCGGCGAACTGGCGGGTCAGATCGGTGGTCTCGTTGTTGACTTCGAGCGAGCGGGCAGCGAGAAAGTAATCCGCGTAGCGAGCGCGGACCTGGCGCGAGATCTCCTGGGTCGTCGCCTCGAAGACCTGGTAGGTCGCGTCGGCGCGCGCCTCCTCGATCCGGCCGCGGAGCGTGAGCTTTCCCGGGAAGGGGATGGCCTGCGACACCTCGATGGCATTGCCTTGGGGCCCGGCACGCGTCTCCGCCATCGTCCCGGTGTCGGGCGTGTAACTGACGGTCGGATTCTCGTACCAGCTCTGCGATGTGATCCGAGCCCTCGCCGCTTCCCATTCGAGGCGCGCCGCGAGAATCCCAGGATTGTGTTCGAGCGCGTATGCCACCACTTGCTCGAGACTGGGCTGCGCGAGAAGATCCGTCTCCGAAACGGTGGAGGAGCCCGCGGCAGCCGGCGGGGCCGCCGCCACAGGCAAGGCGAACCCCGCGAGCAGCGCACGAAGCAACAGCGCTCCGACGCGTCCCCGCATGTCCCGTTCTCGCTCCCCACCCCTCGCGGGTGCCCGGCTCCTGGTCCAGAGGAAGTCGCCGCGCGCCACGAAAAACAGGACCGACGCCGACCTCGCGCGCGAGCGCCGACGCCATTGGCTCGCTGCCTGCGAGAGCCCGCCGCCTCGATCCCGCTCGATCATGATCTCACGGCCCGTCCCCTTGCTGCCCCGGTACTACGCGTCCCCCTCGCTGCAAGTGACCGAGTTGATTCAGATCGCTGGCGGCGCCCGCTTCCTGCGTGCGCAGCGCCCTGCGCTAGCGGGACGGTGTCGGGCCGTGAACCGGCACTGCGACCGGACCGCCGACCTCATTCCGCCTCGTGCGGCTCGCGCGCCTCGAAGCGGTCGCGCCGCACGATCGCGAACCGGGCCGTGATGTGGTCGGAGTCATAGCCGCGCCCGACGCCACACAGATCGTCGGCCCCGCCATAGCGGACATCGCCACCGACGAGAGCCTGGAGCTCGAGTTCGCGGGTCAGCTGGTAGCCGTCGAAGTGGGTCCAGAGCTCCTGCATGCCCCAGCCGTAGCGATTCGCCAGCCGCTCGTAGACATCGAAGGGGACGCACGTGAGCCGGTAGGCGGTCGGGTCGAGACCGAGGTCCTCGCACAGAACCGGTCCCTTCGAGAGCAACGCATCCTCGAGCGCGAGACGTGTGAGCCCTCGCCGGCGAGGGAGCGACAGCGACTCCAGGAGCGGCGTCCGCGCATCCGGCTCGCCCTCTGGGAAAGACTCCACGAGAACGGCCTCGGCCCCGAACCACGGCAGGTACCGCGTTCCCCCGGACGTCAGGAATGGGTGGACCATCAGGGCATCGAGGCTGTTCTTCAGGCTTTTTCCGACGTTAGGCGGGCAGGCGTGTCCGCAGGTGCAGGCCTCGAGTTCTCGCCGCTCCTCGGACAGCGGGAACGCGGGGAGGACGGCACGGTCGGCGCAGCTGCAGCTCGAGTAGGCGTTGAAGGCCTCGTTCGGCTCGAGCGCGGCGGGCTCGAGGCCCAGCCACCTTGCGCGTTCGACGGCATCCGCCGGGATCGGTTCCACCAATCGCGCGACCCACGCCGAGCTGGGGCGCGGTGCACGGATGCGCCCAGTTCGATCCCGGCCGCTCCGCGCGGCGTTCCGGGCGACCCGCAGCACGGCGCCGAAATCTCCGCCGTCCGCGGCGTCGAGAGCCGCCTCCCGCTGCTCGGTGGGATCGACACGAGCAGGGGGATCTTCCGGGAGATCGACGATCATGCGGTCGAACTCCGCGGCCCGTCGCTCGTAGAATCCGCTCTGCAAGGAATCCATTCCGGCGAGGGTCCGAAGATCACTGCTGAGCCGGGTGATCTCCCGTTCCAGGACCCGTGCCGGCTGGGCCACGACACCCGCCAGCGCTAGAGCCGTCGCGTGAGGATCGAGGGACCTCCTCCCGTAGATCACCTCCCCGAGCGAGAGGAGGCGATGGTCCCGCTCGATCCGGGTCCGAAGCTCCCTGCCCTGCTCCGCAAGCTCCTCAGACTCTGTCCAGTCTCCCCGCCGAATCGCCCGCTGCAGTTCCAAGATCAGCTGCTTCACCCGGGTGCGCTGGCCGAGCAGCCCTTGGAATTGCTCCCGCGTGCACAGCGAGGCCATGGCACCTTCGGCCGCGCGGGCGTAGAGGTCGGCGTACTTCCAGTCCGCCCGACTCAGGCCGACGAGCTTTTCGGCGACCTCCAACGGTCCGGCATCCTCCATCTCTCTCGCGTCCTCCCATGGCGGCCTCGAGGGTCGCCGCCGGCTGCACGCTCGTCCTAGTGCCGCATGCGCCGCACGGCGTCCCGCCCCGCGAGCATCCCCGCGACTCCGAGATAGGCGCCGAGAGCGACCCCCGCGAGCCAGAAGACGAAGACGTCGAGCGACGTCCCGACGGACTGGAGCGCGATTCCTGGGAGCAACAGGAGCGTGATCATGGCGGCGGGGAGCACCGAGCGCAGGCGTTCGGTCCGTGCCGGACGCGCGACCGCGAGCGTCGAAAGCGCGGCAAACGCCAGGGTCGCGACGAGGCCGAAGCAAGCCGCGCTGACCGGGAGCCCGACGGCGTCGAACAGCTGCGATCCGATCGGACTCGCGGACCACCAAGTCAAGAAGTGCTGATCCGAGCAGAGAGAGCCGCAAACTCCCGCGAGGCCGAGCGCAAGAACCCCAACCTGCGCCGCCTGGCCGATTCCGAGACCAGGCATCCGGATCCGGAGGAAGGCTAACGTCAGCGCCAGGATCAGCAGCCCCGCCCAGACTGTACTGACGACGATTTCGTGCCACCCCGCGTGGTGTCCGAAGGGATGCTGAGCGACGAGCAGTGTCGCTCCGAGAGCGCCGATGACGCCGATGATCCCGGCCGCCAACAAATGCCGGAGCGTCGCGCCGCCTCGCTGATCGAGATCTCTCTCGAGCGAAGCGAGCAGCGCGTCCCGCACGCCTTCGCGGAGTCCCGTCGGTGTGGGCGAGGCGCCGGCCGACGAGTCAGGACTGACAGGGAGATCCATTGTGCGCCTCTTCATTGTTCTTCTCGGGTCGAAACCCTCCCAACCGAGCCGTGGCGGATCTGCCGGAGTCCGGTGCCAACGAGGGACAGGGCGGATTCCGATGCTTCGCCGTCGACGGTGAGGGTTCGTAGCGGAGCGCGAAAGGAACCCTTACGGAGCAGGGATCGAGCCGCCCTTCGTGGAACCATAGACCTCCACGTTCGGAGACGACCTCCTCGCATCTCCCGCACACCAGTGAATACTCCGTCATCCGGCTTGCGGTGACGAACCTCGCGGGAACGGCGACGCCGGTGGCTCCAGCGAATCGGGCGAGTCCCGCGCGAGCCGAAGCCTACGCATCGCCCGCGAAGCAGTCTGCTTCACAGCGTCTGCCGACCGGCCCATTTCGACGGCCAGCTCGCGATAGTCGCGCCCCAGCAGTTTGGCGTGTATGAGGATGTGCGACGCGTCCTCGGGAAGCGTCCCCAGGGTTCGCTCGAGCTCTCGGCGGGAGTCGATCCGCTGCTCGGCGTCGGAGTCGGCGGCCGGTGTCGGCGCATCGTCGAGAGGGATGGCGGCGCTTCGCAGGCCCCGCCTCAGCTCGTCGAAGAGAACGTGGCGTGCGATCTGGAAGAACCAAGCTGCGAAGGGCCGTTCCGGATCGTATCGATCCCGGAATCGGTGCAGGCGCAGGAAGAGCTCCTGATAGAGATCGTGCGCGCGGTCATCCGAGCTGATCCTTCGCCGGAAGAAGTGGAAGGCTCGCCCCTCGTAGCGGCGGAACAGCTCCTCGAACGCGGCGCGGCTGCCTCCCGCATAGAGAGCCATGAGCTCCGCGTCGCCACGGTCCTTCATCGCATCATCCTCCCCGGGGTTCGAGGCTGCCGAACCCAGAGCCAGAGTAACAGCACGGACCGTGCCATGGGGGCTGCGCCGGCCAGCCGGCGATGCGCGCACGATCGCTGTAGCCATACGCCTCGCCGGGGTCCCGTCGGGCCTCATCGTCACAGGTCTTCCCGTAACATGACCTGACTCCCTGGAGCCGCTGCGGCATAGCGGATGCTGCGTCGTCGTCGCGATCGGCTGTCGGCTCCGGAAACTGCGTTCTGCGACGCGATGCTACGGGCGCTCGGGGTCGATGCCTGCCTGGCGTCCCCGCCCGATCCGCGGGTAGGGAACGCGATCGACTGGATCGAGGCGCACGCGGCCGGGGGGGGCGCATCGCGGCGGCCGAGATCGCCCACGCGGTGGGGCTCTCGCCAAAACGGCTGGCTGCGCTGTTCCGCCAGCACACGGGTCTCGCGATGAGACGCTTCACCCTCTGGACTCGTCTGCAGCTCGCGGTCGCGGAGATCGCCCGCGGCGCCTCGTTGACCGATGGAGCCCTGGTGGCTGGCTTCGCGGATGGCGCACATCTAACGCACACGTTCCGCCGCATGTTCGGCACGACCCCGTCAGGAAGTGTGGCGCGCTCCTTGCACCCCCACCCTCTTGTCGAGAGACCCAGTCTGGGGAATGCGTTGGTCCGCCCGCAGGCGTCGATCGGAACTTGAATCCTCGGCACGAGAGCGCGCCGAGACTCAGCGACGCAGAACCGGGATACCGGGTGTCCGGTGATGCAATACTGTCACTCCAGACGAAGCGAGGGCGTCCGCCGCGAGATCCGCGATGCGCTCCCCCGCCGAGGTCGATCGGACCATCGCCTCGACGGCGGTGCGGCTGGGTGGTGCCGGTCAGCTGGGCCTCGTCGCGGGGTCTGCGGCGGTCGGTCGCCTGCTCCTCGCGGGCGCTCCTTGCCTCCTCGGCGGTCGGGCCGGCTGTCGGCTCGTGGATCGGCAGCGCGACGACGCGAACCCTGGCTGCTCTCGCGATCGGCGTGATCCGCATGCCCGAGCGCTGAGTTCGATCAGCGTCACGCTGTCACCATACGGTGGTTCCGTGCGTATTCCCGCACAAGCACCGATCTGGGCGCCGGCGACTCTCGTCCGCTCCGGGTCGAAACGACGAAAGAGTCTTCCATGCACGCCATTCGCCACGCCTTCGCAGCCGCCGCGTTTGCAGCGGCCGTCTTCGCGGCTCCGCTCATGGCCCATGCGGCGTGGGATCAGAAAGGCTCTGGGCCGCACCCGATCGACAAGAGCCCGCAAGCACGGGCGGTGCAGACGGGGCAGGACAGCCCACGGTCGCTGGCACCGAAGCCGGGAACGGCGTTCTCCCGGGAGTTCGTTCCGAACACGAGATCTCCCGCCGTCGCCGGTGAGCGGGCCCCGGGATGTACGGCAACTGGAAGCGGCCGGCGTTCGAGCGCCGCAGCGCCCCGCCTGCGCGTGGAACCTACGCCGCGCCGACTGACTGACGTCCGCACGGCCGGCACGGCGACAGCCACGACTCCGACGGCGAGGATGCAAGCGGGATGAGCGCCACGTGCGCGAAAGGGTGCTCGTCATGAGGAACCAGGGCGCGGCCGAGGTCGACCCGCGTCGTCGCGTTGTGCTCGCCGTCGGAGACTACGTCGTGGGAGGGCTGACGGGCGCCGCGACGGCCGCGGCCGTACGCCTGGTGGTGGCTCCCGATCTCGACATGGTGCTGGCCATACTCATCGGTACGGGCGCCGGGATGATCGTGCACGTTGCGGTTGGCGCGGCCGCAGCTCCGCTTCTGGGCCTGTTCCACGTCATGGTGCCGGGCGGGCTGATCGGGATGTACGGGGGCATGCTCTTCGCGATGCGCGACGTCATGCAGCACGCGCCCGGCCCGCTCGGAAACGCGTTGATGGTCGGAGCCGTCTTCGGCGCCGTCGTGACGGGCGGCGTGCGGCTCTACGATCGCGTGCTCCGGGATCCCGGCGTCGGTGGATACGGATGATGGACGTCCCCCGCGAGTCTGTCCTCTGCCAGTCCAAGTGGGATCGCGCCAGCGGCAACTATGACTGGATGACCTGGGGCGACGAGCGCCGCTTCGCGGCTGCGAAGGCCGACCTGCTCGCCAGGATGACGGGACGCTGCTTGATGGTCGCTGCCGGAACGGGGAACGACTTTCGCTACTTTCCGCCGGACCTGACCGTAACGGCAATCGACATCAGCCCCCGGATGATCGAGATCGCACGGTCTCGTGCAGCGGCCTATCCGGGCAGACTCGATCTGCAGGTCATGGACGTGCGGGCGCTCGAGTACTCTGACGCGACGTTCGACACGATCGCGTCGGTTTCGACGTTCTGCTCGGTGCCGGATCCCGTGCGCGGACTGCGCGAGTTGCGCCGCTGTCTCAAACCCGGCGGCGCCCTGATCATGTTCGAGCACGTCCGCAGCCGCCTGGGTCCGATCGCGATCCTGCAGGACCTGATGACGCCTCTTGTGCGTCGCTGGGGTCCGGACATGAATCGCGACACCGTCGCCAACGTGCTTCGCGCCGGCTTCGAGATCGAAGTCGAGCAGAACGTCTACGTCGATGTCGTCAAGACCATCCAGGCGCGTCGGCCCGCCGACGGGGTCGAGAGACGTGACGACCAGATCCCGAACGCCTAAACTCGGTCGCGCAGCACCGGCTTCCCTTTCCATCCGGCGCTCCCACTGCCTATCTGGCGTCCACAGGTGCCTGGATCTCGGGCGCCCTCGTCATCGCGGGCGCGGAGTGAGAGGCCGCGATTCACTCTCGCCGCTCCCGCGCAGCGGCACGAAGGTTGCTCTCTTGCTCCAGGCAGGAGCTCGCAGAACAGGAGCGCGCTCCCCAAACCCACGGGAGAGAGGCCGACGGAATGGCAGTGCGACGGCTCGCGCTCGCGTGGGCGATTGCCGCGGCGACGCTGGGGATCGGCGTCCTGGTGGGAGCCGGAGACCCGGTCCGCCGACAGGCCCGGGCGGCAACCAGTGAGAGCGCTGCGCACGCCCTGCTCCACCAGATCGAGCTTCCGGGTGGAGCCCATATCCGGTTGCGACGAGAGTATCGAGACATGTTCCGGTCCCGCATGGCATGGGGCGACGGACTCGTTCTCGAGCGCGCCTACTTGGCGAGTCACGGGCCAGTGCAACATCCCTTTGGGAAGAGCCGACACCCCATCGAAACGGGTTGAGGTGAGGCACCCCCGGGTCGCCGGCGACGCTTGGTCGCCTCTCCTCGCCTCAAACAGCCAACCAGCTGCGACCTGAAGGCTCCCCTTGCGGAACTGAGCCCGATGCGACCCTGTTCAGCCGATCTGCCTCCAAGGCACGCTCGCTTCTCGAGGTCGAACGGAGGAGCGATGCCGTGCGCTCAACGGCCGGGTCATCGATCGCTCGCAGCGACTCTTCTTGGACAGCCTGGGCCGCCATCTCGAACTCTTTCCACTCGGTCGCAGCGTCGTTCGCGACGGCGGGGTTTGGGTGCTCGGCGTCCAACGCGAGCGCAGTTGGGACAGTCGTTACTTCGGTCCGATTCCTGCGTCCAGCATCGTGAGTGTGGCGCGGCCGTTGATCACGAGGAATGTGGGCAAGGCGCCGTGAAGCCTGGCCCGCGGCTGGCCGGCGACGCCGCCCTGAGTGTCCTGCTCCGAGGCCGGCACGCCGCTCGACGAGCGCAACGTGACCCGCTCCTGGGATCGCGTCCGCCGGCTCCGCACGCGCTCCCGGTGGAGGCAGATCTCCGACGTCTCCGAACGTCTCGATCCGTCTCCGAGCCTTCGCAACATCTGGTCAAATCAGGCTAAGTGTGGAGCGGGAAACGGGATTCGAACCCGCGACCCTCAGCTTGGGAAGAGTTGCGTCGAATCGAGGCTATCTTACTGAAATTGCAATGGAATCACCCTTGCTCTGTGTCATTTCTCGCGAGCATGACCCACCTGGAACCGCGTTTCTCTCACGGGCATGACCCAGGCTGAGGAGTGTTTTTCTCACGAGCATGACTCACCCCCCGCCCGGGGGTGCGTGGCTCGTCCCGCGGCCGTCTCCGGCCATGCTGCGCCCCGAAGGGGGGCGCAGCATGGCCTACGTGGAGATCGGCATGTGGGAGGTGTTGGAGGTTCTCCGCCGCGTGCACCGCGGCGAGAGCCAGGCGGCGATCCGGCGCGTCACGGGACGGACGCGCAAGACGGTGCGGCGATACACGGCGCTGGCACGCAAGCTCGGCTGGGACCCGACGGGGCCAGAGCCGGATGAAGTCCTCGCCCGCGCGGTCACCCGTCGGCTGCGGCCCGTGCCCGCGGAGGGGTCGCCCGGGCCCAGTGAGGCCCAGCTCGCTGCGCACCGCGAGCAGATCCGCGAGTGGCTTGCGCCCGAGGACGAGCGCCGGGGTCTGAAGCTCAGCAAGGTGCAGCAGCTGTTGGTGCGGCGCGGTGTCGATGTCCCCTACAGCTCGCTCCATCGCTATGCCGTCGCGCACTGCGGCTTCGGGGAGCGCCGCCGCCACACCGTTCGGATGGCCGAGACGCGTCCCGGCGAGGTCGCCGAGGTCGACTTCGGGCGACTTGGGTTCGTGTGGGATCCCGCGTGCGAGCGGCGCCGCGTCCACTACGCACTGCTCGTCACGCTGTCGCACAGCCGCCACCAGTACCTGCACGTCTGCGCGTCCCAGACGCTCGATGACGTCCTCGAGGGTCTCGAAGACGCCTGGGAGTTCTTCGGCGGCGTGCCGGCGCGGGTCATCCTCGACAACCTGAAGGCGGCCGTCACGAAGGCTGATCGCTACGACCCCGTCTTCCAGCGCACCTTCGAGGAGTACGCGCGCCACCGCGGCTTCGTGATCGATGCGGCCGTCGCGCGCCACCCGACGGGCAAGCCCAAGGTCGAGCGGAACGTACAGTACGTGCGCGAGAGCTTCTTCCGCGGCGAGACGTGGCGCGACCGCGATCACGTGCAGCGCGAGGCCCAGCGCTGGTGCCTCGAGGTCGCGGGCCAGCGGGTGCACGGGACGACTCGGCAGCGGCCGTTGGCGGTCTTCGAGAACGAAGAGCGCGCAGCCCTCCAGCCGCTCGTCGCGTCGCGCTTCGATCCGCCTTCGTGGGCGGTGGCCAAGGTCCACCCGGATCACCACGTCCAGTTCCAGAAGGCGCTCTACTCGGTGCCGACGCGGCACGTGGGCAAGCGCGTCAGCGTGCGCGGCGACTCGAAGCTCGTCCGCATCTACGTCGATGGCCTGTGCGTCAAGACGCACAAGCGCATGAAGGAAGGCCATCGCTCGACCGACTACGCCGACTATCCCGAAGAGCTCGCGCCCTACGCGCGTCGCGACCCCGAGGCCCTGATCCGCGAGGGGCGACGGCAGGGGGAGCACATCGGACGCTTCCTCGAGAAGCTGCTCGCGGGCGACTTCCCCTGGGCCAAGCTGCGGCAGGCGCAGCAGCTCTTGCGCCTCGCGAACCGATACGGCCGCACCCGGGTCGATGCCGCCTGCCGGCGCGCCGTGTACTTCGAGCTCTACAACACGCGCCGCGTCCAGAAGATCCTCGAAGCCGAGTTCGAGCGTGCAGCCGAGCCCGATCCGCCGTGCGGGCAGCTCGTGCTCCTCCCGCCGCGCTTCCTGCGCGCGGCCGACAGCTTCACCCACACCCCCAAGGAGGAACCGGATGGAGATCAACCCCTCACTGAGGACCGCGATGAAACGCCTGAAGCTCTCGGGCCTGCTCGCGACCCTGCCCGACCGGGTGGCGTACGCAAAGAAGGAGAAACTCCCTGAACTCGACTTCCTCGAACTCGTCCTGCAGGACGAGGTCGATCGGCGCGCAGGAAGAGCAGACCCTCGAAGGCTTCGACTGGGACGCGCCGGTGACCTTCGATCGCGACTGCGTAAAGGAGCTGTTCGGGCTCGGCTTCCTCGACCGGCACGAGGACGCGATCTTCCTCGGACCCGTCGGCGTCGGCAAGACGTTCCTCGCCAGCGCCCTCGGCCATGCCGCTTGCCGTGCGGGTCATCAGGTGCTCTTCCTGCGCGCCGACCGCATGTTCCAGTGGCTGCATCAGTCGCGTGCCGATCGCTCGACCGAGAAAACGCTGCGGCGGCTCCTGGCACCGGATCTGCTCATCATCGACGACTTCGGACTGCGTCGCCTCACGGCCGAGCAGTCGACGGATCTGTACGAGGTGATCCTCGAGCGACATCGCCGCAGCTCGACCGTGCTCACGAGCAACCGCACGATCGACGAGTGGATCCCCCTCTTCGACGATCCCATCCTCGCGCAGAGCGCCCTCGATCGGCTGGCCCACAACGCCTATCAGCTCGTCATCGAGGGCGAGAGTTTCCGCAAACGACAGCGGCCAGGAGAAAAACGGGCGGCAAAGCCGCTCCCCCGTCACCGACCGAGCCGAGCGCCCACGCGGAGGACACCCTAGGGAGCTCAACTCGTGCTATGAAAACCCGATGGCCAACGGACCTGGGTCATCCTCGTGAGAAGCCTGGGTCATGCTCGCGGGAAGTGACATTGCGGAGACCTGGACCTCAGGCCAGCTGTGGCATCACTCGACGATCGCCAGATGTGGTGCGTGAGAAGTCGGTCCGAGACGGACTTCTCGACGTGTGAACAGGGAGGATCCGAGCTGGTTTTGCTCCCGCTTCCAGGCGCGAGGGCGACGTCCTGATCCGCGGCGGCGCCTTCATACTTCAAGAGACTTCGCTCCAGAGGCGGGAGCGAGACCCAGAATTGAAACTGCCGAACTCAACGAGTTTCTCGCCCGAGGAAAGGTCGCATGCCCGGCCTGTAAGCTGGAGCTGAACGTAGGCTCTAACACGGGATTACGAGTCCGATGAAGTCATTTCTGGCAACTCCCGCCTGGCCGACACCAACGGGCAACGTCGATCGCGCTCGCGAGCAGATCCGGCGACAGCGGTCATCGCGTGACACCGCGCACGGAGCGCCTCTTCAGCGCAAGGATCGTTAGCAGCGCGGCGGCTGCGCCCGTAGCACCGCCCGGCTCGGGCACGGCGAAGCGCAAGCTCACGGATGGCTGCTGCGCCGGCACGAGTGCCACGGCCGTCGCGCCCGTCATGCCGGTCACGGTCAGCGTCGCGGCCGGCGTGGCGCCGTCCTGCACGTCGAATGGGATCGCAACCAGGTCTCCGGCGGCCGCGAGGCCGTCGAGCGCCAGCACGCCCACCAGGATCTGCGTGTTCGAAACGGCGTTGGCAGCAGCGAGATCCGGACCGGCTCCGATCGCGGTCGCGCACGGAGCAAGAGGCGGACCCGTGCAGCGCACGGGTAGGATCTCCGTCGTCGAGAACAGCTCGCCGGCGAACACCGGCGTCATCTCGCCCGGGTCGAAATCGATCACGAGGTCGGCCGAACCGACCGCAACGGGCGGGACCCCGTCGAACGAGACGAGGGCCCAGAAGCTCGCAGCGCCGGCCGGGGCTGCCCACGCGAGCGAACCCACAGCGGCGAGCGCGCTCCCGACTTGCGCCACGAGGCTACGGAACGGGACACGCATCGAGTGGCTCCATCGAGGCTCCGGCGGCACGCCGAAAGATCAGCAGGCCGTCGGCGGCGGTGATGCCGCCGTCGCCGTTGACGTCGCAAATGTTCAGCGGGCACGAGAGACCGCCGACCGAGGCACGCAGCGCCTCATCCGCATCGACCTCCGTTACGACGCCGTCGAGCGTCGGATCACCACACTGCACCGGCGTCGGCTGCGCGGTGCTGTCGGACGGCGGGCTCGAGCACATCGACACGGGGAGGTTGGTACACGTCGGCGGCAAGATGGGGCCGTCGTCGAACTTGTTCCAGTGCAGGATGACGTCGACGTTCCCTGTGGTTGGAAGCATCAGGTGGCAGCCAAAGCTGGCGAAGTCGTCCAGGCGCGAGACCCCGGAGATCAGATCACCCCGGCGATCGACCCCGCCGAGGCATTTCCGCGCCCCGAACGCGGGTGAAACTGGGCACGGCTGCGCGGGCTGCGCGCAGGCCCCGCCCCAGCCGCCGAACTCTCCCGGGGCGCCTCCGGCGATGCCGCGGCGGGCGGTGGCCAGGAGCTCCACCCCGCGGCCCTGGGTATTCGGGGGGATGGGCAACACGCAGCACGCCTGGCCCTCGGGAAAGCCGCAGGCCGGAGCGCCACCGAACGCTGAAAAGCAGTGCACGGGACCGGGTACGAAGCCCTCCTCGAGGCTCACGAGCACGTCGCCCGACTCGACTGCGCCGACGCTCTGCGCGTTGCCGACGAAGATCACGGTGACGGTCGGAAGGCCCGGCTGCGCCCGCGACACCGCCGGCAGCGACGCCGCCGCACAGGCAAGCAGTGCGGAGCCAACGGCGGCCGTCGTGCGCAGGATCGGGCGGATCATGAGCGTAGGTTGCCCGTGTCCCCGGAGCCGACGCCTCGCGGGCGACTCCCGCCACCCCGAGACCAGCGGGTGCCTGGGGACGGCACCCGCATACACCGATCAGCCGTGGTTATACACCCGATCGCAAGGCCGGGAAAGCGCTTTCTCCGGGCGGGGGTGAGCCCGCTACAGCGTCTGCTCCGCCGGGATCGCCCGCTCGACGCTCGCGAGGAAGCGCGCGACGCAGGACGGTCGCGGCCTCGGCGTAGTTCTTGCCGGTGACGAGCAGCTGCGCCTGGTGCCGCAGCGCCGGGTACACGGAGCCTAGGACGAACAATGCGACCAGGCCCTGCTGGTCGATCGAAATTGGAGAACTTGCGATGACTCCATGAAAAAACGACGGCCTTCTTCACCAAGGGGAGTCGATGAGGTTCGCCTTCATCGCCGTGAAGAAGGCGAGCTACCCGGTGCGGCTCCTGTGTCGCTGTCTGGCCGTTTCGCGTTCCGGTTACTACGCCTTTGCGAAACGGCAACCGTGCGCGCGATCGCGCCGCGATGCGTAGCTCGCCGTGGAGGTGGCGGGCTCGGATACGGCCCGCTCCCGGATCTCCTTCGAGAACTTGTTCGTCTTGGCCATGACCCCATCTCTCGAGTGATGGAGCCTCCGGCAATCCCGGGGCGGTTCACCGTGTCGATGAGCTCGATCGATGTAAGTGGGATTCCGGGGGGCCGCAGAGATCTTCCCGCACAGATTCCCACTGCCTTGATCGGTCGCCTGGCAGTGGATGAACCATACCAACGCCAAGGGCTCGGAGAGCTTCTACTCTCGGATGCTCTTCGTCGCATCTGCCAGGCCGCGGAGCACGTGGCTGCCCACGCCATCGTCCTGGACGCGCTCGACGATGACGCCAAGCAGTTATACGAGCGCTACGGCTTCTTGGAGCTCAGCGACGATCCGCTGCGCCTTTTCCTTCCGCTGGCGACGGCGCGCGGACTCTTCCCCGCAGAGGAGAGCGACCACCGCACGGACGGATGCGTCGAAGCGAAGGGGCCGAACGCGAGATCGGGGAGCAGCGGCGCCGGCGGCCTTGCGCGGCGCCGTGGCGGTATCTCGGCCGTAACCTTCGAGCTGGGGTCAGGCTAAGTATGGAGCGGGAAACGGGATTCGAACCCGCGACCCTCAGCTTGGGAAAGGGCAAGAAGCCCAAGGAATGACGTCTACTTACACCTGCTTCCTTGCGAGCGGGTGCAAAGGGCGGCAC
>CAADGG010000010.1 GCA_900696485.1 uncultured Pseudomonadota bacterium
GAAACTTGATCCGAAACTCGATCCTGCATGAGAAACCTCCCTGAAAGGCCCCGGAGCTTAGCTGGCGCGCAGCCGCCGTCGACGAGGAATTGGGACAGAAACCGGACTGTATGAGGGCGGTGTCGCTGCGAGCGCTGCGCATCGGGACGAAGCCCGCGCGACGGGGCCGGAATTTCCCTTGCTACCCTTCGCCGGGGTTCGCATCGTGACGGTTCGCTCGACCATCGAAGCCGCGCAAGGGAGGCGCGCTGCACGATCTCCTCGGCCGGGAATTCCCCGACCGGCCGACGATGCACGTCCGGGCCGCGTCGGCCAGCGGCTGCTCGGCACGGCCCTGCTCGTCGCCTCGACCGGGCTCGCATCGTGTCATGGCTTCGTGCTGGCGATCTTCGGATGACGGGGTTCGTATGACGCAGCGCGCGCCGCTCGTGCGACCGCGGCCGCTGTCGGCGCGACCGCGCACCGGCGCCGCGAACGGCCTCGCCGGCATCGGCGAGGAATGGCGTCGCCGCTGGCAGGCGTTCTCGCCGCGCGGTCTGTTGCTCTACGTGCTGCCGTTGCCGCTGCTGCCGGCGTCGTTGATCTCGCTGCTGCGCGGAGACTATGCGCGGCTCGGCGCCCACGTGCTCGGGCTCGGGCTGCTGCTCGGCGGCGCGCTGCTGGCGCGTCGCGGGCTGCGCGCCGAGGCCCGCTGGCGGCGGCGGCACGTCGCGCGCGCGCCGCGTCCGTGGAAGATGGCCGGCGGCGTCCTGCTCGCTGCCGGGACGGCCACCGTAGCGAGCGGTTCGATCGGACATCCGCCGCTGGTGACGGCGGGCTTTGCGCTCGCGGCATTCGCCGGCTTCGCGCTGGCGTACGGTCTCGACCCGCGCCGCGCCAAGCCGGCGCCGGTGAGCGCCGACGGCTACTCCACCGCCGAGGTCGAGCAGGCGATCGACGAGGCGGAGGCCGCGATCGCGCGCATCGAAGCCGCCCACGCCGCGCTCGGCGCCGGAGAACTCGGCCAGCGACTCGGCCGCATCACCGATCTGGCGCGCCAGATGGTCGCGCGGGTCGAGGCGGATCCGCGCCACCTGCGCCGCGCCCGCCGCTTCCTGCGCGTGTACCTCGACGGCACCCAGCAGGTCTGCGAGGGCTGGGCGCGTACGCACGGTCGCCGGCCTGCCGAGCTCGACGAGCGCTTTCGCCGCGTGCTCGTCACGATCGAGGACGTGTTCGCCGCGCAGCGCGAGAAGCTGCTGGCGGACGAGGTGGAGGATCTCGACGTCCAGGTGGAGGTGCTGGCGCACCAGCTCCGGCGCGAGGGCGTCGGCCGACGGGAGGGCCCGACGTGAGCGGATCGACTGGAGAGCAGCAACCGCACGCCGAGCCCGGGGGGCCGGTGTCGTATGCGACGGCGAGCCCCGAGCAACGCGCGCGCCTCGATGCGCTGCTCGCCGAGATCGATCTCGACGATCCGCGCTCGGTGCTGTTCTTCGGCAGCCGCGCGCAGCAGGAGCTGACCGAACTCAGCGACCGCCTGCTCGAAGGCGTGCGCAACAAGGACGCCGAGGGCGCCGGCGACGCGCTCGGCGCCATGGTCGGCGCGCTGCGCGGCTTCGAGCCGGCGCGTCTCGACCCGAAACGCGGGCAGGGCCTGCTCGGACGGCTGCTCGGCCGCGGGCCGTCGCTTGCGCGCGTCCTGCAGCGCTACGAGGAAGTGCGCCGCCAGATCGATCGCATCGGCGACGAGCTCGAGACCCACAAGACGCAGCTTCTGACCGACGTCGTCTCGCTCGACCGGCTCTACGCGACGACGCTCGAATACTTCCGCATGCTCGAGCTGTATCTGGCGGCCGGCGTCGAGCAGTTGCGCCGGCTCGACGACGAGCAGCGGCCGGCCGCGGAGCGCGCGGTGCAGGCCGGCGACGTGCTCGCGGCGCAGCGCGTGCGCGATCTGCGCGCGGTCCGCGACGATCTCGAGCGCCGCGTGCACGATCTGCGGCTCACGCGCCAGGTGGCGATGCAGAGCCTGCCGAGCCTGCGGCTGGTGCAGGAGAACGACAAGGGCCTGATCGGCAGGATCGAGTCCGTGCTGGTCAACACCGTGCCGTTGTGGCGCCAGCAGCTGGCCACCGCCGTCACGATCCTGCGCTCCGGCGCCGCCGCTCACGCCGTGCGCGCGGCCAGTGATCTCACCAACGAGCTGCTCACGGCCAACGCCGACCAGCTGCGCACGGCGAACGCCGAGACCCGCCGGCAGCTCGAACGCGGCGTGTTCGACATCGACGCGGTGGAGCACGCGAATCGGCAGCTCGTCGCGACGATCGAGGAGAGCCTGCAGATCGCGGCCGAGGGCCGCCGCGCGCGGGCCGAGGCGACCCAGCAGCTCGCGGCCTGCGAGGCGGAACTGCGTCGCACGTTGGTGTCGGCTGGAGAGCGGGCGGAGCGGCCGGCCGGCGCGCCCGGCGCGGAGCCGGACACGCGCTGACACGCGAGCCCGTCAGCCCAGCGCCGGAAGGCGGAGCCTCAGCGAGCGCAATTTGTCAAGAAAGGGGCCGGGTTCGTTCGTCAGCTTTTCCGGAAGGAAAAGTTGACGAACGAACCCGGCCCCTTTCTTGACGCTGCGCCTTCTCAGTCGCCGGGTCAGCGTGCGGAGGGAGGGCTCGGCGCGTCGCCGTACGGGCCGCGGCGCGTCAGCGCTTCAGCGCCGCAGTGGGCGGCGAGCGCCAGCGCGGCGTCGAGTGGCTCGCCGGTCGCGAGCGCGAAGGTCAGCGCGGCGGCGAAGCTGTCCCCGGCGCCGTAGCTGTCGAGGACGGGGCCGGGGACCGGCGCCGCCGACCAGCGACCCGCGGCGCCATGGGCGCGGACCCAGGAGCCACCCGCAGCGGACTCCGTGCGAACCACCAGGTCCGGTTCCGGCATGAGCGTGCCGGCCTCGTAGCGCTCGCTCGTGTCGCCGGCGCTGCCGATCAGCGCATCGAGGCGCACGCCGGCGTCGCCGAGCGCCGGCCGCGCGCGCGGCGTCGCCGTCAACACGCGTGCGGTGCGCGCCGCACGGATGCCCGCGGCATCGGCGGCCGTCAGGTACACCGCATCGCAATGGGCGAGCTCGTCCCACGGCAGCGAATCGTGGCGCTGCGGGACCAGGCGCGGTCCGCGCACGGTGATCGTGCGCTCACCGGCATCGTCGACGTGGACGAAGACACGGCGCTGCGGCTCGGGTCGCCACGCGGTCGCGACCCGGATGCCGGCCGCGCGCAGTTCGGCTTCCGCCCGCTGCCCGAGCGCATCGTCTCCGAGCGCCGTCAGGAACAACACGTCGCCGGCGAGCCGCACCAACTGGACGGCCGCCACCGCACCGCCGCCGCCGGCGCCTTCCCAGGCTTCACGCGCGTGGACGATCTCGCCGGCGCGAGGCAGCCGCGCGACGCGCACGAACTCCGCCCACGCGACGTGACCCACGACGGCGACCCGCATCGCGGGCGAGGATACCCGGATCCTGCCCGCCGGCGCCGGGCTTCGCGTGCCGGGCGCGAGGGGTCGCCGGGGTTCGCTACAGTCCCGCGACGTTTCCGGAAGGAGATCGCGTGCCCGGGACTCCGTCTGCCGTCCGCCTGCCGAACGCGGACGCGGAGCGCGTGCTGACGGCGCTCGCGCGTTGGGCGGCGGATGTCGATCGGCCGTTGATCGTATTGTGTGGTCCGGCGAAAGCCGGCAAGACCGTGTTGCTCGACGTCTTCGCGGCGCGCTCGGAGCCCTCGTTCTCCGTCATCTACCTGTCGAATCTGGGCCCCGATCCGGACGCGCTCAGCACCCGGATCCTCGCGGCGCTCGGCGAGACGCCGTCGGGGACCCCGCGGCTCGCGCTCGCTCGCGCGCTGCAGCGCCCAGCCAGCCGGCCGCTGCTGCTGCTGCTCGATGACGCGGACACGCTGTCACCGCGGGTCGAGATGTGGCTCTTCGACCTCGCGCGGCGCAGCGCCGGGGGCCTGCGCGTCGTGCTGGCGCTGTCGGATCCCCGGCTCGCGCGGGAGTTCGCACTGGCCTTCCGTACCGACACCGAGTTGCTGTCGCTGGGCGCCGACATGGACCGGACCGAGGCCGATGCCTACCTGCAGCTCGTTGCGCTGCGCGCCAGCGAGTCGCCGCGAGGAGCCGGCGGGCGCGGCTTCGCGCCGGCGGCGCGGGAGCGCCCGTCGCCGGCGCCCGACTCCCTCGACGCGCCGCCCCTCCTGTCCGCGGCGGCGCTTCCGCGTGAGCCGGCGCCGCCGTCCGCGGCGACGCGGGCAGCAGCGCCGGTCGCGGGTGCGGTGCGGAAGCAACCCCGGCGGCGCGGGATCGCAGTCGCCGCCGGACTGGCGCTCAGCTTCGTCGCCGGCTTCGCGATTTCGCAGCTCCTCGATGCGCGGCGGCCGGCCGGCCTCGAGCCGCCGCCGGTCGAGACCCGCGCGCTGCGCGCCGAGTTGCCGCCGGTGTCCGCTGCCCCCCCGCTGCGCCCCAGCGACCGCTCGGCCGGGGCGGCTCCGGACGCGGTGGAGCGGGCCGCCAGCGACGAGACGGGCGTTCCGGATCCGGCGGACTCCGCGTCTCCGGCGGCGGAACTCGCGCCGGTTGCGCCGTCCCCGCTGTCCGGACCGACCGCCCCGGTCGACGTCATGCCGTCGAGCCGGCCGCCCGACGACGCGCCCGAGCCGCTGGTGCCGGCGGCCGCCCTCGACGGCGGGCCAGCCGCACGCGCAGCCGATCCGGCGGCCGGCAGCACCACCGCCGAGCCGGGCGCCGATCGCAGCCACGACGAGGCGGCCGAACCGCCCGAGTCCGCGACCGCATCGGCGGCGGAGCCGGAGACGACGCCGGCGCGCCCGCGGACCGTCGCCGTGCAGATCCGCGCAGAACCCGGCGCCGTCATCGAGCTGGGCGGTCGCTCGCTCGGCGCGGCGCCGGTGGGAGCGGTGGATCTGCCGCCCGGCGCGCACCGACTGCTCGTCCGCCTGGTCGACGGGCGCGAGATCGAGCGCGTCGTCGAGGTGCGTGGCCGCCGCTACGAGATCCAGATCCGCTGACTCCGATCCGTCCGACGGCGCCGGCCGATCCGTCGCCCGTCTTCGGGAGCGGACCCTCGACCGACTTCGTGCCGCCGCATCAGGCAACGCCGGCGCTAGCGGCGAGGCGACTCGAACGCCAACTGGAAGCCGCGCTTGCCGATCCGGTGGCGAGGCCGGTACGCCAGCACGGCCTCCCAGCCGGTCCCGGCGATCGCGGAGTCCAGCGCCGTGCGCTCGGCCGGCGACAGCGCCGCACCGGCATCGAGCACGCGTTGCAGCATCCACAGCGTGTAGGGCAGCGCCACGCGCTGCAGCGGCACGCCGCGCAGTGTCGACGCGGCGCTTCCGACCGCGCGCGGCGGCGGCCCATCGTCGTCCGGCCGCATGTCGGCCCAGGCCTCGATCGCGTGTGCACACGCCAGCAGGACCGGCGCGGCGTCGCGCCCCATCACCGTCAACACGTCGCGGAAGCCGGGGGCAAGTGCATCGCCGGTCAGCCAGTCGCCCTGGCGTGCTGGGTCCGGCGCGTGGCAACGCTCGATCCACCCGACCACCGGGACCGCCGTTTCCAGCAGCAGGCGGCGTGACACCAGGTCATTGAAGAGATGGCCGTACAGCGGACCCATCAGCGCGCAGTCCGCCAGCGACATGCGCGCACCGAGCAGGTACGGGTGGGCAGCGAAATGCGTGCTCAGCGCGGCGAGCAGATCTCGGGTGTGCGCTTCGATCGCCGAGCCGGTCTCGTCCGTCGCGCCGAGCTGGATGCGGGCAGCGGCCATCCGGTCCGCCGTGCGCTCGGCGACCGCGGCGTCGCCGATCATCGCGGCGAAGCGGGCGCGCGTGGTGGCCGCACCGAGCGGGCTCGCCCAGCGGTAGTGCATCGCCGGCAGCAACGCGAACTCGTCGGTGTAGAGCTCGACGAGTCGTGTCGCGACGCGCTGCACGGGCGTCGTGGGCTGCAGCGGGGGCTCGGGATGGCGGGCCTCGAGGCGATCGAGGATCTCGCTGGTGTCCTGCCACGTCTCGTCCTCCGGCGTAATCAGGATCGGGATGAACCCCAGGCCCGTGCGGCGCTGAACCTCGTGCCGGTCGGCACGCAGCTCCTCGTACCACAGGCGCTTGTAACGGAGCGCCGGCCGGACCTTGGCCGAGAAGTACGAGATAGAGAAGGCGTGGAAGCGATAGGGGGCAGAGGTCGGGTTCATCGGGAAGCGGGCTCCTGTTGCTTCGGGCGTCGGGGGAGGGGGACGGAACGCCTCGGCGCGTCGGGCCGTGACTCACTTCCGGACAGCGCGAGCCCGATCCGCAGCGGGTCGTGGTCCGAGGAGCGAAACGCATCGGGCGTGTAGAGCGTGCGTCGTTGCCGGGCGCTCTTGTACTCGAGGTTGTAGTCGAGGACGGGCGGCTCGTCGGCGTTGACGTGCCAGAGGGCCGCACCCGTCGTCTGCGTGGCCAGCGAGGCCGACGCAAAGGCGTGGTCGAGACGGCCCCACTGGCCGTCATAGACGAAGCTGTACGCATCGCGAGCGGGCAGGCCGGCCAGCACGTCGACGAAGCCGGCCGCGCGCAGCGCCGCGACCGGATCCTCCTGGGCGTACGCGTTGAGATCGCCGACGATCAGCACGTCCGCATCGCCGGCGCCGGTGGGGTCGCCGGCGAGCCACGCGGTGAGCTCGCGAATGGCGGCGGTTCGTGTGCGGTTGCAATGCCCCTGTCCGTCTCCAGTGTCGGGGTCCGGACCGAGGGGCTTGCGGTTGTCGGCGCAGGACGAGGCCTTCGATTTGAGATGCAGCACGACCAGCGTGAAGCGCTCGCCGCTGGCGATCTCCTCGAAGGTCTGGGCCAGGGCAGGCCGGTTGCGGCGCGTCGTCCCGGAGGCCGTACGGATCCGGCCGAAGGCGCCGGCGTGCAGCACGGCGGGCGCGCCGACCGGCTCGACGATGGCGGGGCGGTACAGGATCCCGACCTTGATCGCGTCGCGGCCGAGCGCGTCGGTCCGGCCGGTGCCGGCATCGACGTCGACGAACGCCCACGTGCCGGCCGCGGTCTCCTCGTCTGCCGGCTCCGGAGGGCTCGCCGCGGAAAGCCGCGTGCGCAGGTCCGAGATCGCGCTGCCGGCGCCATAGCCGTCGTTCTCGAGCTCGGTCACGCCGATCAGATCGGCCTCGAGGCCGCGCAACAGCGCGACGGTCTTCGCGGCCTGCCGTTCGAACTCGCCGGCGCTATCAGCGCCGCGACACTCGAGCACCCGCCCGCCGGTGCCGCCGCGGCACGATCCGGCTCCGAAGCTGTCGAAGTAGTTCAGCAGATTGGCGGCGGCGACGCGCACGGTGCCGCCGACCGGCGGTGGCGCAAGTGGTCGCGGGTTGTCGGCGACAAAGGCCGGCAGCACGCCACCGAGCGTGCCGAGCGGGCGGATCCGGTACGTATTCGGACTGGCGCGTGCGCCGCCCCAGCCATAGCCGAGGATCCCGACGACGCCGGTCACGGTGTCGCCGGCGCGCGGCAGATCGCCTCCACGTCCGAACGGGATCGGATCGGGGTTCTGCCGTTGGCTCGCATCGTCGAGCACGATGCGGTCGACGGCATGGGCCGCCTGTCGCGCGGCGGCCGGCGCGCCGGGTGCTACGACGTCGGTCGGCTGCCGCAGACGGCCCGACGACGACAGCACCAGCTCTCCGAAGCGCCCGACGTGGCGGTTCTCCGTGACGCCGAGCGTTTGCGGCAGTCGGACGCGCATGCCCTCGAACCGTTCGAGCGCATCGGGGGACGCGAGCGGCAGGAGCACGTCGACCGGCGGGGGAGGGGCCGCGCGGCCGCAGAGGACGATCGTGCGGGCCGAGATCTGCGTCTGGCCGTGGAACTCGTCGACCGTTCCGGTGACGCGCACGTGCTGTCCGAGCGAGACGGTGTCGGCGTTGCCATGGAACACGAAGAGGCCGTCCGACGTCGCGGGGTCGCCGTCGCCGCGGACGTCCTGCAGGTAGAATCCGCGCAGGTTCGGTGCTGGTCCTTCGTAGTCTCCGACGACGATGCCGCGCGTCGTCACGGTGCCGGTGATGGCGGCCGCGGCGCCGCGGCCCTGGATTGCGAAGATCGGCGTCACGGGCTCGTCGCAGCGCGGGTCTGCGGCGCAGGCGCTGGCGGACGCGAGCCACAGCAGCGCCGGCGCGAGCATCGCCGAGCCTCGATTCCTGGGACGCAACGGCCGGTGCACCGCGCGCTCAGCAGAACACGAACAGCAGGAGGATGCCGGGGATGATGAAGAGCGGGAAGGCGAGGAGGATCGCGATGATCTCCGTCGTCGTGGAGTGGCAGCTCGTGCGGCCGCCGACGCTCACGCCGTTGCCGGCGAGCTGCCCGAGGCCTTCGAGCTCACGCGCGGCCTCGGCGGGCGGCACGGCCGCACGCGCCGGCGTTGCCGGCACTGCAGCCGACCCGACGAGAACCGCGAGGACCGCGCAGACTCGTGCTGCATGCATCGGTCGCACCCTCCTGGATCTGTCGTTCCGTTCGACCCGCGCAGGGTAGCCGGTCCGATCCGGGCGGGTGTCCGGCGTTCGCCGCCGATGCGCGCATCGGTGGTCGTATCGTCCTGCGTGCCCCTCGCGGGTTCCGGGTCACCGAGGAATCGCGAAGGCAACGGCGCTCCTCCTCCGGCGCGCTCGGCCGGAGGGAGGCTCGACGCGCTCGAGGAACGACTTCGTGGAGACACGGGTCCCCCGGTGCGATCGCAATCGAGTCTCGCGGGGAGCTGCCCTTCGCGTTTGCCTCCCCGAACGGCGCCCGCCCCGGCGAGCGGATTACCGCGCCGGCGAGCGGATTACCGCGCCGGCGACGCCGCGCCCTCGCCCGAGCGCTCCTCGATCGGTACGTAGCGCTGATCCGTCGGGCCCACATAGCGACCGCGCGGCCGGTAGATGCGGTTGCTCTGATACTGCTCGAGGACGTGTGCGCACCAGCCCGATACGCGGCTCGCCGCGAAGACCGGCGTGAAGAGATCGATCGGGATGTCCATGCTGTAGTAGACGGTCGCCGAGTAGAAATCTACGTTCGGAATCAGTCCCTTCCGCTCGTGCATGTACTCTTCCATCGCCGCGCTCATCTCGTACAGCTCGGGGCGGCCGGTCTCGGCGGTGAGCTCGGCGCTCATGCGCTTCAGGATCGCGGCGCGCGGATCCCCGTCCTTGTAGACGCGGTGGCCGAAGCCCATCACCTTGCGGCGCGCCGCGAGCGCTTCGTCGAGGTACGACTCGAGTCGCTTCGGCGAACCGACTTCGAGCAGCATCCGCATCACCTGCTCGTTGGCTCCGCCGTGCAGCTCCCCCTTCAGCGTGCCGATCGCCGCCATGACGCTCGAGTACAGACCCGAGAGCGTGCTCGAGGTGACACGGGCCGAGAACGCAGACGCGTTGAGTTCATGATCGGCATGCAGGATCAGGCAGGTGTCGAGCTGGCGCACACGGCGCGCCGAGGGCTCCTTGCCCTGCAGCATGTAGAGGAAGTTCCATGCCAGCGAGCGGCCGGGAAGCGGCTGGAGCGGCCACTGTCCGTTGCGGACGCGGTCGTAGGCCGCCACGATCGTGGAGAGTCGCGCCGTGAGCCGCACCGCCTTGCGGATGTTGGCGTCCCACGTGAGTACGTTCGAGTCCGGATCGTGCAGGGAGAGTCCTGCCACGACGGCGTGCAGGAAGTCCATGGGATGCACGGCGGTCGGCAGGCCGTGGAACCAGCCAAAGGACTGCGGCGGAAGCGGCATCGCCTCGTCGAGCTGACGCTGGAAGCGCGCGAGTTCCTCCGCGCCGGGCAGGCGCCCGAACCAGAGCAGGAACACCACCTCCTCGAAGGTCGCGTGCGCTGCGAGATCCTCGATCGTGTAGCCGCGGTAGAGCAGCGTGGAGCCGGCAATCGTGCTGATCGCGGTGCTGCACGCGACGACACCCTCGAGCCCACGGTCGAGAGCGCCCTCGTAGATCTGAACGTCGCTCATCGATGTGCCTCTCGCTGATGAACCGGGGGGAGGATACCGCTCTCCCGGCCCGCGAAGCCACAGCCAGCGACGCGTCGCCGGACGCGATCGCCTCGGGAGCCTCTCACTCCGCACGAGCCCCGCCGCTGCGTGTCCCCGGATCAGACGATCGGGGAGTCGAACGCACGCGGAGCGGATCGGCGCCCCAGGCCCCGAGTCCGCTGGCTGCGGCTCCCCGCTCCGAGCAGGAGCAACGCGGCGGCGGTGACCGAGAGGGCATCGGACGCCGGCTCGGGCACTGTCGTGATCGTCCACTGCCAGGTATAGCTTTCGATGTCACTGACGCTGTTCATCGCCGCGGTGAACCCGTAGGGGCCGGGCGCCGGGAGCGGCAGGATGGCCGAGTAGGAGTAGGAGCCGTTGCCCGGAAACACATGGATTCCGAGGCTAGAGTAGACCGGTGTCTCGAAGACCCTCGTCCCGGCATTGAAGTCGCCCGTGTGCTCGGAGACCTCCACGTCGATGCTCGTGATCGTGTGTCCGGACGGGACCTCGACCGAGAAGACGTCACCCCAGTCCGTCTCCGTAGTCACCGTTCCGGTCAAGATGTTGGCGCCGGTGTCGAGTGACCCGAGCGGCGTCGGCGTGGTCTCGTCGTAGGATGCAATGTCGCCGTCCAGGTCCTCGTCGTAGTCGAACGCCCGGGTCGCCACCGGCAGCGTGGACAACAAGACCATGACCATCGTGATACGGATCGACATCCGGATTCCTCCTGTCCCCAAGGGTCGGTCAGCGAGTCCAGGATCGGTTTTGCCAGACCCACTATAAACAACACCGAAGAGAAGCAGGACGGAAACCACGGCGTCACGGTGGTCCCGGCGACGCTTCCTCGCTCGTGGCCGAACAGCGCGCTCGCCCCGCAGATCGCCTCCGCGACGAATTGCCGGTTCCAGTGGGCCGCTTTGCCGACATCCGGGGATGTCCTCAGCGGCTCGGTAGCACGATCCTTTGCCTGGCATCGTCCTTGCATTCGTCCTTGCACTGAGCAGGGACACCAACGCCAGCGAAGGCGAGTTCCATCACCCTGGGTACGATCGTGATCATCATCCTGGTCCTGATGTTGATCGGCGTCCTGCCGCCCTGGTCGCACAGCCGACAGTGGGGATACGCGCCGAGCGGAGTCCTCGGCACCGTGCTCCTGGTCCTGATCGTGCTGTTCCTGCTGGGCCGCTTGTAGCGACCGCGGCCGAAGAAACCATCCACCTCCCCCGCGCGACGGTGTCGCAGGGGGCAGGAGACGCTCCATGACATCCATCGTCTCGATCTTCGTGCGCTCGATCACCGGCGCCGCCCTCGTGGCGGCGTTGGCCAGCGCCAGTCCCGCGAGCGCTGCGGACGCACCCGACATCTGGATCACGACCAAGGTCAAGATGGCCCTGCTCATGGCCCCGGACGTGAGCGCGACCGCCGTCCGCGTGGATACGACCGAGGGCAAGGTCACGCTGCACGGCACCGTCTCGAGCGCTGACGAGAAGGCGCGAGCCGAGCGCGCAGCGGCCGGCGTGGAGGGTGCGCGCGAGGTGCGCAATCTGCTCCAGGTCGTCGACGAGCCCCGCCAGGAATCGATGGCCGTAGCCGACCAGGCACTCTCCGCCGAGGTCCAGAAGCGGCTCGGCGCGGATCCCGCCCTGCAGAAGAGCAGCATCGGCGTGAAGTCGGTGAACCAGGGCGTCGTGCTGCTGGAGGGGGAGGCACCGACGCTGAGCACGCACCTGCACGCACTCGCGGTCGCGCGCGCGGTGCCCGGCGTGAAACAGGTCGCCAGCGAGATCGAGAGCCCGGACACGCTGGCCGACGACGAGATCTGGCGCGACGCGAAGAGCGATCCCATGGCACCCGTAGCGGCGTCGATGCGGGACGCTTGGATCACCACGGAGGCGAAGGTCCGGCTCATCGCCAACCCAGACACCTCCGCTCGAGACATCAACGTCGACACGGTGGGGGGGCGCCGTGACCCTCTTCGGCTCCGTGCCCACGGAGGCCGCCAAGCGCACGGCCGAGATGGAGATCCGCAAAGTCGACGGCGTGAAGGGCGTCGAGAACGCCCTCCAGATCGTGCCGCACGTGTCGGCCGCCGCGGTCGAGCGCCAGGACGAGCAGGTCGCGGACGCCGTCGAGCAGCGGCTGAAGGCGCGTGAGGACCTGTCGGACGCCAGCATCGACGTGGAGGTGGCGAACGGTGTCACCCGCCTGACGGGGTCGGTCCGGAGCCAGGCCGACCGCCTGACAGCCCTCACCATCGCTCGCAGCACGGACGGGGTGCGCTCCGTGGTCGGTGACCTCACCGTGAAGCCCGAGTAGCCTGCCAGGGGCAAGGAGGCGCAGCCCGGGCCCAGGATCGGGCTGCGCCGCTACCTCGCTCCCATTCAGGGAGAGACACCAGAAGGAGTCGATCGTGTTCACTCGAGTTCCGGAAGCAAGGAAGCGGAGCGGCAGCCGCCATAGCCTGGTCGTCGCCTTGGCGGTTCTGGCGCTCTCGAGCACGCCCGCCCTCGCGACGATTCCGCCCGTGGACGCGCCGCCGCCGGCGGCAGGCGAGAGGCTGCTGGGCGTCCTGGGTTTGCCGGACTGCGCGTGCGAGATCGATGTCGCCGAGCTGCGGCGCTACCGCGACCTCGTCGCGGCCGCAGCGAGCGCGGAGGAGGCTCGCGCGCTGGCTACCCGCCCGAGCAACTTGGCGCGCCGCGCGCTCGGCGCCGCGCGGCGGCTCGCGCCGTGGAGCGGGAGCCTGCGCGACGCCCATGGCAAGCTGCTCGGCTACGAGGGGCGCGTCGCGAAGGCACAAACCCCCGCCGAGGCGGCCCGCGAGTTCGAGGGCCTCGTGCGCCTCGCGGACAACGGCGTCACCGTCGGTGGGAACAGCGGTCGCTGTCACTACACCACGACGGAGATCATCGCAATCGTCCTGGGGTTCATCTTCTTCATCATCCCGGGGATCATCCTGCTGATCGTGTTCTGCTGAGGAGCCCGCGCCCCGCCCGAGCCGGGTCATCATCCCTGTCGAGAGGTGAGCGAACCCGACCCGGCGCGTCTCGCGTTCGTCCGAGCGCCCTGGAAGGCCTCGGCCGAGCTCCAAGAGAACGTGCAGGCGCTGCTGCGCCGTCTCGCGCACTTCGGGTGGGTGCGCGATGGGCCGCTCAGAGCGTTGCCGAGAATCGGCGGACGGGATTCGGAGCCGGGCGGGAGGCGCACACCCTCCGCCGATGTCCTCGGCCGACGGACTTTGGCGCTTCGCGTGGAGGCGAACCGGCGGCCTGCGGATTACGGCTCCGGGTGTGCGCCTCCCGCCCGTCGCTGTGCCTGCGCCAGCGGCCGATTTTCGGCAAGCCTGTCAGCCGGCGTCGGAGGTCCGTGCGGCGTCGTCTCGATGCCTGAGGACTCCGATCAGGAGGACGGCGACGACGATCGCCGCCGCGGCCTCCAACAGGGCGCGGAAGAAGGCGACGAAGCCGAGGATCACTCCTATCAGCGATGCCGCGACGATGCTCGCGCACAGCAGGCCGATGGCGAGTGCGGCCCAGCGCACGCGCAGCCATACCCCCACCCCGGCGGCGATGCCGAACAGCGCTTGCAGGAAGAAGACGACCACCAGGAGTGGGATCTGCGGAGCCACGAGCATCCCGGGGAGATAGAGCGCCCGGTAGATGCCGAAGCCCGCCAGAGCGATGGCGATCAGCGAGAAGGCGGTGGATCGGGTCATCTCATTCTCGTCCGGGAAACGTCTACCTGCGACCAGCCGCTCGCCCGCGCCTGTCACTCTTCCGACGCTTTCTCGCCGGGTTCCGCGCTCTCGACTGTGGCCTGCGTCTCCGCCCGAGGAGCCTCGCCGATCGGTGCGCCCGCCTCGGGCGCACTGTCGACCGTGACGTCGGTCTTCCTCGCGGGTTCCTGCGTTTCGTCGGACCCACCGCAGGCGGCGAGCGCCCACGAGAGCCCGAGTACGAATGCGATCGCAATGCGCGTCATGTTTCCCTCCTCAGGGTCAGGGCGTCAGGGTCAGGGCGCGACGGCCGGCGCGCGCCAGCTCAGCCGAGAGCATTCTTCACCTTGTCGACCACCTTCTTCACCTTCTGCTTGGCCTTGCCGACCACCTGGTCGACCTTGCCTTCCCGCTTCAGCTTCTCGTTGCCGGTGAGGGCGCCGGCAGCTTCCTTCACGCGTCCCTTCGCCTCGTCGGTCTTTCCGCCCGTCATGATCAGCGATCCTCCTATCGCGCTTGCGCGCGCTTGCGCGGCCGTCTGGACTGCGCGCCCTCGAGCAGATCCGCTGCCAGACGGGTCACCTCGTGGTTCACGCGGCGGATTACGTCGTAGACGGCGTCGATCGACTCGTCCTGGATCCGGCGCACGTTCGCGAGCCGGTCCTCGAAGCCGTCCAGCCGGCCGAGGATGTCGAGCGGCAGGGCGGCGATCGACTTGTGGATCTCCTCCACCGTGGTAGCGCCGTTGTCGATGGCCTCGCGGACGAGATCCACCAGCTTGCGGGTGTCGCGGCGAGGGGCTGCACCAGCTCGGGCTCGCGCCGTCTTCTTGGTGCGAGTCGTCTTCGTGGACTGCTTTGCCGGATGCGCGCTTGCGGTCATGGGTCCTCCTTCTCGGTCAGAGGATTCCGTTGCACCGAATGTGCCAGCCGCGCGGACCGGCACGGCGCCTACCGGCGCCGGTGTGGGGCAGCGCGCCCCGCGCGCGCACCCGGGCTGGGGCCGATCACCGCGCGGAACACGGATTCCGGGCCGCGGTGGCCGAGCGCCTCGCCGCTGCCCGTCGTCTCAGCCGAGGGGCTTTCGACCCTGGAGAACGCGAATCACGATCACGATGATCGCGATCACCAGGAGGGCGTGAATGAATCCGCCCATGGTGTACGAGGAAACGAGACCGAGCAGCCACAGAATGATCAAGATGACCACAATGGTTTCGAGCATTCCACTCCTCCTTCGCCGGTGAGGCGGCGTCCCGCGGAACCGTATCGTCAGCAACGCACCGCCGTTGCGGTGCGTCGCCACCCCAGGAGCAGAGCAGAGCGCGACTCCGCGGAGCGAATCCTCGAGGTCGTCGACGACCTTCTTCGCCGCCTGCTCGACCCTTCCCGACCTTCCCGACCGCATGGTCGGCCTGCCCCTCGCGCTTCCCACGTTGCGTTTCAGTGTATCCTGTTCTCGGGAGAACCGTTGAAGAAATTCGCCTTCTGCGGGATCGGAACCTCGCCGCGACCGTCCGCCTCACCTACGGTATCCGTCACTCGATCACTCACTGGACACGCTGAGATCATGGACTCGGAGGAATCGGACTCGGAGGAATCGGACTCGGAGGAATCGGACTCGGAGGAATCAGGCTCGGCGCTGATGACGCCGCGTACGATCACGATCGACGGCAACCGGGTCGCCTACCGGGTCGCCGGCAAGGGGCCGGTGCTGCTGCTCGTGCACGGCATGGCCAGCAGCTCGGAAACGTGGCGGTACGTCATGCCGGCGTTGGCCAAGAGGTTCACGGTCCTGGCGCCCGACCTGCTCGGACAGGGGCAGTCCGACAAGCCCCGCGGCGACTACTCGCTCGGCGCCCATGCCAATACGCTGCGCGACCTGCTGGACACCCTCGGGCACGAGCGGGCCACCGTCGTCGGCCAATCGCTCGGCGGCGGAGTGGCCATGCAGTTTGCGTATCAGTTCCCGGAGCGCTGCGAGCGCCTGGTCCTGGTAAACAGCGGCGGATTCGGCCGGGAGGTCACGTTCTACCTCCGGATGCTGACCCTCCCCGGATTCGAGTCGGTGTTTCCGCTCTTCTGCACGCCGCAGCTGCGGGATGCCGGGCGCCGGGTCGCCACGTGGCTCGGCCGCGCGGGAGTGCGGTCCGCGCCCGCCCGTGAGGAGATCTGGCGGAGCTACGCGTCGCTGGCGGACGCCAGGAACCGCCGCGCGTTCTTTCGCAACCTGCGCGACGTGGTCGACTTCGGTGGCCAGGCGGTGAGCGCCCTCGGCCGGCTGCACCGGGCAGTTCGGCTCCCGACCTTGATCGTGTGGGGCGCGAGGGATCCGTTCATCCCGGTGAGTCACGCCCGTGCGGCCCACGACGCCATCCCCGGCAGCCGCCTCGAGATCTTCGAGGGCGTGGGTCATTATCCGCACTGCGAAGCGCCCGAGCGGTTCGTCGACGTGGTCGTCGACTTCGTCGCCTCCGCGGAGCCCGCCCGGCTGCCGCCGCATTCGCCGCCGGCTGGCAGGCCCACGCGCCCCGGTGTCGACGCCGCGCCCGCGCCGGACTAGCCCGCCGCTGCGCTGCGCACGCGGCCCGTCGACGCGGTCAGCCCTTCGTCCGGCCTCGTTTCGTTTTCGCCCGGGTACGCGCGGCGGCCGCTCGCCGGCGCTGCGGCTGGCGTCGCGCCTTGCCCACCAGGAAGCGCGCCACGTCGTCCCAGAGCGCTTCGAATCGCCCACGGTCGAAACCGCTCCCCGACACGAGCCAGTCGACGTGGGGAGGAGCGTGTGCCGCGTCCCGGAAATGGCCGAGCACGTCGAGGTGGTCGGCCACGGCGGTGTGGATGAGGGGACCCCAGGCCCGGGAGAGCGTCGGCACCAGGCCGTCGTTCGCGTCCGGGGACGGCATCGCCCGGTACGCGCGTCGCAGCATGCGCGCCTGGTCGGGCGCCAGCGGCGGCGAGACTCGCCGAGGCGCCGCCGCGATGAGCTGGTGGAGCGCGCTGTAGAGCGCATGCGTCACCTGCGCCGCCGGATCGAGCCCCATGCGGAACGTCGAGAGCACGGTCGGGTGTGCCGCCTGCGTGACGACGGCGCCGTAGCGGATGCCGGGGCGCTGCAGGACCGACGCGTTGAAGACCTCCATCGCCTCTGGTGTGAGCTGGAGCATCAGGGCCTGGTCGCGCACCACGTCGCGCAACATGTTCCGCACCGCCCGGCGGCGTCTCGCCGTGAAGTCCTCGAGGAGTCGCCCGAAGAGCTCGTCGAGCAGATCGCTCTCGACGACCAGGCTGCCGAAGCGCAAGAGCAGGCTTCCCATCCAGAGCAGAGCGGCGAGCGGCAGGTGCCCGAAGTGGAGCACGTAGATGGTGCTGAGCGAGAGGAGCTGCATCAACCGCTGGCCCTGCAGGGTCGTGAAGAACGACGCAAGCGGTGTCCCGTGGTGAGGCGTCGCGACCGTGACGACCGTCCGCATGCGGGACGCCAGGCGCTCCACATCGAGCGGCGTCGGCAGCCCGACCCCCGGCGCGGTGAGCAGGCGCACGTCGAGCCCGCCGCTCGAGTGGCCGATCAGATGGATCGGGGCCCCGCCGCGCCGGGCCGTCGCATCGATCGCCTCGGCCACCCGGGCGGCGCGCACCGGGAGCGAGGCGGTGGGAGACGTCCTCACGATGTGGATGCGCGGCTCGAGCCCGGAAGCGGCGAGGCGCTCGGTGAGGAGCCGCTTCACGTGTCCGAAGTACGTGAGCCGTCCGAGGTTTGCGAACCCGAGGAAGCCCGGGACCAGGTAGATGTGGTGCGTGCGGTCCATGCGCTGCAACAGTAGAACGTTGCCGCCCGGGAATCGCTCGGCCCCGCCGCCAGGCCCCTTGCGAGCTCCAGACCGATCAGGCGATCCAGCGCTGTCTTGAGCGGGCGGAGATCCTGCTCTTCGTCGTCCCGATCCACGAGGAGGTCGAGATTCGCCTCGAGCAACTCGCTCACGATGCGCTCGCAGCTCGCCTGGTCCTTCACGCGCCGACTCGCATAGGCGTAGGCACGACCGAAGCAGCGGTCGAAGTGGGCGGAGAACGTTTTCCAGGTCACCGGCGCCACGCGTTCGGACTGGACCGGCGCCGCCTCCGGATTCTCCTCTTCCGGGGCCGCTCGCTCGTTCTGGACGTGTTCCTCCGTCATACGCCCCGTTCCTGTCCATGCCAAAGCAATTTCGCGACGCCGTGTGTCGCGTTCACCAGAAAGTCCAACAACGCTGTCTTCAAAGGGGTTCCTCTCGATGCAGGAGAACAGGCTACTCGCACGGGGAACGTGCGGACCTCCCTGGATCCAGGGGTGCCACGCGCCGAAAGTGCGGATCGGCGGCACTCACCACTTCATCGCTCGCACGAGGTCCTCGAGCTGCCACGGTTCGTCGAGAAACCGGCTCACACCGCGCTCGGCGAACTCGCTTCGCCGGTCTGCGGCGCTGGTCCCGATCAACGGCAGCACGGGACGCGCGGTGCGCAGGCGCTTCACCAGATGTCCGACGTCGCCGTCGGGCATCTGGAAGTCGAGAATCGCCAGCGCGAGCTCCCACTCGCCGCCTACGAGCGCCACTGCCTCCTCGTGCGTACCGGCGAGGAGACAGATCGCACCTGCGTCCCGGAGCAGACCGCTCGTCGCGCGCCGGATGAACGGATCGTCATCGACGCAGAGGATGCGCCTGCCTCGGATCTCGCTCGCGTCGTATTCCGCCGCCGAGATCGCGCGCGGATCCGCTGCGCCCGGCACCGTTCTCGTCATGCCTGGCTCCTCCAGCTCCCGCAGGTCGGAGGAACCCAGGCGTCACCCCGGATCGTTCCGCGAGCGTTGCGGGACGTCAGGGCGTCGCCGCGATCGTCCGGGAGGAGCGGGGCCAGCCTGGGCATCGCTTCGCTCCGGGTTCAATCAAGAACTCGATCGCGACCTGCCAACGACTGTCGCGGGCTGCGCCCGGGGGGGCCATCCATGAATCCCGGTATCGGGCGAGCCGGAGGTGGGGATTCCACCGCTCGGCCGCGGTCCTGCCCCGCGGTGCTGGCTGCGGGTGCCGTGTACCCCTCGACGGATGCCAGGCGTTCGCGGATCGCGTAATGGCGTCCGCTTCGTCTGACAACAGTCTGATAACATGCTCGAATGACGGCCAAGAAGAAGAGTCGGCGAGCCACGCCGAGCTCGGCGGGCCCTCGGACCGGTGCCGACGCGCCCGCCGCAAAGCGTCCGGGCGGGTCGGCGCATAAAAGTGTCGGTTCTGGTCGTGCCGCCTCCGCTCCCGCCTCCTCCCCAGATCGCACGCCGGTGATCGTTGGCGTCGGCGGATCCGCCGGCTCGCTGACCCCGCTCCGCGACCTCTTCGCCGCGCTCCCCGCGGCGTCGGGCATGGCGTTCGTCGTCGTGAGCCACCAGGCGCCGACCGGCCACAGCCTGCTCGCGGAGATCCTCGCGAAGACCACCGCGATGCCCGTGTGCGAGATCGACGGCGAGACGCGGGTCGAGCCGAACCACGTCTACGTCGTGCCGCGTGGCCAGGCGGTGGCGGTGCGCGATGCGGTGCTCGTGATCGAGCCGATCGGCGAGCCGAGCCGCGTGCCCATGCCGATCGACTTCTTCTTTCGCGCCCTCGCCCAGGATCGGGGCCACCGCGCGGTCGGGATCATCCTCTCGGGCACCGGTAGCGACGGCACGCTCGGGCTCGCCGCGATCCGCGCGGAGTCGGGTCTGTGCCTGGCGCAGGATCCCGAGACGGCCGAGTTCGGCAGCATGCCGACCAGCGCGATCGCCGCGAATGCGATCGACTTCACCCTTCCCGTCGGCGAGATGCCCGCACGGCTGGCCGCGCACGCTCGATCCGTCCGCGCGACGACGCGCGGCGGCGAGCCTTCCGCAGCCGCGTCGCGCGCGATGGAACGAATCCTCACCCTGATCCGCGTGCGCGGGCGCCACGACTTCTCGGCGTACAAACCCGATCCGCTGCTACGTCGCGTCGAGCGGCGCATGGACCTGCATCGCATCGAACGCCTCGGCGACTACGCTCGCTACCTGGAGGAGAACGACGACGAGATCGACGCGCTGTGGCGGGACTGGCTGATCGGCGTCAGCGGATTTTTCCGGGATCAAGAAGCCTTCCGCGCGCTCGCCGACTCGGGGATCCCGGCGTTGCTCGCCGCGCGAGCGAGCGCGTCCCGCTTGCGCGTCTGGGTGCCCGGGTGCGCGACCGGCGAAGAGGCCTACTCGATCTCCATCGTGGTGCTCGAGGTGCTCGAGGCCCTCGGCGAGCACCTCGACGTCCAGGTATTCGCGACGGACCTCGACCCCTCCGCGATCCAGACCGCGCGCACCGGGCGCTATCCGAAGACGATCGCGAGCGCGGTCGGAGCACGGCGCCTGGATCGGTACTTCGTCGAGGAGGAGCACGCCTACCGAGTCAAGCAGGATCTCCGCGACCGCATCGTGTTCGCGGTCCAGAACGTCCTGTACGATCCGCCGTTCACGCGGGTGGATCTGATCTCCTGCCGGAACCTCCTCATCTACGTCGTTCCGAGCGCGCAGCAGACGCTCTTGTCCGTGTTCCACTACAGCCTGAATCCGGGCGGCCTCCTGCTGCTCGGCGCGAGCGAGCACGTCGGCGAATCGGCGGAGCTCTTCTCGACGCTCGACAAGCGCTGGAAGCTCTTTCAACGCAACGATTCCGTCGCGGCTCGGCCGCCGCTCCGCTGGACGCATGGAGGGATTCCCACGACACAGACTCATGTCGGTTCTCCGCTCGGCGAGAGACTCAAGCTCGACTTGGCGGAGACGCTGCGCGCGTGTCTGGCCGAGCGCTTCGGCCCGCCAGCCGTCGTCGTCGATCTCCGGGGCCAGATCCAGCAGACCCATGGCCGCGTCGGTCCTTATCTCGAGCTTCCCTCGGGTCGCGCCAACCTGAACGTCGTGGACATGGCCCGCGAAGGCCTGCGGGCGCCGCTCGTGTCCGCGCTTCGCGAGATCACGAAGTCCGGCGCCACGACCGTCGACAAGGACGTCCGCGTGAAGACCGACGCAGGCTGGCAGCCGCTACGTCTGACCGTGGGACGGATCGAAGGCCACCGCCTGCCGGCTCCGTTGCTGCTGGTCTCGTTCGAGCCGGCGCCGGCTGGGAGCGGCGGCCGCGGCCGCGTGCGCAAGGCGTCCTCCAAAGGGCGCCGGCCCGCGCAGGCGCAGCTGGAAGACGAGCTCCAGGACGTGCGGCGGGACCTGGAGGTGAGTGTCTCCGAACTCCAGGCCGCCAACGAGGAGCTCGCCTCGGCGAACGAGGAGGTGCAGGCTGCGAACGAGGAACTCCAGAGCAGCAACGAGGAGCTTCAGACCTCGAAGGAGGAGACGCAATCCCTGAACGAGGAGCTCCAGACGGTGAACGCCGAACTCACGGAGAAGCTCCGAGGGCTCGAGGAGGCGAACGATGATCTCCTGAACCTGATGAGCAACATCGAGATCCCGATCATCTTTCTCGACGATCGGCTCCGGGTGAAGCTCTTCACTCCCGAGGCCCGCAACGTGGTGCGGCTGATCGACAGCGACGTGGGGCGCCCGCTGGCCGACCTCGCGACCCTTCCCGACTATCCCGATTTCCTCACCGACGCGGAGGTCGTACTCGCGAGCCTTCGCCCGTTCCAGAAGCAGGTGCCCGCGCCCGGCGGTGTCTGGTACACCGTGCGGATCCGGCCCTATCGCACCGTGCGCAACGCCGTCGAAGGGCTGGTGGTGACGTTCATCGACATCACCGAGACCAAGCGCGCGGAGCGCATCGAGGCAGCGCGCGCGCTGGCCGAGAGCATCGTCGACGCCGTACACGAGCCGCTGCTCGTCCTCGATCCGTCGCTCCGGGTGATGCGCGCGAATCGCTCCTTCTACCACGCGTTTCGCGTCGAGCCCGCGGCGACCGTGGGGCAGCGGGTCGACGAACTGGGCGATGGCCAATGGAGCATCCCGGACCTCCAAGGCCTCCTCGAGACGACGCTCCGCGACGGAGCTCCCTTCGAGGACTTCGAGGCCGTATGTGAGTTTCCCCACCTCGGGCGAAGGCGCATGGTTTTGAGCGGGCGCCCGGTCGCGGCGCCGGGCGACGCGACGCCGGTCCTGGTCGTGCTCGGCATCCTGGACGCAGGCCAGGCCTCCGCGGGGGGCGGCGAGGACGCCGTGGGAACATGAGCGCGAGACCCCGAAAGTCGCGACGGCCGCCCTCGATCCGAAAGCTCGCGGAGAGCCGCCTGGCGGGCGGCGCTGCGGTCGATCTCGAGGGGCTGACGCCGGACGAGATCCGTCGCTTCGTCCACGAGCTGGAGGTGCACCGGGTCGAGCTGGAGATCCAGAACCAGCAGCTCGAGGAGGCTCAGCTCGCGGTCGAAGCGTCCGAGGCGCGCTACCGCCAGCTCTACGAAGCGGCGCCGATCGGATACCTGACGCTCGATCTCGACGGGGCGATCGTGGTGGCGAATCGCTGCGCCTCCGAGCTGCTGGGGCTTCCGCCCGCGCGGCTCATCGGCCGGAAGTTCTCGAGCTTCGTCGACGAGTTGCACCAGGACCGCTGGCACTTCGCGCGACGCGTCCTCGCAGACGGCCGGGGACGACGGAGCCTCGAGATCGGGCTCTTGCTCGACGATCGGCGCGCGCTCGACATGCAGATCGTCGCCCCGGGGCACCTCGGGGCCGACGGGATGCTCCACCTGGCGCTGCTCGACGTGACCGAGCTTCGCGGCGCGGAGCGCGCCCTGCAGAGAGCCGCGTCGGCGGCAGCCCGTGCGGAGCAGCAGGAGCGCCGAAGGCTGGCCTCCGACCTGCACGATGACGCAGGGCAACTGCTCACGCTGGCCTCGATCAAGCTTCGTGCGCTCGTCGACGCCGCGCCAGGCGAGTGTCGCGGAGACTTCCGGGAGCTGGCGGAGCTGCTCGCGGAGATACGCCGCCGGATCACGTCCCTGAGCTTCCAGCTCAGCCCTCCTCTGCTCCACGACGTCGGGCTCGGGGCCGCCGCGCACTGGCTGGCCGACGACCTGAGGCGGACCTTCGGTCTTGCCGTGAAGGTCGCGAACGGAGCGGAGCTCGAGCTCGACGAAACCACGCGGATCACACTCTTCCGGGCGCTCCGCGAGCTCCTCATCAACGTGACGAAGCACGGCGGTGTCGACCGGGCCCGAGTGCGGATCTGGAGTGAAGGCGGCATGGCGTGTGTCGCGGTCGAGGACGACGGGGTCGGGTTCGACCGCGCCGCCGATTGGAGCAGCTTCGGTCGGGTTCCGGATTCCCGTCCCGGCGGATTCGGACTCCTCGCACTCCGCGAGCGTCTCGCGCATCTCGGCGGAAACCTCGCGGTCGAATCGGGTCCGGGCCAGGCGGGCAGCCGCGTCGTGGTGAAGATGCCTCTCAGGGCGCACGAAGGGGGTTCAGAATGACCACTCGTCTCGTGCTGGTCGACGATCACGAGCTGATGCGGCAGGGGCTGCGCTCGATCCTCGAACGGGAGGCGGGCGTCGAGGTGGTCGGAGAGGCGGCGACCGGCCGAGACGCCGTGCGGCTCGCGCGCACGTTGTGTCCGGACGTCGTGGTGATGGACATCGCCATGAAGGACATGAACGGGATCGAGGCCACTCGTCAGGTGCGGGCCGAGTGTCCTGCCGTCAAGGTGATCGCCCTGTCGAGCCATTCGGACAGTCGTTACGTGCGCGCGATCCTGGATGCGGGCGCGTGCGGCTACGTGCTCAAGGCCAACGCCTACGACGACCTTCGCCGGGCGCTCGAGGCCGCGCGCCTCGGCAAGAGCTATCTCTGCCCCGACGTCACCCAGGCGGTGGTCGCGTCCTCGATCCGCGGGACGGACCCGGCGACCGGTTCCGCCAGCGTGCCGCTCACCGCGAGGGAGAGGGAGGTGCTTCAGCTCCTCGCCGAGGGGCTGACGTCGCCGCAGATCGGCCAGCGACTCTTCATCGCGACGACCACCGTCGAGACGCACCGGCGCAACATCATGCGCAAGCTGGGCATCCACAGTGTGGCAGACCTCACCAAGTACGCCGTCCGCGAGGGCCTGACGCCGCTCGATTCCTGAGGCGACCTGAGGGGACCTGAGGCGCCGGCCGGCCGCGATCTCGAATCCTCGATCTCGGTGCGCGGTCTACCGCATCCCGAGGATGTTCTCCGTGCTCGGGCGGCGCCATCCTCGTTGCCATGCGAGGAGTAGGCACGGTTCACGACGCCCCCGAGATCGCGACAGCGCTTGGTCGCACGCAAATCTGTGGCAGGCGGGTGCTGTACGTCGACGACGACCCGCTGCTCCGGAACGCGATCGCGTGCCTGCTGGGCCGGGCCGGAGCGATCTGCCGTCCCGCGGGCACGCACGAAGACGCGGTCGCTCTCCTGGACCGTGATCCGCACGTCGATCTGGCCATCCTCGACTTCCACATGCCCGACGGTACCGTGGCCGACCTGGTGCCGCGGCTGCGATCGGTACGGCCCGATCTCCCGTTGATCGGGACGAGCGGTCTGGACCGACAGCGAGAATTCGCCGAGTGCGGTGTGACTCGTTTCATCCCGAAGCCGTGGGACCTCGAGGATCTCCTTCGGGTATCGAACTCGTGACGGTGGACCCCATGACCTCGTGGCTCGACGTTCCGCTCGGCCGCCACTCGCGCAGCGCTGAGATGACCTGGGGTTCGCTCGCCGAGCGCTTCGATCGTTGCACCGGCCGCGCGGCGTTCTACGTGGGCCAGCGCGTTCAGGATCGTCGGGCCTACGAGTGCATCGTGAAAGAGATCCTCACGAGGAACGTCGACCTCCTCGTCGCGGAGGATGATGAACTCGAGGAGCTGCGGCGCCTCAGGACGACGGCCGATTGCCTGATCGCGACGCGCCGCTAGATCCGGCCGGTCCGGAGCCCCGCGGCTCCCGGCCGTAGCGAGCGAGGCGTAGCGAGCGAGGCTCGCATTCCCGGCTTCGGCGCGCGCCGTTCTCCGCAACCCGTCGATCCGTCGCTCGCTCACCTTCCGACTACGACGAGCGCGATGACGACATTGATGAGGGGCATGGAGGTTCCTCACCGGGTTTTCGAGGCATGACGACCCGCGCGCCGGGAGACGCCGCCTTCGCTTCACCGCGAACACGGACGGTTTCCTCGACGGAGCGGCCTCGTGCCGTCGAGGGAACGGTCTGAGGATCGGTTACGATCCAGACGCCTGCGTTCTGCGCGGTCTGCGTTTGGGGACCCATCCTTGCACGACGTTCCGGGCACGTGGCACGGCGTTCCTGACACGATCATCGGCTCTGGATCGATGCAAGGCCGCGCCTGCGGGCCGCCGGCAAGCCGTTCGCGAGGGGAAAAGTGGGTCTACTGAAATCGCTGCGGCTCAGGCCCCTGGGCGGCTCTCCGAAGTTCCTCCGCCAGATCGAAGCGCCGATTCGTGCAGAGCTGTTCAGCGTCGAGCGCCTCGAACAGCACGCCGCGAGCCTGGCCGCAGCGCAGTCCACGGTGTCCGGCAAGGGCCGCCCGCTCGTGGCGCGGGTGCGGGACAACGGCCGGGTGCTGCTCGACGCCTATCGAGCCGTCGTCGAGGCGATCGACGACGATCGCGCCATCGTGCCGGCGGCGGAGTGGCTCGTCGACAACTTCCATGTCGTCGAGGAGCAGATCCGGACGATCCAGGCCGATCTCCCGCGCGGCTTCTACCGCCAGCTCCCGAAGCTCGAAGCCGGCCCGCTGGCAGGGTATCCGCGCGTCTTCGGCCTCGCGTGGGCCTTCGTCGCGCACAGTGACAGCCTCTTCGAGCCGGAGCCCTTGCGACGCTTCATCGACGCCTATCAGCGAGTGGATGCGCTCACCATCGGCGAGCTCTGGGCAGTGGCCATCACCCTGCGCATCGTCTTGGTGGAGAACGTACGGCGAGCCGCCGAGCGCATCGTGATCGACCGGGAAGCGTGCGCGGAGGCCGATCTCGTAGCGGATCGGTTGCTCGGCGCCGGCAACCGGGAGCCCGAGGTGGCGGCGACCGTCTTGCGGCGTTTCGAGCAAGCCCCGCTGTCGGCGGCGTTCGCCGTGCAGCTCGTGCAGCGATTGCGCGATCAGGACCCCGCCGTGACGCCGGCGCTTCAATGGCTGGACGAGCGGTTGGCGGTACAGGGGACGACCGCCGACGAGATCGTTCGGAGCGAGCACCAGAGCCAGGGCGCGATGAACGTGACGGTCCGGAATGCGATCACGAGCATGCGCCTGCTGTCGGCCTTCGATTGGGTGGAGTTCTTCGAGAGCGTGAGCCTCGTCGATGCGACGCTCCGCGCCGGAAGCGACTTCGCCGAGATGGACTTCGCGACGCGCGATCGCTATCGGAACGCGATCGAGGAGCTCGCGCGTTGGGCGAGAAAGCCGGAGCTCGCGATCGCACGCCTCACGCTCGAGGCGACTCGACGCGTCGCGGGCGGCGCCGGAGACGACGGCAAGCTTCCGCCGCGCGAGCGGGATCCCGGCTTCCACCTGATCGCGAATGGACGCCGGGCGTTCGAGAGGGAGCTCCGCTGTCGCGTCCCTCTCTCGCGCCGGTTGCGGCGCGTCGAGCCGCGCCGCGGGATCGTGGTCTATTGCGGGGTGATCGCGGCTCTCGGCGCTGTGATCCTCTCGCTTGCTCTGCTCGCCGCCGCCCAACACGGGGCGCCGAGCTCGACGCTCTGGCTGTTGGCGCTGCTCGCCGTGATCCCGGCCACGGATGCGGCCGTGGCGCTCGGCAACCACGGGATCACCCGCTGGTTCGGTCCCGACCCCCTGCCGGGCCTCGCGCTCCGCCAGGGCGTGCCGAGAGAACTCCGCACGATCGTGGTCGTCCCCACCCTGCTGACCACCCACGCCGCGCTCGACGAGCAGCTCGAGCGTCTCGAGGTCCACCATCTCGCGAGTCCAGACGGCGATCTTCGCTACGCGCTGTTGTCGGATTGGATCGATTCCGCGAGCGAGAGCGCGCCGGGTGACGAGGAGCTGCTCGCGGCGGCCGTGAGTGGGATGGAGGCCCTGAATCGCCGACACGGTCCGGCCCCGGACGGCGAACGCTTCCTGTTGCTCCATCGCCGGCGGGTCTGGAATGCCGGCGAAGAGATGTGGATGGGATGGGAGCGCAAGCGCGGAAAGCTGCACGAGCTCAACCGACTGCTCCGCGGCGCGGACGACACCAGCTTCGTGACGGTCGGGGGGCGCCCACCCTGCGTGCCCGATGGCGTCCGCTACGTGATCACCCTCGACGCCGACACGCGCTTGCCGAGAGAGGCCGCCCAGCGCCTGGTCGGAAAGATCGCGCACCCCCTCAATCGCGCGCGCTTCGACGCGCGGAGCGGACGCGTGGTCGAGGGATATGCGGTGCTGCAGCCGCGCGTCACGCCGTCTCTGCCGATCGGACGCGAGGGCTCGATCTTCCAGCGCGTCTTCTCGGGACCCGGCGGCATCGATCCCTACGCGGCAGCCGTCTCGGACGTCTATCAGGATCTCTTCGGCGAAGGCTCGTACAGCGGCAAGGGGATCTACGAGGTCGACACCTTCGAGGCCGCCCTCGCCGGATGGATTCCGGAGAACACGTTGCTCAGCCACGATCTGCTCGAGGGCATCTTCGCGCGGGCGGGCCTCGTCTCCGACCTCGAGGTCGTCGAGGAGTTCCCGTCGCGATATGACGTCGCGGCCGTGCGGCAGCACCGCTGGGCGCGCGGTGACTGGCAGCTGCTCCCATGGATCTTCGGCCGGCGGCGGGCGATGAGCGGCGATCGTATTCGCACCACCATCCCGTGGCTCGGTCGGCTGAAGATGTTCGATAACCTACGCCGAACGCTGTCGGCGCCGGCGCTCTTCGGAACGTTGTGCGGGGCCTTCCTGCTGCCGTCCATACCCGCCGGGCTGATCGGACTCTGGGTGCTCGGGACGATCGCCCTTCCTTCGCTGCTTCCGCTGCCGGCCGGCATCGTGCCGCGGCGACGCGGGATCTCGAAGCGCAGCCATCTGCGATCGCTGGTCGCGGACAGCGTCCTCGCGCTGGCGCAGATCTTCTTTCGCGTCGCCTTCCTGGCCCATCAAGCGTGGCTGATGGGGGACGCGATCGTGCGGACCCTCGTTCGACTGTTCGTGACGCGCCGGAGGATGCTCGAGTGGGTCACCGCGGCGCAAGCGGCGCGGGGCGAGCGGCTCGATCTCGGCGGCTTCTACCGGCGAATGGCCGGAGGGGTCGCGCTCGCCGTATCGGTCGTGATCCTCATCGGATCGATCGCGCCGGACTCGCTCGCGCTCGCGGCGCCGTGGCTGGCGCTTTGGCTCGCGGCGCCGGCGCTCGCCCTGTGGAGCAGTCGCCCGCCACTGATCTCGGGCCCGAGGGTCGTCTCCGCCGCCGATGCAGCCGTGTTGCGCCAGGTCGCCCGTCGCACGTGGCGTTTCTTCGAGACCTTCGTGACGCCAGAAGATCACGCACTCGCACCGGACAACTTCCAGGAAGATCCGAACCCGGTCCTGGCGACCCGGACGTCGCCGACGAACCTCGGGCTCTATCTGCTCTCCGTGATCGCCGCCCGGGACTTCGGCTGGATCGGAACCTGCGAAGCCGTGGATCGGATCGGCGCGACGCTCGAGACCATGGAGGGTCTCGAGCGCTTCCGCGGCCATTTCTACAACTGGTACGACACCCGAGATCTGCACCCGCTCGACCCGAAGTACATCTCCTCGGTGGACAGCGGAAACCTCGCCGGACACTTGATCGCTCTCGCGAGTGCGTTGCGACAGAGGGTCGGCCAGCCGGGAGTCGATCCCGGCTGGCGAGCCGGCGTCGGCGACGCGCTGGTTCTCATGCGCGAGGCGCTGCACTCGGTTGCGGACGACCTCGGGACCGAGACGGTGAGCCGCAAGCAGCTCGAGGAGGCGCTCGACGCCCTCGCGCTTTCGCTCGAAGCGCCGGCAGGGACATCGGCGGCGACGCCGGCAGGCGTTCTGGCTCGGCTCGCGGCTCTGGCAAAGCATGCGGACACCGTGATCGACATCGCGAAGACACTGAGCGCCGAGCACGACGCGGCCGCCGACCTGCTGGCCTGCGCGCGCGCGATCCGCGCCACCATCCAGAGTCACGAGCGCGATCTCGATACCTTGATGCCGTGGGTCCGCTTCCTGTCAGGAGACGCCGCGCTGGCGGCGAAGCTGGAACCTCTGCGGGATGCATCCCCGTCGCTGGCCGATCTCCCAGACTGGTGCGAGCTCGCCCTCACCGGCCTGGCGGGACAGGACGGACCGGACGGTCTGCCCGATGCCCTCGAGCACTCCGCGCGCGCCGCGCGCGCGCTCGAGCGCCGCCTGTCGCTGCTGGCCGAACATGCGACGTCGCTGTTTGCGGCGATGGATTTCCGCTTCCTCTACGACCCCGCCCGGCAGCTCCTCTCGCTGGGGTACCGCGTCGCCGACGACGCGCTCGATCCGAGCTGCTACGACCTGCTGGCCTCCGAGGCGCGGCTGGCGAGCTTCCTCGCCATCGCCAAGGGCGACGTGCCGGTGAAGCATTGGTTCCGGCTCGGACGAGCCCTCACACCGGTGGATCGAGGCTCGGCGCTGATCTCCTGGTCCGGGTCGATGTTCGAGTACTTGATGCCGTCCCTGGTGATGCGCGTACCCGTCGGGAGTCTTCTCGATCGAACCAGCCGCCTCATCGTGCGGCGCCAGATCGAGTACGGCGCCGAGCTCGACGTGCCGTGGGGGATCTCGGAATCGGCCTACAACGCGCGCGATCTCGAGTTCACCTACCAGTACTCGAACTTCGGCGTGCCCGGGCTCGGGCTCCAGCGCGGGCTCAGCGAGGATGTGGTCATCGCGCCCTACGCGACCGGGCTGGCGGCGATGGTCGATCCCGCGGCCGCCGCGCGGAACTTCACCCGCCTTGCGGCGGTGGGCGGCACCGGCCGCTATGGCTGGTACGAGGCCCTAGACTACACGGCGACGCGTCGTCCCGTGGGAGAGCCGGTGGCGATCGTTCGCGCCTACATGGCCCATCACCAGGGCATGACGCTCGTCGCGATCGCCAATGCCCTTCACGACGGCGCCATGCGCGCCCGGTTTCATGCCGACCCGCTGATCCAGGCGAGCGAACTCTTGCTGCAGGAGCGCACGCCGCGCGACATCGCCGTATCCCGGCCGCGGGCGGAGGAGGTGAGGGCGGCTCCCCAGGTGCGCGAGCTCGGGCTGCCGCTGCGGCGGCACTTCAAGACGCCGCACGGCGCGACACCGCGCACGCACCTGCTCTCGAACGGCGACTACGCGGTCATGGTCACGACGGCGGGCTCGGGTTTCAGCCGCTGGCGGGATCTCGCGGTCACTCGCTGGCGCGAGGACGTCACCTGCGACGCCTGGGGTAGCTACGTGTTCCTGCGCGACGTCCACAGCGGGCGCGTGTGGTCGGCGGGGCATCAGCCGAGCGGGGTCGAGGCGGATGAGTACGAGGTTTCCTTCTGCGAGGATCGCGTCGAGTTCGTCCGCCGCGACGGGACGATCCTGACGACTCTCGAAGTCGCCGTCTCTCCGGAGGACGACGCCGAAGTGCGACGGGTCTCGATCGCGAATCTTGGCGCCCGCACGCGAGAGATCGAGCTGACCTCGTATTCCGAGGTCGTCCTGGCTCCTGCCGCCAGCGACACCTCCCATCCGGCATTCTCCAAGCTCTTCGTGCAGACCGAGTTCGTCGCCGGTGTCGGCGCCCTGCTCGCGACGCGAAGACCGCGCTCACCGGATGAGGTGCGGGTCTGGGCGGCGCACCTCGCCGTCGTCGAGGGTGAGGCCGTCGGCGGCGTGCAGTTCGAGACCGACCGCGCCCGCTTCCTCGGACGCGGCCGCACGATCCGCACGCCGATGTCCGTCCTCGACGCCCGGCCCCTCTCCGACACCGTCGGTACGGTGCTCGACCCGATCTTCAGCCTGCGCCGGCGCGTGCGTGTTCCGCCGGGAGGAACCGCCCGGATCGCCTTCTGGACGATGGTCGCACCCTCTCGGAGCGATGCGCTCGATCTGGCCGACAAACACCGGGACGCGACGGCGTTCGAGCGTGCGGCCACGCTGTCGTGGACCCAGGCGCAGGTTCAGCTCCACCATCTCGGCATCGAACCCGACGAGGCCCTGCTGTTCCAACGGCTCGCCAACCACGTGCTCTACTCGGATCCGAAGCTGCGGCCTTCCTCCGAGGTCCAGAAGCGCGGGGAGGGCGGGCCCTCCGCGTTGTGGCCCCATGGCATCTCGGGCGACCTGCCGATCGTCCTGGTCCGCATCGACGAGGCGGCGGACGTGGAGATCGTCCGGCAGCTCATGCGCGCCCATGAGTACTGGCGGATGAAACGGCTGGCCGTCGATCTGGTGATCCTGAACGAACGGCCACCCTCCTACAGCTCCGATCTCCAGTCCGCCCTCGAGTCGGTGCTGCGAGTGCACCCGCAACACGATGGAGAGCCCGCGCGTGGTAGCGTCTTCGTCTTGCGAGCCGAACGGGTCCCGATCGAGGTCCGGAACCTGCTCCAGACCGTGGCACGAGCGGTTCTCCTCAGTCGCCGCGGGAGCCTGGCGGAACAGGTCCGACGTCTCGACGCCGCGCCGCCCACGCCCGCACGCCGAGCGCCGAGCGCGCCGCCTGACCGACCGTGGGCGTCGGCAGTCCCGAGACCCGAGCTCGAGTTCTTCAACGGTCTCGGCGGCTTCGCCGCCGAGGGACGCGAATATGTGACGTTCCTCGGCGAGGGACAGTGGACACCGGCGCCGTGGCTCAATGTGGTCGCCAATCCGTGCTTCGGCTTCCAGGTCTCGGCCGAAGGCGCTGGCTTCACCTGGTCGCAGAACAGTCGCGAGAACCAGCTGACGCCATGGTCGAACGACCCCATCGGCGACGCGCCGGGCGAGGTGCTCTTCGTCCGCGACGAGGATGACGGTGCGACGTTCGGCCCGACGGCCCTGCCGATCCGCGAGGAAAGCGAGCCCTATGTCGCCCGCTACGGGCAGGGCTATACGCGCTTCGAGCATCGCTCTCACGGACTCTCGCTCGAGCTCCTGCAGTACGTGCCGCTCGAAGATCCGATCAAGATCTCGCGCCTCTCGATCGTGAATCATTCGGGCCGCAGGCGCCGCCTCTCGGTCACCGCCTATGTGGAGTGGGTGCTCGCCGCGACCCGCGGCGCCTCGGCTCCCTTCGTGGTGACGGAGATGGACGCCGAGACCGGCGCCCTGTTCGCGCGCAATCCTTGGCGAACCGAGTTCGCGCAGCGCGTGGCCTTCGTCGACCTCGCGGGTCGCCAGACCTCCTGGACGGGCGACCGGAGCGAGTTCGTCGGCCGCAACGGCACGCTCGACCATCCCGCGGCCTTCATGGACGGAGCCCCGCTGTCGAACCGGGTCGGAGCTGGACTCGACCCGTGCGGAGCGCTCCAGACGCGGCTCGAACTCGGGCCGAGCGAGCGCGTCGAGGTCGTCTTCTTCCTCGGAGAAACCGCGTCGAAAGAGGACGCGCGTGCGCTGATCGCACGCTACCGCAACGCCGATCTGGAGCGTGTCCTCGGCACGGTGACACGGCACTGGGACGAGCTCCTCGGCACGGTCCAGGTGAAGACACCGGACCGGTCGATGGACATCCTGCTCAATCGCTGGCTGCTCTATCAGACCCTCGTCTGCCGGGTGTGGGCCCGCTCGGGGTTCTATCAGGCGAGCGGCGCCTATGGCTTCCGGGACCAGCTCCAAGACGGGATGGCGCTCGTCGTCGGGCGGCGGCAGGAAGTGCGCGAGCACCTGCTGCGGGCCGCTGCGCGCCAGTTCCGCGAGGGCGACGTGCAGCATTGGTGGCTGCCCTCCTCGGGCCTGGGCGTCCGGACGCGCATCTCCGACGACCGCGTCTGGCTTCCCTACACCGTCGCGCACTACCTGGACGTGACGGAGGATCGTGCGGTCCTCGACGAGGGGATCCCGTTCCTCGAAGGGCCCGCGCTCCACGAGAACGAAGCCGAAGCGTTCTTCCAGCCGATGATCGCCGAGGAGGAGGGCAGCCTCTTCGAGCACTGCGCCCGCGCACTCGACACGAGTCTCGGCGTCGGCGCTCGCGGTCTGCCGCGGATCGGCACTGGCGATTGGAACGATGGCATGAACCGAGTCGGCGAAGGCGGCCAGGGCGAGAGCGTCTGGCTCGGCTGGTTCCTGCACGCGACCCTCATGGCTTTCGCACCGCTCGCGGAGCGGCGCGGCGAGGTCGATCGGGCCGCGCGCTGGCGAACCCATGCGGCCAACCTGGTGCAGGCGCTCGAGCGCGAAGCGTGGGACGGAGACTGGTATCGACGCGCCTGGTTCGACGACGGAACCCCGCTCGGTTCGGCCGACAGCGAGGAGTGCCGGATCGATTCGATCGCCCAGTCGTGGGCGGTCCTCTCCGGAGCGGCGGACCCGGCGCGCAGTGCGAGCGCGATGGCCGCCGTCGAGGAACATCTCGTCCGACGAGGCGACGGCTTGATCGTCCTCTTCACCCCGCCGTTCGACCGCTCCCCGGTCGACCCGGGCTACATCAAGGGCTACCCGCCCGGCATCCGCGAGAACGGAGGCCAGTACACCCACGCGGCGCTGTGGTCCGTGCTCGCCTTCGCCATGCTCGGCGACGGAGACAAGGTCGGTGAGCTGTTCTCGATCCTGAACCCCATCAACTGTGCGAGCACACGCGCCGCCACGCATCGCTACAAGGTGGAGCCCTTCGTCGCGTGCGCCGACGTCTACTCAGAGCCTCCGCACGTGGGTCGCGGCGGCTGGACCTGGTACACCGGCTCGGCCGGCTGGATGCACCGCGTGGGTCTCGAACGAATCCTCGGCTTCCGCTTGCGCGGCACCGAGCTCCTGCTCGACCCCTGCATCCCGCGCGCGTGGCCCGGCTTCGAAATCCAGTTTCGCTATCACTCCGCGTCCTACGACATCGACGTCGAGAACCCGCGCGGCGTGAGCCGGGGTGTGATCCATCTCGAACTCGACGGCAAGACACTGCCGGCGGGAACGGGATCGATCCTGCTCGCGGACGACGGCGCCGCCCATCGCGTGCGTGTGGTGCTCGGGCCCGGCTGACCCGGGAGTGCCTTCTGTTCGCGCAGTCTTGCCCTTGGTGGCGGAGCGACGCCTCTCGGATCCCGCGCCGCCGCAACCCCTACAGCATCCGGTCCTGCCGGGTCGCGGTCGCGAGGCGCTCTAGAAAGGCTTGGTGATCGCCAGGAAGAACATCGTCGGGACGAGGATCATGACGATCGGCTCGGTGATGCGAAGGAAGCGCCAATGCCAGTCCATCGCCTGCTCGAGTCGCTCGGCGGTGTCGCTGGCGCGGACCCGGGCCTTGTTCCCGCCGAGATGGGACAGATAGATGTCGAAGGCTTCCATCGGGAGGATGATCAGCACGCCGATCCACGCCTTCGCGGTGAGGAAGCTCCAGCGGGCCAGGTCCACTTGGAGGACCCAGAGCATCAGGCCGGCCGTGAGCACCAGCAGCACGAAGGCGTAGTGCTCGAGCGAGGCGCCGCGGTCGAAGCGGTCCATGAAATCGTCGCGGCGCGCTCTCCGTGAAGCGTCTTCCGGATGTCTGCGGGCGGATCGCAGGATCGGCTTCAGGTACCAGGCCCAGGCGACCGAGGTGCTGAAGCTCCAGATCGCGGCCGCCAGCACGTGGACGAACTTGATGTGGAGATAGAAGGGCGCGATCGCTGCCCGCAGCTCCTCGCTCATCGCGCGATCGGCCCGATGCGCGGACTCGAGAAGGCGCGATGGATGCGCCGCGTGACCTCGGGAGCCTGCATGGTTTCAGCACCCCTCTCCGGTCCCGGCATGCCGAACACGAGTCTGCCGGACATTGGTCTGCCGGACACTGGTTTGCCGGACACGGGTCTGCCGAACAGCCATGAATCCGGGCTTGCTGGTCGGCGGATCCGGTGTCTCGTATACCAAAGCGCCACGACGACAGCCAAGCTGCAGCAGCACCGTCGTCGCGGGAGGGTGGGCGTGGACACGAGGTGGTATCCTCGTCCTTCTCGTCGCGTCGGAGAGCTCTGCATGCGAGACGCCGCCCACGTTCCCTTCGTCGAATCCGGCTCCTACCCGCTGCGAAAGGGCAACACCGTGCGACCGCTGGTCGATGGTGAGCCCGCATTCCGGCGCATCTGCGAGGCGGTGGAGGCGGCGCGGCGCAGTATCTGGGTGACGGTCGCCTTCGTCGATCCGGGGTTCGAGATGCCCGATGGACGCGGGAGCTTCTTCGACGTCCTCGACCGCGCGCACGCGCGCGGTCTCGACGTGCGGGTCCTCTTCTGGCGTCACCGTCTGCTGGCGCGGTTCCGTCCCGAGTCGCATTTCGCCGGCACCGAGGCGGACCTGCGCCTCCTGCGCGAACGGAACACGCGCTGGCACGCGCGCTGGGACCAGGCGCACGAGAACGATTGCCAGCACCAGAAGAGCTGGATCGTCGACGCGGGGGAGGCAGGGGAGGCGGCCTTCGTCGGCGGCATCAACCTGGCGCGCAAGTCGATGGTGCCACCCGGCCACCCGGCGACACCAGCCGGCAGCACCCACGATGTCTACGTCGAGGTGCGCGGCCCGGCCGCGACCGACGTGCACCACAACTTCGTGCAGCGTTGGAACGAGGCGAGCGACCGGGCCGAGCCGGATGGCTGCTGGCCCGATGCGCGCGTGCAGACCCCGCTCACCTTCCCGTGTGTCGCGAGCCCGCCGGTGGGCGAGGTGCCGGTGCAGATCCAGCGCACGGTGCGCCGCGAGCGCTATCGCGACAACTCCCCGGCGCCGGGCGGCGTGCCCTTCGACATCGCGGGCGGCGAGTTCTCGGTCGCGAACCAGTATCGGCGCGCGATCGAGGCGGCGCGTCGTACCCTCTACGTCGAGGACCAGGCGATCGCCTCGGCCGAGATCGTCGAGCGTCTGCACGAGGCGCTCTCGCGCGGCGTCGACGTGGTCTTCCTGGCGCCCGCCGAACCACATCCCGACATGGCCGCGGCGCGCCTGAAAGGGGCGTCGCAGGATTTCATCGACTCGCTTGCCGCCCTCGCTCACCACGAGCATTTCCTGCTGGCGGGACTCGTTGCGAACGTGCCTGGCGGCGGCCACCAGGCCATCTACGTGCACGCCAAGATCGCGCTGGTCGACGACGGCTGGGCGACGATCGGCTCGGCCAACGTGGCCGATCGCTCCTTCTACGGAGACACCGAGCTGAACGCCTCGTTCTGGCACGAGCCCACCGTGCGTGCGCTGCGCGTCGAGCTGCTGCGCGAGCACCTCGGGCACGACACGAGCGCGCTCGATGACCGCGCGGCGCTGCAACTCTTCCGCGAGCGAGCGCGCGCGAACGCCGCTCGCTGGGCCCGGGGCGAACCTCTCGATGGCCTCGCCGTCGCCCTCGACCCGGCGCGCTACGCAAGCTGAGAGGGTTGCCGAGAATCGGCCGCTGGCGCAGGCACACCGCCGGGCGGGAGGCGCACACCCGGAGCCGTAATCCGGAGGCGGCCGTACCAAAGCCGTACGCAGCGCCGAAGCTCGTCCGCCGAGGACATCGGCGCAGGGTGTGCGCCTCCCGCCCGTCTCCGAACATCGTCGGCCGATTCTCGGCAAGCCTGTGAGCGGCGTCCGGAAGGCACGGCGACCGAGGCGGCCCGGGAGATCGCTCGCCAACGACCGGATCCAGCGCGAATTCGCATCCCGGACCCCGGTTGCGGCTCGATCCGCGAGCGGCGCTCCGCCATACGCTCGCACACCCCTGTTCTGCAGCGACTACACGGGCACCCGCAGCCGTGCAGCGCCTCGGCCCGGACGGGCTCCGCATCGAGCTCGTCCGGGCGCCCGGCGATCTGGCCCGAGCGCCCAGCGCCCGGCGCCGGAGCCGGCCCGACACAGAAAGCGAGACACCCGCTCAAGCACTCGCGGTGTTCTGCCGAGGACCACTCCCAGGAAGACATGGATGGGAGCGCAATCGGCATGATCCAAGGAGTCGCCGGGATCTGCTTTTTGACCCTCTTCGTCACCTCCCTGGTCGTGGGCGTGCGGCTGCTCATCCTGGCGCGGCGCACGCGCCAGATCTCGGAGCTGGTGCTCGGCCTCTCGTTCGTGCTGATGATGGGAATCGCATACCCGCTGATGCTCCTCGCCCGCAACGAGGAGCTGCTCGGCGTCGCGACCGCCAGCGTTCTGATGGTGGTGGGGAGCGCGGCGCTCAACGCCAGCATCTTCATGATCTTTCTCTTCACGTGGAAGGTCTTCCGGCCCGACACGGGCTGGGCGCGCGCTCTCACCTTCGGCGCCGTGCCCCTCTCCGTCCTCCACGTTTTCGCGGTGGCCTACCTGGTGACGGCACGGGGCGGCATCGGAGCGGCCCTCGCCGAAACGAGCCGCAGCGGACTGCTCGTGCTGCTCCTCGACGGAGTCGCCTACACCTGGACGGCGGCCGAGTCGTGGCGCTACTACGGCCTGCTGAAGCGACGACTCGCTCTGGGTCTCACGGATCCGGTGCTCTGCAACCGCTTCCTGCTGTGGGCCTCGACGGCCGGGGTGACGGTCTTCGGCATCCTCGCCAACATCGCCTTCCTGCTCGCCGACGTCGACGTGCTGCGCACGCCTTTCGCCGTACTCGTCACCGCCCTCACGGGGCTCGCCCAGGCCGCGCTGCTCTACCTGACCTTCCTGGCCCCGGCCCGCTACACCGACGCCGTTCGCCACCGTGCGACCCGGGCGCTCCGGGAGAGCTGACCAGGGCCGCTTCCGCCGCCTTCGAGCACGTCTGCCGAGGCCTCGAGGAGAGGACCTCTCTCGACTGTCGACGGTCACCTGAAAACGCAGAAATCGGAACGGCTCGCCGGTCGCTCGCGCCGGTTCGTGGTGTCGAGCGGCCGCTCGCTTCGTTCTTCCTCACAAAACAGAAGGGCCCGAAGGGCCCGCGGCCGCAGACCGAGTCCAGCGCGGCTTCGTGGCGGAGTTGGCTCTCGCCCGGGAGCACGACCGCATCCCCATCCAGGCCCAGCTCGCCTCCGCCCGGCCAAGGGTCTTGCGCCGTGTGTTATCGACGATACTGTCGATATCGACATCAGTGACGACCAAGGAGGTCCGATGCCCAAGCAGGTCGACGCCGCCGCCCAGCGCAGCGAGATCCGGCGCGCGGCGCGGCGGGTATTCGCGCGCCACGGCGTGCCGGGTACCGGCCTGGGCCACGTGGCGCGCGCGGCAGGGATGGGCCGCTCGAGCCTCTACCACTACTACGCCGACAAGGACGCCCTGCTCCACGACCTGGTGGCCGAGACCCTGGCGGGCGAGCGCGCGTTGTTCCACGCCTGCCTCCGCAGCGAGGGCAGCGTGCTCGACCGGGTGCAGCGCCTGACCGACGGCTGCGTGGCGCTCTTCGAAGACTGGGCCTCGCTGGGCCGGCTGTTCATCGACCTGCGCCTGCGCGACGCCGCGCGCTTCCGGCGCTTCTTCCGCGAGATCCGCGGCGAGTTCGCCGACGTCCTGCGCGAGGGCCAGCGGCGCGGCGAGGTCGCGGCGGAACTCGACCCCGTGCTGGCCGGGGCGACGCTGATCGGCGCCATCGACGGGCTGCTGATCCAGCACTTCCTGGACAGCAAAGCCCTCGATCCCGACGCCCTGCGCCGCGAGCTGCGGCGCATCGCCGCGGCGGCGCTGGCGCCATGAGTTCGCTGGCCCTGATGCGCTGGCTGGAGGCGACGCCCGAGCGCTACGACGCGGGCATGCGCGTCGTGACCCTGGGCCGCGTCACGGCCTTGCACGAAGCCGTGGCATCCGCTGCGGCGCCCGCGCCCGGCGCCGAGGTGCTCGAGATCGGCTGCGGAACCGGCGCCGTGACGGCGCGGCTGCTGCAGCGCGGCGCCCGGGTGACGGCTCTGGACCAAAGCCCCGAGATGCTGGAGCAGGCGCGCAGCCGCCTGAGGGTGTCGGCTGCGGGCGACATGACCTGGCTCGAGCGCACCGCCTCGGAGATCGACGCGCTGCCGGCCGCCGCCTACGACGCCGTGGTGCTCTCGCTGTGCCTCTCCGAGATGTCGGGCGACGAGCGGCGCTACGTCCTGACCCGGGCGCGCGAGCGGCTGAGGCCGGGCGGGCGCCTGGTGGCCGCCGACGAGGTCCGCAGCCACGGGGCCGCGCGCCGCGCGGCGCAGACGCTGGCGCGCGCGCCCCAGTGGCTGGCCGGCTGGCTCCTGGCCGGCTCGGTCTCGCGCCCGCTGGCCGACCTGCGCGCCGAGCTGGAGGCGGCCGGACTCGTGGTGCAGCGAGAGCAGCGCTGGCTGCTCGGAACCCTGGCCCTGTTCGAGGCCCGCACCAGGGAGGCAGACCCATGCCCGAGTTCCTGAAAGACCTGCTCCAGACCGCCTTCCGCATGGTTCCCTGGCCCACCGAGCCGGGCCTGCGCCGCGTCGGCTCGCCGGGGCGGCGCAGCCCGGTGCTGTTGACCGCGAACTACGACTTGACCGTGCGGCGTCTGGTGCGTGCGCTTCGCGGGGTCGATGCCTGGCTGCTGGTGGCGCCCGCGGGCGGCATCAACGTGTGGTGCGCCGCGGCCGGCGGACACCTCACCACACACCAGGTGGTGACGGCGCTCAAGACCTCGGGCGTCGCCGAGCAGGTGGACCACCGCGAGCTGGTGCTGCCGCAGCTGGCCGCCACCGGCGTGGAGGGGCTCGCCGTCTTCCGGCGTAGCCGCTGGCGCGTACGCTTCGGGCCCGTCCGCGCGCAGGACCTGCCGGCCTACCTGGCGGCGAACGGCGAGAAGACCGACTCCATGCGCCGCGTCGTGTTCTCGCTCCACGACCGGCTGGAGATGGCAGCGGCCTGGGCGGCGCCGATCTCGATCGTGCTGGCGGCGGGTGCCCTGCTCCTGCGCCCGGCGTGGACCCTGCCCCTGGTGGGCCTGTGCTTCGGGCTGGCCGCGGCGGTGTTCCTGGTCTACGACCGCATCCCGCGTCACCGCAAGCTGGTCGTGGGCGGCGCAGCCACCCTGGCGTCGCTGGCGGCAGTCTTCCTGGCCGGCGGCGGCAGTGCGGCGCACGCCGGAGCGTTGCTCGCGCCCGCGGCGCTGCTGGGCATCCTGACCATGGACTACGCCGGCAGCACCCCCACCGAGGGCAGCGGCCACTTCGACGGCCAGGACTGGAAGATCACCCTGGACCTGGAGCGCTGCGACGGCGTCTTCCGCTGCTGGGAGGTCTGCCCCGAGGCCTGCTTCGAGAAGCGGGAAGCCGCGCGCGTGGTCGATCTGGCCCACGACGAGCGCTGCGTGCGCTGCGGCGCCTGCGTCGTGCAGTGCCCCCAGGACGCGCTCTTCTTCCAGGACGGCGCGGGCCGGCGCATCGAGCCCGAGACCCTGCGCCGCTTCAAGCTCAACCTGCTGGGCAAGCGCACGGTGGGGGTGCCGGCAGTGGACGACGACGCGGCGTGAGCCGCGCTGCCGAAGCCGAGATCTCGCCGGGGCTGCAGCGCCGAACTCCCTTGCTTGCGACACTTCTGGCATTGCCAGAGTCGTCGCGTCTCGACGAAGCAAGCGTGCCGGCTCTCGCATCGGGGACAGACGATCCCCGAGGCCCGCGCACTTGTCTCCGGCACGCCCAGCAGGCTTCCTCGTCCGGGAGCCGGTCGACCCGCTCGGGCCGCGTGGCGGGAATCTCCATCGGTCTCTTCCGGCTTCAGGGACCACTTCGCCACCTCCCCGTGGCGAATCCGGTCACGTGCGGAGCGACGTGGCCAGGCGCGATCGCAAAAAAGGATGACCCATGGTATATCTTTCGAGTCGAGGAGACCGATGCAGCTCACACGCTACAGCGACTACAGCCTCCGCGTCCTGATGTACCTCGCCGTGTGGCCCGAGTATCTCGTGACGATCGAGGAGATCTCGAAGGCCTACGGGATCTCTCGAGCGCATCTGATGAAGGTGGTCCATCAGCTCGGGCTTGCGGGTTTCGTCGCAACCGTACGCGGCCGCGGCGGAGGAATCCAGCTTGCGCGCGCACCCGAAGAAATCTCGATCGGAAAGGTCGTGCGACACACCGAGGAAAATCTTGCCATCGTCGAGTGCTTCGAGCCGACGACGAGTCAGTGTCGGATCGAGTCGGCCTGTGGTCTCCGGGGTGTTCTGGAGGAGGCGCGCGACGCCTTTCTCGGGACGCTCGATCGCTACACGCTCGCGGATCTCGTTGCTCGGCGCCGCAAGCCACTGGCGCTTCTCTTGACGGCGCCTTGATCGAGAACAGGAGCGAACGATGACACCGCTTCTCGTCCTCGCCGAGTTCGTGTTCACCGAGGAAGGCGAGCGTGAGTTCCTCCCTCACCTGGAACGCACACTCGACGAGGCGCGCGCGATCGCGGGTTGTCTCCAGGTCGTCCTCTGGAATCGTCCGGGTCGGCGCTACCAGTTCTCGACGCTGTGGACCGACGCAGACGCGGTGACACGGTGGGTGGAGAATGAATTCCACCAGTCGATCCTGATGCCCGGCTTCCGCAAGTGGTGCACGGAGGGTTGCTTCGGCGAGTACCGGCTCGACACCGACCACAAGCGTGCGCGCAAGTGCCCGCGTTGTGGTCGCTGGACGCAGAGTCTGCCCGGCTGGAACGAAGCGCTGCCGGCGACGTGCAAGGAGTGCGGGGCGACGCTCGACGCGCCAGCCTGATTCGGGAACGAGTCGGAACGTCGGGCGATGAGCTCGCCGGTGCGGACGGCGAGTCGCTCGGATCGACCTCGGTCGGCACCTCGGCGTGGCGGCGCGCGATCGCTGATTCCGAGAGAGGAATGCGCAGCCGACGACTCCGGAACTCATGCTGGCAGGGTGTAACGCGAGCTGACCAATTCACGAATCATCTGGCGCGTCTGCCAGGGAGCAAGATCGCGGCGGTGGGCGATCCGCTCGGTTTCGTCGGCGAGGTGTGCGTCCTTGATGCAGTGGCGAAACCAGCGCGAGTAGTCGCCACGGCGAAGATGGAACAGCCACGTCTCCTCGCCGATCCCTTCCGCGATCTGGCAGAAGACCACGAGGTTCTGCGCCTTCAGGTTGTGCCTTCCGTCTGGCCCCCGGAAGAAGAAGCTGTGCCAGCGAAGATCTCCTTCCGCGTACTTGCGGAGATGGCGGATCCGCTCCGCTCGCCCGGGCTGAGGCTGCATGGCGAAGGGTGGCTTCCCGTCCCCGATCCACCAGACGATCACCTGGTCGGGCTGGTATGACAGATCCTCGGGCCACGCAAGCGCCCGGCCCGTCGCCTCGCTGAACCTCGCGAGCGTCGCTCCGGGTGAGTGGCCGATCGCCACGACGACGTCGATCGATGACAGGATCGCAGGCGCCACGTGATCCGGATGGACCGTGACCAGGATGGTTTCCTGCAGCTTCTGCGGCAGCGTCGACGCGGTGTGTCCCCACGTCTCGGGGAGCATGTGGTGCGCCTCGTCCAGAACCAGCCAATGCGGACGCCCGGTTCGAGCTCGCATGGCGTGCAGGTTCGGGACGAGTTGCGCGAAGAAGGCGGGGCGATCCGCGAGTGGAAGCCCGAGCAGGTTGACACTCAGGTTCAACTTCGGATCCTCCAGGAGAGACAGGACTTCGGCGACACTCGGCGCTCGTCGCTGGTTTCCCAGCGCGACGACTTCGTGCAGCGTTCCGTAGTCACCTTCCGGATCGATGACGCAGATCTGATAGTCCTTCGAGATCAGCCGTTCGACGATCGCGGCGGTGAGCGTCGACTTGCCGCTGCCGGAAGGACCGGCGATGAGTACGTTCTGACCGTAGGGCGGAAGCTGCACCGCGGTTCCGTCCACACGCTTGCCGAGTGCGATCCAGTGCTTCCGCAGCTCATCCCCGATGCCGGAAAGATCGTCCGCGATCAACGCGTCGATCAACTCGCGGACGCCGTTTCCATTCCTGTCCTTCGTGATCAGTGCAGCAGCTTCCCGGATCGAAGGGATTGCGTCGGCCACCGCCACCGCGCACTCGCAGCGTTCGAGAAACGAGTGATCGTTTTCGGCATCCCCGATCCCCACCACCTCGTGGCGCGAGAGCCCGAGTCTTCGGAGTGCGCTCTCCATGCCGCTCGCCTTGTTGGTGCCAGCCGGGAGCACCATCACGGCGCCGCGATTGCAGATCACCTGCAACTCGAGACCCAGCTCGGACACGACATCCTGGACGGTCGCACGATGAGCCGCGACGGTCGCGACGAGCACTTGACCGACCTCGATGGGATCGACACCACGCGTCCGGAGGGTTTGCACGAGGCGCTCGGACGGCGCGTTGCCGAGCAGAAATTGGTCACGTGTCTCGGGGTCGTATACGATTCCGCCATTCTCGGCGACGATCAGATCGAAGAGCCGCACGCACGAACAGACGGCGAGCAAGTCGTCCAGTCGCCGTCCGGTGATCAGGATCACACGCCGTCCGGAGATCCTCAGACGCTCGAGCGCGCGCACCGTCGCGTCGGAAACCTCGCCGTGCGAGGCGAGCGTTCCATCGTAGTCGGCAACAAGCGCGAGATAACGCATGGGCTCAGCCGGACATCCCCGCCGGTTCAGCTCGGCCGGCGGACTCGAGCCCGCGTGGCGCGGGCCTTCGGCGACCGGGTGCGGACCCTTGCCTCGAGCTCGAGGCCGGTTGCCGGACGGCCCCGAGGAATCGACTTGCGCGGCGATTTCCGAGAAGTCCGCGTGCTGCAACGCGCCGGACGCACGGCGCGTTGCAGCACGCTGCGGAGCGCACTCGCGAGCCTGCGGCCGAGTCGCGTGCGCACAGTCTCGCGCGTAGCGTCGTCGAGGCGCATCGAGCTGCGGATCACGAGCGGCGTGGTCTCCACGCCGGTCCTGCCGCGCGCGGCCTTGGTGGATCGGAGGAGCCGTGCGGGGAAGTCCGCCATCGGGCGAGGTTACCCCCTCCATTCCCAGGGTCAATCCGATCGCTGTTTGCGTGCCGCGGCGCGAAGACGCCGACAGAAAGAACTGCCATGGTAAGATATATCTCGAGTACGACTTATGACGCGTCCTCGAAGATCCCAAAATCCTCGCCAGCGTGAAGCGTCCTGCTCCTCGCGTCCGACCGTGGACCGCAGCGCGAGCTGGAAAGGCGTTCGGATCGCTACGATCGGTCACTCGACGCGAACGCTCGATGAGCTCGTCGCACTGCTGCGAGCAGCCGGCGTCTCCGTGTTGGCGGACATCCGCACGATTCCGCGCTCTCGGCACAATCCCCAGTTCAACGGCGACTCGCTCGGCACGTCCCTGCGGTCGCGAGGTCTTCGCTACGTGCATCTCGCCGGGCTCGGAGGCCTGCGCCGGGCGCGCAAGGATTCGCCGAACACAGGGTGGCGGAACGCCAGCTTCCGGGGCTTCGCGGACTACATGTCGAGCGAGGACTTCGAGAACGCATTGGAGAAGCTCTGCGCGCTGACCGCGCAGGGCCGCGTCGCACTGATGTGCGCGGAAGCAGTGCCCTGGCGTTGTCATCGATCGCTCGTTGCAGACGTCCTCACGGCCCGCGGAGCCCACGTCGAGCACATCATCACGTCCTCGAGCTCGAGGCCTCATCGCTTGACACCCTTCGCCAAGCTGGCGGGTGGGTGCGTCACCTACCCCGGCGAGGATGTTGCCGGCGGGACGCTCTCGACCCGGGCCCCGTTCCACCTCGAGGCCACGGCCCGCGTGCTGCAACGCCGGCCGCAGAATCGCGTCGAGATCTGGGAGCGGGACCGCTACGTGCGCGTGCTGGCAAGCGGGGATGGCCTCGTGTTGGTGGAGGTGGAGAACCGCGGGACGATCGACGACCCGGACCTTCGATTCTCGATCCGATCGGGCGAGCCGTCCGCGGCGACGGGCTCCGAGATCGGGCAAACACTTCGCAAGGTGCTGGGTCTCGACCTCGATCCGGAGCCCCTGCAACGGCTGGCGGAGGCCGAACGAGCGCTTCGCCCCACGGCTCTCGCGCTTCGCGGGATGCGACCCACGCGGTTCGCCGAGTGGTTCGAGGCGTTCGCCAACGTGGTGCCCTTCCAGCAGCTGAGCCTCGACGCCGGTCTCGCCATCGTGGGACGGCTCGTCGAACGCTTCGGGAGGCATCTCGAGCACGGGGGCCGCCGCTTCCACGCGTTCCCTACGTCTTGCGCCATTGCCGAAGCTCACCCAGATGCGCTGCGAGAATGTGGCCTGAGTGCTCGCAAGGCCGAGTCGCTGCGCGATCTCGCCCGAGCGATCGAGTCGGGCGAACTCACCGAGGAGAAGATCTCGGACATGAGCACCGACGACGCGCTCCGGATGCTGACCGAGTTGCCCGGCATCGGTCCGTGGAGCGCCGGCCTGGTGCTGCTGCGCGGTCTCGGACGCCTGGACGTATTTCCGCCCGGCGACGTGGGCGCCGAACGCCGGCTCGGTACGCTGATGCGCCTGCGATCCGGAGCGTCGCTCGAACGTGTCGTCGAGCGCTTCGGTGGCTCCCGAGGCTACCTCTATTTTTGTGGTCTGGGCGGTAGCCTGCTCGCAACGGGCCTCATCCACGCGGCGCCGCCATCGCGCGTGCTCGGCGCGCCGCCTTCAGCCCCGTAGGGTCTCACCAAGCCCGCAGGTCGCGATTGACTGCCGCGCCTTTCGTCCTGGCATTCGGGAGTCGACGCTGCGTGTGCTGCTCGGATGTCGCACCCATCTCATCGGACCAGGTGCGCGTCCAGAATGATCTCGATGCCCGCCAGCGCCTTCGATACCGGACAGCCCGCCTTGGTCGCCTCGGCGTGTTCGGCAAACGTCCTGTCGTCGATCTCCGGCACGCGCGCCTCGCAAACGATGTGACTCGATCGGATCGCGAAGCCACCGTCGGCCGGCTCGATCGTCACCCGGGCCTCCGCATCGATCCGTTCCGGGGCGTAGCCCGCCTTCCCGAGCGCCAACGAAAGCGCCATGGCGAAGCAGCCCGCGTGCGCCGCCGCGAGCAGCTCCTCCGGGTTGGTGCCGTGGCCCGCCTCGAAGCGCGAGCCGAACGAGTAGGGCGCTTCGCAAGCTCCACTCTCTAGCTTGATGCTTCCCGCCCCCTTCTGAAGGCTGCCCTCCCAACTCGCTCGCGCCTTTCGTGTCGGCATGACGGACTGGTCCTCCCTTGAAGAGTCACGCTGGAGCCGCCTCCCCGTGGCCATAAGCTCGATTCGTAGTATATGTTTAGGAAACCGACAACGCAACTCACCGCGCCACAGATCGGGAGGATTGGAGATCACATGCGCCGATAGCGCGTGCCGCTGCCGCCTTCCCGTGGCGTCCAGCGCGGACCGAGCACATCGGTCGCTTTGCAGTCGACGCAGTTGGAGGGATTCACGACCAGGCGATCACCGTCTCGCTCGTAGACTCCTGCGGGACACATGTGCGCGTAGAAGTCCGCGACTTCCAACGGCACGTCGTCGCCCACGATCAGGTGCGACGGGATGTCGTCGCGTGTCGTGTTGCCGGACCGGAACACGGCATCCGGCTTGCTGAACGTGAGCCGGTTGTCGAAAACGAACTCCGCCGTGCATCCTACCTTGCGCGGAACGGCTGCGTCGGGCTCCACGGAGATGTGGGGAGCCGGGAACCTGCCAGCGGTGAGCGACATCAGCGCCGAGCCGACCCCGCCCCGGTAGAAGCCGCGCTTGAACGCGAGGCGCATGTTGCGCCGCCGGAAGAGGTCGTCGCGGAGGAAACTCTCGTCGACCAGGCGGTCGTAGACCTGCAGCGTAGCCGCCGACGTGTCACCCTGCCGGAGCGCCGAGAAGATCGCTCTGGCCGCGAACATCCCGGACTGCACGGCGTAGTGGATGCCCTTGAGCGAGGCGACGTCCACGAACCCGGCGGAATCCCCGAGGATCACGAGACCGTCTCCGTGGCGACGCGTGGGAATCGAGTAGAAGCCGCCTTCCGGGATCGTCTTGGCTCCCCACTCCACCAGCGAGCCGCCCTCGAGGTAGCGCCGAAAGAACGGGTGCGTCTTCGTCTGCTGGAGCAGTTCGTGCACGTCCAGCGAAGCGTCGTCGGAATCCAGCCCCACGACGATGCCGAGGGCGAGCAGGTTCGGTTCGAGCGGGTAGAAGAACGTGCCGCCGAAGTCTTCTCGCGGGAGCGGCCAACCGAGCGTATGGATGACACTGCTGAGCGGAACCGCCGTCTCCCAGAGCTCCTTTACGCCGAGCGCGAAGATCTGTGGATTGGGAGACGTGATGCCCTGCCACTTGCAATAGGCCTGTGCGAGCGTGCCGCGCGTGCCCTCCGCGAGCGCCGTCACTTTCGCCACGAGGTCGGTCGCCGGCAGCGCCCCGGCACGGGTGCTTCCGTCCCGGGCCAGGCCGGATGCGGCCGTGCGCACACCGGTCACGCGAGTCCCGTCCACCCGGAGCGCCGCGGCGGGGAAGCCGGTGAATACGTCGATGCCCATCGCCTCGGCGCGTTCGCCCATCCAGCGCACGATCTCCGAGATCGAGGCGATGCGGTTGCCGTGGTTCTTCATGGTGGGGGGCGTGGGGATGCGCAGTGCGGAGCCGCGCGTCAGGAAATAGACGCGCTCCTGGGTCACCGTGCCGCGGAACGGAAGCTCCGCCGGCGCGACGTCCCCGAAGAGTTCCTGAAACGGACCGGGGCTCACCACCGCGCCGGAAAGGTTGTGTTCGCCGAGAGCGCCGGCCTTTTCGAGCACCGCGATGCGCACGTCCCCGAGGCCGCCGCCCGCCTCGTGGTCCGCGCTGACGAGCTTCGCGAGTTCGATCGCGCCCGCGAGACCCGCGGGGCCGGCGCCGACGAAGAGAACATCGAACTCGATGCTCTCGGCCCCCGGGGGCTCTGCGACGATGAGCCGATCGATCGGCAGATCCGGCTGGTATCGAAGCGGAACGAACATGCGTGTCTCGCCTGCGTCGGCGGCGTTAGGGTACACGTCCAGATTCGAGGCGCTCAGAAAGCGCGCCCTCGCGTCCCCTACTCCTCTTGAACGCAACGGAGTGCTGCGTGATCGACGAGAAGCTCGAGGCGGCCCATGCAGAGGTACTCCGGCGCAATCCCGGGGAGGCCGAGTTCCACCAGGCCGTGCGCGAGGTGCTCGAATGCGTCGGCCCGGTGATCGCGAAGCGCCCGGAGCTCGCGCGCGAGAAGATCATCCAGCGCATCTGCGAGCCCGAGCGCCAGCTCATCTTCCGGGTCCCGTGGCAGGACGACCGGGGCGAGGTGCAGATCAACCGCGGCTTCCGCGTGGAGTTCAACAGCGCGCTCGGGCCCTTCAAGGGTGGCCTTCGTTTCCACCCGTCGGTGAATCTCGGCATCGTGAAGTTCCTCGGCTTCGAGCAGACCTTCAAGAACGCGTTGACCGGCATGCCGATCGGCGGCGCCAAGGGAGGCGCCGACTTCGACCCGAAGGGCCGATCCGACGACGAGATCATGCGTTTCTGCCAGAGCTTCATGACCGAGCTCTACCGACATATCGGGGAGCATACCGACGTGCCGGCCGGCGACATCGGGGTCGGAACGCGCGAAATCGGCTTCCTCTTCGGCCAGTACAAGCGCATTACCAACCGCTACGAATCGGGGGTGCTCACGGGCAAGGGCGTCGCGTGGGGCGGTGCGCTGGTGCGCACCGAGGCGACCGGGTACGGCATCGCCTATTTCGTCGACGAGATGCTTCGCGTCCGGGGCGAGACGATTGCCGGGAAGACCTGCGTGGTGTCGGGCTCGGGCAACGTTGCGATCTACGCCATCGACAAGATCCACCAGCTCGGAGGACACGTGGTGGCCTGCTCCGATTCCGACGGAGTCGTCTTCGACCCGTACGGGATCGATCTCGCTGTTCTGCGCCAGGTGAAGGAGGCGGAGCGTCGCCGGATGAGCGACTACATCGCCTACCGTCCGAGAGCGACCCTGCGCGCGCCCGGGTCGATCTGGCAGATCCCGTGCCAGATCGCGCTGCCGTGCGCAACGCAGAACGAACTCGACGGCCGCGATGCGGCGATGCTGATCGAGAACGGTGTCCTCGCGGTTGCCGAAGGTGCGAACATGCCGGCCACGCCCGAGGCCGTGCGCGCGTTCCTGACCGCCGGCGTGGCGTTCGGCCCTGGCAAGGCGGCGAACGCCGGCGGCGTCGCCACTTCGGCGCTGGAGATGCAGCAGAACGCGAGCCGTGACTCGTGGACTTTCGAATACACCGAGAAGCGTCTCGCGGCGATCATGGCCAAGATCCATGCCCTCTGCTTCGAGACCGCCGAGCGCTTTGGTTCCCCCGGCAACTACGTCATGGGCGCGAACATCACCTCGTTCGAGCGGGTGGCGACCACGATGGTGGCGCTGGGCCTCACCTGACGATCGACGCCGGAACCCCGCGGCCGCTGCACGCAGCCGGGGGGGTGCAGAAGCGTCCGCAGGTCGGCAAGGTCCGTTCGCGATGCGCGAGGAACGCGGCGGCGTCTCATGGTCTCGCAGGGCGCGATCGGGCGCGCCGGCGGATCCGCACCGCACACCACGCGGCTCCCGCCAACAGAGCAGTCACGAGCAGGCCCCCTGCGACGACCGCGCGGACCACGATCGGGAGCACCCAAGGCCATGGCTGCACGCCCACCTGCGCGGCCCACCCCTCCCACAAGGCGACGAGGCGCGCGAGTTCGTCGGGGCGCTCGCTCGCGAGATCGCGCAGCTCCGTCCGATCGTTCGCAAGGTCGTAGAGCTCCCAATCACCGAGGAAGGGGCGAACCGCCTTCCGATCGCCGTCGCGCACCGCGGCCCATCCTTCGTGCTCCCAGAGGATCGGCCCGCGCGTCCGTGTCCCTCCGCGGAGGAGCGGCGCGAGGCTCTCGCCGTCGAGTGGCGCCGTGGAGTCCAAACCCGCGATCTCGAGGATTGTCGGAGCGAGGTCCGTCACGTCCGCCGGCTCGTGGACCCAGGCGCCCGGCGGGCGGCGCAGGCCGACGGGCCAACGCACGATCAGCGGCGACGCGATGCCACCCTCGTGAAGCTCCGCCTTGTAGCCGCGAAACGGCGTGTTCGAGACGTTCGCCCAGGCAAGGCCATAGCTCTGGAAGCTCTCCGGTCCGCCCGGTGCGATGCCGGGGTCGTCGCCGAAATGCGCGGGCGTCCAGTAGCCGACCGCCTGGCGCAGCCAGCGCGCGCCGCGCGAGAGCGTCTCCGCGCAGGCGCCGTTGTCCGAGAGGAACACCACGAGCGTCTCGTCCGCGCGGCCGCTCTCCTCGACCGCTTCGAGGACGCGCGCGATGCCGCGGTCCATGGCGCGCAGCATGCCGGCGTAGGCGCGGATGCGCGCGCGCTCCCAGTCGCGGTTCGGGGCTTCCGTCCACGGCGGTACCTGGGCATCCCGTGGCGCGAGGGTCCAGCCCGCGTCGAGTGCGCCGAGTTCCCGAAGGCGCGCCGCACGGGCTTCGCGTGCGGCGTCCCAGCCGCCTTCGAAACGCTCGCGGTGGGCGTCGATGTCCGCGACGGGCGCCTGCATCGGCCAGTGCGGCGCCGTGAAGGCGACGTATAGGAAGAAAGGACGCTCTGGTGTGTCGCGTGCGTGATCTCGGACGTAGCGCGCGGCCTCTTCGCTGATTGCATCGGTGAGATAGAAGGGTGCGTCCGGTGGCGGCAGCCGCTCGGCGTCGCGCGCGAGCGACTCGGGTCGATACAGGTCGTCGGCGCCGGCCAGGACGCCGAAGTACCGCTCGAAGCCGCGTGCGAGCGGCGCGTCGGGGCCGGCGGCGTCGAGCGCCGGGTCGAGGTGCCACTTGCCGACGGCGTAGTTTCGGTAGCCGGCGTCCCGCAGCCTTTCGGGCAGCGTGGCCACGGCCGGGCGGATCGCGCCGCGGTACGCCTCGTGTTCGGTCGGGGAGTCGGCGAGCCAGCCGACGCCGGCGGCGTGCGGCGTGCGTCCCGTGAGCAGCGCCGCCCGGGTCGGGCTGCAGCGCGGCGTCACGTAGAACTGGCTGAAGCGCACGCCGTCCCGCGCGAGAGCGTCGACCGCGGGGGTGTCGATCTCGCCGCCGTAGGACGGCAGATCCGAGAAGCCCATGTCGTCGGCCAGGAACACCACCACGTCCGGCGGCGCAGCGTCTGCCGCACCCGCGAGAAGCGCGGCGAGCAGGATTGCCGCAGCGCCGCGTGCGAGCGTCGCGCCGAGCGTTTCCCGGTTGGTCTCCGCCGTCATCCCGTCCTCCGACCGCCGCATCCGGCTGGCGCGTCGTTCCCGGCCGGCGCGGATCGCGGGCCCGTCCTCTCCTTGGCTGGACGTGAGCGAGTCGTCACCGGGTAGATCGATCGCCGAACGGCCGAGGGCGACCGATTCGGATTCGCGCGTCGAGGGCCACGGCTCCCTTCCCGGGCTCCAGCACCTTCACCGGGTTCAAGTCGAGCTCCAGGATCTCGGGAGCGATCTCGACCAGCGCCGAGACGCGCAGTACGACCGAGATCAGCGCCGCGCGATCGCCCGGCAAAGCGCCTCGATAGCCGTCGAGAAGCCTCGACGACCGAAGGGATGCGAGCATTTCCTCGGCATCCAGGTCGGTGACCGGCGAAAGCCGGAACGCCGCATCGTGTAGGACCTCCACCAGCACGCCGCCGAGACCGCAAACCACGAGCGGCCCGAAGGTGGGATCGCTCGTGATGCCGACGAGCGCCTCGATGCCACCTCGGATCTCGCGCTGGAGAAGAATCGCGTCGAGCTCCATGCCCGCCTGCTGCACGCGTCCAGCGAGGGTCTCGGCGGCCGTCTTCACCGCGGCCGACGACTCGAGACCGAGAATCACGCCACCGATGTCGGTCTTGTGGAGGAGGCCGGGCGCGACGGCCTTGGCGACCAGCGGGTAGCTGAGGCGTTCCGCGGTCGCTTCGACCGCGTCCGGACCGGTCAGCTCGCTCGGCACGAGGTCGATTTCAGCGGCCGCCAGCAGGTCGGCGACATCGGCGTGCGAGAGCCAGCGAGGATCGTCGCCGCTTTCGAGGGCGCGCGCGATCGTCGCACGAATCCGCGCTTCTGCTCGGGCATCGAGCGTCAGAACCCTGCCCGGAGGACGTGCGCGCCATTTCCCGTGGCGCACCGCCGCGCCGAGTGCTCGCGCAGCGTTCTCGGGATAGCTGTAGGACGGGAGGGCTCCTCGCGGACCGCCGGCGAGAAGCGGGGGGGCCCCCTTGGAGGAGAGGAACACCGTCAGCACCGGCTTCTTCCCAGGCACCTTGCCCGCGCCGCGAGCGATCGCAGCCGCGATCTCTTCGGGTTTGGTGACCATCGGCGGAACGTAGATGACGACGAGCGAGTCCATACCCGGGTCGTTGCCCATCGCTTCGATCGAGGCCTCGAACTGCTTCGCGCTCGCGGACGCGATCATGTCGATCGGGTTCGAGAGACCGGCGTCCGGCGGCAGGAACGAGCGAAGCTTCGCGAGCGTATCGGGGCTGGGCGCCGGGAGCTCCAGCCCGAGTGCCGCGCAGGCGTCGGCCAGCAGAATCCCGGGGCCGCCGGCGTTGGTCACGATCCCCACGCGCGGGCCACGCGGCACCGGCTGCGTCGCCAGTAGCGCGGCGACGTCGAAGAGATCTTCGAGCGTGTCGGTGCGGATGACTCCCGCCTGCTCGAAGAGGGCGTCGACGGCGACGTCGAGGCTGGCGAGTGCCGCCGAGTGACTCGACGCCGCCCGCTTGCCGGCCGCGGAGCGTCCCGACTTGACCGCAATGATCGGTTTCTTGCGCGCGACCTGTGGAGCGAGGCGCGCGAACTTCCGCGGATTTCCGAAGCTCTCGAGATAGAGGACGATCACGTCGGTTCGCGGATCGTCCGCCCAGTAGGCGAGCAGGTCGTTGCTCGACACGTCAGCCTTGTTGCCGACCGACACGAACGTCGAAAGCCCGAGCCGAAGCTTCTCGACGTAGTCGAGCATGGTGATGCCGAGCGCACCGCTCTGCGAGAGCATTCCGATGTTCCCAGCCGGCGGCCAGGTGGGAGCGAAGGTGGCGTCGAGCATGACCTCCGGAGCCGTATTCAGTACGCCCATGCAGTTCGGCCCGATCATTCGTATGCCGCTCGTGCGCACCAGCTTCGTGAGCCGGTCCTGGCGCTCCTGGCCGTTCCCGGCCACCTCCGCGAAGCCCGCCGAAATCACGACGAGTCCGTGCACGCCAGCGCGCGCACAATCGGCGACCACGCTCTCGACGAGACGCGCAGGCACGGCGATCAGCGCGAGATCGACTGGGGCTCCGATCGCCGAGACGCTCGGATGAGAAGTCAGCCCGTCGATCTCCTTGGCGTTCGGATTCACGGGATGGATCGAGCCGGTGAATCCGGCGCGCTTCAGGTTGGCGAGCAGCGCTCCACCGATCGTGTCCGGCCGGCGCGAAGCTCCGACGAGCGCGACCGAGCGAGGAGTCAGAAACGCATGGAGGCTCCGCGCCGCGGCCAGGCGCCATCGCGTGAAGCTCGCTTCCAGGTAGGCGTCGGTCTCCTCGGTCGGAAAGGAAAGACGCACCGTACCCGAGTCCGAGGTCCTCCGCAGCAGCAATCCGCTGCTCTGGAAGACGCCGAGCATCGCGTGGTTCTCGCCCATCACATCGGCCTCGAACTCGCGGATCCCCTGCTGCCGCGCGATCCCTAGCAGATGCTCGAGCAGCAGCGTGCCAATCCCTCGGCCCTGGTGTTCGTCGAGAACCGCAAAGGCAACCTCCGCCGAAGGCTGCGCGCCGGGCTTCGTCGCCAGGAGGTCGTAGCGGCCGACGCCGATGATCGCCTCCTCGTCACCGCGCTCGAGGGTCGCCACGAGCGCGACCCGGCTCGTGAAGTCGAGCTCCGTGAAGCGAGCAAGCTCATCGTCGGTGAGCCTCTGCTTGGTTCCGCAGAACCGGAAGTAGCGCGAGTCTGCGCTCAGATCCTCGAAGTGAGTGAGTAGCCGCCGCTTGTCGTCCGGACGAACGGCGCGGATACGGATCGAGCGGCCGTCGCGCAGCAGCTCGTCTGATGAATAGCGACGCGGATCGACGATCATGGGTTCACGACGATTCTGCTCGCGATCTACAGCATGAGATCGAGAGTGTGCACGCTCGCGAGTCGTCGTGCTACGTCTTGCCAGTTCACCACCTCCCAGAACGCGTTGACCCAGTCCCCCTTCAGATTCTGATACTGGAGGTAGTAGGCGTGCTCCCACATGTCGAGCACGAGCAACGGCACCGTGCCATTGCCGATGTTGCCCTGGTGGTCGTACACCTGCTCGACGACGAGCCGCTTGCCGAGCGGCTCCCAGGCCATCGCACCCCAGCCGGACCCCTGCACGTTGAGTGCTGCCGCGCTGAGCTGGCTCTTCAGCCCTTCGAAGCCCCCGAACGATTCGCCGATCGCATCGGCCAGATCCCCATCCGGCCGACCGCCGCCGTGCGGAGACATGTTCTTCCAGAACAGCGAGTGCAGAACGTGCCCTGAGACGTGAAAGGCGAGGCTCTTCTGCAGTTGATTGAGCGCGGCGAAATCCTTCTTCTCCCGTGCCTCCGCCAGCTTATCGAGTGTCGTGTTCGCTCCGGAGACATAGGCGGCGTGATGTTTGCCGTGGTGCAGCTCGAGAACCTTGCCCGCGTAGTGCGGCTCGAGCGCCGAATGGTCGTACGGCAGATCGGGAAGCGTGTAGCGTTTCATGTGGGTCTCCAGGTCGTTGGGGAATCGAAGCGTTTCCTGAGGAACTGTCTGTCAAGAGCGAGGGCCGCACGACGCGGGGCAAGGTTCTCGAGCTGCCCCACCAAAAAGTCGGCCAGCGGACCGGTCTGCACCTCCTCGCCGGGATCGCAGAGGAAGGTGGAGCAGGCGAGGCGAGGCTCGCCGTCGATCATCATGCCGCAGCTCCCACAAATTCCCATCCGGCATGACCAGCGGTAGGACGAGGCGCCGTCCAGCTCGTCTTTCACGAAGTTGAGCGCGTCGAGCACGGACCAACCGGTTGCCGCGGGAACGGAGCGGCGAGCGGGTTGGAGCTCTGCATCCACCGCGGGGTCGAAGCGACTGATGACGAGACCCACGTGCCGGTCGCGCTGGAGTGTCACGGTCACAGCCACGCACCTCTCATCACGCGCGAACGAGGCCCGAACGACGCTCAAACGACGCTCGAACGACGCTCGAACGACGCTCAAACGACGCTCGATCGGATGTTCACAGCGATCGGCAGAAACATATACATTGGACACAGATTTTCAAGCTTGCCTCCTCTCGGTGGCCGTGATCGAGAGCTCGTTGGATGCGTCGGGGTTCTCTGTAGACCGGATCTGGCTCCGCGGCCGATCTCCAAAGACGACTCGAAGCCGGCGATCATGGGACCTGGGATTCCGAGGCGGAGCACGTCCGCGGAACTACCACCAAGGTACACACGCACGACGTCGCTCAGAGGAGGCACACCCGCCACGCGAGCGAGGATGAGCCACGATGCCAGAGTTCTGGTTCACGGCGCTATGCTCTGATCGGGCCAGAAGGAGCCGAGAATATGCCCCGAAAGTTTTCCATCTCCATCGTTCTCATCGCTCTTCTCTCCCTCCTGGGTTTCGGCGTATGGACCGTGTTCTTCAAAGCCTCCGGCCTGCCGCCCGCAGGGTTCGCCCGTGGCAATGGCCGGATCGAGGCGGACCTCGTGGACATCTCGCCACGCTTGGCCGGGCGGGTAGCCAGGATCATGGTCCGGGAGGGGGATCGAGTGGAGCCGGGCGAGGTGCTGGCGGTCATGGACACGGTCGAGCTGGAATCGCAGTTGATGCGAGCCGCAGCAGCCGTGGCTAGCGCCGAGGCGGCGGTCGGGGTGGCGGCGGCTGCGGTCGCCGAGGCTGAGGCGCGACTGGCGTTGGCACGCAGTGAACAGGCCCGCGCCGAGATGCTGAGAGCGCGCAATGCGCTCTCGCAGCAGGACCTCGACATTCGCCGCACCGAGACACAGGTGGCCGAGGCGACACTGACCGCCGCCAAGGCGAACGTGCGGGTCCAGCAGCGCGCGGTCGACGCCGAAACCGCCTCGCACGCCGAGATCGCAGCGCGCATCTCCGACAGCACGCTTTACGCGCAAGGTGCGGGGCGGGTGCTCTACCGTCTGGCACAGCCGGGCGAGATTCTGGGCAGTGGCGGCAAGCTGCTGACGCTGGTCAGCCTCGAGGACGTCTACATGGAGTTCTTCCTGCCCGCCACCGAGGCCCCGCGTGTCAGGATCGGCGACGAGGCGCGCGTCGTCCCCGATATCATGCCCAGCAGCGCCGTGCCCGCGGTGGTGTCCTTCGTCTCGCCGCAGGCGCAGTTCACGCCCAAGCAAGTGGAAACGGCGACCGAGCGTGAGAGCCTGATGTTCCGCATCCGCGTGAGCATTCCGCCCGAACTCGTCGCGGCGCGGATGGACCAGGTCAAGACCGGCGTGCGCGGAGTCGCTTGGGTGCGGCTGGCGGGGGACGATGGCAGGCTGCCGGACTGGCCGGCGGGAGTGATCCCGCCGCTGGTTGCCATGCCCGCCAGACCTCCCGTGGATTAGCCATGCAGCCCGCCCCCGTCGCCCGTCTCGAGCGCGTCAGCCACCGCTACGGCAAGGTCGACGCACTCCGCGATCTGTCGCTGTCGCTGCCGGCCGCGCGGATGGTGGGATTGATCGGTCCCGACGGTGTCGGCAAATCCACGCTGATGGGCTTGATCGCGGGGGCCAAGCGGCTGCAGCAGGGCCGTGTCCAGACACTGGACGGCGACATGGCCGATGCCCGGCACCGCGCCGCCGTGGGCGGGCGCATCGCCTATATGCCCCAGGGACTGGGGCGCAACCTCTATCACGATCTCAGCGTGCACGAGAATCTGGATTTCTTCGGCAAACTCTTCGGCCTGGGCCGGGCCGAGCGCGCCGCGCGCATCGAGCGGCTGACCCGCGCGACCGGGTTGCATCCCTTCCTCGACCGGCCGGCGGGCAAACTCTCGGGCGGCATGAAACAGAAGCTGGGGCTGTGTTCGGCGCTGATCCATGACCCGGATTACCTCTTGTTGGATGAGCCCACGACCGGGGTCGACCCGTTGTCGCGCCGCCAGTTCTGGGACCTGATCGACGCCATCCGCGCCGACCGGCCCGAGATGAGCGTGCTGGTGTCCACCGCCTACATGGAAGAGGCGGCGCGCTTCGATCACCTGGTGGCCATGAACGCGGGCCGCGTGCTCGCCGAGGCCGACCCGGCGGCGCTGATGGCGCAGACCGGGACGGAATCGGTCGGCGATGCCTATGTCGCGCTGCTGCAATCGGACGTAGCAACGGCGGGTGCGCCGGATACCAGCCCGGATCGCGCGCAGGATACGCCGCTGCCCGAGAGGGGCGGCGAACCGGCGATCCGCGCCCGCGCTCTGACGCGCCGCTTCGGCGATTTCACGGCAGTGGATGCGGTCAGCTTCGACATCGCACGGGGCGAGATCTTCGGCTTTCTCGGCTCCAACGGCTGCGGCAAGACCACGACGATGAAGATGCTGACAGGGCTGCTGCCCGCCTCGGAGGGCGAGGCCTGGATTTTCGGTCAGCCGGTGGATGCGCAGGATCTGCAGACACGCCGCCGCGTCGGCTTCATGTCGCAGGCCTTTTCGCTCTATGGCGAGCTGAGCGTGCGCGAGAACCTGCTGCTGCACGCACGGCTCTTCCATCTCGGTCGCGAGCAAACCGATCGGCGGATGGCCGATCTGGTGCCGCGCTTCGGCCTCGAGCCCTACCTGGACCAGCGCGCCACCGCCTTGCCACTGGGTCTGCGCCAGCGGCTGTCGCTGGCGGTGGCAGTGATCCACGCGCCCGAGATCCTGATCCTCGACGAGCCGACATCAGGGGTCGATCCGCAGGCACGTGATGATTTCTGGCGGCTGTTGCTGGATCTGTCGCGCAAAGAGGGTGTGACGATCTTCATCTCGACCCATTTTATGGACGAGGCGTTGCGCTGCGACCGCATGTCGCTGATGCATGCCGGCCGCGTGTTGGTCTCCGACACGCCGGCGGCGATCATCCGCTCGCGCAACGCCGCGAACCTGGAAGACGCCTTCGTCGCGTATATCTCGGCCGAGATCCCGCCCGAACCCAGTGCCGGTGAGGGGCTGACGGTCGCGTCCGGCAACGCGGGCGCGCCGGCGCACGATGTCTCCGATTTCACCCTGCGCCGTCTGCTGGCCTTTACCACGCGTGAGGCGATGCAGGTGCGACGCGATCCGGTGCGGCTCGCCTTCGCGTTTCTGGGTAGTGCGCTGTTGTTGTTGATCATGTCGTTTGGCATCTCGCAGGAAGTGCGCGACATCGCCTTTGCCGCGCTCGATCAGGACCGCAGCCCCGAAAGCCGCGCCTATCTGTCGGTGTTCGACGATTCGGTCTGGTTTCAGGGCCATGCGCCGCTGGTGGACGTCGACGAGCTGGAACGGCGCCTGGTCAGCGGCGAACTGGCGCTGGCTCTCCAGATCCCGCCCAGCTTCGGCGCCGATCTGCGTCGCGGCGCCGGGGCCGAGGTGACGGCGATGATCGACGGGGCCGATACCGAGCGCGCGGGCACCATCGAAAGTTATGTCTCGGGCGCCCACGCCCATGTGCTGGCCGAGGACGCAGGCGCGGTGCCCGCACTCGACATGTTCGCGCGACCTGCGGCGGCAGGCCCCGCCGCGCCCGTCGTGCTGGAACCGCGCTTCCGGTACAACCCGGCGATGGAAAGCCTGCCTGCCATCGGCCCCTCGATCCCGCCGCTGCTGTTGCTGTTGTTTCCGGCGATCCTGATGGCGGTCAGCGTGGCGCGCGAGAAGGAGATCGGCACGATCACCAATTTCTACGTCACCCCCACCGGTCGGGCCGAATTCCTGATCGGCAAACAACTGGTCTATATCGGCATCACGCTGTTGAACTTCGCCATCCTGACGGCGCTGGTGGTGTTGGTGCTCGGGGTGCCGCTGCGCGGTGATCCGCTGGTGCTGGCGCTGGCGACACTGGTCTATGCGGTGGCGGCCACCGGTTTTGGTCTGATGGTGTCGATGATGACGGCCACCCAGGTCACGGCGGTCTTCGCCAGCACCATCCTGTCGGTGATGCCAACCCTGCAGTTCTCCGGAATGATGGAACCGGTCTCGTCGCTCGAAGGCCCGGCGCGGCTGTTGGGCACCTTCTGGCCCACGACCTGGTACATGGCGATCAGCGTGGGCAGCTTCACCAAGGGGCTGGGGCTGGCCGAACTGAGCGGGGCGCTGATCCGGTTGGCGGCCTTCGGGCCGGTCTTCACCGCGCTGGCCATCCTCGGGCTGCGCAAGCAGGAACGGTGATCATGCGGCATCTGACCAATATCTTCTGGCTCTTCGGCAAAGAGCTGAAAAGCGTGCTCGGTGATCCGGTGATGGTGGTCCTGATCCTGTGGTCCTTTGTCGTCGCCGTGATGCTGGAGGCCAGTGGCGCGGGCGACACGGTGCGCAACGCCGCCATCGCCATCGTGGACGAGGACCAGTCCCCCCTCACCCGGCAGATGTCTGCGGCGCTGGCGCCGCCCTGGTTCCAGACGCCGCGTGCCATGAGCCCGGATCAGGCGGATGCCATGATGGACACGGGACAGATCATGTTCGTCCTGTCTTTCCCACCTGACTTCACCGCCGATGTCATTGCCGGCAAGACGCCCACCGTGCAGCTTCAGGCCGACGCCACGGCGGTGTCGCAGGCGCAGCTCGGCACCGACTACATCAGCAATATCTTACAGTCGGAGACCCGCGCCTTCCTGTCGGGCAGCCCCGACGCGCCCGAGGAACAGCTACGGCTGGAACTGCGTCGCGCCTTCAACCCCAACGGCAATCCGGTCTGGTTCAAAGCGGTGTCGTCTTTGCTCAACCAGCTGTCGCTGCTGACCATCGCCTTGACCGGCGCGGCGATGCTGCGCGAACGGGAACACGGCACCATCGAGCATCTGATGGTGATGCCGCTCACCCCGGTGGAAGTGGCGCTGTCCAAGGTGCTGGCGACGATGGCGGTGGTGCTGGCGGCCTTCATCGGCTCCCTGCTGTTCGTAGTGCAAGGGGCCTTGCAGGTGCCGGTGGCCGGCTCGGTGCCGCTGCTGGTCGCGGGGGCGGCGGTCTATCTGTGGGCCGCCGCTGCCATCGGCATGTTTCTGGGCACCATGGCGCGCAGCATGGCGCAGTTCGCGCTGCTGGTGATCATGGTGATCATCCCGGTGATCATGCTGTCGGGCGGCATGGGCGCGGTCGAGAGCCAGCCCGAAATCGTTCAGCGCCTGACGTTGGCGTTGCCCTCGCGCCATTTCCTCGCCTTCGCCAAGGGCGTGACGTTCCGCGGCGCCGGGATCGAATCGGTCTGGCTCGAACTGGTGCTGATGGCGGGGCTGGGGGCTGCCTTCTTCGCAGCCAGCCTTGCGCTCTTCCGCCGCTCGATGAGTCTGAGCAGCTGAGTCGCGGGGCAGGCGGTGACGGCAGTCTCATGCCACTCGACCGGCAGGCAGCGAATCCGGCGCCTGCGAAGCCGTTCGCAGATCCGAAGCGGGACACATCGGAGAGTCCGGACGGGAGACACGCAATACGCAACGGGAAATCTGACGGACTCGCCTCTTGTGGCGTCGAGCGCGACCCTCGGCACGCCAGACGTCCGAGTGGCTTCAGCCGAGCGTCGCTCGGAGCCGCCGCTCCCAAGCGACGATGGCCGCCGGGTCGCGACTTTCCAAGGCAAGCTCGGCCTCGAGGCTCACACGCGCATCGCCGACGCTCGCGACCGCGCGAGTCCTCCCTTCTCTCTTGAAGAGCACGGCCCCCTCGCCGTGTCGCGGATCGCCGACGGATTCCGCGGACTCGGAGCCGAGGGCGGATCCGACGTATTGGATCGAAACGTCATAGTGTCGGCTCCAGAAGAACGGGACCGCACGAAACGGTTGTTCGGATCCGAGGATGTTGCGAGCCGCCGTCTGACCAAGCTGCTGCGCGAGAGCCCAGTGCTCGATGCGCACCTTCTCGCCGCTCGACGGTTCCGGCCAGCGCGCGATGTCTCCGGCTGCCCAGATCCCTGGCGCACTGGTTCGAAGCAGCTCGTCGACGAGGACACCACGATCACACGCGATGCCGGCCGCCTCGGCGAGTTCCGTGGCCGGGCGGACGCCGATGCCCACGACGACGAGCTCGGCAGGCACCCGGGTTCCATCAGAGAGGAGGACGGACTCGCGATCGATCGCCTGGACGGTGTTCCCGAGCTGGAACTGCACCCCGTTCGCCTCGTGGAGCTCGCGAATGAAGGCGCCGAGATCGCCACCGAGTACGCGCTCCATCGGGATGCTCTCGGGAGCGACGACGTGAACCTCGAGCCCGCGTGCCCGCAGGGCTGCGGCGACCTCGAGCCCGATGAAGCTCGCGCCGACGACGACGGCGCGCCGAGCCTGACCTGCCGCGCCGATGATGACGCGGGAATCGCGGAGACTCCGAAGCGTGAAGACATGAGCCAGTTCCGCGCCCGGGACGGGGAGGCGGACCGGGGTGGCGCCCGTGGCCAACAGGAGCGCACCCCAGCCGAGCTGCTCCTCGCCCTCGAGAGTGAGCGTTCTTGCCGTGGGATCGATCCGAGCGACCCGTGTCCCGACGCGCAGCTCGAGATCGTGATCCCGGTAGAACGCGTCCGGCCGAAGCGGGAGCCACTCCTCGGGCGCGCTTCCGGCGAGATAGTCCTTCGACAGGTTCGGCCGATCCACCGGGGCGTCTGGTTCGCTGTCGACGAGCGTGACCGGGCCCTGGAACCCCTCTTTGCGCAGGGTCTCGGCCGCCATCGCCCCGGCTGCCCCAGCCCCCACGATCACGACGGAATCGGGGCCCTTCCTCGGCGCTCGTGGAGCCGAGCGCGGCAGTGGCTCGCGCGGAACGACTCGGACGCGATCCGGCTCGACTACGACCTGATACCGCTTCAGGTCCGCGAGCGCGGGAGGCGCGGTTGCGCGGCCCGACTCGAGATCGAACCGCGCATGATGCCAGGGGCAGTGCACCGTCGTGCTGCTGAGAAGACCTTCGCAGAGCGGCGCCCCGTAGTGCGTACACACGCCTGCGACCGCGTAGAAGCGCTCCTCGACGCGGGCGAGGAGAACACGCTCACTCTCGTAGGTCCCTTCGATCATCTGGCCGCGCGCGAGAGCGTCGCGCGGAATGCCTACGGCCAGGTCGGGTCGATCTTCTTCCGGCATTGCTCCTCTCCTGGAATCTCCTGGAGTCATCTTGCATGCTTGGTCCTGCCAGCGACTCCTCGAGGCGTAGCCTTCGGCAGCCCCTCTTCAGAAGCTGTACAGTGAATATATCTTATGTCCTTGATCCTCGCAGGGCTCCCGCGCTGGGCACGGAGCGCGATGCAGGACTCCGCACCGTCCTCGACGAAGACACGGTCGAATGCTCGATCGTGAAGGTCTTCGGAACCGAGCGCCTCGACCTCGTTGCCGACGAATCGCTCCAGATCCGGGGAGGCTACGGCTTCCTCGGGACTCGATCCGATCGAGCGTCGCGATCGCGATTTGCGCAGCAACCGGATCTTCGAGGGGAGGAACGAGATCAACCGGCCGATTTCCTCGTCCAACGGGACCTGAAGGACCTCGCGACCCGCCAACAGCCCCCCGAGACCGTCACAAACACGGGCGACGCTTTTGCGGTCGGCTCCAAGGCACGGATCGCGGAACGCATCGTTGCGGGCGATCTGCGTTTTCTCATCGAGTGAAGGGCCGTCCCGGAAACAGGCGTTCGAGAGTCACCCTGGCGAACCCAGGTGACGCGAGCGTCGTGCGTCGCGGCGCGGACGCTTGACACCCGCGGGGGCGCTCGCGATATTGCGGTGATGAGCAGCTTGCCGCGCCTCGTTCTCTCTCGGTTCGACCAGGAGCGCCTCGAGCGTCTCCTTCAAAAGGTCGGCGCGCGTCCCGATCTCGACGCACTACGCGAGGAGATCGAACGGGCCGAGATCGTCGAGCCCGAGGCGATACCCAGAGACGTCGTCACGATGAACTCGGTCGTCCGGTTCGTCGACGAGGATTCCGGCAGGGAGAGCGAGGTCAGACTCGTCTTCCCCGGCCACGCGGATCTCGAGAGCAATCAGATTTCGGTGCTCGCTCCGATCGGAAGCGCGCTGCTCGGCCTCTCCGTCGGAGACTCGATCGACTGGCCCGTGCCGAACGCGCGCTCGCGGCGGCTGCGCGTGGTTGCGGTCACGTACCAGCCGGAGGCTGCGGGCGATCCGATCTGATCGATTCGCCGACCGAGTGGCAGCCGCCCTTCCCGACATGTACTGACGGGCTAGCCGAGAATCGGCCGACGATGTTCGGAGGCGGGTGGGAGGAGCACACCCTGCGCCGATGTCCTCGGCGGACGAGCTTCGGCGCTGCGTACGGCTTTGGTACGGCCGCCTCCGGATTCCGGCTCCGGGTGTGCTCCTCCCACCCGGCGATGCGCGTTCGCCAGTGGCCGGTTTTCGGCAAGCCTGTGAGAGGCGCGACCGCAGCAACGCGAGGGGTTGCGTCAGTTCGCGAACACCGGCCGGTTGCGTTTCGCCGGTAGCGGAGCGACCACATCCGGCACGTTGCTCCCGGAGGACGAGTCCCTGCTTTGCGAGCTTCTCGGGGCCAGGAGTGGCTGCGATCGCGGGCATGGTGGAATGGCGACGAGCGTGTTGGGATTCTGCAGGGCGATGCCGGCGCTGCGGACGCCGCCGGCGCTCAGCGCGTCGCGACGGAGGCGCACCCGGCGCCGGCGAGCACTCGCGCTCCGTCCACCACTGCGAGTAGCGGATCCGGCACGCGCCGGACGGCGAGTCCCAGCTCGCCGACCAGCCGCTCCACCATGCCCGCGAGGAGCGCCCCGCCGCCGGTCACGGACACCCCCGCCTCCGAGACGTCGGCCGCCAGATCGACGGGCAGGCCCGCTACGAAGGCTGCAACGTGGGAGGCGATCCGCTCGGCGACGGGATCGAGCGCCGCGTGAAGGGCATCGACCTCGAGCCAAGCACACAGGGGCCCGATACCGCGCGCCGGGCTCCCGACGACGTGCAGCCGGTGGGGTGTCCGCCACCCTCTGCCGACCCCTGCCTCTCGCAGCACGCGCTCCGCCTCCACCGGGCTCACGCGGATGCCGAGGCTCTCGTCGAGCCACGCCCGTACCGTCGCGCGCAGGTCCGCGAGTGCGATGCGCAGCGCCGCCGACGCCACGAGCCGCCCCTCGAAAACGACGGCACAGTCCGTGACTCCCTCTCCGACGTCCACCAGCGCCAGGGCGGTCTTCGTCTCGGGCGCGAGGCCCGCACTGGCCGCGGCCGCCAGCGGTTCGACCACGATCGTGACAGTGCTCGCGCCGGCGCGCTGCACCGCTTCCACCACCGCGGCGCGCTCGGCCTCGTTCGCGTCGGTGGGTACGCAGGCCAGCGCGTGCGGGCGACGCCAGCGCGTGCTGCCGGCCCGCCGCAACAGCTCGCCGAGCACGCCTGCCGCGGCGTCGGCATCCACGATCACGCCTTGGCGCAGCGCAGGGCGGGAGCCGCCCTCCTGCCACACCGTCGAGGGTCGCGTCAGCGGGATCGTACGCGAGGCCACGTGCACGCGGGTTGCGGCAGTGCCGAGGTCGATGGCCAGATCGGGACGCAAGAACGAATACAGAACCGCTCCCCCCTGCCGGTGCAGCCGCGGAATCAGAGATGCAGTTCGCCTGCGGCCTCTGGCTGGTACGGGACCGCGACGATCCGGATCTGGCGCGTGCGACCGTCGGGCATCGGCCACTTGATCACGGCGCCGACCCGCAGGCCGAGCAGCGCGCTGCCGATCGGGGCGAGGATCGAGACCGCACCCTTCTCCGCATCGGATGCCGCCGGGAAGACAAGCCGCAGGTCGGACTCCTCCCCGGTGGCTTCGTCGCGCACCCGCACCTGCGAGTTCATCGTCACAACGTCGGGGGGGACGTCGCACGGCTCCACCACCTCGGCGCGGTCGAGTTCCTGCCGCAGCAGGTCGAGGTTCCCGCCGCCGCCGACGCGGTCGAGCAGGCGCTCGAGCCGCTCGAGATCGAAGCGGGAGACCGTGAGAGTGGGCAGGTCCGCAGCCGGGGCCGTCATGGCGAGTGAAGGAAGCCTCTGCGGATCCCGGTGTCAAGCCGTCCGGGGGCGCACCTCGGGGCCGGCGTGCGTCGGCCGGGCAGAACAGCGCCTGCGCTCCCCCCCCATACTTGCGAAGCGCTCGTCCCGCGCCTGCACGCAGAGAACAAAGGAGCGGGCAATCCGGAGGGCCGGCAGCGGAGATCGTTCGTCCGGACTCGTCCGTTCGGGGTACGACAGAGTGCGAGGTCCGGGCATACACTGTGCGGATCGGTGTGGGGCCGCCCCCGGCCCTCTCTGCTTTCGAAAGAAAGACGTGCCATGCCCCGATGCTCCGGCTGTTCGGTGTCCGAGCGGCAACCGCCGTCGTCTTGCTGCGCGGGATGCACGCGAGCGTCCCCGAGCCCGGGTCGTTCCCCGCGTGTCTCGCGGCGCCCGCGCGAACGGACTCGAGACGATGGGCGCATCGTCCTGAGTCAGCGGCTCGTAGCGGCCCGCTGACTCAGGACCGAAGCCGAAGTCGTCTCCGACGGTGAGCGACCCACCCGAGCGCCGAGACCGCCACACCGGAAGAGGCAAGGCTCCCTGGTTCCGGAACCTGCGCGACGAACAGAGCGCTCGCCGCCGGCAAAGAGCGGCGAAACGCGAGCGCCGCGAAGGCGGAGAGATCCGCATTCGCGTGCAGCGACGAAACCAGGAAATCTTCCACGGGTTCGAATTCCCCCGGAACGAGTTCGAGCGGATCGGATGCCCGCAGCAGCAGGCGCTCAGCGCCGGTCGGTTCGAGCAGATACCAGGCCAACTCCGTCTGCTCGGGCTGTCCGTCCGGATGGATTCGTGCGCGCACCAGGATCCTGCGGTCCTCGCTGAGTCCGATGACTTCGAGAACTCCGAGCCGCATGTCCGCGGCGCCGGGGGCGGGTCCGAGCCCGAGCATCCGCATCGTAAAGACGCCGTCCTCGTCCGAGCCGAAGACGGCGGGCACGACGCCGAGACCCGGTACGTCGACCGGAAGCGCCACGGCGACCTCGCCGCCGGCATCGACGAAGGGCGGCGGAATGAAGGGACTGCGGAACGGGAACACCGTCGGCGGACGGTCGAAGCTCGCGAACACGCTGCCATCCGGCGCACCCGGAGCTTCGGCGCCCACGGACGCGAGCAGCCGCACGCCGCCCGCTCCGTCGGCGGCCCACAACCCGTTCATCGGCGGCGTCGCGCCGACGAAACCGACGGCTCCGGCAGGCGCCGCGGCATCGGTGGCGAAGAACGCCGGCACGCCGTTCGCGTCGAGCGCTGCGGCGCCGAGGTTCAGGAAGAGCGCACCCCCGGCGATGGCGGACGCCTCCCCGGTGCGAGCGAGCAGCGTGAGCCCGAGTCCGGGATCCCACCGGTACAGCGCGTCGCTCCCGTCATCGAGCGCGGCACGGACCGCGATCTGCCCGCTCGCATTGAGCGAGCCGCGCACCCAGTCGAGGCGCGATCCGAAAGCGACGCCCTCGGGCGCGCCGGGCACCGGATCCCCCGCCAGCACCGCGAGTTGCTCGCCAGCGGCTCCGTCGGGCCCGAACGCACTGATCGCGGGCCGGTCGGTGCAGGCATCGGTCGCCGTGTTGGCCGTCAGGGCGACGCCCCCCGCCTCTCCGAGCAGCGGCCGGGGTGGGTCTCCGAGCAGGCACTGTTGGGAGCCGGGCATGCAGAGTCCGACTCGATCCACCCACTCCCGGTCGGCGCCTGACACGGGCAGAAAGCTCTCCGCCACGACGCGATCACCGCCATCGCGCCCGTAGACGACGGCGACCTCGCGCTGCGACTGGATGCCGGCGTCCCCGCACGGAATCGGAGCGATGGGCCGCAGCCCGAACACCAGCGCATCCCCGCGTCCGTTGCTCTCGAGTCCGGTGAACTGGGCGAAGCCGTCGCCGCCGAACGGGCCGGGCGACGCCAGCGCGACCCGATCGAACGAACCCGCAGCAGAATGCCGATACAAGACCGTGAGGAAGGGAACCCCCGCCTTGCCCATGCTCGCGGTGAAGATCAACTCGCCGTCGTCCGCGAGGCGCGGCGCCACCGCACCAATGAAATCGACCTGCGTCCCGTTCTCGAAGCCAGGCGCGAGATCTCCCGATCCGAGCACTCGCGTCCACTGGACGGCGCTCGCCGCCCCCGGCAAGCCCCATGCGCAGACTCCCCACAGGATCGCCGCCGCGAGCCGAGACGCGGCCGCTGCCCTCGGGCTCTCGAACATCCCGAACTCCTCCGGCTGCGGTGCGGCGTCCGTCTCCCTGTCCCCTGCGCCGCCCGATGCGCGGACCGATGATACGTGACCGGACGTGCGATTCGTAGAGAAAACATCGCGCGACCGGCCGACGCAGCGGGCTCGCATCGGTCTGGGTGACCCCGAGACCCGGAAGTCCGACACGTGCGGCTCCGGGCAAGTCGGGCGCACGCCGCGTCCGGCGCGCTCGATCAGCCTGATCCTGCCGCGTTTGCTTCCAGAGCTGGCAGCCGGCGGTGTCCGCTCAGAAGCGATCCGGGCGCAGCGAGGCGTCGGCTCCCCCGTCCGCGTACCAGATCGATCCGTGCACGAAGGCGCACTCGGGACCGAGCAGGAAGCGCACGACGTTCGCAATCTCCTCCGGCTCGCCGAAGCGACCGATCGGAACCTTGAACGCGCGGATCATGTCGCCGTCGCCCGGCGTATCGAGACCGCCCTGCAAGAGCGGCGTTCGCACGGGGCCCGGCGCGACCGCATTCAGCCGCACCCCCGCCTCGCCCCAGGCTGCGGCGCGGCGGCGCACCGCACAGCCGAGGGCGTGCTTGCTCGCCATGTAGACGAGCTGCCCCGGGAGTCCGTCCGCAGCGATGCGGCGCGCCTCGTCCTCGTCACCCGCGAGCATGGCGGCCACGACGGGCAGGCTGCCGAACTCCGGTGAGAGCTGCGCGCTGTTCGAACAGATCACGACGGCCGCGGGCTCACGGCCGGAGCGCAGGGCCGGCAAGAGCCCGTCGAGCAGATCGACGGCCCCGAAGTAGTTGACCGAGAGCACGCGGGCGTTGTCCCGGATGTGCCCTCCGAGACCGGCGCACAGCACCACGCCGTCGAGCTGCTGCGCGCTGTGCCGCAGGACTTCGGAGCTCGCGCGCGCACGTCCTTCCGCAGTCGAGAGGTCCGCGATCACCTCGGCGTCCTTGATGTCGACGCCGATCAGGCGGTGACCGTCCGCCTCGAGTCGCTTGCGCGTCGCAGCTCCAATGCCCGTCGCACAGCCGCTGATCGCAATCGTACCCATCTGTAGACCCGTCCCATCTGTAGATCCGTCTCGATTCTAGACCCGTCGCGATTTCGTAGACACCTGCACTCTACCGCGCTCCCAGGACTCTCCCGGGTCGCATGCCGCAGCTCGAAGGCCATCGGGAGGACGAGTTCCTATCTGCTCAGCTCCCGCGCGCGCCGTTCGGCCTTCTCCCACATCCGGAGGTAGCCCTCGGCCGACTTGAAGAGCGGCTCGAGTTCCGCGTCGCTCACGCCGTCGCGACGCACGTCCTCGATCAACTCCGGCAGCAGGCCGATGTGCACGAGCCCCTCGGTGTTGAAGTCGAGCTCCCGGTTGCCGACGCGCGGCGGGTAGAAGGTCACATCCCCGGCGACGGACGGGAACGGATAGGTCACCGGATCGACCTGCGGCGTATCGCAGACCGAATCGGGGCCGAAGCGCGGACCCGGCGCACCGGCGAAGCCGTTCAGATCGAAGCCGAAGCCCTCCGCCGGGAAGCCACCGTTGTCCTCGATCTGTTCGACACGCGCCTGCAGCCCATCATCCATCGTCGCGCGGCGATCCGGCGACTGGCAACGGCCGAGATGGGTCTTCGAGATTCCGCCCAGGCGATAGAGCGCGCCGCGGTTGTTGATTCCGTGGGTGCCCGCCGCGGGATAGTCGAGCTGCTCGAGGATCTCGAAGGCTCGCTTGTACGAGCGGCGCGGCAGATGGTCGAGTTCGATGATCATCCCGCGCTGGATCATTGCCTCGATCAGGAACTCTCCCATCTCGGTGAGACCGGCCGCCTGGCACACCTCCTCGGCGTCGGGGGGCTGGAGCAGGTCCAGGATGAAGGGCGAGAGCGTACCGAGCGGGTTGTTCGAGAATCCGCTGAAGTCGTTGGGCGGCGGGGCGAAGAAGTCCTCCCGCACCTGGATCAGCCCCGGGAAGCTCGCGGCGCCGCGGTCGAAGACGGTGGGCACGTCGGGATCGCAGTCCGGCGTGTAGTTCGAGAAGTGTCCGGTCTGGATGAAGTTCCCGAGCTCGATGAACAGCTTCTGTCCGTCGCCGGCCGAGAACACGTTGTCGAACTTGTGCACCGGGAACATCGCACGAACGCCCAGGTCGTAGTAGCGATCGAGCTTCTCGAGCACCTCTTCCTGCGTGCAGACGGCGCCGCCTTCCGGCGGAACGAGGAAGCAATCGAAGAGGTTCGAGGTCTCGATCCCGAGGATCACGGCCATTTTGCCTTTGCGGATCACGCGGCGCGCCTGCTCCGGAGACGTCACGATCCGGAACCAGCCCCGGCCCGGGCCGCCCTCCTGCGCATCGATGTAGTCCTGCATCTGGTGCGTCTCTTCGAGGATCCGCTCGACCGCCACCATGTCGTTGCACGAGTAGCGGACCGGCTGCGCGCCGAGGCCGGTGACGAGATCGCAGATGATCTGGTTGCTGGTCGCGTGCTGCACCACGAGACGCAGACCGCCCAGGTAGGCCCGCTCGAGCCACTTGTAGTACTGCACCTGATGCGTCGAGCTCTTGTGGGCCTGCGGCCAGTCCGTGAACTCCGGCCAGCCGGCGGTCGCATGGTTCGCCGTCGGCGTCTCGCCGAACAGGAAGGTGGTGAGCAGCGTCGTCGAGTCGGCGTTCTGGTTGTCGAAGCCGAAGCCGAAGAGATCCTTGCGGCCTTCCTCACCGTGGAAGAGCGCGCAGTCCGGCAGCGCGTGCTCGATGCCGAGCGGATGGAACGCCGAGCCGTGGAAGATGCCGCCGCCGCCGAAGCCGAAGTTCGAGAGGATGTGCGAGTGGGTGTCGACGATGCCGTAGAGCGAGCCGTCCTCGAACTGGCGGCGTTCGACGCGGCCCGCCGCGTCGAGGCTGGCCTCGGGCGGCGCGGTGCAGCCATCGCGCGGCAGCAGGAACAGCGGGTCGGCGGCGCGTCGGTCGTCGACGAGACCACGTGCGGAGAGAAAGCGCCCGGACTTCCGATGGCGCAGGCGAACCTGGAAGAGGCCGGCGGACTCGGCGTCCCACTCGGCATCCGACTCGAAGCTGTCGTCGACGAGCAGGATGTCCGAGAGCAGCTCCGCTTGCCGGCCGAGCGACTCGCCGTCGGAGACCAGATAGAACCCCTCGGTATCGTGCAGCAGATAGCGGCCGAGCCCGGACGGCTTCAGGAAGAACCGCGTCGGCGTGGCGGTCCCGTACGGCGCGAACGTGAACTCCGCGCCGGAGTCCGCCAGCGTCAGAAGCTTCGGGAAGAAGAACCCGTACGCGAAGGTCCCGACGCTGACGCAGTCGTTCGCGAGATCGTGGACGGGCCGCGGCGGAGCGCCCGTCGAAGCCCGGCGATCGTGGCAACCGGCCGTGATGAGCAGGGAAAGCGAGAGCAGGGCAGCAGCGAGCTTCATCGTGGACGCTCCGGCGAAGGGGCAGCGCGGCGTATCCTACCAGCCGGTCAGTTGGACGGGAAACCGAATCGAGCGACGGCGGTCGGGATTTCTCTCCCGGGCCACCGATGCTGCGCGTGCGGAGGCTGCGCTCGTGGCGGGGCTCCTCTGCTGGCCGCGGTCCGGCGGATCGGCGAAAGGAGCACTCGTTCCAGGCCCGGAAACCTCCTGAGAGCGCCGATCCCAGGGGGAAGTCAGGCTATCGGAACCCTCGGGTCTGGTAGGATTTTCGCGCGTTTCATGGGACGACCGGTCGGATGGGGTCCCCTTCGGGAGGTTTTTCCGGAGTTTTGCTACGCCGCGGCGCGCACGGAGTCGTCTGTGCGCCGGACCCGGATCTCGAGAAAGAGGAGACGCGATGCCGTTGGCGCAGTTGCTGGCGCTCTCTGGAATCCTTGCGCCGTTGTTCTACGTGGCAGCGACGTGGCTCACGGTCTGGCTCCGGCCCGAATACTCCCTCGTCCTCGACTCGGTGAGCCAGCTCGCCAACGTGAGCGAGCCGTTCGGGATCCTCTTCATCCTGGCCGGCGCCGTTCCGGTGGGCCTGCTGATGGTCACCTTCGCCTACTCGCTCTGGACCGCGCTGCCCGATACGCGGTCGATGCTTTTCGGGATCGTGCTGCTCGCGCACGAAGGGATCGCCTTGATCATTTCGTTCGGCGTCTTCCCGCGTTCTGGACCGTCTCCCGGCGCACTCCACGTCGGCGCGGGTCTCTATGCGCTGGCCTGTGGCATGGGCGCCCGTCTGCTCCTCGCGCCCTCTCTCCGGAGCCTGGGCGGGATCTTCTTCCCGCTGACCGTGGCCGTGGCCGTCGCGATCCCCGTGCTCTTCCTGAGCGCTGCCCGGTTCTCCCCCACGCCCGGCCTCTACGAGCGAATCGCCCACGCCCTCCTGTTCACCTGGATGGCGGCGGTGGCCGTTCCGCTCCTGCTCCGACCGGAGGAGGAGCTGAGCCCTCCGCCGGCGCCGTGAGCCGCCCCGGTGGTCATCCCCGCCGCGGTTTGCCGTCGGGCCCGACCGGCGTGCTGCGCGGCGTGTAGGCGTCCGCCTCCCAACCGGGCTCGCCGGGCCAGGTGGATGCGATCCGGACGATGCTGCCCGGCGTCTGCATCGCGGCGGCGGCTTCGAGAGCCGCGCGCACGATCGCGCGCTGACCGGCGGCATCCCCGGCCGCGCCCGTCTGATGGCCGAGCGGAGCGTGAAAATAGGCGGCTCGCGGCGGGCACACGCTGGCCGTGATGTCCCAGGCCGACGTCATGCAGAGGGTGGGAACCCCAGCCGCCTCGATCCGTCTTGCGATCAGTCCCACGGACTGATGGCAGACCGGTCAGGCTGGCACGAGGTAGGCGAGGTCGGCCTTCTGCCGCAGCACGAAGTCGCAAAAGCGCGGCGCGAGCTCCTCGCGCACCAGCCGCGCGGAGTAGATGCCGCCCATGAACGAGAGCGCGGGGTCGACGACACGACCGATCACGCCTTCGGTCGCCAGCGCCACCAGCGCCGCGGTGGGCAATACACAGCCCGGGTCGCGCGCCGCATCTCGGGTGTCGTAGCCGAAGTGGGAGACACGCAGCTCGGCCGCGCCGGCCGAGAGCGGGATCTCGCGGTGCGAGCAGTCGTTGCGGAAATGGAAGGGCTCGCTGGCGGCCGGGTGCACACCACCCGACGAGATCAGGGCCACGCGGCACTGCGACAGTGGCTTTGCAAGCGGCGCCCACGGCGGCGGGTCGGTGTCGGCGTCATTCTCGACCCAGCGGTAGGGCTTCTGGCGCGCGTAGAGCGCACGCGTCCGCTCGATGTACGGCACCGCGTCGGGAGGGCGGGAGGACTGCTGCTTCACGATCGGCACCTCGCTGGCCTGCTCGGCCATGAACGGCCAAGGTAGAGTGGGCCGATGGAGCGAGTCAAGCCGCACGAGATCCCGAGACGCCCCCGGGGCCAGCTCCGGTCGCACTCGGCACGTCGCCCTGCGCGAGCCGCTGGGCAACGTTTCGAGCCCCTGTTGGCCGCGACGCAAGGAAGGACAGAGGAGACGGAACCATGCAGGATGCGCTGAAGCTCTGGCACGAGTTGGTGGAGACCCGGGACCTGACGCGGCTCGACGAGCTGCTGGCGGAGGATTGCGTGACGCATTCTCCGATCGTGCACTCGCCGCAGCGAGGGAAGGCAATCACGAAGCTGTACCTGACGGCGGCGGTGCACGTCTTCGTCAGTGACGCCTTTCACTACGTGCGCGAGGTCACGTCGGACCGCGATGCGGTGCTCGAGTTCGAGACCGAGATCGATGGCATCCACGTGAACGGCGTCGACATGCTGCGCTGGAACGAAGCCGGCCAGCTCGTCGACGTCAAGGTGATGCTGCGGCCTCTCAAGGCCATCAACACGGTGCACCGCCTGATGGGAGAGATGTTGCAGAAGCTCGGCGGGAAGGAAGCCGAGAAGGCGAAGTGACCGGGGGCCTCGAAGATCCCATCACGATCGTCACGGGCCGTGCCCCCCTTGCGTCGCTGCCTGGCAGCATGCGCACCCGGTCGACCTGGCCGGGATCCTGGACTGGATCGACCCGCTCCGTGCGCTGTTCGGCGACCCGCCGGTGGATCACCGCCCTTGGTGGGGCGACGACTTCCGGCTCTGACAGGCTTGCCGAAAATCGGCCGACGATGTTCGGAGGCGGGCGGGAGGAGCACACCCTGCGCCGATGTCCTCGGCGGACGAGCTTCGGCGCTGCGCACGGCTTTGGTACGGCCGCCTCCGGATTACGGCTCCGGGTGTGCTCCTCCCACCCGGCGATGCGCGTTCGCCAGTGGCCGATTTTCGGCAAGCCTGTGAGCGGCCTTCGCGGCGGGGCTCGCCCGCCAGCGAGCGGTCCGTCACGCCCGCCAGCGCCGCGCCGGCGATCGGCGCGCCGCGCTCGCCGCAGAACTTCGCGCGCTCGCGATGACGGCAGCTCGAACACCGCCGCGCGGCCACGCGTATTCTTTCGCCGGGTCCTGCCACCGGGCGATCCCGTCCGCTCTCCGAACCCGGCAGAGCCGGAGCCGAGGAGACGTCAGCGACCCGGAATCCTGGACTCGGCGAGCGCCCGCTCCAGCAGGGCGTCGAGTTCCAGGGACGCAGCCCAGCGGCTGAGGTATTCGAAGTCGAGGCGTTCTCCCTGGGCCTTCAGAACGCCGAGGACGTCGCGCCACTGCCGATCCGAAACGCCGCCTCCCTGCCGGCACCAGTCGAGCTTGCGCAGGATCAGGTCCTCCGCGCTCGACACGAAGACGCGCCGACCGGACTCCTCGAGCGCCGGCGAGAGCCGGCGCCGCTCGAGCTGCGCTCGGTCGAAGGGCGTATCGCCCAGAACGAAGAAGTCCACCTTCAGCACCGTGGGTTGGTGGATGGCATGGAATGAGGAGCGCCTGGCCACCGCTTCGCGCGCGGCGCCCTCCTCCACGTAGAACTCCGAACCGAGCGCCGCGACGAGAGCCGAAACGTCCGCGCTGCGCAGCGCGATCGCGAGATCGATGTCCACGGTCGAACGGGGCTCCCGGAGCAGAGAACTCGCGAGGGACCAGCCGAGGAAGTAGGGCGTGCCGATCCGATCGAGCAGCGCCGCCACGTGCAGCAGCACGTGGACCGGATCGGAGGCCACTCAGTAGCCCTCCGTCTCCGGGTCCCAGCTGAAGACACGCACTATCGTGTCGCGGTCGAGCCGGAGTGCGCCCAGACGCAGCTCGAGCTCTCGCCCGGAGACCCCCGGATGGCGCATCCGGATCCCCGCCGCCGCGAGCTCCTCGGTCGCAAGGCTGAGCTGCGACACGATCGCGAGCTTCTGCGCAGCACTCATTGCGCGCCACGCCTCGATCTGGCGACGCTCGATCTCGACAGAGGTGTCGCGCGATTGCGGACGACCCGGCATGCTCGACAGGGGATCCGGGGATCCGGCAGTCGGTACTGCGGCGATCCTCGGGGCCTGTGAAGAAATCGACGACCGAGGCGATCTCTTCACGGGCCCCCAGTCGCGCCGTCCTCGCCGGGCCACCGTGTTCCCGCCGAGCGTCCCGGTCCTGGCTCTCGCGACGCCGCTGGCGCTGGCCCGGGAGTCGCGGCGGCCGCCCGCGCGCGGCGGCGGGCCAGCCAGGCGAGAGCGGCGAGTGCGGGCAGCGAGGGACCGGCGGGTTCAGGAACGAGCGCCATGCCGGAGGGCCCCGGAGGCTGACCGAGCAGGGTGTCGGCGAGACGTCCGTCGGAAGCGTCGACGAGCCCGCTGCCGTCGAGGTCGGCCGGTCCGCAGCGGGCCTGGAGGCCGAGTTGCTCGAGGTCCGCGGGAGACGGTTCGGGCTCGTCCTCCTCGCCGGCGACGGCGAGCGCCACGGGATTCTCGAGATCCACGCCGTCGCATTCGGCCACCAGTGCGCGCTCTTGCGGCGACACCACGCCGTCCTGGTCGAGGTCGAGGTCGCAGGCGTCGCCGAAACCGTCGCGATCGCTGTCGGCCTGATCGGGATTCGCGTTCCGCAGGCAGTTGTCGGCGAGGTCGGGGAGGCCGTCGCCGTCGCTGTCGCTGCCGGGCGGCTCGGCGCCGGGCGGCGCGCCCGCGCTGAAGGTGGGCTCGAGGAGGATTCCTCCGACACCATCAGGTGTGATCGAGAGCAGCTTGCCGGCAAGGTCGAAGTCGAACCACACGTCCTCCGACGTGAAGTCGGAGAGCACGAGCGCCTGCGTCTCGCCGCTCTCGCGCGAGCGGATCTCGAGCTGGAGCTGCGGCGGGGCGCCGCGCACGCCGGTGAAGAGATCGCCGCGTAGCGCGTGCACCGTCTCGGCGAGGCTGCGCCCGGGCAGCGGCGCCACGACGATCCGGTCGTTGGCGATCTGGAAATCGAAATGCAGCTCTTCCGCGGGATTCACCAGCGACACCAGGGTCAGATCGAAGATCGGCAGGCAGCCCGGGCCGTGGCAGAGCGTCTGCCACGACGGCGGGCAGATGCCGCCGCCGAGGATGCAGCCACTGGTTCCCGAGACGAGCGGGCAGGGGTCCTGCGCGTCGGGAATCCCGTCCTCGTCGTCATCCGGATCGGCGCAGTTCGGGAGGCCGTCGTCATCCGAGTCGGCACCCTCGAATCCGTAGAGCGTCACCGAGGGAGGTTCGCAGCCGAGCTGCACACGGGTCGCCACCGGGAGCTGGGCGTCGTTCGGGTGCTGGTCGCTCTCGTTCGGGCAGCCGTCGTTGTCGAGGTCCGGATCGACGGCGTCGGCGAAGCCGTCGAGGTCGATGTCGAGTACGGCGTGGCCGGCGTAGAGCGGCGCGAGGTCGCAGGCGTCGGGCTTGCCGTCGCCGTCGCTGTCCGTCTGGGCGGGGTCGAAGACGAGCTTGCAGCCGTCGTCCAGGTCGCAGATGCCATCGCCGTCGCTGTCGCCGCCGCGCGTCTCGCACACATCCACGTACGCCACCCGTTCGTCGATGTCCTGGATGCAGGTCGCGATCCGCGCGGTCTGCTGCGGCGTGAAGGCGGGGACGGTCGTGCCGCCGATCACCCACGGCCCGCTGCACTCGCGGAAGTAGTACGAGATCACGAGCGCCGTGTCCGGTGCATGGCCGAGGTCTACCTGGAGCGCGGGGGACGGGCCGGGTGTCGTCTCGTAGCAGACGGGGCTGCACTGCTGGATGCGTTTCGGCTCCCCGAGCACGTCGTTGATCGGCGAGGAGAAGCCGACGGTCGAGCGGCTCCAGTCGCACCACTGGTGACAGCCGAAGAAGTCGAGGTCGAGGTAGTTCGGGTGGCGCAGGTGGGCCAGCGCATCCGGGACGATCGCATCCGACTTCTTCGCGATGTCGGCTCGTTCGGCGGTGTTCGCGGCGTCGTATTCGCTGCGCTTCTTGCGCTCCATCGGTCCGGGATCCGGGGGGGTGTCGGCGATCCCGTCTCCATTGTGGCTCACCGAGACCCCGCAGATTCCTCCCTGCTGGCCACGATCCGCACTGGATTGGGTATGCGCGAGGCAGAAGTGGTGCGCCATCTCGTGCGCGAGCAGGATCGGATCCCCCGGCGCGCCGACGCCGATGAAGACGCCAGAATTGGGCAGCGACTCACAGCTTCCGTCCGGACAGGCGCCGGGATCCGCGGGGCTGCAGTTCCGGAGATCGTCCGCGCCGCCGCTGCACGCGTGCTCGGGCGGAATCCCGGAGAAGGCGGTCTTCAGGCGCGGCAACGCGAAGATCTGGATCCGGCCGGCGTTCGCGGGGAGGCGCGCGATCTCGCGCATGTCGCGGATCGCATCGTCGGCGGTCGTCGGCGGATCGAGATTGCTCGGGCGCTCCACCGCCGTGAAGTCGGGCCGGGATTCGTCGTAGTCGAGGGCGTGCAGGCGGAAGGAGACGCCGGTCGACTCGTAGATCCGGTTGAGCACGGGGACGACGCGTTTCAGGTAGGCGGCACGGATGTCGTTCTCGGTCTTCCAGCCCGATTTCGCAAAGCAGAGGTCCGGACCCGCCGGGGGATCGCAGTAGACCCGGAAGTGCAGGTCGTAGGTGACGCCCGCTGCGCCGCTCGCCTTCGGCGGGGCGACGCAGAGCGCGACGGCGAGCACGCAAAGAACCGAGCCCGGCGCGACCCGAGGTTTGGACCGACCCGCCATGGGAGCATCTCCTGCGCGGGGCCAGCGATCGTCGGCCGGCCGGCAGGATCCTTCTACGCCCAGGCGGGCGCCCGGTCAAGCGGGTTCTTGCCGCCAGATCCCGGTTCGGGACACGCAACTGCGTGTGCGAGGCATGGGAGAGAACCGCCTTTCCGAAGCCACGGCGCACGCTCCGGTGACGCCCCGGAGTTCTCGAGTCTTCGGTGCAGCGGGGTGATCTCGGCCCGCGTTGATGGCTCCGCTTGCGATCTCAGCCCGCCGTCCAGCCCATCACGGCCTTGATCTCGAGGAATTCCTCGAAGCCGTGACGGCCCCACTCGCGGCCGTTGCCGGACTGCTTGTAGCCGCCGAACGGGGCTGCGAAGTCGGGGCTCGCGCCGTTGAGCGCGATCTGGCCGGCACGGATCCTCCGCGCCACGCGGCGGGCCCGCTCGAGGTCGCCCGAGGACACGTAGCCCGACAGGCCGTAGACGGTGTCGTTGGCGATCTCGATCGCTTCCTCTTCGTCCCGGTACGGGAGAATCGACAGCACCGGCCCGAAGATCTCCTCCCGGGCAATCGTCATGTCGTTGCGCACGTTCGCGAAGACCGTGGGCCGCACGTAGTAGCCGCGCGGCAGACCGTCCGGGCGGCCCGGTCCTCCGGTCACGAGCGTTGCGCCTTCGTCGATGCCCTTCTGGATCAGGGCCTGGATCTTGTTCCACTGCGCCTCGCTGACCACCGGCCCGATGCGCGTGCCTTCCGCCGCGGGATCTCCGACGGTGATCTGCTCGGCCGTCGCCTTCGCGATCGCCACGGCCTCGTCGTGGCGATCGGCCGGGACGAGCATCCGCGTCGGCGCGTTGCAGGACTGGCCGCTGTTCAGTGCGCAGCCCATCACCCCGCCGGCGATGGCCGTGGCGAAGTCGGCGTCGTCGAGGATGATGTTCGCGGACTTGCCGCCCAGTTCCTGGGTCACGCGCTTCACGGTGAAGGCGGCGGCGCGCGCCACCTCGATTCCCGCACGCGTCGATCCGGTGAACGACACCATGTCGACGTCGGGGTGCGAGGCGATCGCCTGGCCCACGGTCGGACCGTCGCCATTCACCAGATTGAAGACGCCTGCCGGCACGCCGGCCTCGTGGAAGACCTCGGCGAGGAGCAGCGCGTTGAGGGGCGCGAGCTCCGTCGGCTTGAGGACCATCGTGCAGCCGGCGGCCAGCGCCGGCGCCACCTTGCACATGATCTGGTTGACCGGCCAGTTCCACGGCGTGATGAAGCCGCACACACCCACGGGTTCGTGACGGATGAGGGTCGTGCCCTGCACCACTTCGAACGGATAGTTGCGCAGCACTTCGATCATCTGGGTCAGGTGGCCGAGGCCGGTGGCCGCCTGCGCCGCCTTCGAGAGCCACAGCGGGACGCCCATCTCCCGGGAGATCGTCGTGGCGATCTCGTCGTAGCGCTTCTGATAGGAGCGGACGATCGCCTCGAGCAGCGCGATCCGGTCCTCGCGCGTCGTCTCCGCGTAGCTTCGGAAGGCCCTGCGCGCCGCGCTCACGGCCAGGTCGACATCCTTCTCGCTGCCGAGGGCGATGCGCGCGATGGGCGCCTCCGTCGCCGGATCGATGACGTCGCAGGGGCGAGCCTCGACGGGATCCACCCAGCGGCCGTCGATGTAGAACTGAAGCTTCTCGTCCATGATCGGTTCTCTCCTGTGGTGACTTCTCGACGGAGATGCCGGAGCCGCCGTGCATCGCTATTCCTGCCCGAATATAGCGAGAGCGGGAACGTTGGGAACCGCCGGCCGAGCCTTGGGCGCGTTGCCGCGGAGATCGGCGCTCAGCCCATGCGTCCCGCGCGGGCGCTCCGGCTGCGCCCCGGTCGCGCGAGCTGGCGGTCGAGCGTCGCCAGCAGATCCGCCAGTGCGCGGCCGGCGGTCTGCTCCATCTCCTCGAAGCAAGCGATGAGCTCCCCTCCCCACGGCGTGAGTTCGGCGCCGCCGCCGCTGCGTCCGCCGATGGTCACCCGAACGGCCGGTCTCGAGAAACAGCGGTTGAGCTCATCGATCATCGTCCAGGCGTGTCGGTAGGCCATGCCCATGGAGCGGGCCGCGCCAGAGATCGAGCCTTCGCGACGGATGGCGCGCAGCAGTGCGACCTTCCCCGGCCCGAGCTTGACGCCGTCCTCCCCGAGATAGACGCCCAGCCGAACGCGCGCCATCGCCGCTCCTCCTCGCGGGCATGATGCGGCACCGGCAGGCAATGCGCCGAAGTCGTCGCGCACGCACCGGCTTCCCTCGGCTCCGCTGGCGTGCCCGGCCGCGTCGCTCCCGCGCGCTTCCGTCGCGAGCCGGGCCGGGGCGAAGTCCTGGAGCCGACGACCGGATTCGAACCGGTGACCTGCTGATTACGAATCAGCTGCTCTACCAGCTGAGCTACGTCGGCGCGGGACGGTCGCTGCGGGCCGGCGCTCCGGGGCGCGCGGCCCGGCACCGCAGGGGCGGCAAGGTAGCCGTGCGCCCCAGGGGCCGCCATCGAATCGGCCGCGCTTTACGTGGCGGCGCCAACCAGCGTAGGATGGGCGTCCGGGAGGCCGCGAGCATGTCGATCCTGCCCCTGCTGGACGCGTTGATCCTGTTCGGTTGGACGAGCCTCGTGGCCGGTGGCTTGCTGAAGGCCGTCTACGTGACGACGCACTATCGCCCGACGTTGCTGGGCCTGTCGCCGATCGACTTCCTCGGCGTCGCGGTCGTGGCGCTCCTGCTCGCGCTGACGCTGGCGGCCCGGACCTGGGTGAAGGCGGCGGAGCCGGAGCTGCTGCGCCGCCGGCGGGCGCGCTCCTATCCGCGCCTGGACCTCGAGCCGCCGGCTGAGCCGGCTCCGATCCGCGCGCAAGAGCGCCGCATCTAGCCCGTCAAGAAAGGGGTCGGGTTCGTTTCGTCAACTTTCCCGAAGGGGAAAGTTGACGAAACGAACCCGACCCCTTTCTTGACGGCGGGGCAGCAGATGGAGGGCGGAGGCGAGGAGCTCGCGGTACAGGCTGGCGGCGATGACGACGGGTTCGGCGAAGCGGTGGGCGAGGCTCTTCATGGGTGTTGTCCTCCTCTCGCTGAGGTGGCGGCTCGGGCCGGTGCGTGGCAATCGGTCGCTCTCGTGCTGACCCCCCTCGTTCCCCGCGGGTCTCGCGGCTACCTTCTCGCGCCATGTCCCGCTACGACCCCGGTCCGCCTCCCGAGCGTCAGATCTGGCTCGACGGCGCGCTCGTCCCGTGGACGGACGCGACCGTCCACGTGCTGTCACACAGCCTGCAGCGCGGCTCGCTGATCTTCGATTACACCAGCGTGCACGAGACCCCGCGCGGCCCGGCGATCTTCCGGCTCGACGAGCATCTGGCGCGCTTCCTCCGTTCCGTATCGATCGTCGGCTTGCCGATCCGCTACGGCTTCGAGGAGCTGCGGGCGGCGTCGCTCGCCGCCGCGCGGGCGAATCCCGGCGCCAATGCGCTGAAGATCTGCGCCTATCTTCCGTCGGTCGAGGTCGATGTCGTGCCGATGGACGAACACGTCTCGGTGGCAATCGCCGTCTATCACGGCGCGCGCGACGTCGTGCTGCGCAAGCCGGCTCCGCGGCCGCTCGCGGCGACGCTGAAGCTGAAGATCGAGCGGGTGCGGCGGCGGATCGAGGCCCATCTGCCGACCCACGCCAAGGCCAGCGCCAACTATCTGGGTCCGATGATGGCCAAGTGGGCGGCGCGCCGGGAGGGCTTCGACGAGGTCGTACTGCTCGACGAGCACGGCCTGCTCGCCGAGGCGCCCACCGCCAACGTATTCCTCGTCGATGAGCAGGGTGTCCTGCGCACGCCGACACTCGACGCCGTGCTGGCCGGGGTGACGCGGATGAGTGTCGTCGAGCTGGCCCGCCACGAGGGCCTTGCGGTGCACGAGGGTTCGCTGGCGCCGGAGGCACTCTACGAGGCGGCGGAGGTGTTCCTGGCCTCGTCGTCCATCGGCGTGTGGCCGGTGGAGTCGGTGGATGGCCGGCCGGTGCGCGGCGGCGCACCGGGGCCGGTCTCGAAGCGGCTCCAGGACCGGCTTCTCGCGATCTTCGCAGGCCGCGATCCCCATTTCGAGCACTGGCTCGTGCCGGTCGGGACGTAACGGCGTGCGGATCCTCTCCGGCATCCAGCCGTCGGGCGTGCCGCATCTCGGCAACTACTTCGGCGCGATGCGCCAGCACATCGAGCTGCAGGACCGAGGCGAGGCCATCTACTTCCTCGCCGACTACCACTCGATGACGTCGATCCGCGATGCCGGCGAGCGACGTCGTTTCACGCGCGAGCTGGCGCTCGACTACCTGGCGATCGGTCTCGATCCGGAGCGCGCGATCCTGTACCGGCAGTCCGACCTGCCGGAGGTCTGCGAGCTGTCGTGGCTGCTCTCGACGGTGACCTCGATGGGCCTGCTCGAGCGCGCGCACTCGTACAAGGACAAGATCGCGCAAGGGCTCCCGGTCCATCACGGCCTGTTCGCCTACCCGGTGCTGATGGCGGCCGACATCCTGATCTACAACGCGGATCTGGTACCGGTCGGACAGGACCAGAAGCAGCACCTCGAGATGACCCGGGACATCGCCGGCAGCTTCAACCACACCTATGGGACCGCCGTCTTCAAGCTGCCGGACCCGCACATCCTCGAGGACGTCGCGGTGGTGCCGGGTGTCGATGGCCGCAAGATGAGCAAGTCCTACGACAACACGATCCGGATGTTCGCATCCGACGCCGAACTGAAGAAGGTGGTGATGGGCATCGTCACCGATTCGACGGCGGTCGACGCGCCGAAGGACGTCTCGACGGCGCTGTTCCAGCTCTGGGCGCTGTTCGCGACCCCGACCGAGCGCGAGGATCTGTTCGGTCGCGCGAAGGCCGGCGGGCTCGGCTACGGCGACGTGAAGAAGGACCTGCTGAAGCGCCTGCTCGCGTATTTCGCGCCCCATCGCGAGCGGCGTGCGCAGTGGGCGGCCCGGCCCGACGACATCGAGGACGTGCTGGCCGCGGGAGTCCGGCGTGCGCGTGCGCTCGCCCAGCCGGTGCTCGCCGCCGCCCGCGACGCGGCAGGACTCGGGCCGGAGCGGTAGCCCCGCTGGCCGTGCTGCTCGTCCTGGCGCAGCTCTGGCGGGCCGCGCGCGCGCCGCGGTCACGCTCGTCATGGCGATCTCGTTCGCCGGAATCCGTGCCGGCCGCGTCGGCGCCGGCCGCGCGGAGCGACTCGGGGAGCAGCTCGGCAAGCTCGAGGCCCCCTCCCGCCGCACCGAATGGGACGGACGGGTCCACACCGCCGAGGAAGGCTGGACTCCCCGTGGTGGACGACACGACGGTGTGGACAACGAGACAAGACGTTCGCGACTCCGAGGACCACGTCGCCCCCCATCTCAGGCCGCCTACAGCGAAGCCTATCGACGACTCGTCGCGGCGGAGGCGGCGGCCCGGGGCATCGACGCTTCGCCGCGGCGCCCTCGCCGACCTGCCGATCGCCGGCGCCAGGGCCGCTGAGCCCCGCTCAAGCATCGGGAGTTCCCGCCGAAACAGCAGCAGGATCCCCAGCGGAGACGATCTCGATGCGTGAGCTGAGTCTGCTCGGTGTTCTGGTGTTTGCCGTCGCGAGCGCCGTCGTGGGGTTTCGTCTGCTGCGCCTGGCGACCCGCACACGGGAGGTCCCGGAGTTCGCGATGGGGCTGGCCTTCGCAACGTCGGGAGCGTTCGGCGCGCCGTTGCTGGTGGCGTCCTCCGTCGCGTCGCAATCCGAAGCGTGGAATGCCGCTCACTGGCTCGCGGCGTTCGGGTCGTTGTTCGCCTACACCGGCTACCTCGGCCTGGCCGTCGGGGCCTGGCGGATCTATCGCCCGACGGACCGCTGGCCGCTGGCGGGGATCGGCATTCTGGCCGCGTTGCTCGTGGGGGCCTGCGCCTGGCGCTTCGCCGTCTCCGAGTCGGGTCCGGACGGGGCGGGCGCCACCGGGCGCCTCGTCGGGGTGGCGGCCGGGACCGTGGTCTTCGGCTGGACCGCGCTCGAGAGCTTCTCCCTATACGCACAACTGAGTCGTCGTCTGCAGATCGGCCTCGCCGATCGCGAGGTGGCGACGCGTGTGCTGCTCTGGGGCCTCGGGTCGCTGGCGGCCGGCACGATGACCTTGTATGGCCTGATCAACCGGCTGCTCGGCGGTCCGGAATCCGGGACCACCCAGCGTCTGGTCGTGGCGGGCTGCGGTCTGCTGGCGGCGATTTCCATCTGGCTCGCCTTCTTCCCCCCCGCCGCGTTCCGGCGCCGCTTCTCGAACGATGCGGAGGCCGTGACCGCCTGAAAGCCTCCGGCGCCGGCGGCCTGGTCGCGCTTGACCCGTGTGGCCGAGCGGTGTGTACTGGGACGCGCGGATCCGGCTCCATCGCCCCGGGGGCGCAGGCCGTGCGCGCAGGAGGGCAGGCCATGGGCGACGTCCGGGCACTGGCGGAACGCGCCTGGAACGGGGATCTCGGCCAGACGAACGTGCATCCCGGCCGGGTGCTGGTGGCACTCGAGGTGCTCGACGAAGGGGCCGCCTTCCTGTCGGCCTTCTCGAACGCGCTGATCCTGCAGACGGACGACGGCCTGGTCTTCGTCGATACGTCGAGCCTGTTCCACGCCGAGCCGCTGTACCGGCTCGTACGCGCGTGGACGGATGCGCCGGTGCACACCGGCGTCTACACGCACGGCCACGTCGATCACGTGTTCGGGCTCCACCACTTCTACGGGGAGGCTGCCCGTCAGAAGCGGCCAGCGCCGCGGATCCTCGCGCACGATCTGTGCCCGGCGCGCTTCGACCGCTACCGGCTGACACAGGGCTACAACGGCCACATCAACGCGCGGCAGTTCGGCTTCGCGCGCCCGGTCTTCCCCGACACGTTCCGCTATCCGGACGAGACGATCGCAACGGAGCGCCGGCTCGAGATCGGCGGCGTCGCGATCGAGCTGCACCACGATCGCGGCGAGACGGACGACGCGCTCTGGGCGTGGTTGCCGGCGCGCAAGGCGCTGTACACCGGGGATCTCTTCATCTGGGCGGCGCCCAACTGCGGTAATCCGCAGAAGGCGCAGCGCTACCCGCGCGAGTGGGCCGCCGCGCTGCGAACCATGGCCCGGCTGGAGCCGGAAGCGCTGTTTCCCGGCCACGGCCCGCCGATCTTCGGGGCCGCGCGGGTCGCGCAGGCGCTCGCCGAGACCGCGCAACTACTCGAGACGATCTGCGAGCAGACGCTCGCGATGATGAACGACGGCGTCCCGCTGAACGACATCCTCCACGGTGTGACGCTGCCGTCGGAGCTGCTCGATCGTCCATACCTGCGTCCGATCTACGATGATCCGATCTTCATCGTCCGCACCTTGTGGCGGCTCTATGGCGGCTGGTACGACGGCAACCCCGCCCACCTGAAGCCGTCGCC
>CAADGG010000011.1 GCA_900696485.1 uncultured Pseudomonadota bacterium
GGTGCTGGTTCCGGCGCTGCGCGCCCCGGACCTCGAACCGATCCGGACGCGGGTGCTCACCGTCGTCGGCCTTCGCTACCGCCTCGTCGGCTGGCTTTCCCTCGCGGTGCTCGTCGTCACGGGAGTCTCCAATCTCTGGCTGCGGGGGGTCTCCTGGCGCGCGCTGTCGGATTCCGCCTTCTGGGCGAGCCCGTGGGCCCGGGTGCTCGCCTGGAAGCTGGCGCTGGTGACGCTTCTCGTCGCCGTGAACTTCGTGCACGACGTCGTGCTCGGTCCGCGGGCGGCGCGCCTTCTCGAGCTCGACCCCGAGGGCGAAGAGGCGGCGCGCGCGCGCCGCTCGGCTTCCTGGCTGGGACGGCTCGAGCTGATCCTGTCGTTGGCCGTGCTCGTGCTCGCGGTCTTCCTGGTGCGCGGAACGCCCTGAGCAACGGCCACGGGATCGAGAGGAGTCTGGTCCGGCGCGGGAGAGGCGTCAGGCCGGCAATCGGCCGACCAGCTCGCTCGGGCGGACGGGACCCGGTTCCGCGATCAGGGCTCGCGCCGCGTCGACCTGCCCCCAGGTGTTCCACAGCAGCACGCCGCGGACCCGCCCGGCGCTCAGGTAGTAGACGACGCCTTCGCGGAACGGCACCTTCCAGTCCGCCACGACCTCGCCGCGCGGATCGAGCTCGCCCACAGCCTCGTAGCCGAGATCGAACAGATCGGAGTAGAAGAAGGGGAGGTGCGTGTAGGGCGAATCGTCGCCCGCCATGGCCCGCCCGGCCGCCCGCCCCATGGACACCGCATTGTCCTCGTGCTCGACGCGGATGCGGCTGCCGAGCGTCGGCGCCGGGAAGCGCGCCACGTCGCCCGCCGCGAAGACCAGGGGGTGGCTCGTCCTCAGCCGCTCGTCGACCACGATGCCGTCGTCGACCTCGAGCCCGGCGGCGGCCGCGAGCTCGGTCTCGGGGACGATGCCGAGGCCCGCGACCACCGCATCCACCTCCCGAGGGGATTCACCGTCCGCGTGGACCTCGTAATCCAGGCCCTTGACGACCAGGTTCGTCACCTTCCGTCGGGCGAGCACTTCGACGCCCTTCTCCTCGAAGTAGCCGGCCAGGAAGCGGGCGAGGTCGGCGGGGAAGACTCGCGAGCCGATGCCCTCCTCGGGAAAGAGCATCGTCACCGAGCGGTTCTGCGACGCCAGGGCGGCGGCGATCTCGGAGCCGATGAAGCCACCCCCGATGACGGCGAACCGCGCGCCCCGGTCGGCGAGGGTGCGGAGGCGCCGGTAATCTTCGAGCGTGCGGAAGTAGAGGACGTCGTCGCCGCCGAACGGCAGCCGGCGGGGACGTCCGCCCGTCGCGAGCAGGAGTTTCTCGAAGCCGTAGCGGTGGCCATGATCGTCGAGCACGGTCCGCGCGGCGAGGTCGATTGCCGTGACCCGGCGGCCGAGATGGAGCAGGGCGCCGGCTTGCCCGGTGCCGCGCCAGATCCCTTCGAGCGGCTCGCCCTTCCAGAGCCCTTTCGAGAGCGGGGGCCGCGCGTACGGGGCGTCCGTCTCGGCGCCGATCAGGCCGATCGGCCGCGTGTCGTCGAGCTCGCGGATGCCGCGCACGGCGGCGTCGGCCGTCATGCCGCCGCCGACGATCAGATACGGGTAGGAAGTCATGTCCAGTTCTCCGATCCCGAGGTTGCCCGAGGAGTCACGGGAAGCCTCATGCCGCCGGGCTCGGTGGAGCGCCGGCCGATTCCAGCTCCTGCAGGCGGAGGCGAAGCGCCTTCTCGCGAGCGAACCGCTCGGACACGTCGCGGACGATCGCGACGACCCAGTCGACCGGGCGGCTCGCTTCGGGCAGCAGCTGGATCGAGAACTCGATCGACAGCTGCCGCCCGTCCTTGTGGAGCGCCGGGACCGCGAGCAGTTGGCCGTCGCCGTAGCGGGTGCGGCCGGATCGCATCGCGGTCTCCCAACCGGCCCAGTGCCGACTTCGCAGCCGCTTCGGGATCACGAGGTCGAGCGAGGCGCCGAGCGCCTCTTCCGCAAGGTGACCGAAGATTCGCTCCGCTCCGGCGTTCCAGAAGCGGATCGCGCCGTTTCGATCGCAGATCAAGACCGCCTCGGCTGCCCCGGCGAGGATGCGGTCCGGGAGGTCCTCCGGAAGCGCCGCCTTCGAGACCGGGTGCTCCCTCCGGTTCGCTCTTCCGATGGCCGTGTCAGGGCGAAGTGAGCGAGAAGTGCTCATAGTTCCTCGCGATGAAGCTCCGCCACTTCTCCGGGACCTCCTCCTGCGGATAGATCGCCTGGACCGGGCAGGCGTCGATGCACAACCCGCAGTCGATGCACTCCTCCGGATGGATGAAGAGCATCTCCCAGTCCTCGTTCTTGCCGTAGATGCAGTCGACCGGACAGACGTCGACGCAGGCCGTGTCCTTCACGCCGATGCAGGGCTCGGTGATGATGTGGGGCACGAACCGCCTCCAGACTCCGGGGCCTGGACTCGAGAGTCCACCGGACCGTTCCGACGCTACGCCCGAGGGTCGCTATTGTCAAGATTAAA
>CAADGG010000012.1 GCA_900696485.1 uncultured Pseudomonadota bacterium
ATGGGTAGGACAAAAAAGCGGGCTTTCGGAGGTCCGATAAGGCCCGAAGTGACAACTCCCCGGGGGACTTCAACCTGGCAAGACCGTAGGCGGGGGATTCAAGCGGGCCGCGCTGCCCAGATCGCCGGCCCGGTGCACCCTCGACGCAATTTCCGGGCGGACGTCTCCCTCAGGTCCGGCCAGCCGCCTTCGGAACGGCCCGGCCCGTGGTCCCGAGCCTGACGGGCGGGCTCGGGCTCAGAGGGTCGCTTCGAAGTCCCCCGGCCACTCTTCAGCATCGTCGGGATCGGGGAGGGCCGCTGCCGTCGGTGGGGCGCGGCTGGACAGCTCGAGGCAGTCGAGGATGGCCTTGGTGACGTCGGGCGGCTGGATCGCGGCGAGCAGCCGCATTCGCCCGCCGCAGCGCGGGCACTCGAGGACGTCGACCGCGAAGACGCGCCGAAGGAGCTCGGCCCAGGCCAGCCGCCGGGGGCGGAGCGCCGGCTCGTCGGTTCCCGGCGGGGGCGCCTGGGAACCGGCCGGCACCGGTGTGGCTCGAACGCCGTACTGGCTTGGTGGGTTGCAGGGATCGTGAATCGGGACCCGCTCGTGCCCGTGTCCTGCCGTCGTGCTCGGTGGCTCGGCCGGGAGATCGACGGACGGATTCGGTGGCGGCGGACGAACCCGCTTCTCTACCTTGGCCGAGCCCGGCACCACGCGGTCTCGCTCGCCCGCGCAGGGACCCAGGATGCCGTGGTAGCGCACGAGGTGGAAACGGGGCGGCGGAACCAGGGCCGCGAGCTTCTCGACGAGCTCCTGCGGCTCGAAGACGACGTGGGTGGTCCCGTCCCGCCAGCGGTGCTTGAGCCGGTAGAGGAGCCGTCCATCCTCGAGCCGGGAGAGTCGCTCGGTCGCGACCGGGGAGCGTGCCACGTAGCGGCACAGGCGCTCGAGGCGGCGACGATCACAAGCCGGGACGGCCACGTTCGCGTGCAGGCTGACGCCGCTCACGCTGGCGCAGCGCTCGCCCTCGAGAGCCGGGAGATCCTCCGGGTCGATGCAGTCGCCCACGCGCACGACGCGCTGGCCCGCGCGGCGGCCGGTGGCGATACGGCCGGCGACGGAGGCGCCGTAGAGCTGGGCGAGAAGCGGCTGGTCCTCGGCCAGGGGATCGGCTTCCGTCAGGTCCGACTCGGGGCCGAGGCCTCGGTGCACGAGGAGTCGTACGATCCGCCGGGCCACCTGTCCCACCACCCGCTCGACCTCGGGGTCCTCGGGCGGAGGGAGGGGGTGGAAGCGAAGAGCGCCGTCCGGCCCTGGCGCGTAGACGCCGTCAAGGAGCAGCGAGTGGAAGTGGACGTTCAGGTTGAGGGCGTCACCGAAGCGCTGCACGACGGTGACCGCGCCGCACTGACCGCGTGTCACGCCCCACTGCTCGCGCGCCCGACGCCGCAGCGAAGCGATAACCGTGCGCACGAAGACGCCCAGGACGGCGCTCGTGAGTGGGGCGTCGTAGGCGAGGCGGTAGCGGAGCGCGAAGGGAAGCGAGAGCACCCACTGCCGCACAGGGACCTCGGGCACGACCCGGTCCACCAGGTGCGCGGCCGTATCTGCCATGCGCCTGCCGCCGCACGACGGGCAGAAGCCGCGGCCTTTGCAGGAGAAGGCGACGACCCGGTCGAGTCCGCAGCCGTCGCAATGCACCCGCACGAATCCGTGGGCGAGGATCCCGCAGCGCAGGAAGCCCCGGAACTCGCGCTCGACGAACCGTGGCACCGGGCGCTCGCGGGCCAGTGCCTGGGCGAGAAAGGTCTCGAGCTCCGCCTGGACCGTGCCGTAGAGCACGCTCTCCTCCGGTCGGCGGCGGGCGTAGGCCCTGCTTCCACCGCGGCCGTCTCCGTGAGGCGACTGGGAGGCAACGGCTGCATGGACGGCCATGCGGCCAGACCGTTGCCAGGTCCGTACCGCATGCGAGACGCATGGAGCGCACGCGACGCAGCGATTCGGGGCCAATCGAGCCCGCGTGTTCACGCGCAGCCGCCGCCAGGCGTTCACAGGGGTGGCCAGTGGATCAGAGCCTGCTGCTGCGCGTCGCTCAGACGGGAACCGTGTTCGATGGTTCCGCGGAGGCGCCGCCTCCATAGCAGGCTCGCGCTGGCGTGCCGCCCGACGCCGAATCCAACGCGAGCCGTTGCGTAGGGAGCGCCGCCGGTTCGTCTTCTCGGTCGCGACAGCCGCGGGTTGTCGGTCGTGCGAACCAGGGAATCGGATCGGATTGCCGGTATGGCGACCGTGCGGGAATCACTCGGCGAAAGGCAAGCAGGATCAATGGCTTCGCGAGAAACCAATATCGCTTATCTTGCCGTAGCCGGATCCCGCCGGGCGCGCCACTTATCGCGCGGGAATCGGGCTTTGCGCCCCGGGAGTCCGCAGCCGGACGGCAACGGGTCGTGCACGGGTTGAGCGTCCAGCGCTCGCAGAGCGTGTACCGACCCGTTGCCGTGCCAAACCACCATTCGGCGTTTGTGAGGCCCCCCGAAGGGGTAGCGCTACGGTAAGATAAGAGGGGGCCGGCGTTGCGGTAAGCCGTTGTTGCAGCTCGCGATCTCATGGGCGGTCAGCAAAACCGGGGGCCGTTCCGGCCCTGATGTGACCCATCTGCAGTACTTGCACCGAGTCCGCTTCCAAGGTCGTGCGCTGCTGGAAGGCGGGCTGCACGCGCTCGGCACGCGGAACTGCAGTTGCACGGCAGCGCCATCGTCGCTTCGCTGGTCGCGAGCAGCGCGAGCTGCCTGCACGAGTCGTGCACTGGTCGAGCCTGGCTCCCGTCGGGAAGCCAGCCGGGATGACCCGGCTTCGGGGAATGCGGTTGTACCAGCGGCAGCATGCGGACTTCCGCAAGGCACGCCGACAGGCAGGCGGTGGCACGGGGATTGCTCTGTCCCCCGGTACCTCCCCGGGAAAGGGGAGACGTGGGCTGGAGAGGCGCGCAGCAAACCGCGGGAGTCGCCTGAGGATGGCCTCTGCGGCCCAGGTCCTAGCCTCGCTGGAGGACGCTGAACGTGCGGTACGCTGGGAGCTCGTGGGCAAGCTCGGGCGCATCCGCAGCCGCCGCGGCGGCCGCGAGTTCTTCCTCGACTTCCGCCCCTATGGGCGCGTCTGGTCGAACCGCGGGATCCGCATCACGGACGAGGCGACGGCGCGTCGTCTGCTGGAGAAGATCCGCGGCCAGGTCGCCGAGGACCGACCGCTCCCGGAGGTGCTGGCCGACTACCTGCCGGCCCACGCGAAGCCGAACCTCGCGCCGGTCTGGATCGACAAGTGGCTCGACGTGAAGCGACGCGAAGCGGCGGCCGGTGACCGATCGCCCACCTACCTGCGCGAGCTCGAGCGCTACGCCCGGCCCACTGGTCACTTCTCGTGGTGGCGGAGTCGCAGCATCCACGAGATCGAGTACGGGACGCTCGAGGACTGGTCGCACTGGCTCGCGGACCGTGGTCTCTCGCCGAAGACGCGCCACAACGTGATCGCGGCGTTCCGCTCCTTCGTCGGCTGGCTGAAGCGACGACGGAAGCTCCGCGAGCTGCCCGAGTTCCCCTGGCCCAAGGTCCCCGAGCACGATCCGCGCGTCCTCACCCTCGAGACCCAGGACGCGATCCTCGACGCCATCCCGGAGGCCGACCGTGGGATCTTCCTGGCGCTGGGGCGCATGGGTCTGCGCCCGGGGGAGGCCGTGGCACTGCAGGCCTCGGACTACCAGGACGGCTGGCTCCACGTCACGCGTGCCGTGAGGGCCGCCGCCTTTCGGACCCGGTGCGCGCGCCCAAGAACAACCGCGGGAAGCGGCTCCCGGTGGACGCGGAGCTCCAGGCGTGGATCGAGCGGCGCGTCCCGCCGGAGCGGCGGATGCGGGGCGGCCTCCTCTTCGAGAACGCCCGGGGCCAGGGCCCTTCGCGCCGCTGGACGCCGACGTCGCTCCACCGGCACTGGGAGACGGCCTGCCGCGCCGTGGGCCTGACGGCGCCGATCTCGCTCTACGAGGGCACCAAGCACACGTTTGCCACGAACGCGAAGCGGCGGGGCGTCGAGGACCGGCTGCTGCAGCGCTTCCTCGGCCACCGCGACCGGCGCTCGGTGGAGCGCTATGCGCGGCTGGCGGACGAGGCGCTCGTTGCGGTGCTGCGGCCTCGACGGCCGACACCGGAGGGCGACGATTTGTCGCCAGCTTGTCGCCAAGAGGGGGAGCGATCCCGCAAGGCTCGGAAACCGCAAAGAAAAATGGTGGAGGCGGCGGGAATCGAACCCGGAACCAGACCAGGCAAGGAGTTGAATCGGCGTGACTTGCCAGCGGGCGTCGCGTGGATCCTCCGTTCCGGGCAGGTACGGCTCTACAAGAGCTCGAGCAAAGGACAGCTCGCGACTCTCGACGGACTCCGCTCCGGACGAAGTTTTCGGGGTGCTCTCGGCGCTCGAGACGGACGTGTATCCCGCCAGCGCCGAAGCCGTCACCGCCGGCAGCGCGGGGTGGCTGTCGCGAGCGAGCTTCCTGCAGCGGCTGCGCGCCGCTGCTGCCGCGGGCGAAGCGCACGTGACAAGCCGTGCTACAGGCCGAGCTCTCGCGCAATCATGTCGCGCTGGAGCTCGCTCGAGCCCTCGCCGAGCTCGAAGACCTTGCAGTCGCGGTAGAAGCGCTGGATCGGCGAGTCGGTCATGAACCCGGCCGCTCCGTGGTAGTGGAGCGCGCGCTCGACGATCCGCGTGCAGGCCTCCGTCGCGTAGAGCTTCGCCATGTTCGCCTCGCGACCGTGGGGGAGGCCTCGATCCGCGGCGATGGCGGCGCGGTGACAGAGCAGGCGCGCCGCCTCGATCTGCACCGCCATGTCCGCGATGCCGAAGCGCACGGCCTGGAACGAGCCGATCGGCTGCCCGAACTGGATCCGTTGCCCGGCGTACGCCAGCGTGGCGTCGAAGGCCGCGCGCGCGACGCCGATGGCGAACGCGGCCGAGGCGATCCGGCCGAGCGTCAATGTGCGCAGGGCGTCGAGGAAGCCGCGGTGCTCCCGGCCGAGGAGGTTCTCTCTCGGTACGCGGCAGCCCTCGAAGACGAGCTCGGCCATCTCCGAGGCGCGGACGCCGAGCTTCGAGAGGGAGCCCGCGATGCGGAAGCCCGGCCGATCGCGCTCGACGAGAAAGAGCGAGAGCCCCTTGATCCGTTGCTCGGGGGCCGTCGAGGCCACGACGACCAGGAAGTCCGCGATGGGGCCGTTGGTGATGAAGAGCTTCGAGCCGTCGAGGATGTAGCCGTCGCCGTCGGCGACGGCGCGCGTGGCCACCGACCCGGCGTCCGAGCCGGCGCCCGCCTCGGCGAATGCCCACGCGCCGATCTTCTCCCCGCGCAGCGCGGGACGCAGCCACCGTTGCTTCAGCGGCTCGCTGCCGAAGGCCTCGAGCGCCGCGCAGGCGAGAGCCATGTGGACATAGAGGCCGAGCGCGATGCCGGCAGAGCCGTAGGCCAGTTCTTCACACAAGATTGAATAGTCGAGATTCGTACCGCCCGAGCCGCCGCTGTCCTCGGGAAAGCGCAGCCCCAGGTAGCCGAGTTCGCCGAGCTTCGGGAACAGCGCCAGCGGATAGCGCTCGTCGGCGTCGCACTGCGCGGCGATCGGCTTGATCTCCTTCGCGACGAATTCGCGCAGCGCCCGCTGGAGCTCGCGCTGTTCGTCGGAGAGGTAGAAGTCGGGCTCGGCCATCGCTCAGCGTCCCGAAAAGACCGGCGCGCGCTTTTCGTCGAAGAAAGCGCGCACTCCCTCGCGGTGGTCCTCGGTCTGGATGCAGTTCACCTGGGCAAACACCTCGTAGTCGAACTCCGCGTTCCGGTCGCGATCGAGTGAGCGGCGGATGGCTCGTTTCGTGAAGGCCAAGGCGATCGGCGGCCCGTTGCGCAGCTGCTCGGCCAATCGGTTCACTTCGGCATCGAGACTCTCTGGGGACACGACCCGGTGGACGAGGCCGAGCGCGAGCGCCTCGTCCGCGCGGACGAGCTTCCCCGTCATCATCATCTCCGTCGCCGCGCCGAGTGGAATCAGCCTCGGCAGGTAGTAGCCGGTCGCCATGTCGCAGCCGGCCAGACCGATGCGCACGAACGGCGCGCCGAGGCGGATGCCCTCGGCAGCGAGGCGGAAGTCACTGGCGAGGGCGAGTCCGAAGCCACCCCCGACCGTATCGCCCTGGAGCTTCGCGATCACCGGGATGTCCAGGTCGGCGATTCGCCGCACGGGGTCGAGATAGCGGTCGACGATCGGCTCCCACTCGGCGGGCTCGCGCTCGATCATCTCGGCGCGGTCGGCACCCGCGCAGAAGGCGCGCCCTTCGGCGGCCAGGACGAGTACCCGGTCGCCGCCGCGCGCCACAGCGTCGAGCGCCTCCACCAGCGCATCGAGCATCCCGAGGCTCAGCGCGTTCATCTTGTCGGGTTCGGCCAGCGTGATCGTCGCGATGCCGTCCTTGCTCTCGAGCCGCAGTCGTGCCGTCATGGTTCCTCCAGGGGTCGGAAGGCGGACTCAGCGCCCACGTCAGCGCTCCAGTCCGAACGCGCGGATCGCGTTGTCGCGGACGACCTTCCGGTAGGCGGTGTCGGAGAGCCCGAGCGCGCGCAGCTCTTCCAGGGTGCGATCGAAGGTCAGCAGGGGATAGTCCGTTGCCCACAGCACCTTGTCCTGACCGTAGGTGCTCGCGAACTTGACGAACTCCGGGGGCCAGTGCTTCGGCGTGCGGGCACTCGTCTCGACGTAGACGTTCGGGTGCTTCCAGGCCAGGATCATCATCTCCTCGTGCCAGGGCTGGCCGATGTGGCAGCCGATGATCACGAGTTCGGGGAAGGCGAGCGCGACCTCGTCGAGGTAGATGGGCCGTCCGGCCTCCGAGGGCAGCAGCGGCCCGGTGTGCCCCACCTGGATCGCGACGGGCAGCCCCAGTTCGACGCACTTCGCGTAGATCGGCCAGTACATCTTCGCGTTCGGCGGAGCGCCGACCATGCCGTCGCCGTACGCGTACGGCTCGAGCCGGACCCCGCGCAGCCCGAGCCCTTTCGAAAGTCGCTCGACCTCTCGCACCACATCCATCGGCTTGCCGCGCGGATCCACGGTGCCGACGCCGGTGAAGCGGTCCGGATGTTTCGCGCAGACCTCGGCGACTTCCTCGTTCCGGATGATGTGGTAGTCGCCGTAGCCGAAGGCCGAGAGCATCAGCCGATCGACGCCGGCGGCGTCCATGTTCTCGAGGATCTCGTCGCTGGTCATGCCGCGCTCGAACAGCGGGAGCGTTCCATAGCGCCGGAAGATGCTGATGAATTCGGGAGGCCAGCGATCGATCGTGCCGGGCTGCACCAGCGTGGCCCAGGCGTCGATGGCGCCCGCGGTCTCGGTCATGGCGATCTCCTCTCGGCCGGAGGGCGGAGCCTCCGAGGGGTCTGGGTAGGCAACGATCCTAACAGGTGGACACTACGACATCAAGTGTTAACATATCCGCCATGGCTGCCGAACTCGAACCGCTCCCCGCCCCGCCCCACGACCGCACCCGCGACGGCATCCTCGAGGCGGCGCGGCGGCGTTTCCTGCGCTTCGGAGCCCCGAAGACGACGATGGACGAGGTCGCTCGGGAGGCCGGCTGTTCGCGGACCACGCTCTACGCGCACTTCCGCAACAAAGAGGACCTCTACGCACGTCTGCTCGAGCAGGACGCCGAGGCGTTCATCCGGGAGGCGTCCGGCGTGCTCGCCGCCGACGCGAACGCGGGTCAGAAGATCCGCCGCATCGTCGAGATCACCCGGCGCACCTACGCGCGCAACCACGTGATGCGATTGGCGCTGTCTGGCGACACGGAGATGAGTCTCGCGCCGGCGGCCCGTGCCTTCACGAGCGAGCAGGAACGACGGATCGTGAGCCTGCTGCGCGAGGTGCTCGACCAAGGGGTCGCCGAAGGATCACTGCGAACCATCGATACGGAGCGGGTCGCGTACCTGATGTTCCACCTCGGCCAGGTCCTCGTCGAACGCGAGACCGCCGGGGTCGCCGACTACCCCTTCGACGAGATCATCGAGCTGATGGATCGAGTCTTCGCCGAAGGAATCGCGAAGCCGCGCCCGCACGGGCGCAAGCGACGCTGACAGGAGGTCGCGATGGCGTTTCCCCGTTGGACCGAGGAGCACGACGCGTTCCGCGCGAGCGTGCGGCGTTTCGCAGAGCAAGAGATCCGCCCCTTCGCCGAGAAGTGGCAGGCCGAGGGCTACTTCCCGGACGCCTTGTTCCGCAAGGCCGGCGAGCTCGGCCTCCTGGGAGTTCGCTTCGATCCGAGGTGGGGCGGGAGCGGGCTCGACTACTGGTACACGGTGCTCCTCGTCGAGGAGCTCGTGCGCGGCCGGGACCTCGGCTGCGTCGTGGGCCTGATGGTGCAGTGCGAGATGGCCACGGCCGTGATCCACGATCACGGCAGCGACGCCCTTCGCCAGGAGTGGCTCGTGCCGGCGATCCGCGGCGAGCGCATCGCAGCGCTCGGCGTCTCGGAGCCCGGCGGCGGCTCCGACGTGGCGTCGCTCCAGACGACGGCCCGAGTCGATGGCGATGACTACGTGATCCGTGGCTCGAAGATCTTCATCTCGAACGGAGCGCGGGCCGACTTCGTGACACTCGCGGTGCGCACCGGCGGGCCGGGGCCGAACGGCGTGAGCCTCGTCGTCTGTCCGACGGACGCCAAGGGATTCCAGGTGAGTCGGCGGCTCCAGAAGGTCGACCTCCACTCGAGCGACACGGCCGAGCTGTTCTTCGACGACGTGCGGATTCCGCGGCGCTATCGGATCGGCGAGGAAGGGCGGGGCTTTCGCTACGTCATGGGCGCCTTCCAGGGCGAGCGCCTCGTACTGTCCGTGATGATGAACGCGCTCTGCGACGACGTCCTCGGCGAGACGCTCTCGTATCTGGCCGAGCGCAAGGCCTTCGGTCGCCCGATCGCCTCGATGCAGGCCTGGCGCCACCGGATGGCGGACTGGATGACGAAGCTCGAGGCCTCGCGCGCGCTCACCTATCGCGCCGCCGAGCAGCTGGTGGCGCGCGAGCCCGAAGGCGAGCTGACGGTCAGCATGTCGAAGCTCTACGGAGCCGAGCTGATCCGCGGACTGATCCTCGACTGCGCCCACGCTTTCGGCGGTTACGGATTCATGGAGGAGAACTACGCCGCGCGCTGCTCGCGCGGCGTCCAGAATTGGGGGATCGGCGCGGGGACCAGCGAGGTGATGCGCGAGATCATCGCCAAGCGCCGGATGCCGGCGGGGCCGGGATGAGCCGGCGAGCGGTCCTCGCAGGCGTGGGCCACACCGAGTTCGGCAAGCTCGCCGGGCGCAGCGCGTGGCATCTGGAGGCCGCGGCCGCGGCCGCGGCCGTAGCGGACGCCGGCGTGCAGCCCCGCGACATCGATGGCCTGCTCACGGATCCCGGTCCGGCGCAGGGAGTCCTCGACGGCATCACGCCCCACTTCCTGCGGCTCGGTGCCCAGCTCGGTCTCGATCCCGACTACGCCGGCTCCGAAATCCTGGGCGGCGCCGGGAGCGTCGCCATCGTCGAGCGTGCCGTGCTCGCGGTCGAAGCGGGGCTGTGCGAGCTATGTCTCTGTGTGTATGGCGACAGCGCCCTCTCGGCCCCGGGCTCCTTTGCGTACGGTCGCGGCGACGAGGCGGCCTTCGGGTTCTTCGGCGCCGTGGGCCTGCACGCACTGGCCGCGCGGCGCCACATGCATCGCTACGGCACACGTACGGAGCATCTCGGCGAAGTCGCGATCGCGGCGCGAAGCCATGCGGCGCGCACGCCGCACGCCCAGAAGCGCCAGCCGATCGAGATGCAGGACTATCTCGCCTCGGAGTTCCTGGTCGAGCCGCTGCGCAAGCTCGACTGCTGTCTGGTGTCGGATGGAGCGGCCGCGGTGCTCGTCACCACGGAGGAGCGCGCTGGCGATCTGCGCTGCCCGCCGATCCGGATCCTCGGTCACGCCCAGGCCCATAGCCTTTCGACCTACGCCTCATCGGATCACTTCGATCGACTCCCGGCGGCGCGCTGTGGTCCGAAGGCCCTCGGCCGCGCCGGGCTCGCGCCGGCCGATATCGACGTGGCCTTGCTCTACGACTGCTTCACGATCGTCGTGCTGCTGCAGCTCGAGGACTACGGCTTCTGCAAGAAAGGGGAGTCGGGCGCCTTCGTCGAAGGAGGGCGCATCGCACCCGGCGGCAGCCTGCCGGTGAACCCGAGCGGCGGACTCCTCGCCGAGGGCTACGGAGGCGGGATGCTCCACGTGATCGAGGCCGTTCGCCAGCTGCGCGGAGAGGCAGGCGAGCGCCAGGTCGCGGGGGCCGAGACCGCCCTCGTCTCGGGACACGGCCTCGGCATGAACACGCACGCGACGCTCGTGCTGGGGAGCTGAAGCGATGCCCGCGGCAAAACCGCCGCTGCCGCAGCCCGACGTCCTGACAACGAGCTTCTGGAACGCGTGTCGCAGACGTGTGCTCGAGATCTCCGTGTGCGGGGACTGCGGCCATCGCTTCCTGCCGCCGGGGCCGTGCTGCCCGCGCTGCTGGTCGCCGCGGCTGGCGTCGCAGGAGAGTTCTGGTCGCGGGCGCGTCGACAGCTTCGCCGTGTATCGCCGGACCTATCACCCGGGCATGCCGGCTCCGTACGTGGTGGCGCTGGTGGAACTCGATGAGGGGCCGCGGCTGATCTCCAACATCGTGGGGTGTGCGCCCGAGGAGGTCGCGATCGACCGGCGGGTCGAGGTCCGTTTCGAGGCGGCCGACGGCTTCTCGTTGCCGCGCTTCGCGCTGGGCCATGGGAAGGAAAGCGCGAAGGGAGGCAACTCGTGACGATCCGCTTCGAATGCGTGGGGACCGTCGCGATCCTCACGATCGATCGTCAGAGCGTCCACAATGCGATCGACTCCGAGACGAGCCAGGCCCTGATCGAGGCGTGGATCCGGTTCCGAGACGCCGACGAGCTCCGCGTGGCGATCCTGACTGGTGCCGGCGAGCGCGCGTTCTGTGCCGGCGCCGATCTGCGCGGTGTCGGCGACTTCTACCGGAAGCTCACGTCGGCCGAACGCCTGCGACGGGCCGCGCTCACACCGGGCCTCGGCGGCATCACGAGGAACCTCGTGATCGACAAGCCGATCCTCGCGGCCGTGAATGGCTACTGCCTCGCCGGAGGACTCGAGGTCGCGCTTGCCTGCGACCTGCGTCTGGCCTCGGAGAACGCGACCTTCGGCCTGCCGGAGGTGACGCGAGGAATCGTTCCGGGCGCCGGCGGAACGCAGCGCCTGCCGCGCTTGATCGGACCCGAGCGCGCGCTCGACCTGATCCTGACCGGCCGCCGCATCGACGCCCGCGAGGCGGAGCGGCTGGGCCTCGTGACGCGCGTGGTGCCGCTGGCGGATCTGCGGGACGAAGCCCTGTCGTTGGCGCAGAGCATCGCGGAGAACGCTCCGCTGGCGGTACGTGCGGCCAAGGCTGCCGTCTGGCACGGCCTCGATCTCCCGCTCGAGGAGGGATTGCGCCTCGAACAGTTGCTCGCCGAGCCGGTGCGCCAGAGCGAGGACGCCCAGGAGGGTCCGCGCGCGTTTCTGGAGAAGCGCAAGCCAGAGTTCCAGGGGAGATAGAAGGGAGATCGCGCGATGCCCACGCCGCCGCGCCGTCACGTCGGCCAGTACGTCGCTTCCGGAGATTGGAGCGAGTACTGGACCACGCGCATCAGCCGGGCCGAGAGCGGAAGGATCCGCGTGCGCGGCTATCCGGTCGAAGAACTGATCGAACACCTCCGCTACACCGAGGCGGCGTTCCTGCTGCTGCGCGGGGAGCTTCCCGACAAGCGAGAGACGGCGCTCTTCGACCTGGCGCTGCGCAGTGGCATGGATCAGCAGTTCATCAACTCCGCCGCTTGCGCGGCGCGCTTCACGGCGTCCGCGTTTCCGGACTCTCCGGTTCCCGCATTGGCGAGCGGCCTGCTCGCGAGCGGCTCGGTGACGGGTTCGCCTCAGGAGCCCGCTGAGATGCTGATCGAAGCGGTGGGCTGGGGGGAGAGCGAAGAGGACACGGCCAGTCGCGCCGTCGAGACCTGGCTTGCGCGACGCGGCGCCGTGCCGGGTCTCGGCCATCCGATGCACAAGGACACCGAGCCACGCGCAGTGACGCTGCGCCGAGTCGCCATCGAATACGACGGCTGGCGAGCACACGGGCGCCTTCTCGACGCGATCGAACGCGACCTCGCGCGACGGAAGGGCCGCCGCATCCCCATCAATCTCGCCGGCGCGCTCGGCGCTCTGCTGGCCGACCTCGGCTTCGAACCGCTGGCGATCGGCGGGATCGGGGCCTTGAGCTACGGGATGGCGCTGCTCGCGCACATCGTCGAAGAGATCCGCGAGGGCGTTCCGCTCCGCGTCATCCCCGATGCCCTGGGAGCCCACTACGCCGGGCCGGCGGAGCGAAAGCTGCCCGAGAATCGTCGCCGGAGTCGCGAGTGATCCATCCCTACGCGCATTATCCCGCACGTGCGGCCCGGCGCTGGCCGCAGCACATCGCTCTCGTCGACGGCGAGCGGCGCCGCACGTACCGCGAACTCGACGAGCGCGCGACACGCCTGGCCCGGGCGTTGGCGACCCGGGGACTCACGCCGGGGGAGCGCGTGGCGGTCGTGCAGGAGAACCGCATCGAGTACGTCGAGATGGTGATCGCGATCGCGCGTGCTGGAGGTGTCCTCGTGCCGTTGCTCGGGACCCTGACCGCTGCGGAGCACGCGTTCATGGTCCGCGATGCCGAGGCGCGTTTCGTGATCGCCCTTGGCCGCGACGCGATGGCACGGGCCGGAGCCGCGGCGGGAGAGCAGGCGGCCGTGCTGTCGCTTGCCGGTGGTACCGGCGAGACGAATCTCGCGGCGCTCGCGGAGGAGGCATCCGGCCAGCCGCTCGCCGTCGATCGTCCTCCCGGCTCGCTCGCCCAGATCCTCTATACCTCCGGCACGACCGGCCAACCGAAGGGCGTGACACACAGCTACGCCAGCGTGGCGGCCGCGATGGGCGCCTGGGCGACGGCGTTCGATGTCGGCCTTGCTGACCGGTTGCTCGGCCAGCTCGCGCTCAGCCACTTCGGGGGGCGGGCGATGGACGCGTGCTGGGTCGCGGGGGCGACGCTCGTCATCCTGCCGGGTCCGGACGCGAAGGCCATGCTCGCCGCCATCGCAGAGCATCGGATCACGATGATCCTCGCGATCCCGACGCTGTTGCGCATGCTGCTCGATCATCCCGACGCACAGGATGCCGACCTTTCGAGCCTGCGCGCCGTCGTCTATGCGGCGGCGCCCGCCGCGCCAGCCCTCGTGCGACGCTCACTCGAGCGCCTCGGTCCGGTTCTATACACCGGATTCGGGCAGACGGAAGCCTACGGGTTGAACACCTTCCTGGATCCCGCCGAGCACGTGGCTGCCCTCGACGCCGGCGGCGCGCGGCTCGCCTCGGTCGGACGCGAGTGCGCCGCCTTCGCGCAGGTTCGCATCTGCGACGAGGACGGCGACGAGGTCGCTCGGGGTGACGTCGGAGAGATCTGTGTGTGCGCGCCGTGGACGACGCCGGGCTTCTGGAAGCGCCCCGAGCTCGATCGCGAGCGGCTGCGTGACGGCTGGCTCCGCACCGGCGATCTCGGCCGGATCGACGCGGAAGGCTACGTCTTCCTGGCGGATCGCAAGGAGGACAAGATCATCACCGGCGGTTTCAACGTCTATCCCGCGGAAATCGAAGCGACCCTCGCGGAGCATCCCGCCGTGGCGGAGTGCGCCGTCTTCGCCGTTCCCGATCCGAAGTGGGGCGAGGCCGTGAGAGCCGCGGTGACGCTGCGGCGCGACCAGGCCGCCGAGCCGGACGAACTGATCGCGTTCTGCAAGGAGCACCTGGCGCGCTTCAAGGTGCCGAAGGCGATCGACGTGCTCGCAGAACTCCCGAAGAGCGGCGTCGGGAAGATCCTGCGCCGCACCCTGCGCGATCCCTGGTGGAAGGACCAGGAGCGCAACATCCACGGAGCGGAGTGAGAGCATGAATTACACGGTCTTGGCAGGCCCTGCCCTCTTCTTGCTGATCGGCATCGAGTTCTGGCTCTCGCACCGTCGCGGGCGCACGGATTACCGCCTCAACGATGCCATCAGCAACCTCAGCACGAGCCTGCTCATGCAGCTCACTACGCTGCTCTCGGTGGGGCTGCTCGTGGCGGGCTACTTCGCGATCCACGCGCGACTGCGAATCGCGGACCTGCCGGCGGATCGCGCGTGGACCTGGATCGCGTGCTTCCTCGCCGTCGATCTCGCGTACTACTGGTTCCATCGTCTGAGTCACGAGATCAACTTCCTCTGGGCAGCTCATGTCGTCCACCACCAGAGCGAGGACTACAATCTCTCCGTCGCACTGCGTCAGAGCACGCTCCAGCCGTTCTTCGGATCGATCTTCTACTGGCCGCTGGCCCTGCTCGGGTTCCCGCCTGTGATCTTCCTGGCCTGCAAGTCCTTCAACACGCTCTACCAGTTCTGGCTGCACACCCAACTCATCGGGAAGCTGGGACCGCTCGAAGAAATCCTGGTGACGCCGTCGCATCACCGCGTGCACCACGGGCGCAATCCCCGCTACATCGACCGCAACCACGGAGGCACCTTCATCCTCTGGGATCGTCTCTTCGGCACCTTCGAGCGAGAACGAGAAGCTGTGGTGTATGGCATCACCAAGCCGCTGGCGAGCTGGAACCCGCTCTGGGCGAACCTCCACTATTGGCAGGAACTGCTCCAGACCGCGCGCCGGACCGCGCATTGGAATGATCGGATCCGCATCTTCTGGAAGCCGCCGGGGTGGTTTCCCGAAGCGCTCGGAGGCCCCCAGCTGCCATCGCCGGTCGGCGCTGCGGTCGAGAAGTTCGATCGGCCGGTTCCGCCCGCGCTGCGCGACTATGCGCTGCTGCAGTTCGCGCTGCTGCTGGGGTCGACGATCGGGCTGAGCTTTCTCGAAGGTGCCTACGACTTCCCGACCCGGATCCTCGCGGTGGCGTTCGTGGCCTGGGGACTGGTCGACCTGGGAGGTTTGTTCGACGCGAGGCCGTGGGCGTTTCGTTCCGAGGCAATGCGCGCGGTCATCGCCCCTGCCCTGCCGCTCGTCGTGCTCTCCGGACTGGCGGCGTGGGCGCTCGCCGGGGTGCTCTCGCTCGGTTCGATTCTCTTCGCACTTCGCGCGACGGAGCTCGGGCGCTTCTGTCGCGCAGAGGCCACTGGCTGGCAGGCGGGGCTCCGCGCTGCGGTCGCGAACGATTCGCAAGGGGGGATCGAATGAAGGCCGTCCGCCTCTACGACGGACCCGAGCTGCGCTTCGAGGACGTTCCCGATCCGGTGGCGGGGCCGGGGCAGATCCGTGTCGCCGTGCAAGCTGCGGGCGTGTGCGGCACCGACCTGCACGCTGCGCATGGGCGTCTTCCGGTGCCGGGGTTGCCGGTGATCATGGGGCACGAAGGCGCCGGCATCGTGGATGCGGTGGGGGCGGGCGTCTCGGGCTTTCGCGCAGGCGACCGCGTGTTGCTGCTTCCGAGCGAGACCTGCGGACACTGCCCCGCCTGCGACGCCGGGCACCTCGGCCTGTGCCCAGAGGCGCAGATCCTCGGGATGGCGCGGGATGGAACCTTCGCGGAGAAGATCGCCGTTCCGGCCTCGTGCGCGCTTCCGCTGCCGGCCGAGATTCCCTTCGAGCACGGCGCCATTCTCGCGGACGCGGTGGCCACCGCGTATCACGCCGTGGCGACCCGAGCGGGCATTCGGGGCGGAGAGCGAGTCGCCGTGATCGGCTGCGGCGGCGTCGGCTACCACGCGATCCTGCTCGCACGTCTGCTCGGCGCCGAGACGATCGTGGCGGTCGACGCCAGTGCCGGCGCGCTTCGGCGCGCCCAGCAGGCGGGGGCCGATGTGACGCTGGACGCGAGTACGGGAAACGTGCGCAAGGCCATCCGCCAGGCTGCCGGCGGGGGCGGGCCCGAGGTGGTGATCGAGTACGCCGGACGGAAGGCCTCGGTCGAGCTCGCGATCGCCTCGGTGGCGCGCGGTGGGCGCGTGATCGTGGGAGGGGTCGGGATGGAGTCACCGGAACTCGGGCCGCTGGTCTCCTTCGTCGGCAGGGAAATCGGCGTGCTGGGCTCGATGGGCTACACCCGCGCCGAGCTCGAGCGCGTCGTCGAGCTCACCGCGACCGGGAAGCTCGACCTCTCGGGATCGATCACGGCGCGCTACCCGCTCGCTCGCGCCGCCGAGGCGATCGAAGATCTCGCGCATCGCCGCGCCGACCCCGTGCGCCTCGCGCTGCTCCCGGGCGCGCACTCGTGAGCGCCGGGGTCCGCGCACGCGCCGCCGTCGCCCATGGGCCGGGCGAGCCGCTTCGTGTCGAAGAGGTTTCGGTCCGCGACCCCGGCCCGGGAGAGGTGCGCGTGCGGATCGCCGCCTGCGGAATCTGCGCCAGCGATCTGCACGTCTGGCGCACCGGCGAGGGGATCGGTTTTCCGGCGGTTCTCGGTCACGAGGCGGCCGGCTGGATCGACGCCGTCGGCCCGGCTCTCGCGGAGCCGGCCATGGACGTCGGGCAGCGCGTCGTCATCGCGTGGACGCCGCGCTGCGGTCGCTGCCGTGCCTGCCGCAGCGGTCGCCCCCACGTGTGTGCCGGCATCACGACCGACGCACACGACGGCTCGCTCTCCCTGCGCGGAGTGCGGCTCGGTCGCTACATGAATGTGTCGGGATTGGCGGAGCGGGTCGTCGTTCCGGCCGGCTCCGTCGTGCCGGTTCCCGACGGGCTTCCGCTCGGGTCTGCGTGCCTCGTGGGCTGCGGTGTCGCCACCGGCTTCGGGGCGGCCGCCAACACAGGGGGCGCTCGCTGGGGCGAGTCGGTGGCCGTCTTCGGCTGCGGCGGGGTCGGTCTCTCCGCCGTCCAAGGAGCGCGCGTGGCTGGCGCTGCGCGCATCGTGGCCATCGACCCGAACCCAGCGCGTCTCGCGCTCGCTCGCCGGCTGGGTGCCACGGACGTCCTCTCGCCCGGAGACGGGGATCCGGTCGCGGCCCTCCACGCCCTCACCGAGGGCGGTGTCGACCTCGCGGTGGAGGCGGTCGGCGGCGCCGCCGCGGCGCGCCAGGCGTTCGATGCCCTCGCGCCGGGAGGACGCGCCATCGTGGCCGGCCTGACGCGCTTCACCGAGGAACTCCGGATTCCCGTCCTCTCGCTGCTGCTCGACAAATCGGTTCATGGATCGATCTACGGGTCCTCCGACCCGTGGCGGGATTTCCCGCGGCTCTTCGACCTCTGCGCCCGCGGTGCGCTGCAGATCGAGCCGATGGTCGGACCGGATTTCACGCTCGACACAGTGAACGACGCCTTCGCGGCGTTGGCCAGCGGCCGAGCCGTTCGCCCTCGCGTGATCTTCGAGCCGGAACCGGAACCGTGACCGTCACCCGAGCGATGACACACGCGGCGCGAGCGCGCTGCAGCGACTCGGCTTCCCGCCGCGCGCAAGACGGCTGATTCGATGCCGCGGCAGGGCCTCGTGCTGGCCGGAGGATTCCTGCGCGGTGCGTTCCAGGTCGGCGTGATCGAGGCGCTCCATGCGCGCGGAGTTCGCTTCGACGTCGTCGTCGGCGTCTCCTCCGGAGCGTGGAACGCGGCTTGCGTGGCCACTGGACAGATCGACGAGATGCGCGCTTTCTGGCTCGCAGTGGCCCGCGCACCGAAGCTGCGGTGGTCGAACGTCTGGCGCCACGGCACGCCGTCGAACTTTCCCGAGATCGTCCGCCAGATCCCCTTGCGAACGCTCCGCTTCGATCGTCTCGTGGACTCGGGTGTGCGGCTGCGGGTGGGTGCGCTCGCGCTCCGCGAGCGTCGCCTGCGGTTCTTCGATCGATGGCCCAACCGGGAGGCGCTCTTCGCGAGCCTGATGGCTTCCAACTACCTGCCAGGCGTCTACGGACGCCCGCTGCGGATCGAGGGCCGGTACTATGCGGACGGCGGCCTCATCGACAACGTCCCTTACGAGGCCGCCTTCGAGGTTGGCTGTGAGCGGGTCATCGTGGTCGTTCCGAATGAAGATGGAGGAATCTGGAAGCGGCTGCTGGATCGCAAGCCGCACGCGATCCCGGACGCCGAGCAGGAGCGCATCGTCGTGATCCATCCGGACTCGCCGCTTCCGATCGGGCGAGTGACGGCGACCGTCGACGGGCTGCTGCACTGCTTCGACGCCGGGCGCCGCGCCGCCGAGCGAGCACTGGCAGAGGGGAGCAGGGCTCTCTCCGTGGCGATGCGCGCGGAGTCTTTCAACCAGAGAATCGACGTCACCGCCCGAGAGTAGGAGAGGAGGAACGAAGCATGACCGACGAAGGGTCGTCCCGCACCGTCGTCGCCGCTGCTCCGCCTGGCGAGGGCTCCCCGTCCGCACGCGGACGGGGACGGCGCGCGGTCCTCGTGACCCTCTTGGTGCTGGCCGCCGTAGCGAGTCTCGTGGCGTATGCGCAGCAACAGAAGCTGCGGCGACTCTGGTTCGTGATGACGCTGTTCAGCGACCACGAGCACGTCGCCGCATTCCGCGAGATGGACCGCTACTTCCCGGTGCACTGGCTGCGACGCGGCGGGGCCACGTGGGAGTTTGCACGGCGGCCGGGATCGTTGCCGGAGACGTACCCCTGGCAAGGTGAAACGCGCCGCGTGGCGCAGTTCCTCGAGGATACGGATACGACGGGACTCGTCGTCGTGCAGGACGACGCAATCGTGTTCGAGGACTACTGGCGCGGGAATACGGCGGAGACGCGCTGGATCTCGTGGTCCGTCGGGAAGTCGTTCGTCTCGGCGCTGATGGGAATCGCGATCGCGGAGGGACACATCGGGAGTGTCGCGGAGCCGGTGACACGGTACGTGCCGGAATTGCGCGGCAGCGGCTATGACGGCGTACGGATCAAGGACGTCCTGCAGATGTCGTCGGGCGTGGCGTGGAACGAAGACTACAGCTCCCCGGGATCCGACATCAACCGATTCGGCCGGACGTGGGCGCTGGGGAAGCCGTTCGATGCGTTCGTCGGCACCTTGCGGCGCGAGCGTGCTCCCGGGACGTTCAACCGATACGTGAGCATGGACACGCAGGTCCTGGGCATGGTGCTCACCCGCGCGACGGGGAAGACGCTGTCGGCGTACCTGGAGGCACGGATCTGGCAGCGGATCGGTGCTGAGGCGGACGCGTACTGGATCACCGATGACGCGGGGATGGAGTTCGCGGCGGGAGGGCTCAACGTGACGGCGCGGGACTACGCGCGGTTCGGGCGGCTCTACCTGAACGGCGGGAACTGGAACGGGGAGCAGATCGTGCCGGCCCCATGGGTGCACGATTCGGTCACCCCGGACGCATCGCACCTGATGCCGGGCGACAATCCGCTGTCGGACTACCCGATGGGCTACGGCTACCAGTGGTGGATTCCGACCGATCCGGACGGTGAATTCGCGGCGATCGGCGTGTTCAACCAGTTCATCTACCTGTACCCGCGAGAACGCCTGATCATCGTCAAGACGTCGGCCAACAGCTCGTATGGAACGACCCATGACGAATCGAGCTACCGCGAGTTCGAGCACATCGAGGTGTTCCGCGCCATCGCGGCGCACCTGCGGGCGGCCGAGACGGCGACCCGGTTGTCGCACTAGCCTCTCCGCGACGGCATTGTCGTAGCAGTCGCCCTGGCGGCTCAGGCGGGTGACAAGGCCGTGCACCGCGAGTTCTGCTCGATCCGCGTCGCTCGCGTACCGGATACTGCGAGGGGCATAGGGATCTCGAGCTGCGTTCTTGGCGGGTCCGATAAGCACCATTCTGTCGAGCAGGAACGAAATGGGGGGAGGAAGCCCCACGCGCGGAACGCACCTCGCGATCGACGGTCGCGATCTGCCGCGGCGACTCGTTGCGAAGCTCTCGCCGCACCAAGTCGGCGTGGGAGAACGGCTGGCCCTGTCGGCCTTGCGGGAGACGGAGCCTGCGGTACTCGTTGCGTTCGGGGCGCAGCCGGAACGTGTCGCATCCGGTGTCGGGGTGTCGGCCCCCGTGTCATCGGCGCTCGACGGGTTGGTCGCGGATGCCGCCGCGTGTTTGCGTGCCTGGGGACATCTCGGGTCGATGGACGCCGCGGGCAGCGCGGTCGTCGGGAGGGGCTGATCGGCAATGCGGGACGAGGGAATGCGCGAAGGAGATCGTCGCCGCGGGCGGCGTCACGCCAGTGCGATCGCGGCGGTAGCGGCCGCGATCGCGTGCTTGCTCGTCGCGAGTAGCCGCGTGACGCCCGTCTCCGCCGAGGAACCCGAGTCGTCGGCCTTGCGCGGGGCCACCGTGCTCGCAGATTCGGCCGATGGCTGGGCCGAAGGCGGAGTCTCGGCGTGCATCGAGTGCCACGATCAGGACTCGGTGCTCTCGATCCTGGAGACGCGCCACTCGACGACGGGCGATCACCGCACGCCGTTCGCAAAGCACGGCTGCGAGACCTGTCACGGCCCCGGCGCAGCCCATATCGAGGACGAGGTGCCGCCCGAGATCCGCTTCGGCCGTGACTTTCCTGCCGAGCCGCAAAACGGCGTCTGCCTGACCTGCCACCAGGGAGGCGGCCGCATCCACTGGGCTGGAAGCCGACACGAAAGCGAGGGCCTCGCGTGCGCGACCTGTCACAGCGTGCATGCCGCTTCCGACACGCTGCTCGCGAAGGATGTGCGACCGGAGACCTTCGTCAAGAACAATCAGACCGAGACCTGCTACGGATGCCACCCGCAAGTTCGTGCAGAGGCCTACCGCATCTCGTCGCATCCCTTCCGGGAAGGGCGGGTCGACTGTTCGGATTGCCACAACGTCCACGGCTCGGTGACCGACTCGATGTTGCGTCAGGAGACACTCAACGAGACCTGCTACGAGTGCCACGCCGAGAAGCGTGGGCCGTTCCTGTGGGAGCATCAGCCGGCCCGGGACGACTGTTCCAACTGCCATGTGCCGCACGGTTCCAATCACAGGACGCTGCTCGAGGCGCGCACGCCGTGGCTGTGCCAGTCCTGCCACGACGCCCAGTTCCACCCCGGCACGGCAGCCACCGGGTCCGGTCTCGCGAGGAGCGCAGCGCCGAACCGGAACTTGCTGCTCAAGGATTGTCTCAATTGCCACACCGAGGTGCATGGATCGAACCATCCCTCGGGCGTGCGCTTCACCCGGTAGGAGCAGGCGATGCGGGATCAGCGACAACGAAACCTGGCGCTCGCCGGCACGGTCCTCGCCACGCTCTGGGGTGCCCTTGCGGTCGCTCCCGCAGTTGCCGAGGCCCCCCCGCCGATCACGATCCGGGGCAGCCTCGAGAGCGGCGCCTACCTCGGCACCGACGACTCGTACGAGTTCGGCGACTTCACGGGTCTCAAGGACGACGGGTGGTCCGGGCTCGCCAACGTCGAGCTGAACGGTCGCGCGCCCTGGGATTCCGGCGACATCTGGTACTTCCACCTGTTCGGGGCGAACCTCGCGCTCGAGTCGCGCTCCATCGAGGCCCGCGGAGGTCTCCAGGGACTGGTCGACTTCTACTTCGAATGGGACCAGATCCCGCGGTTCGAAGACGACACCGCGCAGTTCGCCATGCTGGGTCGTGGGACCCAGACCATCACGCTGCCGCCGGGCTGGGTCCCGGCCGATACCACCGCTGGCTTCACCGCCCTCGACGAGAACCTGAGTCGCCTGAACCTCTCGCGGGATCGCCGCACGCTGCGGACGGGCTTCGACCTGATCCTGCCGCGCGGTTTCGAGTTCGCCACCGACTATGAGTACGAGCGCCGCCAGGGACGCTGGGTCACCGGCGCCATCTTCGGGAACACGGGCGGCAATCCGCGTTCGATGCTGATCCCCGAGAAGCGGAATTGGCAGACCCACGAGGTCGATTCGCGGATCCGCTACGCCGACGAGGTCAAGCAGTTCGAGATCGGCTACGAGAACTCCTTCTTCGACAACCGCAACGACTTCCTGACCTTCCAGAATGCGTTCACGGGCGTCGGCGGCTGGAATCCCGCAGCCTTTTCGCCCGACGGATTCGGTCGCAAGGGCGGCCCGCCCGACAATACTTTCCACCAGATCTTCGGATCGGGAGGCTACAGCCTGCCGTTCTGGCGCACGCGGATCTCCGGGCAGGCCTCCTTCGCGTGGTTCCGGCAGAACGACGACTTCTTATCGTTCACCGTGAACCCGGCCCTGCTGGTTCCGGTCGGCCTCCCGCGCGGTGACCTCAACGGCGAGATCAATGCGACGAACGTCAACTTCCGGATCTCGTCGCGTCCGCTCGATCGGCTGCGGGTCGATGCGCACTACCGCTTCGACAATCGCGACAACGACACCGAGCGCGACACCTTCATCGGCGTGCCCGGGGATTCGCTCGACCAGGATACCGTCGACAGCGCCCGCGCTCGCCGCAATCTGCCCAATAGCTTCCGGCTGCACGAAGGCAAGGTCGACCTGGGCTTCAAGCTTTTCGACCGGACCGAGCTTTCGACCGGCTATACGCGCCGATACGAAGAGCGCTCCTTCACCGAAGTCGATCGCATCGAGGAGGATCAGATCCGCGCCGGCTTCCGGAGCCGGGCGCTGCGCTGGGCCGATTTCCGCGTCGACGGACTCTACTCCGACCGCCGGATCGAGGACGACTACAATGTGCTCGCGCCGCTCATCGACGGATTCTCACCCGAGCACGTGCTCTCGGTTTCTCCGCTGTCGGCCACGGAGGACTTCGAGAACCATCCGGCACTGCGCAAATTCAACTTGACCGACCGCGAGCGCTACGGCGCCGACGCGCGTCTCACCGTCATGCCCCTCGACACCGCCAGTCTAGGTTTCCACGTCGGCTGGAAGCAGGATGACTTCAGCGCCTCCGAATTGGGTTTGCGCGAGCGCGAGACACTCAGTTGGGGCGTCGATGGTTCGTGGGCGCCCCTCGAGAACGTGACGACCTATGCGTGGTACACGCACGAGCGCCTCGAGTCCGACGTGCGCGGGCGGCAGTTCAACAATGCGGTACAGGCCTTCGATGGCACGCGCAACTGGGAGCAGCAGGAGGTCACCGACATCGACACGGTCGGCGTCGGCGCGGAGTGGTTCGGTCTGGAGGAGCGCCTGAAGCTCCGGGCGGACTACGCGTTCTCCTGGGCCAAGGAGAGAATCGATATCAGCGTGGGCTCGGGCCTGGCGACGCCACAGCCGTTTCCGGACAATCGGTTCTTCTTCCACGACGTGAGCTTCACCGCAGAGTACGAGTTCCTCGACGGCTTCACCGGGCGCTTCGGCTATCTCTTCGAGTTCCTGGACCAGAACGACTTCTCCTACGAGGACACGACGCCGACGACGCTGACGCAGGTGCTGGGCCTCGGGCAGAGCACCCCCGACTTCGCCGCGCATCTGTTCTCGTTCTCGATCAAGTACGAGTTCGGGTTCTAGCCCTCCGGTTGCCGTCGAGGAGAATCATCGCGTGAACGAAGCGGATCTGGGCCCGCTGTTCGAACTCCCCGCCGATCCCCACTATCTGTGGATCGCCGGAACGGTCGTCACCGTGCTTGCCATCAGCGTCCTCGTGGTCGGGCTCGTCCGGGGGCGATTGACGAGGGCGTTGCTCATGGCGGCCCTACTGCTACCCGCGACGGCGTATGGCATCGGGTATCTGTTCATGCTCGAGGAGTCGAAGTCCGTCGAGTTCTGTGGCTCGTGCCACGTGACGATGAGCCCGCTCGTCGCCGCCCTCGATGAGGACACCGAGTCGCTCGCATCGATCCACTGGCAACGCGGCGCCGTCTCGCACACCGATGCGTGCTACCGGTGCCACAGCGGCTACGGCATCTGGGGCGACGTCGCCGCCAAGCGTGCCGGCATCATGCACATGGTTCGAACCGTCACCGGCAACTATGAGTTCCCGATCGAGGCCAAACACTTCAATGTGGACTCGTGCCTCGGTTGTCATGTGCAGGCCGTGGGATTCCGCGAGGTCGAAGAGCATCTCGATCGAGAGATCCAGGAAGAACTGCTCTCGGGCGAATCGAGCTGCGCCGGAGACTGCCACGAGGTGGCGCACCCCGAGACCGCCCTCTGGGGTGTCGCGGGTCCGCCGCTGGAGGAAGCGCCGTAATGCTGCGTCTCGCGTGTCTACTCGGGATCGCGGCACTCGTGATCCTGATCGCGCTGTTCCTCGACCCGAACGGGAGCACGGCGATCGTGTTCTCGTTCATCGGGAATCCGTTGCTTGCGCTCGCCGTCCTGCTCGGCCTGCTATGGTGGTGGCGAACGCCGAGGGAGACTCTGTGATGCGACGATCGATCCCGCTGATGTCAGCTCTACCGCTCCTGCTGTTCGTCCTGGCCGCCGGAGTCGTGGCGAGCCACCCTGCCGCGGCGCAAGAGGACGGCAAGGCGCTGTTCGAGAAGACCTGCCAGAAGTGCCATGGACCCGACGGCAAGGCGGACACGAAGGCCGGCAAGAAGATGAAGGTTCCGGTCTGGGACGACAGCAAGCTCGAACCTGCGCACGTGATCGAGAACGTGCGGACCCACAAGAAGCACAGGACGGTCTCGAAGAAGGTCAGTGACGCCGAACTGGATGCGATCGCGACGTACGTGGCGACCCTCATGGCCCCGTGAGTGTACCGAGACGGCTTCCGCCGTGGCGCCGCTTCTGCGTCAGCCGCCGATTCTCGCATGTTCGGAGCGATAGGTAAGCGTCACGGCCATCGCGCCGGAGGCCAGCAGGTTGGCAAGCGCGATCCGTCCGATCCCGAAGAGCTGCATGACCCCCGGTACCCCGAGCGCTGCGAAGCCAGCGAAGATGGCGCTGAAGGCAACCAGGAGGAGAGTCGCCAAGACCAAGGCACGGCTTCTGGAGCCGGCGCCGGGGAGTCGGCTGCCAGTCATCAACTCGGACGCGGCCAGCAACCCCACGGCGGTGAAGACGCCTCCATGCAGCACGGTGTAGGCTGTGATGAGGACTGGCTCGATCGGCGTTCCCCGCGGAGGGATCTCGCCCCGGAACAGGCCTGCCCCGAGCGCAAACGGCGTCCACAGCGGGCGGCCCTCGAGGAGATCGAAGACCAGAAAGAGGACTGCGACGGTGGCCGCGCCGATCACCCCGGCGAGGATCCCCTCGAAGACCCAAGGGATGTGCTGCACGTTCGGATCGGCGTCTGCGCGGTCTACGGGCGGGCCGCCTCGCACGCTGGTGCCCCGTTCGGTCATCGTTCCTCCTCTCGGTCTTCCGACGCTCACCGCTCGCGGCGTCCACCTGCGGGTCCGGGCCCTCCGATCCGACGCGTGGGCCGGGGGATTTTTCGCGGTGTCCCCGTGGGAGTCGGCGCGCGCCGGGGCGCGGATCGAGAATCGATGACTCGAACCGGAGGGCTGCGTTCTATGTGACTGTTTTGCCCTCGACGTGTCAGCGAGTTCCGTAGCCAGTGGGGTTTCGAGCGGCTCCTCCACGGCGGCGATCGCCTCGAGGAGCGTCTGGATCGCGTTGCGGGTGCGGGTTGGACTGCCGGCAATCAGGCTTCGGCATCAATCCAGGCAATGATCCTCAGGCTTGTCCGTTTGCCGGGTGCGACGACGGGCCGAGAAATAACGGGTCAGCAGGACCGCTGCAAACCAGAACGAAAATCCGGCCAGCGGCCAGGCAATGAGCTTCGGCCAGATCACCGCGATCATGCCGATTGCCGCCAGCAGCAAGCCGCCGCCGCCCAGTGAAACCGACTCGGCCGGACCCAGCACACGGCGATTCGTGATCGCCGCACCCATCGAATGGGCCAGGCGCATGGTCCCTGCGGCGGCGCGTCCCGAACTGCCGCCTCGTCGCTTGAAAGGCTTCCGGTATCGAGGTTGCTGCAGGCGTACCCGACACCGCTCACTGAGGACGATCTCGGTCGCGTTCTGCAGATCCGCTTCGTATTGTCGCTCCATGCTCTCGGCAAAGTCCGTGTCTTCGACGGCGATATCCAGCTCGCAGTTGCCCATCCAGCTGGCGATGTTGAGATTGCTCGATCCGACTCGGCTCCAGCGCCCATCGGCGACGGCCGTTTTCGCATGCAGCATCGAACCATTCCACTCGAATACGCGCACGCCTGCTTCGAGTAGCGGCCGATAACCCGAACGCGAGAGGTTGCCGACGGCGGGGAGATCACTGGTGCCGGGCACCAACATGCGCACGTCGACACCATCGCGAGCGGCGGCGGAGAGCGCCTGGACATAAGGCGCGATACCAACGAAGTAGGCGTCGGTCAGCCACAATCGTTTCTTGGCCATGGCCGCAATCAACTGGTCCATGCGATAAATGCCGGCCACGTTCGGCACGGTGGCGATGACGCGCAAGTCGGTGTCTCCCGCACTCGCGATATCATCGAATGTTTGCAGGAATTCGTCGGCGAGATCCTCTCCCAGCCGCGACCAGGAATCGACGAACGACGCGGCAAGCTCCCTGACCGCCGGGCCGCGAACGGCAACACCGGTGTCGCGCCACGGCGCGATGTCCTTGTCCGGCTCACCCAGCCATTTGGCACTGACACAAATGCCGCCGAGAAAGCCGACGCTGGCATCGATGACCAGCAACTTGCGGTGATCGCGTGACAGCCAGCCGAACGGGCTGCCGAGATTGGGTGGATTGAAGGTGCGTACCTCGCCGCCGGCTTCGGTCAGCGGACGCCAGAAGCTGCGTGAGGATTGACCCAGACAGCCCATCCAGTCGCGGATCACCAGCACTTTGACGCCTTGCCGGGCGCGCTCGACCATCTCGTCGCGAAAACCGATGGTCAACTCGTCATTGCGGAAGATGTAGTTCTCGAAAAGTATGTTCGATCGTGCCCCACGAATCGCTGTCCGCCAGGCGTCGAAATTCGCCTGCCCATCGATCAGGAGATCGACGTGATTGCCGTTGATCAGCGGCGCACCGGCGGCGCGGCTCAAGGCCCGCGCTGCGAGCAGGCGCATCGAGTCGTTCGAGGGCGGTAGCGGAGCATCCGCGAGCAGGGTGGGCATGAGGTCGAGTGTAGCCGCTATCGAATCAACCAAACGCGTCGCTCAGCGGCCTTCCGAGGGTCTCACTGCTCTTGGCCGTGACCCCATCCTCGTCCGCCTGGTGCAGATCTTCCG
>CAADGG010000013.1 GCA_900696485.1 uncultured Pseudomonadota bacterium
CTCGAAGAAGAGCGAGTCCACGGAGGGCGGCGACATGTAAACCATCAACCCCGCGAGCGACACCACCACAGATCCCCGTTCCTCATCCTGATTGTCGCGCGAGTCTCATCCGACTTGACGCGCCACAAGCTTCTCCAGATCGAAGATCGAAAGCATGTTGTTCAAGACCTTGTAGTAGTCCGCGACCGCCCTGGTCTCGTCCTCCGTCTTGGTCTCCTCACCGGCCTGCATTCGCTGGAAGAACCTGTACGCGTCGACGCAGGCTTGCTTGTCCTCTTCGGGCAACGTCGCCAGACGCTTCAATCCGATGAACGCCGTCTTGATCCTGTACCAATCCACTTTGTGCTCCCCGCCCTTCTTTCTCTGGGTACGCTAGAGCGTCCGTTCGATGTTTCGCCCAAGCGACCGGACCCTATCGGAGACCGCCTTGGCGACACGACCCGGAAAGCCCGCGACGATCCAGGAGCCGCCAGACGACCATCAAGGCGCAGGCAAAGCGCCCGAAGGCGCCGGAAGCCAACCGCGTCACCGCCTATCTCCGCCACGCTGCCCTGTTTTCTTACGCCGCTCGTCGCGGGCCTTCAGTGCCTCGAACCCGGTGATGACATCCAGAAGCTCGGTGGTGACCTCGTTCTGCCGAACAGCACGCGTCTCGGCCATTAGATCCTCGAGTTGCTCATCGACTGATTGCTCGGCCTGCTGCATCCGCGCCAGCCGGGCGGCGTTCTCCGTCACCAACGCCTCGGCAGCCGCACGGAACAGACCCGCGAAGAGGTAACCGCGGATCAACGCGGCAAGCAGACGATCGGGCGGCAAGCTGAACCGTGGCAGGCTGCGTGAGGTCCAGGGGCGCTGCGCCAGGGTCTCCATCAGCACGGGATCGAGCGGCAGCAGGCGCTTCGTGACCGGCACCTGCAGCCCGCGCGGTGCGCGCTGCATGAACACGAGCGACACCGCGATGGCACCCGAGCTGGTGGCGCTCCGGATCGCGTCGAGCTGCGTGATGAGAGTGCTCGCCAGCCGTCCCAGTCCCTCGGCGGTGGCGGGAGGCAAGAGCGTCGTCTCGGGCGACATCCCGGCGCCGATCGACGCACCCTCCATCCGCGCTCCGACGCAGATCAGCCGGATCGCCCGCGCGGCATCTACGGCCTGCACAACCTCGGCGGCCAGGAGCTCGTTGTAATTGCCGCAGAGCCCGTTGTCGGAGCCAAACGCAATGATCACCGGCACCGCGCCACGCTCGGAGTCGATCGGCAGCGGACCGTTACGGTGTAGGAAGGCGTGGAACCCGTCCAGCACCGTTTCTCGGTAGGCCTCGATGGCGCGAGCGGCTTGCTCATACGGGCGCGCGTTGATCACCGACATGGTCTTCATCGAGCGCACGATGCTACGAATGCTACGCATCGTCTCGGTGCGGTGGGTCAGTATCTCAAGCGTCTGCGCCATCGGCATCTACCTGTTGCGCAACCGCGGCTCGTGCCACGTCAGCAATCTGCGTGCGAATCCCGTCGGTCAGCTTCTCGTTCGCGGCGATGAGCGCGGTCAGACCATGATCGTCCTCCCGGATCGCCGCGCGAATCGCCATCATCGCCGCAGCAGCCTGCGCCTCTGACGTCCCATCCAGCGAGCCCTCCATCGCGGCAAGCAGGACGGCCAGTTGTTCTGCGCCCGACATGGGGTCGCGCTCGGACTGGCGCAGGGCGCTGCGCACCGCAGCCCCGCGCGCCAGGCGCGCCCGCGTGTTCTGATCCAGTCGCGTGCCGAAGCGGGCGAACTCCTCCAGCTCCTCGAACTGCGACAGGGTCACGCGCAGGTTGCCGGCGACCTCGCGGAACGCGCGAGCCTGCGCCTTGCCGCCGACGCGGCTGACAGACACGCCCAGATCGACGGCCGGAAACTGGTTGCGGCGCACGAGATGGGGCGACAGGTAGATCTGCCCATCCGTGATCGAGATCAGGTTGGTCGGGATATAGGCGGACAGGTTTCCCGCCTGCGTCTCCACCACTGGCAGTGCGGTGATCGAGCCCGCCCCACCCGCCGCGTTGAACTGGCCTGCGCGTTCCAAGAGCCGGGCGTGCACATAGAAAATGTCGCCCGGAAACGCCTCGCGCCCCGGCGGACGGCGCAGGAGCAGCGACAGTTCGCGGTAGGAATGGGCGTGATGGGTCAGATCGTCCATCACCACCAGCACGGCACGCCCCTTGGCGGCAAAGCTCTCCGCGATCGACATGGCGGCATACGGCGCGATGTAGGACAAGCCCGGCGCGTCCTCGTCGCCCGCGGAGATGATCACACTGTGACTCATCATGCCGCCATCGCGGATCGCGCCGATCACCTTGGCGACGGCGTCGCCACGCTGACCAATGGCGCAATAGATGCAGATTACGCCGGTGTCGCGCTGGTTCAGGATCGTATCGACCGCAATCGAGGTCTTGCCGGTCTGGCGGTCGCCGATGATCAACTCGCGCTGGCCGAGCCCCACGGGCACGGCGGCATCGATGGCCTTCAGCCCCGTGGCCAGCGGGCGAACGACGGCGCTGCGGTGCAGGATCTCGGGCGCCTCGGCCTCGATCGGGCGCAGGACGGGTGCATCGAATGGACCCTGTTCATCCAGCGGATGGCCCAATGCGCTGACGACGCGACCGAGCAGCGCAGGACCGACCGGAACGCTGACGACCTGATCGGTGCGCCGCACCTGCTCGCCCAGGCTCAGCTTCTCGGACGGGCCAAGCAGCACCACGCCCAGCCGGTTCGGCTCGAGGTCGAAGACGATTCCGCGTACGCCCGAGGCGAACTCCAGCAGCTCGTCGGCCAATGCCCGCGCAAGACCGGTGACGATGGCGATTCCGTCGCCGACCTCGGCCACGCGGCCGATCTCGCTGACCTTCGGCGCGGGGGCAGGACTGTCCAGCAGCACCTGCACCAGATCGTCGGTGGAGAGGAGCGTCTCGGCATCATGCCGCACCGGCCTGCCCTCGCTCCGCGCGCCGCCCCGTGCGCTCCTCCAACATCGCGTCCAGACCGTCCAGATAGCTGTCCACCGTCCAAGCGATCTGAGCGCCGCCCAGGCGCAAGGTCAGGCCGGGAGCAAGGGTTGGGTCGGTCTCGAAGCGAAGGCTGAAACCGGGAAGAGCCGCGGCCAGCTCATCGCGCAAGACTCCGGTCATCTTCTCGGGCAGCGGATCGCGCGTCAGCGCGACGGCCTCGCGGCTGGCACCGGCGGCATCACGCAGCTCGCTCGCCACCGTGGAGAGCCGGGCGGCCGAGTGGGCGACGATCCTCTGTTCCAGCGTCTCGTCCGCCAGATCCGACAGCGCCTTTCGCGTCAGCGAGACAAGCGCCTCGGCGCCGCTGCGGTGCAGGTCGGCGGTATACTTGCGCGCCTCCTCGGCGCGGTGCGCCTCGCGGTCGAGTTGCTCCGCTGCCAGTTGCTTGCGCGCCTCGGCGAGCAGGGCGTCGCGCTCGGCTTCGGCACTGCGGCGCGCCTCTCTCAGCGTGTCGGCACGGCTGGCGCGCAGCGCGGCGATCTTGGCCTTGTGCTCGGCCTCGGCGATCTCGGCGGCTTTGCGGATCATCGCTGCCTCGCCCATTCGCTCGGCGATTTCCTTCTCTCGCGCGTCGATCCCGTCAAGGATCCGGCGGTAGAGAAACCGCTTCAATAGCCAGACCAGAACGAGAAAGTTGACGATCTGTGCGGCTACGGTGAGCCAGTTGACCGACATCGTGGTCAGCCACCCGCCGCCTTGAGGGCCGCGTTCCAGAACGGGTTGGCGAACAGCAGGATCATCGCCACGACGAAGCAATAGATCGCGGTGGACTCGATCATGGCAAGGCTGACGAACAACGTCCGCGACAGGGTCGATGCCGCATCGGGTTGCTGAGCGATGGCACTGAGCGCGGTTGACGCCGCGCGCCCTTCGCCCAACGCCGGGCCAAGCGAGCCGAACGCCACGGTCAGACCCGCCGTAAAGATCGAAACAGCCGCGATGATGGAGAGGTCGGTCATGTCTGGTCCTTTGCGGGTTCTTTGCCGTCAGGCGGCGGGGCCGTTGCCGCCGAGATGTAGACAGTGGCGAGGATGGCGAAAATATAGGCCTGGATGACGCCGGTCAGCAGGCCGAGCACGTCCATGACCACGGGGAAAAAGAATGGAGCGACACCCAGCAGGATCGCGGCGATCACCGCGCCGCTCATGATATTGCCGTAGAGGCGGATCGCCAGCGAAATACCGCGTGAAAACTCACCAATGATGTTGAACGGCAGCATCAGCACCGACGGCTCCGCAAAGGTCTTCAGATAGCCGACCAGACCTCGGCTGCCGATCCCGAAGATGGGCACCGCCGCAAGCACCGACAGCGCGAGTGCCGTCGTGGTCGAGAGCGAAGCGGTAGGCGGATCGAACCCCGGCACCACCGTCAGCATGTTCGAGACCACAATGAACAGGAATAGCGTACCGGTGAAATAGAGCAGTCGCCGGTCGCGGCGTCCGGTGATTTCGGAAATCTGGCTGTGGATGAGGCCAACCACCACCTCGAGCGTGGTGCGCCAGCGGTTCGGCGGCACATCCGGACGCAGATTGCGGGTGATCAGCGCCGATCCCAGCGTCAGTAGCGCCATGATGATCCAGGTGTTGAAGATCGTGTGGTTGAGGGCAAAACCGCCGATCATGAAGACGACGCTGTCGTCAGGGGTCAGTTCCATCAGGCATCCTTCAGTTCGACAGGCCGGCGGGCAATCGCGACAGAGGCGAAGCGCATGGCCACGAAGGCCAGTGCGAATCCGGCCAGGGCGGTGGCGCCGTGCTGCGCGACGAGCCAACCCGCGCCCAGCAGTGCCGCGATACGCAGCGCGCTGCTCAGCAGCAAGACGGACGTCGTGCGCGTCGACCGCAGCGCCAGACGCAGGCCCAGCGCCAGCCCGGCGAAGAACACGGCACCTGCGATGAGCCCGACCAGAGCGCCCAGCCCGAACATGCTCCAGTCCGCGGCGATCACTTCCCGTCTCCTTCGCTGTCGACCCAGCGCCAGGCGATCAGTGCGCCAATGGTGACGCCACCCAGGATGAGCGCGATGGTCCAGGAAAAGGCCTGAGGCGCGACGCGGTCCAGCCACAGACCTAGAAATGCGCCGACGACCGTGGGTACGGCAATGGACCAGCCGATCATGCCAAAGGTGCTGACGCCGCGCAGCGGGCTTGGTCCCGGAGCGTCGCGCGCCTGTTTCATGCGCCGGGCGCTCCGGCCGATATCCTTGGCGGACTTGTCCGGCTTGTCGGTCACGAGTGCGGCCTGCGCAGGCTGACAAAGCGACGCACCATGTCGGCCTCGAGCCGCGACAGAGCGGTGCGCGCGGCGCGCTCGTCGTCCTCCAGCTCGGCGAAGCTGCCGGTGACTGTGCTCTGCAGCTGCTCGAGATCCTCGCTCTGCACGCCGCGGCGCACGGCGATATCGACATTGTGGCCCTTCTTGACCAAGAGCCCCTCGTCGATTCCGAAGATCCGCTCGCTCCCGTCCGGCAGCGTGAGGAGCAGGACGGATGGCACCAGTGCCGTGACGAAATCGACATGATTGGGCAGGATGCCGAACCCGCCATCCGCCGCCGTCGCGCTCAGACGAGTGGCTGGACCCTCGAACAGGAGCTGCGTTGGCAGGTGCAGGCGGACCCGCATTTCGGTGGCGATGCTCATCCGGTCTCTCTCAGGTCGGACAGACCCCCGATCATGTAGTAAGCGCTCTCGGGCAGCTTGAACTCGGTTTGTTGCAATATCGTCTCGCAGCCGTCCAGCGTCTCTGAGATCGGCACGAGCTCGCCGGCGGTCCCCGTGGAGGCGCTGACGGTGAAGAACGGCTGCGTCAGGAAGCGCTCCAGCCGGCGGGCGCGCGCAACGACGGCGCGATCGTGAGCGGACAGCTCTTCGATCCCAAGCATGGCGATGATATCGCGCAGCTCCTCGTATTCGGCCAGCGTGCGGCGCACCGCGCGGGCAACGTCGTAATGGCGCTGTCCGACCACGCCGGGCGTCAGCATGACCGAGGCCGAGGCCAGCGGGTCGACCGCCGGATACAGCCCCTCACTGGCCCGCTTGCGCGAGAGCACCACCGAGGCCGACAGATGCGAGAAGATATGCGCCGCCGCGGGGTCGGTGAAATCGTCCGCAGGCACATAGACGGCCTGGATCGAAGTGATCGCCCCCTTGTGGGTCGAAGCAATGCGCTCCTGCAGAGCGGCAAGCTCGGTCGCCAGCGTCGGCTGATACCCCACGCGCGACGGCATCCGGCCCAGCAGCCCCGACACCTCGGACCCGGCCTGCACGAAGCGGAAGATGTTGTCGATGAGCAGCAGAACATCTTGCTCCCGATCGTCGCGGAAGAACTCGGCCATGGTCAGGGCGGTGTTGCCGATCAAGAAGCGCACACCGGGGGCCTCGTTCATCTGGCCGAACAGCATCACCATCTTGTCGCGCACGCCGGCCTCGCCCATTTCACGCCACAGCTCCTCGGCCTCGCGCGACCGCTCGCCGATGCCGCAGAACAGGCTGACGCCGTGATGGTGCTCAACGGTGTTGTGGATCAACTCGCTCAGCAGCACGGTCTTGCCGACGCCTGCGCCGCCGAACAGGCCCGTCTTGCCGCCTCGCTCGATGGGCGAGAGCAGGTCGATCGCCTTGATCCCCGTCTCCAGCACCTCGGCTCGCAGCACCCGCTCCGACAGGGCCGGGGGCGGCTGATGGATCGGGCGGTGTGCCGTCGCCACGGGGGGCGGCAGCCCGTCGATGGGAGCGCCGAAGACGTTCAACATCCGCCCCAGGACCGACGCGCCCACCGGCACCATGAGGCCCGCACCGCTGGACGTGGCCGCCGCGCCCAACCCCAGCCCACGCACCGAGCCAAGCGGGATGCACCGCGCGACACCGCCCTCGATCAGCGACGCCACCTCGAACGCGACGCCGCCAGCACGCACAAGCGCGTGGATGCGCGGCACTTCGCCGTCGAATGCAACATCCACGACGCCGCCGCGGATGGCGACGATGGTGCCGATGGCGTCGCTGGGAAGGTCTTCTCCGCGGCTTGCGGTCATCCGCCTGGCCCCCTTCTGGTGGATAAGGCGTTCGCACGCCCCCCCGAATCTGGCACGCCGCACCCCGGCAGTCACCCAGTACGGCTTTGCAGCCCGTAGGGCGGAGCGGGTGCCGTGGTCGGCGCTAAGGACGAAGGTTGTCCTGTTCCCCCTCGCTGTTGACAAGCTCTGACAGGGTTGCCGAAAATCGGCCGACGATGTTCGGAGGCGGGTGGGAGGAGCACACCCTGCGCCGATGTCCTCGGCGGACAAGCTTCGGCGCTGCGTACGGCTTTGGTACGGCCGCCTGCGGATTACGGCTCCGGGTGTGCTCCTCCCACCCGGCGATGCGCGTTCGCCAGTGGCCGATTCTCGGCAAGCCTTTGAGCTGCGAAACCCCTCCTGGTCGCGGCCTCAAGCGGCCTGTTGAATCGCGATACCGAGGTTCTCGGCTCGCTTCTCAGCGAAAGTCATCCCGCCGAGGGCTTCATGAGGTCGGACGTGATTGTACACGTCCAGCCACCGCGTCACGGCCTCGCGGAGCTCGTCGAGACCCGTCCAGTCGCGCGTCCAGATCAGCTCGACTTTCAGGGTCTGGATGAATCGCTCGGCGACGGCGAACGGCGCGTGGTCTTCAGCATCGACGGCGGAATCGATGCGCTGGATCGTGAAGGAACCCACACCCGAAGCGAAGTCGATCACGCTGTCCGGCGCGCAGGTTCCGAGGCTCTGCTCGCCGAGCAGGATCTCGAAGGGTTGAACCCGCTCAGCAGGTCGAGCACGGCCGTGAAGAGCGACGAGCCCGTCATGCTGTACGTGAAGCCGCTCGCGAGCGGCGGATCGATCCAGTCAACCGACGGCGCATCCTCGAAGACGAAGCGTGGGAGCCCCGTCGTCGATCCCACGACGGGCGGCCCGAACACCGCGAACTTCACGCCGGGCATGCCGGGCATCTCCGTGTCCACCGTCGCGACCGTCGACCAGGTTCCGAGGATCGGGGCCCAGACCCCCTCCTTGGGAACTCCGAAGATCTCCGGCGTGGCGAAGCCGCCGCCGAGAGCTGGCTAGAGTGCGTCTCGCGGATCGAGAGGAAGGCTCCCGACGCGGATCCCGACGACATCGTCGAGGAGCGTCACACCCAGGATCCGGCCCGCCTCGGCCAGACGCTTCGTGGTCTCGAGATCTTCCGCGCTCGGCGAGGCATCGCCGGAGATCCTCGAGTTGGAGATTCAACGATCGTCAACGAGAGGAGATCCTCTCCCCGGGAGCCAACGCCTCCGTGGAAATCCCCTCCGTGAGGTCGGGCCGGTCAGTCTCGGACGTCTCCTCTCCGCCCGCGGCCGTCACCGTCGGTCTTTGCTGCACTGCCTGCCGCGGCGTCGCACTGCTCCCCACGCGTTGCGACGTCGAGGTAGTCGAGCAGCTGCTCACGTTCCTTCGGATCGGGGATGCCGGCGTAGCCCATGAAGGTGCCCGGAACGACTGCGAGCGGATTCGTGAGGAAGCGGTCCAGCGTCTTCCGGCCCCAGAAGAGGCGCGACTCCCGCATCGCGTCGGAGTAGACGAAGCCGGGAACGCTGCCCGCCCGCCGTCCGAAGAGACCGCAGTGTCGGGGACCGACGCGGTCCCGCTCGAGCGAGTGGCACGCGCCGCAGCGCTCGTAGATCTCTCGGCCTTTCTCGACGTCGGCCGACGACGCGACGTCGGCCGGCGGCGATGAGCTGGCCCCGGCCCCGACCAGGCCTGCCGTGAGCAGACCGGCCGAGGCCAGGAACACGAACGCCGCCACCGCTCTCACGACACGAACGCGTGCGGGACCGGGTTCTCACCGAGCACGTAGCGGAGCACGGCCCAGTGCATCGCCTCGTCGCCGAGAATGCTGGCCGCTGCTCGCGAGAGTTCGCCGCTGCCCAGGATGGGTACGGCTCCGAGGTAGGCGCTGACGGCACCCTTCTCGAGCCCGGCCGCGAAGCGCAGCACATCCTCCTCCGTCTCGAGCTTCTCGACCGGGAACGCGTAGCTCACCTTCCCGGCGACCGGTTGTCCGCCGAGCTTCTTGACGGTCGCGGCGAGCAGGTCGATGTGCTCCTTGTGCTGGCCCTGGAACTGCACAGCCAGGTCGAGCGTCGGTTTCTTCAGGAGCCCGCTCTCGGCGCCCACCTGATACGCGGCCACCGCCTCGTGCTCGGCGCCGAGCGCGGTGTTCAGGATGCGGATGTCCTGCTCGTCCGTCTCGGCGCTGGCTCGGCGAGCGAACAGCGTGGGGGCTCCTGCGAGAAGGCCGATCGCCGCTGCCGAAAGCGTCGCGGTCGTGGCGCCCCCCAGGAACTTCCGGCGCGACAGCGCCTCTCTCGGCGCGAGTGCGATCTCTGAACTCATGAGAACTTTCCTCCTTGACATGAAAGCTTTCCTCCTGGACGCGGCATCGAGGCCGCGAACATCAGACGGAGCAGTCAGCAGTCGGTTCCCACTTCTGTTCGATTCCTTGTAAAGCTATATCTCGTAGATGTTTTTCACGACGGAACGCGACGGTGCGGAATCCGGGGAACCTCCGGGCCGCTGCCACGTCGAATGGACCAGAGAGATACGAGGAGAATCACCATGCCCGTTGCCCAACCCGCCCGGCTCGAGCGCCACGTCGGCCTCTCCGACGAGGAGGTCGTCGCCCGCGTGCAGGCCGGCGAGCTCGCGCTCTACGAGATCCTGATGCGCCGCCACAATCAGCAGGTCTACCGCGCGGTGCGCTCGATCCTGCGCCAGGAGAGCGAGGTGGAGGACGTGGTGCAGGAAGCCTACTTCTCGGCCTATCGCCATCTCGCAAAGTTCGAGGGGCGGGCCCGCTTCTCGACCTGGCTCGTCCGGATCGCCGTCAATGCGGCCCTCGACCGGCGGCGCCGCCGCGCGCGCGTCGTCGCGTTGGACCCTGCCACCGAGGAACGCTTGGCGGCGCAGAGCGAGCCCCGGATCGGAGGAAACGACGGGGGCGACCCCGAGGAGCAGAGCGCACGGCGCGAACTCGCGCACCTGCTGGAGAGCGCGATCGACGACCTCCCCGAGCTGTTCCGCGTCGTCTATGTGCTGCGCGAGGTGGAGGGAATGGACACTCAGGAGACCGCCGAGAGCCTCGAGATCGAGCCCGCTACGGTGAAGACCCGACTGCACCGCGCACGGACGCTCCTGCGCGAGCGCCTGATCCACGACTTCGACACAGCCGCCTTGCAGGCGTTCCCGTTCGGAGCGGAGCGCTGCGATCGGCTGGTGGCGGCGGTGCTGGACCGCCTTGCTCGGGGCGAGTGATGGGTGCCGAGGAGATCCTCTGCGAACCCTCGGGCCCCTTGCTCTCCGATGTGGTTGCCGACGGACGACCGGTGGCGCCCGGCCGACTCGACCGCGTGGGGATGAGTGGCATCGAGTCCCTCGTGACGCTTGCCACGCCAAACGGACCGATGCGCCTCCCGGCCCGCGTGGACGCGTTCGTGAGTCTCGACGATCCGCGCGCGAAGGGCATCCACATGTCCCGGATCGTCCTCGCGCTCGAGGCGCTTCTCGCGCAGCGCGAGCTCACGCCGGGAACGGTGGCGGCACTCCTGCAGGCCATTCAGCACGACCAGGAGCCGCTGAGCCACTCGGCCGATCTCGCGATCCAGGTCGACTATCCCGTACAGCGGGAATCCCTGCGCAGCCGCGAATTCGGCACCCGGATCTACCCGCTCCGCTTCGAAGGAACGCTCGCAGCCAACGGTACGCTTCGCACCTTCCTCGGTACGACGATCACCTACTCCTCGAGCTGCCCGTGCTCCGCCGCACTGGCGCACGACATCGTGCGCGAGCGCTTCATCGAGCGCTTCGGAGAGCTCGAGAAGCTCACCGTGGCGGAAGCGCTCGAGTGGCTCGACTCGCAGAACGGCAGGATGCCCGTTCCGCACAGCCAGCGGAGCCGAGCCGAGGTGAGCGTCGAGGTCGACTGGGCGCGCCCAAGCCTGACGCCCCTCGACCTCATCGACCTCGCCGAGCAGGCGCTGGGAACACCCGTCCAGGCCGCGGTGAAGCGCATCGACGAGCAGGAGTTCGCGCGCCTGAACGGTCTCAACGCGCTCTTCTGCGAAGACGCGGTGCGACGGGTGGCCGCGGCGCTTGCCGCGGATGCGCGGATCCGGTCATTCCGCGTCGAGGTGCAGCACCAGGAGAGCCTGCATCCGCACGACGCGGTGGCCGCAGTGACGAGCCCGACCTGGGCCGGCGATGACCGCACGCTGTGTCCTACGCGTTCCGCGAGCCGCACCGCGCTCGCCGAGTGAAGCGAGCGCCTGTGGACCGCCGGGGCTCGGCGTCCGATTCTTGCACTCCGGACGAACGGATCCTCGAGGCATTGCGATGAGGGCAGCGATCGAGGACGATCTGTTCGCACGATGCGCCCCGGTCAACGCGGCGCCGCCGGAGTGGACACCACGGCTTCCGCATGCCCGACCAGCCCACCGCGATCGATCGGATCCGGGCGCTCGAAGCGCTCGGGACGCGTCGCCTCGCAGGCACCCCGACCGAGAAGGCCGTGCAGGCCAGCCTGGGAGCGGAGTTCGAAGCCCTCGGCTACCGCCTCGACTGGAGGCCGTTTCGCTTCAGTCGGAGTCTGTATGCGAGCCTCATGCTGCACTTCGGAGTGGCGGTCTTCGCGACGGGCATAGGCTTGTCGTGGCCGTTGCTCGGGGCTGCGCTCCATGCACTGGTGGCGCTCTCGTACACGCTCGAATCGATGCGCCGGGGCCTGCTGTTGCGGCGGCTATTCCCCGCCATCAGCTCCCAGAATCTGCTGGCCGTAAAGCCGGCGAAGACGACGATGCGGCGCCGACTGGTCCTGATCGCCCATGCGGACGCCGCGTTCACCGGCCTCGTCTTCACCCCCGGCCTGATCAGGATGGCGACCCAACCGCCGCCTCCGGGGCTGGGATGGCTCAAGAAGCAGCTGGGCCTCGCGACGGCGACGGTGGCAGCGCTCGCGATCCTGGAGGCGATCGCGGCAGTCGGCCTGTGGAGTGCGCCGACATGGCTGCGATACGCACTGACGATTCCCGCGGCGTTGACGTTTCTGCTCAATCTCGACGTCGTGCTGCGCAACCGGGTCGTTCCCGGCGCGGCGGACAACCTCTCGGGCTGTTCGGCGTGTGTGGTGCTGGCGCATCGGCTCGAAGGCCGGCTCCCGGACGATGTCGAGCTCGTCATCGTCATCAGCGGTGCGGAGGAGGCTGGCACCGGAGGCGCGCTGCGTCTGGCTGAGGCGATGGGCCGCAGCCGGGAGTGGACCCCCGCCGACACGATCATTCTCGGCCTCGACACCCTGTCGAACGGCACGCTCCGCTATGTCGAGGAAGGGGAACTCTGGCCACTCGCGGTACCTCCCGTTCTGGAGGCAGCCATCCTGGCCACCAACGAGGCGAACCCCGCGCAGCGGCCGGTGACGAAGTTGGTCGTGCCGACGGGCGCGACGGACGCGCTGCCATTCCTGGTGCGCGGCTTTCCGGCCGTGTCCCTCACCTGCATCGATCCCGACATCGGCGCTTCGAGACACTACCACTACCCCACCGACACATGGTCGAACGTCGACACCGCGCAGCTGACCACCAGCATCGACTTCGCCGAGCGACTCCTCGTGCGTCTGTCGAGCCACTGAGGTCGGCCGGAGCGGGTTCGTCCTGGGGTCACCACCGTCTTCGACGCCGTCCAGCCGACTCCACCAAGAGGCGGACCGTCGTCAAGTAGCGGTCCGTCTCGAGGCGCACCACGCCATCGCTGACTGGCAGCACATCGAGGTCCCGCTCTCTGCTGTCGGCGCGCCGAGCGGCGCAGATCTCCGCCTCTCCTCCCGTTGCAAGGGAGAGGACCACAGGTCTTGGCGAGCCCCCCGCCGCCCAGTTCCTGAGGCGCACGATGATTCCGTCTCCACGATCGGCAGGCTTCACTGCGATCACCTCGACCAGCGGATCGTCGGTTTCGATCCACCAGGCTGGAGTCCGACGGCCCGCTGCACGGTCGACTCGTGCACTCAGTTCGCGCCCGATTGCGATCACCGCAGCCAGGTCCGGCTGATCGAGCCAAAGCAACGCGATGTCGGCGACCTGTGGGCCTCGCTCGCGACCCTTCGCCGGGGCCAACACGGGAACGAAGCCGAAGGCGAGCTCCTTCGTCGCGGTCCGTGCAGCCACGATCTCCACACTGCCCCCAGGGTTGGCGTGGAGCGCCGTCGGCACCGCGACCGCGACGGACAAACCGGCTTCGGGCGCACCCGTGCTGCAGGCCGGCATGGCGGTAGCAAAGGAGTGCAGCGGCCAGAACGTAGGCTGATACCAGCGCTGGAGAGGCCGCGTGACGACACCGCCCGGTTGGTGCATGACGAGGCCTGCGATCGGGGAACGCTGGTGGATCGCGAGCGTGACGGTACGCCGGTCGGGCGCCGCCACCGAGGTGCATACGCGCACGACCGCGTCGTGTGCGCTGAACTCTGCCACGATCTCGGTCGAGCGGTCATCGAGCTTTCCCCGGATGCTGACCCGCACCGCGTCCGCATCGGACGTGGCCGTGATCCGCGCGGGATGGCGGGTCGTACAGTCGCCGGTCGCCCAGTGACCACCGCGGAACTCGTGCCCCATCCGCCAGAGTCCGCCGCTCTCCTCGTAGCTCTTCAGCGCAAGGCTGGGTTCGGCCACCCGTTCGATCCCAGAAGCATCGCGGAGACTGACCAGAGCGCCGCCCAACACTTCGTCGAACACCGCGGACAGATGCGCGGTGGTGACGGTCACGAGCCCTCCGTCGCGCGACCACGAGGGAGTTCGCTCGCCGCCGTGTTCGTTCGCCGCGGGCGCACCGCCGACGACCGCATGTCCAGCATCGCGGCCATTGTCGGCCGCATCACCCCAGGGAGTCTGTGCGAGTGCGGTACGCAACCAAGGCCACTGCTCGCCGTTCGTGACCCGATCGGGCGCCGTGCCGGTCACGAAGTCGTGATGATTCGAGGTCGCCGCAACCCACCAGGCTGCGGCGTGAGCTTCCGCCGTCGCTCGGATCCTCCGATCCGATGGCTCGGCCCCGGCGACCACCGTTCTCGCACGCTCGTTGTCCTGAGCCACGAGGCGACGACCGAGATCCCTGCATGCGCGTTTGAGGCCGAGCCTCGACGCGTAGAAGCCCATCCAGTAGGGATTCGGGTCGAGCGAAAGCGTGGGCAGGGCATCTCGGTGATGACCCACCAGGTCCAAGTAGTCGTCGATTCCGGCGCTCAGCAGCCATACCCCCGTTCGCTGGTATCCCTTCTCGTTCCAGCGATCGAGGAGCTCGACCAGACGCGGGACCGGGTGCGCGAAATCGGACCCCAGTGCCAGAAGAAGATATGGAGTACGGGCGAGCATGGAGAGCTGCTCGATGTAGCCCTCGATCCGACGCGCAACGTGCCGCTCCCGTCGATCGGGCCAAGCCGTGGGTAGCCGTAGGGCACGGCTCAGCCCGCCGCTGGCGATGAGATCCCCGTGGCTGTAGCCGTAGGTGTGCCAGTGGGTGAGCACCTCGCTGCCGTCCGGACCGCGCCACACGAAGTCGGCGGTCCGTTCGGCAATCAGATGCGCGGCGCTGGTACCAGGCCGCGGAAAGCTCGCTGCCGGCTCCCAATCCGCACCGGGAAATCGCATGCCATCGATACGACACACGGCAGCGTACGGCACCCCGGCGGCAGCGAGGAGCGAAGGAGTGCCGGGCGAGTGACCGAAGCTGTCGGGCAGATAGAGCACCCGTGGCTCCTGAGTCATTCCCCGGCACCGCAGCCACTCTTGGCCCAGGAGAAGATCGCGCAGGATGGACTCGTCCTCTGGAAGCAACGTATCGGGCGTCGTCACGCCGCTGCCGGTGAACCGCAACCGACCCGTGTTCACGAGCTCACGGAAGACCTCGCGCTGCCGCGGGCGAGCCTCCCAGTACAAGTTGGAGAAGAACGTGCACTCCAAGCTGAAGACCCGGCGGGGCTCTTCGAGCAACGCGTCGATGACGCGATCGAGGGTTCCTTGCACCCAGAAACGGAAGTACTGCCTGGACGTGAAGAGCCAGTCAGGATCCCAGTGGCTGGACTCCGTCACCAACATGACCTGGCGCGCTTGCGCCGGCACACCGAGACGCTGACGGAGATGGAGCTCACTCGGCATCATCCGCAGTGATCCCTACGCCTGTTCCTGGCCAATTCCAAGGGCGAGTCGCGCGGTCCTCACACCGTCTGCTCGAGAGCACGCGGGGCCTGCGCCCTCGCTGCTCGCGTAGCGCCGAGGCTCAGGCGGCCAGCGGCAACGCGTGCCAGAGTACGGCGAAGAAGTGGCAGGCGCTCCCTCCCAGCACGAAGAGGTGCCAGACGGCGTGACTGAAGCGCTGCTGCTCCCACGCCGTTCCGTGTCCTGCAATCGATCCGACGAATCCGTCCGGCCGCTCGAGACTTCAGCATCAGTACCCTCGCAGCTCCCGCTGTCAATCGACGACGTGCAGGCTCTCCACAGTCAGCAGCAGCGCCTTACGCATATCGAGGCGCGCACTGCGACCGACGTCCGGGTGATCGAGCTGCTCCGCACGCTCCGACGGTAGAATCGGCGCGGTCAGGCCCTCCGCTTCCGCCGGCTCGAAATCGAGTTCCGTGCCGATCGGCATGGACGCGCGCCGCAGCAACTCGCGGATCTCGTCGGGCATGAGTTCGGGATTGATGGTGAGCATGGCGGTGACGAGCCCGCTGACTAGCGCCGCGGCATAGGACGTGCCGCAGTACAACTCCGCGACTTCATCTTTCGTGGCCACGGAGCCCGAGACACAGGCGGCGGCGGTGATATCCACGCGCGCATCGATATTGGATGCGCCCCGCTGCTCGGCAAAGTCGGGATGGCCCACCGAAACATCCTTGTCGCTACGCTGATGGGCGCCAACAACAATGAGCTGAGGCGTCACGAAAGACGAGGGAAGGCGGTAATCGTCACTGCCGCTGAATGAGCCGGCATTGCCCGCCGAGTTCACGACGACGACCTCGGGATGGTGGCGGCGTAACCAGAGAAAGAATTCCTCGAGTAGTTCCTCGTAGCCCTCGAAAGCAACGCCCGACCGTACCGCCGAGCCGAAGTCCCCACCATCGACGCGGATAGCTCCCACACGGTGTATGCCCCAACTCCAGTTGAGCACCCGCGCTCCGTCCTGTACCAGTCGCACCGAAGCGGCGACGTTCCCCGTGATTCCGGCGTCGGAGCCACGATCTACGATGATGTCGATACCACCGTGGTGGCCATCGAGCGCCCGCAGAAAGCCAGTGTTGCCGCCATCGCCCCCGCTCGCGGCCAGTACGCCGGCGATCGTACTGCCGTGATTGTAAGGGCTTGCGGCGTCCTGGCCGAACAGCCGCAGATCTCCAGGCTTCGGTTCGATGAGACCCGAGAAATCCGGCGCATCGAAGTCGAGCGCGCGCTCGATGACGCCGAGTCGCTGAGGCGTAAGCTTGATGCGCGCGTCGGGCGGACCGGGCAGCCTGCGTCGATAGTAGTCGACCGCATCCACGAAACGGTTGGCGGCGACCTCGTTGGTTGGCCGTCGCGCCGCATGTTGCCGGTCGGTCTCGTCGTCTTCCGCTGAGGACTCTTCGATAACGACGGTGTCCACGCTCTCTTCGCCGCCGAGGCGGAGAACCAGAGCGTCGCGGTGCACGAGATCCGGCACCTTCAAGCGGAGTTGGTAGACGCGCAATGGCGGGATCGCTCCGACAACGTCCGCATCGTACTTCTTCGCGAGTCTGCGGGCTTCGGGCAGCGCCTCGAACGCCTCCTCGACGATGATGCTGACGAGATTGACATAAGTGTCGATGCCGTCCGAATTTTTCGCGACGTTCGCAGCGTTGGCCGCGACCACGGCGCTGTCCTGCACCGAGAGCCACACGGAGTTGCTGCGTACGTCAGCCTGCACGAGCCAAAACGGGCCACTCGACTGCTTGCTGCGGTCGACCTCGAATCGAATCTGCTCATCGCTGTCGGTCCGCGTTTCCAGCAGCCGGTCATTGAGCATCAACTGCAGATCTTCCGGGCGGCCACCGCTGAAGACCACGCAATATTCGAATCGCACCGGGTCAACCAGGTCACCGCAACGGTAGAGTTCACTCACGCGCAGCGCGTCGGCCGTCGCACAGCAACTGAAGAGACAGAGGGCGAATGCCAGCGACGACACCGCGTGCGCATGTCCTCGTCTTACAATCCTTCGACGGCTCATTGATGACTCAACCTGTCAGTGTGGCCGCGACGTACGCCGGAGTGTCACGGCAGAATATGGCGGCGCCGGTGCGAACGACGTCCCGGTCTTGACTTGTATAAACGCCAAACACCAAGAAATCCACCGGCGTGCGCGGCATGCCGCTTGCTCTCCCGCTTTCGCGCTCCGCCGCGTGGCTGGCCGTCGACCAAGCGAGGCGAGACCAGGGTTGCAGCCTTTCCCCGCTTCTCGAATCCGTGGTATCGACTGGTCGATGGCCGAGGAGCTGAGGCGCCGGCTGCTCCGAGGTTTGCATCCCCTCGCCCCGAGCCGGTTCGGGCCGGGGCGATGTGGGGAGACTGGCAGACTGGCCCGCGCCGCGGTCGATGGTGGACTCCGGCTTCGCGTCGGTTCGCGAGTGCGGCGCGGGTAGAGGCGTTGGCTCCGCTCCCCCCGGCGCGACCCGATCTCGCTCGCGGGCGCTCGAGTTCCGGGGTGAGCACGATCGGCGACTGGCCCGATCTACCGAGCCTCGAGCAACCCCTCGAGTCCCTGACGGAGCGGGAACGACGAGAACCCGCCGCGGCGATCGACGCGCAGAGCAGTCACCTCCTTTCCGACGAAGCGCTTTCGTAACGGGGAGTAGACGACCGGGGCGCGTCGGCTCACGAACGTCGGCACTCGGCGGATACCCTGGCGCCGTTGCGTTGCGCGTTTGCTGCCAGCCGATTGAGCGCCGTCGGCGCTACAAGCTGCGCTTCTCCGGTCGCCGGCGGGCGAGCGAAGCGAGCGCCACGAGTACGGCGGAGGCGCTCGTCAGCAGCTCGGGTTCCGGCAAGTACACCCAGTCGAAGTAGGCGATCGCCGGAGAAGCGGTGGCGGGCTTCCAGATGCCCAGGTCGATCAGGATCGATTCGGTACCGAGCGGTGGTGCGAGCGGCCCGCTGATCTGCTTCCAGCCCTCTCCCATCGACACGAGGCCGATCGGATACACCGTCGACAGCTCGTTGCCTGAACACGAGAACCCGTCGTAGAAGCGCACGAATGGATATCCATACGGGTACTCGAACGACTGCGTGGGGACGAGGATCTCCATGCTCAAGAACAGTGGCGAGCCGGAAGGGACGTCGACGCACTGCGTGGGGCCGCCGACACCACCACTGTCGACGGTCGACGTCACCTCGATGGAGCCCGAGGCAGTCGGATCGCCCGGGTCGAGAGGACTCCACGCGATCGTGATCACCGGCCCGTGGTACGCAGTACTGCATCCGGAGACGTCGAGATCGAAGTCCCCGTTCAGCACCAGATTCTGTGCGCCAGCCGGTGCCGCGAACCCCAGAGCGAACGCCAGCGCGAACGCTGCACTCCATACGCGGGATCGCGTCCCGAGACATTCTCTTCGGTGTCGCTCTCGCCAATTCATCGTGGACCTCCATGAGTGGCCGCAGCGCGAGGACCGGGAAAAGCGCCGTCACGTTCCGGTATATCGAAACGTGCCTCGTCTCGGAGAGCTGCGAAGGCGTGCGCATGACTCCGTTCGGGACGCGCCGAGCTTCACGGCGGTGCCGTAGGCGAGCACTTCGGTGGCTCCGTTCATGAACTCGGTGGCGTCGTAGCGCATCGCGAGGATGGCCTCGGCGCCGATCTCCTCGGCGTGCCGGAGCCCAGGACGAACAAGCGGGGATTGCGGGCCCGATAACGTCCCAAGGGACGAAAAAGGAGGGAACCCCGCGCACGAGGTGATTTCAACGAGTCGGGGGCGGCCGAGCTGCACGAACCACATCGAGCCAACGTCTCCTGGTGTGGTGGCACGGCGCGCGAAGCGCGGGCTAGACGGTGCCGTCTTCGTCGGGGGCCGTCTGATCGAAGTCCCAGGCAGGTGCTCCGCCCGAAAGCTCGTCGTCGCGCCCAGCCGACCCGGACGGCGCGGGAACGAGTGGCGGCGCACTTGCCGGGAGGCCGAGGCACTCGAGGATCTTCCGAGCGACGTCGGGGTCGGGAGAGCCAACGGATGGCGACCAGCGGCTGAAGTGCAGATCGCGCCTTCGCTTGGCGAGTCCGGGAGGTGCGTGGAGACGCGCCTTCCGGACTCGCCAGGCTCGGCGCTCCCTGCGTGTGTTGTTCACCGGGTGCGCTCTGCCGACACTGGAGTGCAGCGTGGGGCCGGCGGGTTCGAGCGAGGGGAGGCAGATCCTGGCTTCGCTAGATTCGCGAACGCATGAGAGACCGGAATGCGCCTTGACGGCTGAGCGCGTACTCGAGCTGCTGGCAGCGCTGGCGTCGCTCGGCGTGCGGGCCACGGTAGACGGCGGCTGGGGCGTGGACGCTCTGCTGGGCCGACAGACGCGACACCATGAGGATCTCGATCTGGTCGTTGCACTCGGCGACGTCGAGCGGATCTGTGCGGCGCTGGAGCAATCGGGTTTCGCCGTCTCGGAAAATTATCTGCCTGTCCGCTTCGTCCTTCGCAACGCGGCGGGGGAGCAGCTCGATTTTCATACGGTCCGCTTCGACGAGCAAGGAGGCGGCGTGCAGCCGCAGCCGGGCGGAGGGTCGTTCCGATATCCACCGGAGGGATTCGTACGAGGCGTGATCGGTGGCAACGCGGTCTCGTGTATCTCGGCCCAGGTCCAGATCCTCTGTCACCTCGGCTACGAGCCCACGCCCAAGGATGCCCAGGACGTTCTCGAACTCTGTCGGGCGTTCAGACTCCCGACCCCGGTGGCCTATGAACCCTTCACGCCCGCGATTCCGAAGCAGAGGCGCTGAACACACGGCGCGTCTCGGTAGGGTCGCGGATTGCGATAGAATCTGACGACACTGCGGCCACTCCCTTGCCACGTTCCCAGGTGCCATGCTCAAGACCTTGCCCGCACAGATCGCCACGGTGACCCGGAATCGAGGCGGACGCCGCGACCTTCGGCTGGTGGCACGCTTCTTCTTCGTGCTGGCGCTGATGATCACCGTGTATTCGGTCGCCTTCCATCTGCTGATGCAGCGGGAAGGACAGGAACACACCTGGCTCACCGGCTTCTATTGGACGCTGACGGTGATGTCCACGCTCGGTTTCGGCGACATCACCTTCCACTCGGATGCCGGTCGCCTCTTCTCGATCGTCGTGCTGCTCTCGGGAATGATCTTCCTTCTCGTTCTGCTCCCCTTCACCTTCATCGAGTTCTTCTACGCACCCTGGATGAGCGCTCAGGCCGAGGCGCGAGCGCCACGCCAGCTCCCGTCGGAGACACACGGCCATGTCCTGCTCACGAATCACGACGCGTTGAGCAGCGCGCTGATCCGACGCCTCGAGCAGTATCACTATCGATACGCGCTGATGGTTTCAGAGGTGGAGGAAGCGTTGCGCCTGCACGACCTCGGCCTGAACGTGGTGGTGGGCGACCTCGAGGATCCGGACACCTGGTCGCGCGTGCGAGTCGGGGAAGCCGCCATGATCGTGAGCACCGCCAGCGACGTCACGAACACGAACGTGGCGTTCACCGCGCGGGGGCTCGCCAAGGACGTTCCCATCATCACCTCGGCGAGCGACGAGGCGTCGGTGGACATCCTCACGCTCGCCGGCAGCAGCTTCGTGCTGCGGCTCGAGCAGATGATCGGCCAGTCGTTCTCCCGGCGAACGGTGGGTGGCGACGCGATGTCGCACGTGATCGGCGAGTTCGACGATCTGCTGATCGCCGAGGCGACCGCGCATCGCACGCCGCTCGTGGGTAAGACGCTCGGCGAGAGCAGGCTGAGGGAGAAGGTGGGCGTCACGGTGGTCGGTGTCTGGGAGCGCGGTCGCTTCGCGCCCGCGCGCCCCGAGACCCTGATCCACGACAACACGGTGCTCGTGCTGGCGAGCTCGAAGGAGCAGCTGTTCCGCTACGACGAGCTCTTCTGCATCTACAACGTCTCGGGCGCACCCGTCGTGATCCTGGGCGGCGGGCGCGTAGGACGCGCCACCGCCGAGGCTCTCGAGCGACGGGAGGTGGACTATCGGATCGTCGAGGTGCGTCCCGAAATGATCCGAGATCCGGAGAAGTACGTGCACGGGAGCGCCGCCGATCTCGCGACGCTCGAGAAGGCGGGCATTCGCGAGGCGCCCACGGTGATCATCACACCTCACCAGGACGACTTGAACGTCTACCTCACGATCTACTGCCGGCAGCTTCGCCCCGACATCCAGATCCTGAGCCGCGCTACCCACGAGCGGAACGTGGCGACACTGCACCGTGCCGGCGCGGACAGCGTGCTTTCCTACGCGTCGATGGGTGCGAGCGTGGTCATGAATCTCCTGAAGCGCTCCAAGATCCTGATGGTTGCGGAGGGCCTCTATCTCTTCGAGGTGCGCGTTCCGGCCGATCTGATGGGCCGAACGATCGCGGAATCGTCGATCCGCGAGCGCACCGATTGCAGCGTGGTGGCGATACGCACCGCTCGCGGCATCGAGGTTGTTCCGAACCCCTCCGCGGCGCTGCCCGCCGACGGGCACATCGTCTTGATCGGAAGCGCCGAGGCGGAGGAACGCTTCCTCGAGATCTACGGGAAGAGCGGGACGGAATAGAGCAAGGCGCTCGTTCGGACACGATCACCGTCATACCGCCTGGGCACCGGATGGCGACCAGCGGGCGGCGGACGACGTTCCATGCGGCGGGCTCGGTCCGGACGCCTCCCGTCAGAGGCGGCGCCGGCGGGCGCGCCGCTGCTGGGCCACGACGAGGGTGAGCAGGCCCGTAGCGAGCAGCAGGCTGGTTCCGGGCTCGGGCACTACCGTCACGAGGCCGGCCCGGTCCGCGAAGAATCCGACCGAGCCCGCGACGACCTGGGTCATGAAGGGGTAGTCGAGGGTCGACGAGGTGTCACTGGCCTGGTGGTAGTTCGGGTTCCGAAAGTTGGCTGTGTCGGTCAGCAGGAGCGCGTCGTAGCCCTCGAGCCAGAAGCCTACGTGATCGCTCCGATAGAGGTCGCTGAAGAGCCACTGGGTCGTCGCGTTGGTGACGTCGCCGGTCAACAGCCCTGTGACGACCGGAAGCGAAGACGCGTAGAGTCCTGCGGCCGAGACGAAGTCGGCCAGCAGCTGGGCATCGTTGGCCGCGAGGGCTCCGATGAAATCCCCGACCAGTCGCTCCTCCGAGACGCTGAACGAGCCGAGAACGCCGGCATCTCCCGTGGGAAGGAGCGTCTGCGTCGCGCTGGTGTAGCCGATCATCTCGAAGATGGTTGCGAGAGCGATCTGGTCGCCGGCGAGCGCAGCGCTCTGCGCATACGCGTTGCTGCCGATCAGTCCGGCCTCCTCCTGGTCGAAGCCGACGAAACGGATCGTCGCGTCGAAGGAGCGGGTCGAGAAGATCCGGGCCACCTCGAGCACGCCCGCGATGCCGCTCGCGTTGTCGTCGGCTCCCGGTGTGCCCGAGACCGCATCGAAGTGGCTCCCCACGACGTAGATCTCGTCCGGCGTCGTGCCTCCCAGAAGCTCGGCGACGATGTTCCCGCTGGCATCGACGCTCGTCGTGTAGCCGTACTCCTGCAGCCGATCTTCGATGTAGTTCCGGGCCGTGTTGCGCCCGGACACGCTCGACCGGTCGCCCTCGAGCGCTTCGACGTGTTCCTGGAGCCGGGTCGCGCTCACTTCGGCCACCAGATCGCCGGTCGTCACCGCCGAGGCCGGCGCCGCCAGCAGCGCAAAGCCTGCCGCGAGCGGGGCCAGCGCCGGAACTCCCAGACGAGAACGCCACCGAGAACGCGATCGAGAACGCAATCGAATCCGCATCCGCCGGTCCCTTTCTTCACCGAGTGGCCCCGGAGAGCAGGGCCGACCTCGTGTGGTTTTACGCCCGCCCTCGACACCGAGTCAAGACGAGAGATCCGGCCGCCGGGGGCTCACGGCGATCCGGCGTGCGGCCGAATCCGTCCCTCGATCCGGATCGTCAGTTCGGGGCGTGCCGGATGGTCGGTCTGGACGAAAAGTACATCCTGGTACGACCCGGGCTTCTTCCGGGTGTTGGTGACGGTGATGCGGTACGCCCGCCTGCCCGCCTGCTCGATCTCCGCCCACTCGAAGCGCAACCAGACGCCCTTCCGCGCGCGGATGCCGGTGATCGCGAAGGGGTACTCCGGGCTCGGTGTCACGGTGGAGGTGGCGATGATCGTCTCGCCGGCGGATCCCTCGAGCCAGATTCGGTAGGGATCGAGGGCGGCGAACTCACGGACCTGCAGCGCGTAGTCGATCGAGAACTCCGCATGCTCGGGATGGTCGGTCTTCCCGTGGAGGGTGCCCCGGATTTCTTCGCCACCCCGGGAGTCGGTGAGGAACAGCACCGAGATCCGCCCCTCCAGCCCGGGCGGGATGCTGCGGGTGTACGACTCGACGACGCAGCCTGAGCAGCCCCCGACCTCGCTCAGCGCGAGCGGGCGCTCGGAGTCGTTCGAGATCACGAAATCGTGTTGGACGCGATCCCCCTGGAGCGCAGGCGGGAGCACGTGACGGGTGTAGGGAATCTGGATCCGAGAACTCGAGCGCACCGGAGGCGTCGGGCGGCCCCGGTAGACGGGAAGCTCCGGCCGATCCTCCGCAACGGGAGGGATCTCACCCCAGCCGGGCGACGGACCCGCGAGCAGCAGCAGGGAGACCCAGAGCAGAACCAGCGACGAGGAGTTCACCAAGAATCCTCACGGTGCCGGCCCCGGCCCCGAAACGGGCCGGGGCCGGGGCCGGGGCCGGCACCGCTCTAGCGGTACATGCCCTGCTGCACCATGACCCCCCAGATCAGGTTTGCGAGCTTCTGCGAACCGCTGGCGGTGGGATGGATGTCGTCCGACTTGATGTCCGAGGAGAAGATGTAGTTCCGCGGATCGAGCACGAAGGTTCCGAACCCTCCGAGGTAGCTCCCGGAGTACTCCCCGTAACCCGAAACCGTCCCGGTCACGCTGCTTCCGCCGTACGGCGTGAGGTCGAAAAGGTCTGGATAGAGATTGTCGTAGACGTAGTCGATGGCCTCGTTCTTCTCGGCCTCGCTTCCTTTCACGTGGTAGTAGCCGAGCCAGGCAAGGTCGTCGGAAGGTCCGTAGTACATGTCCACGACCATGTTCCACATGGTGTCGGCGATGTAGTCGAGCACGTCGAGGCAGCCCTGTGTGAGCGGGTCCGAGTCGCAGTCCATGCTGCCCTGCAGGATGTCATTGGCACCGCCATCGGCGATGATGGTGTTGAGCGAGGACCGTGACAGCGCCTTGCCGAGCTGGCTGTCGATGGCCGAGATCTTGGCACCGCTCACAGAGCGATCCTTGTAGCTCTTGCCGGAGAGATTCTGCAGGACGTCGTGGATGTCTCCGGATAGATCGAAGACCGAGTCTCCGATGATCTGGACGTCCCACTCGTTCGCAGAGGGGTTGTTGAAGTCCCAGCAACCGGTGAGCGGCAGGGCCGCCAGGGCCAGGATGGGTACGAAGGATCCGAACCGCGTCATCACGAGAGTCCTCCTTTCGATCTCGGTGGCGAGCGGCGAGCGCTCCTGGCCACCCTACGCCCATCGGTTTCGCCTTGTCAAGCATTGGATGCGCGGGAGCGGAAGATCCCGGGAGAGACGGTGTTTGATCGACGGCTCGCGTTCGACGGCCGCAGGCGGGCGCCCGGATCAATCCTCGGAGGGGCTCCGCTGGTAGAGGTTCAGATCCACCTTCCAGCCGCTGATGGTCATCATGACGAGGGCGTCCGGACCCAGAAACTTCAGCACGTTGCGGATCTTCTTCCCGTAGTAGTCGATCTCGCTCACGAACTCACGGCGCTGCTCGTCGTACTGGAAGACGGCGAGATTCTCGAGGAAGCTGTAGGTCCGCATCGTCTCCTCGTCCGGAAAGAAGACGAGGCTCCCGTCGTCCAACCGCTCGAGGTGGAAGCCGTTGCGGTACCGCTTCCAGTCGTCGACGCCGCCCCAGCCGTCGCTCCAGAAGGCCTGGGGGTCGGCCTCACCGGTCTCGACCAACTCCTCGAGCAGGGCGATCCGGTCGACGGACTCGATCTCGAGGGCGTAGAGCCGCTCCTTGATCGCCGCGATGTCGGCCGGGGCCTCGTCGGGCCGCGGGTCCGGCGGCAAGGGCTCGGGCTGCCGCGGTGCCACGATGTCGGCGGCAACGTGCGGGCCGGACGTCCCGGTGTGGCCCGGACTCCCCGAAGCCAGCAGCCGGGCCGGCGGATCGGGAGTCGCGGGGGCCGGCACGTGCGGGTTCACGCCCCTGCCCCAACCGATCCACAGCGCGATCGCAAGCGACACGAGCGCCGCACTTCCTGCGCCCCACGCGCTGCGCTTCCCGTTCATCGCAAACCGCCTCCTACAGCGAAACGACCCGGGCGCCGGAACCAGCCCGAGAGAGGCCCACCGCGCCCCTCCGCCGGTGTCTTCCCGCGACCACGCGAACGCGGCTGACCAGAGCGGAGTGTAGGCCGGCGGGGACCGGGCTTGTAGTCTCCCCACGGCTCCGCGAGTTCCCTGGGGATGGCGACCCGACGCGCGTCTCCGCCAGGACCGCGCCTTCCTGGGAGCGCGCTGGTTGCGCGGGCGGGCCGCCTCGCGGCAGCGGCGAGGTTGACCTGGCACCGTAGTGCAAGCCGTAGTCTCCACGGCGACTCGAATCCCGGAAAAAGCCGCTGACAGAACGCAGCGACACCGCAGGATGCAACGCGAGCGACGATCTGGCGATCCCGGCCGGCGGCTCGACCGCGTTCGCGGCAGTGCCGCGCGGCTCGGAACTCGGGCGCATGTCGGCCTGCTGAACCAAGATCCGATCGGCGGCGCCTGCATCAACGTCGGCTGCGTTCCGTCGAGTACACTGACCCGCGCAGCCGAGAACACCGATTTAAAGCAGGCTGCGATCGCTCATGGCGACTCCGCCGTGTAGTCGCGCGGGCGCGGGTTCGACTGTGAGACAGCCGCCGCCCACACCGGATCTCAGCGAACACTGATCTCCTCGACGAGCATCAGCTCGCATGAACCGCCGCCGGTGTCGTTTCGCGTGAGCGAGCTGCGCCAGCGGAAGCCGTCCGCGCCGTGGGCTGCGACGAGCCATCCGCGCAGGGTGACCACCTGCCCGGTTCGAACCGCGAGCAGCGTGCTCCGGATCGTGTCGTCCGCCGGGATCAAGTGCATGTTCGCGGCGTGTCGTCCCATCTCGGAGAACTCGATCAGCGGCGCCTCGTCGGTCCAGTAGAAGTAGAAGCGCCCGTACTGCGAGATCTCGAGCGTGTCGAGCACTGCATTCGCCGACATCGGCCCCCAGCCGACTGCGAAGTCGATCGGCGAGAGCGCTGCGCCGCGGTCGTAGCGGTAGCGTTCGGTGCCGAGCACCCGCGCCTCGATCTCGTAGCGGGCCAGCGCCGTGAGCTGGTGATCCGCAATCGTCCAGCGCAGCGCCTCCGGTGCCGCCTCCTGCCGCGGTGGCGATGGCGCGAGGACTCCGTCCGGGGGACGCACGTCGCCGCAGAAGAGGCGGTTCAGCGCGTAGAGCGCCGCGAGGAGCAGCACGATTCCCTTCAGCACACGGGCTCGATCGGCCATCTTGCGCCGGCGATTGAGCCGATCCGAAACTCGGCACGACCCTGTTGTACCGGCCCGGCGAGCGGCGCTCGCCCGCGTGCGCCGCGCCCACGGGGATGAGCCTCAGCGTGCAGGCGCGCGCGGGCGCCGGCGGCACCGCTGACGCGGCACGCGCCGCGCCATGGTGGCGAGGACCGTCCACGCGGCGAGCGCTGCGGCCGCAGCGGTCGGCTCCGGGACGACGAAGACCACGGTGGCCTGGCCAACGGGCCTCAGGAATTCGTCATGGAAGGCAACGAACAGATTGCCAAGATCGAAGCCGGCGGGGGAGCCCGGAAGCGCATCGCCGGCCAGCACACCCTCACCTAAGAAGAGCACACCCAGCGACCGGACCGGATTGCCGGCCAGCGGATAGCCGCTCGCGCTGCCGATCCAGCTGTTGGCCATGAACTGGTCCGCTGAGCTCGTGCCCAGGAAGGTCTGGAGCGTGCCACCGTTGGCGCTCCAGGTGTAGCCCGGACCTTCGACCGTAGCGGTGAGCGACACCAGTGCGCCGGGATAGACGCCTGCCTCCGCGTCGAGATCCGTGTCGACGACGGTCTCGTCGAAGACGAGCGTTCCCTCCACGCGCGCCGCTCCGTCGAAGAACTCTGCGTAGGCGCCGACCACGCTCGTCACCTCGCCCGCGAACGGGAACGTGACATCGTCCGCGGCAGTCCGGGTCTCGCTGGAGCAGCCCCCGGGCGTGAAATTTCTAGCGCCTCGTCGAGTCCCTCACCAGCATCCTCGAACTCGCGAGAGAGCCGGGCGGAATCCCGGTCACGCGAGTCTCGCGTCGGCACGGCCGTTCGAGCCGGACGGACTCGCCGGCCTTGATGGTCGCCGCGCGGGTGTGTAGCGTGACCGGAATCCCTGATCCGAGTCCCGAAGTCGCGATACGAATCGGGTCTCCGACTTCGTTTCTATTCACACTTCGTTCCCATTCACGATAGGAGTGCCCGAATGACCCGACGGATCGAACCGATGCAGAGCCTCGCCCTGGTCGCGGCGACGGTCGTGGCGATGCTCAGCGCCAGCGCCGGGGCCCAGGACGCCAAGCCCAACATCCTGGTCATCTGGGGCGACGACATCGGGACCTGGAACATCAGCCACAACAACCGCGGGATGATGGGATACCAGACGCCCAACATCGATCGAATCGCCAAGGAGGGCGTCTCCTTCACGGACTACTACGGTCAGCAGAGCTGCACCGCCGGGCGCGCGGCCTTCATCAACGGATCGGTCCCAGTCCGCACCGGCATGACGAAGGTCGGCATGCCCGCCGCCCCGGAGGGCTGGCAGAAGACCGACGTCACGATGGCGACCGTGCTGAAGAGCCGGGGCTACGCGACCGGTCAGTTCGGCAAGAACCATCAGGGTGATCGCGACGAGCACCTCCCGACGATGCACGGCTTCGACGAGTTCCTCGGCAACCTCTACCACCTCAATGCCGAAGAGGAGCCCGAGAATCGCGACTATCCCAGCAGCATGGTGCTGGCGAACGGCAAGACGTTCCGGGAGCAGTTCGGGCCGCGCGGCGTGCTCGAGTGCAAGGCCGACGGCAAGGGCGGGCAGTCCTGCGAAGACACCGGCCCCCTGACCCGGAAGCGCATGGAGACGATCGACGAAGAGACGCTCGCCGCGGCGAAGGAGTTCATCAAGCGCCAGCACGACGCCGGGCAGCCCTTCTTCGTCTGGTGGAACGCGACCCGCATGCATTTCCGGACGCACGTGAAGAAGGAGCATACGGGGATCAGCGGCCCGAGCGGCGACGAGTACCACGACGGGATGGTCGAGCACGACACCATGGTGGGCGAGCTCCTCGCGCTCGTCGACGAGCTGGGCATCTCCGAGAACACCATCGTCCAGTATTCGACCGACAACGGACCCCATTACAACACGTGGCCCGACGCCGGAACGACTCCATTCCGCGGCGAGAAGAACTCGAACTGGGAGGGCGCCTACCGCGTTCCGGCCTTCGTCCGCTGGCCGGGGAAGTTCCTCGCCGGCGAGACGCTCAACGGCATCGTCGCCCATGAAGACTGGCTGCCGACCTTCGCCGCCGCCGCCGGAGACTCCGACATCAAGGAGAAGCTCCGCCAGGGCGTCATGCTGAACGGCCGCTCGTACAAGAACTACATCGACGGCTACGACCTGCTCGACTACCTCAGCGGCAAGACGAAGGAATCGCCCAGGCGGGAGTTCATCTACGTCGACGACGGCGGCGACGTCGCCGCCATCCGATTCCAGGACTGGAAGGCGGTCTACCTCGAGAATCGCGCGCATCAGCTGCAGGTCTGGCGCGAGCCGTTCGTGTCGCTGCGACTCCCGCTGCTCTTCAACCTCCGGCGCGACCCGTTCGAGAAGTCGCAGCACAACTCGAACACCTATCACGATTGGATGATCGACCGCGCCTACGTCCTCGGCCCGATGCAGGTCGTCGCCAGCCGGTTCCTCATGACGCTGAAGGACTACCCGCCGAGCCAGGTGCCGGGTGACTGGAGCCTCCAGAGTCTCGAGAACAAGATCAAGAGCATGACCGTCGGCGGCCGTTGAGCGCCTCGTTGGACGGGGCGCCTCGACCAGGGCGCCCCGACCCTCTCCTTCCGAGGAGATCCGCGGCGGGGCGATTCGGCACCGATATCGACCTCTCCGAAGATCTGTGCAGTCGGCGCGACGAAGACGCTCGCGTCGATGGTCGGCGTCTCGCTCATGGGACCTCGGCTCCCGGTTCTCGCAGATGATCGATGGGCTCGACGGAATAGCCCGCTTCGCGCAGCAGGTCGACCAATCCGTCATCGCCGATGAGATGCGACGCGCCCACGCCGATGAAGACGGTCTCCCCCGCGTAGGTCGGCTCATCGAGATATGCCCGGAGCTTCGGTAGCCAGCTGCGATTGCGCTCGCTCGACAGGATGTCGTAGAACGCCTCGAGCTCCGGCAGCACGTCGACGCCCTGGCGCGCGAGCTCCTGCAATCTGGTTTCGTCACCCCGCTGCCATGCGGAAACCAGCTCACGGATGTCATCGAGGGCTTCGCCCAGACGCATGAGCACGTGACGCAGCATGAGATCCTGGAGCATGGGTGACATGTCATCGAGGATCGCGATCTGTTCTTCGAAACTCTCGAGTCCGACCAGGGGGCGGTCGCTCAGGGATCGCATGATGATCTGTTCGGCGCCCCTGTCGGCGGAATAGCCACTGCCTCGGTAGTTGACTTCGATCAGGCTCATCACGACGAACCAGGGTTTCATCCGGCGCCGGGCGTTCGCCGGGATGCCGATTGCGATGAGCTCGTCGTCGAGTTCTTCGAGGAGCTTGGCGGTCTCCGGGCTGACGACGTCCTTCAGTTCGCTCGGCGGTTCCAGGAACATGCGGCGCGCCAGCAGGTCGCTCACGGCGTCTTCGGTCGCGAGCCGGGGGTCGACTTCGAGCACGAAGCGGTCGGCACGGCTCAGTCCGGATTCGAGCGCGGGCGAGAGCTGCCAGCCCGGTGGCGGCCCCAAGTGAAACGTGCCCATCAGCAGGACGTCGGCACCGCCGTCGCCCTGCACGCGGTAGTAGGGGGGCATCGCGAGATTCGCTCCGATGATGAGGGCAGGCGCGGGAAGGATTTGCTCGGGTGCCGTCGTGCAGCTCGTGAGAAATGCAGCGAGGAGTAGCGCGGTCGAGGTGAAGGGTCGCCTCCTGCGATGGTCCAACATGTCAATCGGGGTCCTTGGCGGCTCGGCCGATAGTCGAGCCGCGTGTTCTTGCGATGTGGATCGCGCTCTTCCCTTTGATGTACTCCCTCTCGCGACGCTTTGAGCGGCTCACGAGGGGGAGTTTCTACTTCCGGAACTGTCGAACTCCGACGGCCTCCCCGGCAGAGCCGGGGGGACTCCCGTTTGGGCTAGCGATCGCTCGAGATAGATGGGGATCGTCTCGTCGTCGTTCCCCTCCTCGCCGAACGCGCAGGAATCACCGAAGACGGCGATGCGCATCGCGTTCCCCGGCGGCGCCGGAGCGTAGTCTCGGTCGGCCCGTAGTCCCTGAGGATTGATCGAGAGCTCGAAAGGCGTTTGCTCGTCGCTGCGATAGCCCGGCAGGTTGGTCCAGCCGGAGTCCGGGTCGTAGAGATCCCAGTGGTAGGAGAGGACGCCGAATCGAGCGAGCGACCACTCACTCACGCCGGTGATGTGCTCCGTCTTCTCGAAACGGGTCCGCAGCAGCATCTCCGCTCCGCCGATGCACAGCAGTCCGAGTATCAACGTGGGAGTCGCGATGAAGAGAACTCGCTTGGCCTGCCGAGAAGCTCGGGACTGTATTGCAGGAACCCCCGTCTGATGGCGGCTCGAAGGGCCATTATGCACGTTAGAATGTGCCATGCCCAGACCGCGATTCGCGCACTTGTTGACGTTGGTGACAGCGGGACTCGCACTCCGACTCGTACTCATCGTCGCAGCCGAGAACCGCCTCGACGCCGACGAGGCCACGGTCGGAGTGATGGCGCTCGACATTCTCGACGGGCTGGCCCTGCCGGCTTTCTTCTACGGCAACTTCTACAACGGTGGGGGCGCGCTGGAGGCCTACCTGGCCGCACCCGTGTTCTCGCTCCTGGGACCCTCGGCGATCGCGCTCAAGCTGTGCATGCTGGGCCTGTGGGTGGTCACGGCCTTGCTCTTCGCGGATCTCTGTCGCCGAACCCTCTCGAGCCGCCAGGCGCTGAGCGCCGTTGCCTTCTTCGCCCTCGCCACCCCGTTCTTTCTAGAGTGGAGCCTGAAGGCCCGCGGCGGTTTTGCGGAGACGGTTCTCTTCTCGGTCGCGCTGCTCTGGATCGCTGCGTTACCCGCGGGTCCTCTCGCCACGAGAAGAACGCTGCAGTGCCTGCTCTTCGGAGCCGCCGCGGGCGTCGGGATCTGGGCTTCCGAAATGCTGGCACCCATGCTGGCGTTGGCGGGCGTCTGGCTGGTGCTCCGCTCCGACCCCCCGCACCGCAAGCAAGTCGGTGCCCTCCTCGTCTGCGGCATCGCGCTGGGCCTGGTGCCGCTGCTGGCTTACAACGCGACGCATGATTGGTTGCATCTTCGTTCACTCACACTGCACTCCCTGCTGACCACCACGACGCCCGACCGGGTCCCCCTCTCTCTCGAACAACTCCAACTCTCGGCGGTCTTCGTGCTGGGACGCGCCTGGCCGATACTGCTCGCCGGACTCGGCGTTGCCGCCGTGCGACTTGCGCGAGACCGATCTCGCGTGTCTCTCGGTCACGTCGCCGTTGCCCATCTTCTCGTCTACCTGCTGGCCTACTGGATGTCGGGGTTGCGCCACCTCCCCGTGCCGCCGTCCCGCGTGCTCTACGCCGTCTATCCGGGCCTGGCCGTGCTGTTGGCCTACGCGGTTGACACCGCCCTCGGCTCCGGACGAGCAATTCGTCTTCTCGCCGCCGGGGCGATCGGGATCTGGCTGGTCTCCGTGTCCGTGTCGACGTTCGCCTGGATGAAGTCGGGAGTTCCGCGCGAAGCGAACAGCTGGCGTGGTAGCTGGGCTCTGACGAACTCGGACGATCTCGACGAGCGGCTGATCGAGGCCGACGTCGACGTTGCATACTCGTCGTACTGGACAACCTGGCCGCTGCGTTTTTCGAGCCGGGCGCGGCGCCATCACGACCCCGGCTCGGCCGAATTGCGAGCAACGTGGCAGTTGGAGAAACCCTCGCGCGACACCACAGTGGCTTTCGTGCTGCACAGCGCGGCGCCCTTGTCCGAGTACGTCGAGAGCGCGTTGCGGAAGCGCCGCGCGCAGGTCGAACGCCGGCAGTGGGAGGACTTCACAGTGTTTCTGGTCAAGTCGCCCTCGCCGGAGACCTTTCGAGACATTCCCCGCCGTCTGATGGAGCAGGATTGGATACCGGCTCCCGCCGTCGCCGACGGGTTCAACTGAACATGGCCACCGTTTTGAGTAGCTGGACACCTCAGCCATCGACGCGCTGGCCGCGCAGCATGTCACGCTCGCCGAGTTGCTCGCACAGACGGGTCGCGAGACTGCGGCTTTCGTCGGGTTCTTCGTGCTGGACTCGCGCTTCGGTCTCGACCAGGGCTTTGCGACGTGCCACGATCGGTTCGAGAACAAGCCGGACGGCGAGAGCTTCGGCCAGCGTTGACGGCTAAGTCGGACAAGCGGACATTTTTTCGCCCACTGCAGTATCGCCGCCTGCTTGCGTCCGATGATCTGCGATCACGTCACCTCGAATCCCGGCCCAAACCGGCAGATCCCCGAGTAGGGTGCCCTGATCCGGTCGGGAATACGGGATCGGCGCCCCAATGCGGGCGGGTGCCAAAGGACTCCGCGCCTCAGTGCAACGGGAGTTGACGTGGATCTCTTGATCGAACTTCGCGCCGAGGACGACTCCGCGTACAGCGAAGATCCGGAGGTGGTGGCTCCGCGCTCTCTTCGATGCTCGAGATCGACCTCTCGCCGCCCTGGGGTAGATGCAACCGGTCGAGTTCCCTCGTTCTTGTCGGAAGAGAGGGCTTCACCTGGGGTGGTAAGCGTCTACGACGAAGTGGTGGATTCTCTTGTAGTCCGACACAGAACTCCCTCTCGCGACGCTTTGAGCGGCTCACAAGCGGGAGTTTCTACTTCCGGAACTGTCGAACTTCGACTGCCTCCCCGGCAGAGCCGGGGGATTCCCGTTTGGGCTAGCCAGGCGAGGCCATCCCTCTGCCGGGCTCCGCCCGCGCAACGTCTCGGTGCAGACCACGACATCGTGGTGCGTCGCAAGCTTCTCACCCGCGAGCGTCGGTCCGAAGTCGGCGTAGCGCTCTCGCACGAGTGCCACCGCCCGGCCGCGCACAGCCGGCAGCCACTGACGATTGCTCGGTCGCCCGCGTTTGCGCAAAAATGAGTCCGGCGGCTTCTTGCTGGCGCAACGCGCGGCACAAACGTCCGGCCTGGCGCTCGGTCAAGCCAAGCTGCACCCCCGCTTGCCACTGCGTCAGCCGACGCTCGGCCACGCGGCCCAGGATCTCCAGCCGGTCGATCTCCTTGGCGCTCATCGTCTAGGTCCCCACCCACGTTCTGTCGGCCTCCAGGGTCGACACGGTGTCTGGAACCGGACATTTCCAACTGGACATTTGCATCTATGGTCTACACTCCATGTCCGGGTAGCGGCGTTATGGCAGATTCCGAGAGGATCCCGCAGCGGGCCGCGCAACTCAGCGCTCGCAGGAGAGAACATGAGCAATCGAACATCCTTCGTGCGGCGCGTGCCCAAGGCAGCGAAGCGCACCGCGAGGCGCACCAGCGCGCCGCAGGTTCCTGCGAGTATCCGGGTTTTCGGTGTTGATCTCAGCCAGGAAGAGCGCGCCCAGATCCGGCACGACCTCGGCGTGAAGCTCGGCAAGTATGAAACTTCGATCGAACGCGTTAGCGTCCGGGTGCTGGACGTGAACGGGCCGCGCGGTGGCGTCGACAAGTTGTGCCGCATCAAGGTGGTGTTGAGCGGTCTTCCGAGCGTGGTCTTCGAAAACCAGGCGCTATCGCTGAAGACTGCGATCCACGGCGCACTCTCCGGCACGGAGCGGGCAGTACGCCGCAGCGTACAGCGCCGAGACACGAAGCTTATCTAAGGCGGCAACCGGGGGCGCGCCTCGCCCAGCCGGTCGATTCATCCAAAGGAGTTCACAGATGTCTCTCAGATGGTACGTAAGACCGCGCATCGTGGCGCTGAAATCCGATACCTCCGTCCTCGATGCCGCACGCGCGATCGAACACAACAACATTGGCGCGGTGGTCGTACAGGACAGAGGGACCGTCGTTGGCATCGTGACCGATCGGGATCTCGCGATCCGTGCGCTCGGTCGCGGGCTCGATGCCCGCAAGACGACCGTCGGTGAGGTGATGACTGCAGGTGTCGTATCACTCGCGCCCACGGACACTCAGGCGAGCGCGATTCGTCTCATGCAGAAGCGCAACATCCGGCGCATCCCCCTCATCGAGAGGGGGCGATTCGTTGGCATGGTGACGCTCGATGACCTGCTCCTCGATGAGGCTGCGCCAATCGATCGCCTGGCCGCGATCGTCGAGGCCCAGATCGGCGAGGGCGGGCCGGCGAGCACCGACAGATCACCCGCGAGGCGGCGCAGTGCGGCACGCGCCGAAGCGACCTACCGGCGCCTCGTCAATCAACTGCGCGCCGACACTGGCCTCGACAACGACGGTGCGGCGGAGACCGCGCTCGGGATCGTCCTCGACTCATTGGTGCGAAGGCTTACTCCTGGCGAAGCCGAGGACCTCATTGCGCAGCTTCCTTCGCTGCTGCAGCCCGCGCTGTATGCGCTCCCTCTCGGCCCTGACAAGCTCATTACCCGGGAGACGATCGAGCAGGAACTCGTGCAGCAGCTCGGCGTGGAGCCATCGCAGGCCGCAAAGCTTCTCGCCGCCACCGGTGCGCTGATCGCGCAAACTGTCAGCGCCGGCCAGATGGAAGACGTGCGGTCCCAGCTTCCGGAGTCATTGCGCGACGTTTTCTTGGAAGCGCCCGTGGCGGCTGCCTCATGAGCGCGTTGTCGGCCGGCGAGCGCGAACACCTCACCGGAGTGTTGAGTGAGCGCAAGGAGCCGCTGCGCGACGGAATTCGTGCGGGCCTCGAGCGCATGCGCACGGAGGGTTATGAGGACCTCCTGTCCGGCACGTCGGACGCGGGGGACAGATCGATGGCCAATCTGCTGACCGACGTCACCAACGCGGAAGTGGCGCACGACGCGGCCGAACTGCAGGATATTCTCGCGGCCGAGACCCGCCTTGCGGCTGGCACTTATGGCACATGCATCGATTGCGGCGTGCCGATCCCGTACGCGCGGCTCGTTGCGTATCCGACCGCAAAGCGCTGCCTGCACTGCCAACAGATCCACGAGACCACTCGCGCCGCTGCCGGGCGCTAGCCCGGAAATCTCACCGATAGAGGAGTCCCGGGGGCGCTCAACCTCGCGCCATCGGCCCCGAACCCCCGTTCAGGAATGAGTCCAAGGGAGTGCAGGAGGGGCTTGCTCTCGAAAGCGGAGAACTGTCCACGGAACTCAGGTAGCTCCACCCCATGACGACGGCCCTCGTCGAGCTCGGGCCGCATCCGACGACACAAGGAGGGTGAAGATGAGGCGGTTGGGGCTGATCGATCGTCGCCTGCTGAGGCGTGAGCGCGAACGCTGGATCGACGCACGTCCGCCCGGGCCCCTCGACGGGCGCGACCCACAGTCCATTCCCGGCGGTCCCAGCCGGCTCGTCGTCGCCCGGAACGAGTCCGCCCTGCACGGCTCCGCAGCACAGCGCGGAGACATCCTCCGCACAATGCTCGCTCGTGGTCTCCGTACCCTTACCGGCGAGCCCGATGAGCGCAGCGCCTGGGCGTCGCTGCTCTCGGAGTTCCGCCCGGGTCACGTCGTGGGAATCAAGCTCAACACCGTCGCCGTTCACCTGGCGCCGCACCAGGAGGTCGTGGACGCGCTGGTCGCCAGCCTGGCGGAGGGCCGGGTCGAGCGCCAGAACATCGTCCTCTGGGACAATCTCGGCCGGCTCGGGCCGATCCGCATGCGCTTCTATGGCGATCTGGAGAGACCCGAGGGCGCCTACTACCAGGGAATGGAGCGAGCGGGGTTCGCGCCAGACTCGCGGGGAGCCCCGAGAATCCTTTGCACTGTTCCCCGTCCGCCTGGCCTCGGCTACGACCGGAAGGTCCGCGCGGAGATCCCGTCGCGGGGCCTCCGCTTGCCCGTCTCCCGGATCCTCACGCGCGTCTGCGACCACATCATCAATCTCCCCGTCCCCAAGGACCACCGCGTCACAGGGATCACATGCGCTCTCAAGAATTTCTACGGCTGCGTCCCGCTGTGGGATTCGTTCCGACCGACACACGCCGACGGCATGCATGCCAACCGCGGCGATCCCCAGATCGCCGAGCTCTATGCCAACCCGTGCATCTCTGGAAAGGTCCGCCTGCACGTATGCGACGCGCTGCGCGCGATCTGCGACGGTGGCCCCTGGGGAGAGCCACAGCTCGAGCCGCACAGCCTCCTGCTCGCCACGGATCCGGTGGCCCTCGACGCCTACGTCCTGGCATTGCTCGATGGCGCCAGAAGGAAACTCGGAATGGAACGCGTTTCCCGTCGGGCGGGCTACCTCGAATCGTCCGCACGACGCGGATTGGGCACGAACGACCCGAATTCGATCACCGTCGTCGATGCCCTTGGAAGGCTGCAAGCTTGGCCGAGTTGAAGCGCCGCGACGGTTGGCTGGCAGCCCGACGCCCCTGGCTCGAGTGAGATCCCGCACAAGCCCCCCGGTTCTGCTCGTCCACGGCGAGCAGCGCGAGCAGCGGCTCGTCGCGGGCGAGGAAGTTTTCGAGCGGCTCGCGAATCACGCGGTGGAGGGTTGCGCGCCGGCGCGGCGGGCGAGAGAGAAGAAGAGTCGGTCGGCGAACCCGCAGCGGTCGAGGCGGTCGCTGAGCTCGCGCAGGGGCTAGCGCAGATCCTCGAGCGCCTCCATCACCTCCGCCTGCACTTCGGGGCGATGCAGGTTGCCGAGGTGGCCGCCGGTCGGAAAGAAGCGCACGTGCTCGGGACCGATCAGTGCCGTCAGCCAGTCGATGTCCGCCTGGCTGGTCAGGAAGTCGTTCTTGTTCGCGAAGACGCGTAGCTCGGGCCGGCCGCGCAGCCGCTCGGCGATCGCGCGCAGGTCGTTCTGTGCCACCAGCTCGTCGGCCGACGTGATGGTGCCGAGCTGGTCCCGGTAGTACGGCAGTACGAACGCGAACAGATACATCTCGAACGAGTAGTCTCCGATCTCGAGGTATGCGGGCAGGCGGCGTAGCCGGTGCCGTTCGGTCAGCAGCACGCCGAGATCTTCGCGCTCCTGGCTGGCCCACAGCAGCGCTTGCAACAAGCGCCGGAACGCCAGGCCGATCAGGAACTCGGCTTCCTCGTTCGTGAACGGCAGCTCCATCGTCGGCGTGATCGTGCTGCCTTCGAGGTCGGTGGCGCCCAGCCGGTGGTAGCGGCCGGCCCCGATCATCTGCTCCTGCGCGCGTCGGGCCACGTGCGCGGTCTTCATGAGGATCCGCTGCACCTCGGCCTGCGGATCGGGTGCGGCGAGCGGCACGCGGAAGAAGCCATCGAGGCGCTCCATGCCGTCGAGCAGGCGCACGGGGGGATCGAGCAGCACGTAGCGGTCGAAGGAGACCCGCGCGCGGGCCGCGGGACTGCCGTCGGCGGCGACGAAGAAGCCGTGGAAGGCGCCGAGCGAATAGCCGAGGTAGGCGCGCTTCTCGATGCGGCCCGGGAAGCGTGCGGCCAGGTCGCGATCGATGGCGTCGAGCGCGATGTGGACGTCGCGGGCATCCACCGGTGCGTGTCCCGGCACCGGACCGCTGCCGCCGCGCGCGATGAACTCGGCGTTCATCGCGCTGCTCACGATCGCGACCGAGAAGCCGTGCTCCCACACCATCTCGGCGAGCGCGAGGCTCGACGCGCCGAGGCGATGGGCGCCGAGGCCCGGTACCAGGAACACCAGCGGCGCGGCGCCGTGCTGCATGCGGACGGAGTAGGGCAGCACGCGCCCGCTGGTCGGCATGGCGACCTCGCGGCGGTCGAGCCGGGAGCCGAAGCCGGGATCGCGCGGGCCGAGAAAGGCGGCTTGGAGGGTCTCGGTGGCGCCGGTGTGGTCGCTGCGACTGAGCAGCTTCGGCTCTTCGATCCGCTCCTGCCGCACCAGCGTCCACAGCAGCCGCGCGTCGTCGTAGAAGTCGGGACTGCTGCGCGCGAAGCGCAGGTAGTCCGGGATCGAATCGACGAGGTCGTTGTAGGCGAGGCCGATCCGGACGCCGGTCGGGAAGAACCAGGTGGCCGGATCGAGCAGCGCGTCCGGGAGCAGGCCGAGGCCGTCGCGCACGGAGCTCGGGCCGATCAGCGGCAGCGCCAGGAACGTCGATGGTTGCCACCCCCAGGTCGCGAACACCTGCCCCATGTCTTCCGGCGCCGGCTCGATGTGGAGCCAGCGGCTCGCCGGATCCCACAGCCCGCCGATTCCGACGGTGCTGTTCACGACGAAGCGCGAGGTCTCGTCGCGCGCGCCGCTCCACTCGCCCTGCAGCAGATTCGCGACGAGGTTGCGCGGAAAGATCAGGTTCGCCGCGAAGTCCCGGATCCGGTCGCGGGCGAAACGCGGAATCACGAAGCGATAGACCCGACCGAGCGGATCGGCCACCGCGACGATTGCGACGTGGTTGAAGGCCCATACACTGCGGTTCCACGGTTCGAGCGGATCCGGGAAGTTCGGCGCCGGCAGCTTCTCGCGCCGGAAGGCCTCGGCGCTGGGACCCGCGTAGTCGGACCAGTCGCGGCGCTCGACCGGCTGCGCGCAGGCCACGGTCGTGGCGATCAGCAGGAGAATCGGGAGCGCGCGTCTCATCCGTCGGACCCCTCTCGATCGAGCCCTTCGGCCACGTCATCGACGAAGAACACCGGTCCGACGGATCGAGCGCTTCCCCCACGAACCCCGGAAACCTGCGAGCGCGGGCACGAGTGCGATGCGGAGGGGCCGTCCGAGTCGCGCGCCGCGGCGCGCGTCGGCCTCAGCGCTGGACCGGTTCGAGTACCGTCGGATCGGCCTGGTAGAACGGCGTCATCTGGTTGAGGACTTCGCGCGCGGCCTGCGCCCGGTCGCGCACGGTCGTCCCGGTGAACACCCGTCGAGCGTTTTCCTCGGCGATCCGGATCGTCTGCATCATGCTCTCGAAGCTCGGTAGCGTTTCATCGCGGCCGGCCCCGTCGTCGAGCATGCGGGCCAGCGAGCGCGCCTCGGTGCGGAGCTGGCGAAGCTGCTGCTGGAGCCGGAAGAAGCTGTTGGCTTGGCCCTGTCCGAGCGTCGGACGCGGCTGTTGACGGAACGTCTCCCAGAGCTCGCGCGTCGTCGTTTCGAGCTGCTCGCCGAGCTCCGTGACCTTCTTCTGGTCCCACGGCTGGACGGTGGCGTTGGCCGGCGCGGCGAGAGCGAAGATCGAAACGGCGAGCACGGCGCAGCGGACGGCGAACATTGTGGATTCTCCTCGAGATGAGCCGAGGTCGGGCCCGGCGAAACCTTATACCCACCCCGAGGTTCCGGTGTCAACCGTCGGGGCGTGTCGGCAGGGGCTTCGACATCGTACACCAGATCGCGGCGGTGTGCGGGCGCGCCGTCGCGCGGCCACGTTGCGCTTCACCCGCGGTGGACCCGCCTCGCCGCCAGCACGCGGGATCCCGACAGCAGTGCGAAGAACAGCACCCGCAGCTCGGCCGCCGAGGCGCCGATCGCCGGCGCCGGGGCGTCCCACTCGCGGACGTCGAAGGGACGTTCGTCCGGGCCGCCCGGCTCCGGGTCGTGGGAGCCGAGGATCTCGCACCAGCGCGTAGGGAAATCAGTGCGACCAGGCTCTGCTGGCCGATCGGAATCCCGTCCGGCCCGGGGCGGGCAACCGCCCCGGGCTACTCGACAGTGGGCATTCCGGGCTGATCCTTGGATCGATGTCGATCCCGAGCCGGGAGCGCCAACGGATGGCGATCAGCGGCTGCTCGTCGAGCGCGTGCTCGAGCGGCTCGACTTCTCGAAGGCGCCCGATCCCGACCGCACCGGGCTTGCTCGGGTCTACCGGGCCCGGTGCCAGCGTGTGCCCTACGACAACGTGCACCAGCGCTACATCGACACCGGCAGCATGCGCTGAAGCACGCACCCCGGATCCTTCCTGCCATCGGGAATTGCCTGTGCAACCCTTGTCGCGAAGAAGAAATCGTGAAGATCTTCAGCCGGTACTTCGAGCGGTTCCTGGAAGCACACCGAAGCCGCAGCCTGTTTCGCCGCCGGGTCATGCTCGATGGGTTGGCGCGGGGCAAGCGTAACGCCGGCCTGTCGCAGACGCTGAACCAGCGCCTTGTCGACCAGGCCCGCGCAGACCTGGACCCGCTGCTGGCCCAGCTGGGCACCTCGGCTCGAGGGCTCAGCACTGCCCAGGCCGATGCACTGCTCGAGCAGCTTGGCCCCAACGAGGTCGCGCACGAGCGTCCCGCGTCGTGGCTGCGACATCTCTGGCTGAGCTACAACAACCCCTTCAATCTGCTGCTGACCGTACTGGCAACGGTGTCGTACTTCACCGGCGACATGGCCGGGACGCTGGTGATCGGCGCCATGGTGGTGCTGGCCACGCTGATCCGCTTTTTCCAGGAGCGACGCTCCAACCGGGCGGCGCAGGCGCTCAAGGAGAGAGTCAGCAACACCGCCACGATACTCAGGCGCGCCGATCCCGATGTCGTCACGCCAACCGCCGGAGCGAGCCTCCAGCGCGACGGCGCGGTCGAGATTCCGATCGCGCAACTGGTGCCCGGCGATATCGTGCTGCTGTCGGCCGGTGACATGGTCCCGGCCGATTGCCGCGTCATGGCGGCAACCGACCTGTTCCTCGGGCAGTCGGCGATGACCGGCGAGTCGCTGCCGGTGGAGAAATTCGCTGCCATCCGTGCGGCCGGCGGGTCCGCGCTGGAGATGGACAACCTGGTGTTCATGGGCACCAACGTCATCTCTGGAACCGCGACCGCGGTTGTCCTGGCCACCGGCAATCACACCTATTTCGGCACCCTGGCCACGCGCGTGACGCGTGTGGCCGATGCAGCCGATCCCAATGCCTTCCAACTCGGCATCAACAAGGTCAGCTGGCTGCTGATCCGCTTCGCGCTGGTAATGGTGCCGTTGGTGCTGTTCATCAACGGTTTCACCAAGGGCGACTGGGCGGAGGCCTTCCTGTTCGCGCTGTCGGTGGCCGTCGGGCTGACGCCGGAGATGCTGCCGATGATCGTCACCACCACGATGGCGCGTGGCGCCGTGGTGCTCTCGAACATGCAGGTGATCGTCAAGCGCCTCGATGCCATCCAGAGCTTCGGCGCCATGGACGTGCTGTGCACCGACAAGACCGGAACGCTGACCCAGGACAAGATCGCGCTGGCCCGCCATACCGATGTGGCTGGCAATGAGTCTGAGGAGGTGCTGGGCTTCGCCTATCTCAACAGCTATTTCCAGACCGGACTGCGAAACCTGCTCGACCGCGCGGTGCTGGAGCATGTCGAGCTGAAGACCGAGCTCGATATCGCCCGCAATTACCGCAAGGTCGACGAGATTCCATTCGACTTCGAGCGCCGTCGCATGTCGGTGGTGGTCTCCGAGCGCGAGGAGCACCACGAGCTGATCTGCAAGGGTGCAGCGGAAGAGATCTTCGATATCTGCACGCACGTGCGATATGACGGCCAGGTCCAGTCACTGGATGCAAGTCGCACGAAACGCTTCAAGCGCGTGCTGCGCAGCTTGAACAAAAGCGGCCTGCGGGTCGTGGCGGTGGCCATGAAGGAGATCCCGCCCGACCAGGTCGTGTACTCGAAGGCCGATGAGTCGGGGCTGACCCTGGTCGGTTATATCGCCTTCCTCGACCCGCCCAAGGAATCGACCGCACCGGCGCTGGAGGCGCTGGCGGCACACGGCGTGACCGTCAAGGTGATTACCGGCGACAACGAGCTGGTCGCGGTCGAGGTCTGCCGCCAGGTCGGGCTGGAGGTCGAGGGATTCCTGCTGGGTACACAGATCGATGCCATGGAGGACGAAGCGCTGGCCGAGGCAGCCCGCGCCAACACGATCTTCGCGCGCGTCTCGCCGCTCAACAAGGAACGGATCGTACGCAGCCTCCGTAGCCAGGGCCACGTGGTTGGTTTCATGGGTGACGGAATCAACGACGCGCCGGCGCTGCGCGCAGCCGACATCGGCATTTCGGTCGATGGCGCGGTGGACATCGCCAAGGAAGCGGCCGACATCATCCTGCTCGAGCGCAGCCTGATGGTGCTGGAGCGCGGCGTGATCGAGGGCCGAAAGACCTTCAGCAACATGCTCAAGTACATCCGTATGACCGCCAGCTCCAACTTCGGGAACGTGTTCTCGGTGCTGATTGCGAGCGTGTTCCTGCCGTTCCTGCCGATGCTGCCACTGCATCTGCTGGTTCAGAACCTGCTCTATGACATCTCCCAGGTCGCCATCCCGATGGACAACGTGGACAAAGAGCTGGTGCGCCAGCCGCTGCAGTGGAACCCCGTCGGCATCGGCCGATTCATGCTGTTTTTCGGGCCGCTCAGCTCGATCTTCGACATCATCACGTTTGCCGTTCTGTGGTACGTATTCAAGGCCAATGACGTGCTCCACCAGACGCTGTTCCAGTCGGGCTGGTTCGTCGTCGGCCTGGTCACGCAGACGCTGATCGTGCACATCATCCGCACGCCGAAAATCGCCTTCATCCAGAGCCGCGCAGCCTGGTCGCTACTGGCCATGACGGGATTGATCATCGTGATCGGCATCCTCCTGCCGATGGGCCCACTGGCGGGCTACTTCAAGCTGCAGGCCCTGCCCCTGCCCTACTTCTACTGGCTGGCGGGCATCGTGCTTGGCTACGCCCTGCTGACCTCGCTGATGAAGCGCTATTACCTACGACGCTACGGCTGGCAATAGCTCGCCCGCATAGCCTTGCATCCATCCTGGCCACCCCCGCGCAAGGCTTCGAGGTGACGCGCCTCGACTTCGCGGATGTTGATGAACGGCGAGAGAGGGAGTTCGATGCCCGCCACGTCTCCGAGTCTGCGCACCCGCGCCTGGGCGGCGATCGCGACAGCAGATGCCGCCGCATGGCTGCTGCTTGCGGCGGCGGTGATGGGCGCGGCGTACGCCTATACCTCGCACGAGCGCTGCCTGTACTTCTGGGACTGGGCCGGATCCCACGCCGTCGCCGCGGACTTCACGGAGCTGCTGATGGCAGAGCCGCGTGCCGGGCTCGAGCTCGGCCCGACGGCCTCCGTCGGGCCGACTTCGAGCGCGGCCCACTCCGCGGCGCCGTGCGTGCTCACTCCATGATCGATACGCTCCCGGCGTTCACCGCAACCCTCACGGCAGACCGGAGTCCGCCGCCGTAGTGCATCGATTCGCCTGAGGTCGCGGTAATCTGGTGCGCCGGCGTCGCTTCTGTCCCGGCGCCCCGCGGAGGAACATGGAAGCGGTGCTGCAAAATGCGGTGGCTGCCGCCGAGCGACTCTGGCCGTTGTTGGCGGTGGTGGCGTTCGCGGCCATCACGCTGACGTCGGCGGACTGGCTGCTGCTGCGCCGTGCCAGTGCGGATCGCCGTCCCAGTGCGCGCCTGGGTGCGCAGCTCACCATGCTCGGCCTCACGACCGTGGCGCTACTCGGAATCGTGTTGGTACTTCCGGTCAGCGAGAACACGCGCGGCCAGATCCTGAGTCTGCTCGGCCTGCTGCTCACCGCGATCATCGCGCTCTCGTCCACGACCTTCGTGTCGAATGCGATGGCCGGCCTCATGTCGCGTGCCGTGGGCGCCTTCCGGCCGGGCGACTTCGTGCATGTGGCGGAGCATTTCGGACGCGTCACCGTGCGCGGTCTCTTCCACACCGAGATCCAGACCGAGGACGGCGACCTGACGGAACTTCCCAACTTGTTCCTCGTCTCGCATCCGGTCACCGTGGTGCGTTCCACGGGTACGATCATCTCGGCCACCATTTCGCTCGGCTACGACGTGTCCCACGCGAAGGTCGAAACGCTGCTGCTCGAAGCGGCCAGGGCCGAGGAGCTGGAAGAACCGTTCGTGCGCGTGCTCGAACTCGGGGACTTCTCGGTGCAATACCGGGTCGCTGGATTCCTGCGCGACGTGAAGCAGCTCCTCACCACGCGCTCGAACCTGCGCCGCTGCATGATGGACGCGCTGCACGAGGCCGGCGTCGAGATCGTCTCTCCGAACTTCATGAACCAGCGCCAGCTCGAACCCACGCAGCACTTCATTCCCGAGCAGCCAGCAGGCGAAGCGCCAACCGCTCCGGACGAATCCCCGGTGGAGGAGCGCATCTTCGACAAGGCCGAGCAGGCCGGCCGCGTCGAGGCGCTGCGCGCGGAAAGCGAGCGCCTGATCGCCGAGGCGAAGGCGGCCGAAGACGAGGCGCGCGACTCCGCGTCGAACGTGCGCAGATCGCTGCGCGCGCAGGCCGAACGACGGCGAGCCGAGGCCGATGCCCTCGCGGCCGAACTCGCCGCCCCGGAGGCGCCGCCGGAGTCGGAAGCCCGAACCGAAGGCGCGAAGCCCGGCAAGTAGGCCGATTCGCAGGCGCCCTACAGGCTCTCGTGGATGAGCCGCGCCGCGCGCCGGCGCCAAGCCAGCGCGGCGAGCGCGCCGAGCACTGCGATCGCCGCCGAGGATCCCGGCTCCGGCAGCAGGCTCACGTCATCCCAGCTCGCTGCGAAGAAGTCCGGCGACCCCGGATCGACATAGACGCTGACACCCGAATAGAAACGCCCGGATCGTGCATCCAGAGGCACTTCGATGAGTGTCGGACCGATCTGCGTCCACGCGTCGCGCAGCGGCGCACCGATGAATACGTCGGTCGATCCGCGGTTGTCGCCGTTGCATCGAGGCTCCTCGCTGAAACTGATCGTCAGGAACGGCTCGCCGTCCGTCGAGGTGCTCGGCCAGAAGAGCCTGCCGAGCAGCGCGTACTCGCCGCCAGGGATCATATCGATGCACTGAGCCGCGCGCAGCGAGTTCGGGTTCTCGCCGACGGCCTTGTCGAGCGAGAGCGATCCCGAAGAGGGCGATCCGTTCGCGTCGGCGCTGTTCCAGGCGATCGTCGACGAGGAGTCGAACTTCTCGAAGCTCCAGGCGGGGTGAGCCGGATCGTCGAAGCCGCCGTCGACCACATACTCCGAGGCGGCGGTGCCGTAGAAGCTCGCCACGTTCAAGGCTACCGGCTCGATTCCATCCTCACTGATCTCCGCTGCAACGAGCGAAACGCCGGCGAGGTCGAAGTCGATCTCCGGAAAATCAGCTCCGGCGCCTCCGGGAAGGTCGATCAGAAGCGAGATCTCAGGGTTGTTGGCGCCGAGGAAGCGGATGAAAAACTCGAGGCGGTTCGGCGGGTTCGACCGCAGCCGCACGGTAGCCTCGACATCGCTCTGTGCGGCCCCACCGATCGACAACGTGGTCACCTCGATCGTGCTTTCGACCGCCTTGCCGGGAAGCAACGCCGGATCGGTGAGAAACCCGGTGAACTCGACGTTGACGCCGGAGTCGAAGGAGATCCCAGCCGCTGCGGTCGTCGCGGAGAACACGTACTTCGTGACGGCGCGCGCCGGCTGTGCGGCGGTCAGCAGCAGAAGAGCAAGTGCGGGCGCGAAGCGGATGGATCGGCTCGGCATGAACGGCCTCATGGGTCTCCCACTTATAGCGCACCTGAACGGCGCTGAGCTGCCTTCTCCGGCGATTTCGCTTCCCCACTCAAGCCACCACCCGCCCCGGCCGACCTGCATCCAGGGCAGGGAGGTCCGCATGCACTCGATCTGGATCATCGGCGGCGCACTCGGAATCTTCGCGATGTGGATGTTCGAAGTGAATCCGCGCTGGATCGGCGCGTTTGGCGTTGCGTGGCTCGGGCTCGCTTTCAACTCGATCATCCAGGCCCGCAACCAGGCCGATACGGCGCTCTCGAGCGTGGGTGTGATGTTGAAGAAGCGCTGGGATCTGATCCCCAGCCTGGTAGACGCCGTTCAGCGTTACGTCGAACACGAGTCGCAGCTGCTCGCGGAAGTCGTTGCGCTGCGTGCCAAAGCGACAGCGCGCGAGCTTCCGGCCGCGGAGGCCGCTGCGCTCGACGCACAGATCGGCCGCGCGCTCGGCCAGGTGCTCGTGACGGCCGAGTCGTATCCGGAACTCAAGGCGAGCGAAAATTTCCAGCAGCTGCAGCGCGCGCTCAATGAGGTCGAGGAGCAGATCTCCGCCGCACGGCGCACCTGCAACGCGGCCACCAGGACCTACAACGACGCCGTCTCCATGTTCCCGACGAATCTTCTCGCCGCGCTCCTCGGCTATCGCGAGCGCAGCTACTTCGAAACGACCGCCCGCGAGGAGGCGCGGCCGGAAGTGATGGAACGCTTCCGCGCCCACGAGAGGCGCTAGGCGGATGCGCTCGCCCGACGAGTTCGAACGCTTCCTGAAGGAGGCGATCGAGCCCACGCTTCGAGACGTCGAGCGCGAGCGAGCGGAGGTCCAGGCCAGACGCGACGCCGTCGCGCTGCCCGCCGTGTGGAAGATCGCGGGCGTTGCCACGGGCATCGCCGCTGGCGCGTGGCTACACAGCTTCGGGGGATTCCTGCTCCTCGCTGCGCTGCCCTTCGTGATCGACTTGTGGCGTCGCTTCCGAATCCCCGACACCGCGACGCCGCGCATCCGCTCCGAGATCCTGGCGCCCGTGATCCAGTTCTGGGATCCGAGCTTCCGCTACGAGCCCCATGGATCGATCGCGCGCGAAGAATTCGGCGCCAGCCGCCTCTTCGAAGGCGATTCCTGGAATCGCTATCACGGCGAAGATCTGGTGAGTGGCCGCCATGGATCGACCGCGTTCCGCTTCTCGGAGATCCACGTCACGCAGGTGACGAAGCGCGACAAGACCAGCCACACGGAGATCGTGTTCCACGGTCTCTTTTTCGCGGCAGACTTCAACAAGAGCTTCGCCGGACAGACGCTGCTGCTGCCGGATCGCGCCGAGCGCCGGATCGGTTCGCTCGGCCGCGTGTTCCAATCCGTTGGTGGAGGCGCTGGTCTCGAGCTCGTCGAACTCGAGGACCCCGATTTCGAGCGCGCGTTCCTGGTGCGCTCCACGGACCCGACGGAGGCGCGGTACCTGCTTTCGCCGAGTCTGATGCGCCGCATCCTCGCATTTCACGACAACACCGGAGCGCAGCTCCGGCTCTCGTTCACCGGCGGCACGCTCTACCTCGCCGTGCCGCTCGGCAGCGATCTGTTCGCGGTCCCCGGGGACGGGAAGATCGAGATCGCGCAGATTCGAGCGTGGATCGGCGAGCTGCTCTTCGCGACGGGAATCATCGACGACCTCGACCTCGACACGCGCATCTGGTCGAAGGCGCCCGCCGCGTAGCAGTCTGGCTCGAACGAGGCGCCTTGATCGGCCCCGTGCTGCTCTGGACCGCGGCACCTCTTGCGACGTCTGCGCAAGCGGCGACCCCCTGCTCCCTCACCGACCTCGGACGCTTCGAGGAGATGGACTTCCTGCTCTCCGCCAGCGCGACGGCGATCAACGCGAGCGGATTCGTCGTGGGTTGGGGCAAGTTCTACCTGGCCGCAAGCCATGCGATGTCCTGGGCGGACGCGCGAACGCCCGTCGATCTCGGCGAACTCCCCGGGGCAAGCGATCGGTAGACACGGCTTCGTGTCCTTCCGTCCCAGGATGTCGGATCCGGCGCCTGGCTTGAAACGTGCACTGCGAGAAACTCGGCCGCGTCAGCGCGGCTCGCAGACGAAGATCGGAATGTCGCGCGTCGTGCGTTGGCGATACTCGGCGTAGGGCGCGTAGTGCTGGTCGCAGATCGGCCACAGTGCCCCCTTCTCCTCCACCGTCGCTTGTCGCGCGCGCAGCCGCATCCGCTTGCCCCGATGATTCACCTCGATGTCGGGGTGCTTCACCAGGTTCCCGAACCAGACGGGATTCTTCGGCGCGCCGCCCTGGGAGGCGACGAGCAACACGCCTTGCTGGTACGGCACGTACATCAGCGGGACCGTGAGCGTCCGCCCGCTCTTCGCTCCCGTCATCGTGACGAAGCAGACTTCGTCGCCGGCGAGCTTGTTGAAGAGGCGCCCGCCCGAGAGGCGGTGGAGCAGGACGTGGGTGCGGGTCGCGGCCTTGAGGATCCAGCGCGGCGGCGGCTTGCCGCGGCTCGTCGGGGTGTCGTCGGCCATGGGATTCCTCCAGAGTGGGGTGGAGCAGGGTCCCAGGGTACAGTCATCCGCACCGGCCGCCTCCGGCGTCTCGCGATCGATGGTGGTGCAACGGCGAAAACGGAGCTCGTGCCCGGGTTTGGGGTAGATTCATCGCTCACTCCGCCACGAGGTGCTCATGAACACGCGCATTCCGTCGTTTCGTCCGCACCCTTTTCGCAAGCTACGCTCGCACGTGTTGGGGCGAGTCGGCCCGGTGCTCGCCGTCTGCGCGCTCCTGACGGTGTCGGGCGACGCGCGCGGCGCCGGCGAGCCGTGCACCGACCTGTTGGGCATCGGCGACTTCGACGACGGCACGAATGGCTGGGTCTACAGCCAGGTCGGCGGCGGCATCGACATCTACTTCGTCGCCGCCCCGAACGACCGTCTCGGCAATCCCGCTTCGAAGGCGGCGCTCGTCTTCGACCAGAGCACGCTCGCGAGCGCCGACTACCCGGTCGACCCGCTGCTGCGCAAGGAAGGCGACTGTCTCGCGGTCACTCCGGGACAATCGGTGCGCGTGGGCGGCTGGATCCGCATCCCGACCGGCCAGCCCCGGACGGGCACCGCACAGTTCGTGATGGCGTGGTTTTCGTCGCCGAGTTGCGGGTCGATTCTCGATTTCGTGGACACACCGGTGGTCTCGACACCTGGCGACTGGATCGCCGTCGACGACACTTTCGAGGTTCCCCCCGGCGCTGGCGGAGTCTCGGTGGCGATGCGCTCGCTGAAGAACGAGGCCGATGGCCTCTTCAACAGCTACTACGACGACCTCTACCTGTGCGTACCGGAGCCCGGGGGCACGCCGCTCGGCGCCGCGGCCGTTCTCGCGGTAGCCGCCCTCGCGGGCCGGCGAAGACAGCGATCGGTGGCGCGCTGTCCGACGCACCCCAGCTTCCGCGCAAGCGCTTCCGGGTACCGGGCACGACGCCGGTGGAGACCGACGCGTACCACCTGCTGATGCGGATGACCGCGCACGAGCCGGACCTCGCCGCCACCTGGAGCAACCACCTGGGGCAGCGGCTGAGCGCCGGGCTGCTGCTCGATCACGCCCACGACTCCTACCTGGCGAGTGCGGACACGCCGGCCGAGCCCACGGACCACTCCAACCTGCACCTGGTCGAGGTGCTGCTCCGGCCCGATCAGTGGATCGATGCCAATCCCGGGCCGGGAGAGCCAACGGATGGCGACCGGGGGCTGGCCAGACTCAGGTCAGACTCGCGCCCACACCACGGCGGTTCTCGTGCGCGGGTGCCTGCTACAATGAGGGCACCCCCAGGTTCCGCCTACATCAGTGCCCGGCGCGTCCTCCGCGACGGGCGGGGGAACCCGCGTGCAAGACCTCGGCGACATGGCGCCGATCGCGACATTCGGCGCCACCGCCGTGCTGGCGATCATCACCTTCTTCTACTGGCGGGCAGTCCAGCGGCAGGTGCATGCCCAGACGTCGCCCTGCGTGATCCTCTACGCCTCGATCGACCAGAGCCGCCTGTCGATCATTCAGCTGGTCGTCAAGAACATCGGCACCGCGATGGCATATGGCGTTCAGTTCAAGTTCTCTGCTCCGGTCCCGCACCGCGCTTTCGGGCTCGACATGGCGAAGGCCAAGACCGTCGAGCCCATGAGCCGGGTTCCCCTGATCGATGGCATACCGACACTCGCACCGGGTGAGACGCGCCGCATCGACTGGGGCCAGATTGCGGGTCTGACGAAGAACCTCGGTAAGCCCATCGAGGCGATTTGCTCCTTCACCGACGGCAAGGCCGACATGCCACCGACCCGTGCCGTGCTGGAGGTGGACTCCTACCTGATGACCGTCGCAGTCGAGTCGGAGCTGGCGAGGATCGATCACAAGCTGGAGAAGATCGCGCGGGTCGTCGAGCGATACGACCCGTGGCGGCCGATCAGGGTGCAGGTGGTGCCAACGTCGCCCGAAGATCCCGAGGAGGAGGATTCATGATCCGCAGCGTGCTCGGGCTCCATCCAGTCCGGCAGGTCGCGGCCACACTGCAGTTATATCACGACGAACAAGCGCCGTGATACGATGAGTCTGGAGGTACGGAATGGCGCCGCGATTGATCTCCTGGAAAGAACTCGGCTCCCCCACTTCGCCGTGCGTGGTCCACGTCGAGGGGGTCGGGAACGTGAATATCAGGCCGCACGACATCGCGGAGGCCGCAACTAGGTCGAGACCCTTCTTCGTCAAGCTCAGCAGCGATGTCGGACATTCGAAAAGCATCCGGAACGAGTATCTCATCATCGGCTACGAGCCTCCGAACGAATAGGCGTCGCGTCGAAGCTATGCCGCATCGCCGCTCAGCAACCCCACCTTGACAAGCCGGCGCTGCCACTCCTCGCGACCGGCGAAAATCAGCTTGCCGACCTGATACACATTGAACGGGAAGTTGGCGACCGGCGGCTGGGGAAAGAAGGGGGTGGCGGCGGCGTTTGGTGGCGCGCGGCCGGCGGCGGACCGCACGGGGGTCGTCGCTACCGCGAGGCGGTGCGACGCGCCCGATTCGGGTCGGGTTCGGGTCGACGTTTGGGTGTGGGTCGATCGATCTGCGCTGGCGCATGGGGCGCGCGGTCTGGAGCCGGCGGATCAGGACTCGAAGTCGGCGGGCGCTCGGTCGGCCGCTTCGTCGTCGAAGCGGCCGTCGCGGCGCGCCGGCGCCCGCGGTGGGGCGCGCACCGAGAGGCCCAGGCAGGCGAGGATTGCCACCGTGGTCTCGCGTGGGTGGATCACCGCGAGAATCCGCATCGGGCCGCGGCAGCGCGGACACTCGAGCACGTCGATCGCGAAGACGCGTTTCCTCAGCTCTGCCCACGCGAGCCGTCTCGCCCGCGCAGGGTCGGGCCAGGCCGGCGCGCTGGCGCTGGCGCTCGTGACCGGGATGGACGGACTCCCGAGCCGCTCGCACTCGGGCGTCGACCCTGGTGTCGCGGTCGAGGCGGAGTCCGGCGCCGGAGCAGACGCTCCACCCGCGCGATCGCCATCGACCCGCAACGGTGTCGCAGCGGATTCGGGACGTAAAAAGGATCGAGTTGGCCGTGCGCCCTGCCCCGCCGGCACGCTGCGATCGCGCTCGCTCGCGCAGGGGCCGAGCACGCCGTGGTAGATCCGGGGCCAAACCCTGGCGAAAAAGAGCCTGGGAGAACAGAGCGTCGTGGTGGAGGCGCCGGGAATCGAACCCGGGTCCGAATGATGTCCAGAAAACGCGTCTACGGGCGTAGCTTCCGTTCGATCTCGGTGCGACAGGTCACGAAAGCAGGAGAGCCGCACCCAGCCCGGCCTGTTTCTCGTCGCCGGCGCGGCCAGACAGGACGCCGGCGACCAGCCCTCTGATGACGACCGCGACCCCCTAGAAGGCGTCGGGGACGGTCGTCGCGTACCTAGTTTCGGCTAGGCCGCGAGTGCGTAGTCAGAGTCGGCAGTTGTTACTACCAACGGTGCCACCTGTTTAGCGACGAATGTGACGACGTCGGCACGCAGCGTTTCCCTTCGACCACCCGTCGAAGCCGATCGCCCCCTTTCGGGTTTCCACGAAACGCTGGAGAACCTATGGCAGCACGAGGACTTGTCAAATCGAGCCGGCGCCGGCTCGGTACCCGGGGGACAGGTCACGGCGCGGCGATCCCGCGGGTGCGCAGCCGCCCCCGGCCGCGATACGCTCCGGCCGCCCGCCTCCCCCCGGTTCGCCGTTCCCGACCGCGTCGCCCGCCTCCGCCGACGCCAGGAGCTGTCGCCCCATGATCACGGCGCCGCGCGAGCACTGGGGGAGCCGCACGGGCTTCATGCTGGCCGCGATCGGCTCGGCCGTCGGGCTCGGCAACATGTGGCGCTTCTCGTATCTCGCGGCCGAGAACGGCGGCGCCGCATTCGTGCTGCTGTACCTCGCGATGACGGCCGGCGTCGCGCTGCCGGTGCTGCTGGCGGAGCTGATGCTGGGACGCGGCGCGCAACAAGGGCCGCTGCGCGCGCTCGTGCACTTCGGCGGCGCGCGCTGGCGACCGCTCGGCTGGCTGTTCGTCGGCGCCGGCTTCCTGATCCTCAGCTACTACGGTGTCATCGCCGGCTGGACGCTGCGCTACACCGCGGAGGCGATCTGGCACGGGTTCCCGGCCGATGCCGCTGCGCACTTCGCACAGATCTCGGCCGGCCCCGTCGCCGTCGCGTGGCACCTCGGCTTTCTCGCGCTGACGGCCGGCATCGTGGCGGGCGGAATCCAACGCGGCATCGAGCGCGCCTCGGTCGTCCTGATGCCGCTGCTGTTCGCGATCCTCGCCGGCCTCGCGGTGTATGCGGCGACGGTCCCGGGCGCTGGCACCGGTTACGCGTACTACCTGCAGACGGATTTCGGCGAGCTGCTGTCGCTCACCGTGCTGCGCGATGCCGCCGGCCAGGCTTTCTTCAGCCTGAGCCTCGGCATGGGCGCGATGATGACCTATGCGAGCTACCTGCGCCGCGACGCCGACCTGCCCGACGAAGCCGTCGTGATCGCGCTGTCCGACTTCGCCGTCGCGTTCGTCGCCGGCCTCGTCGTGTTCCCGTTGCTGTTCGCACTGGGCCTCCAGCAGGACGTCGGCGCCAGCACGATCGGCGCGCTGTTCATCACACTTCCGCACGCGTTCGCCGAGATGGGAGCTGCCGGCCGTGCGGTGGGACTCTTGTTCTTCGCGGCGCTGCTGGTCGGCGCACTCACGTCGGCGATCTCGCTCCTCGAGGTCGTCGTGTCGAGCGCGATCGATCGCGGATGGTCGCGGCCGGTCGCCACGCTCGGTCTCGGCGGCGCGGTGGGGATCACCGGCATCGCCGCCGCGCTCGACACCGCCGTGCTCGGCGTCATGGACCAGATCGCCGGCAACGTGCTGCTGATCCTCGGCGGGCTCGCGATCGCACTCTTCGTCGGCTGGTCGATGCGGGATCCCGAAGCCGAGCTGGCGGCCGGGGCCGGACGCGTGCACTGGTTCTTCCTGTGGCGCGGTCTGCTCCGCTTCGTCGTCCCGGCGGTGCTGGCCGTCGTGCTCGCCAGCGCGATTCCGGCCGCGCTCCAATCGCTGCGCGCGCTCTTCGACTGAGCCGCTGCCGCGCCCGCGCGGGATCGAGCCGTTCGCCTCCGGTTCCGGGCCGGAACGACACCGGGTCGTCTCGCCGAGGCGTGTTTCACTCTCCGCGCGCGGGTTTCGATGCGAGCCGATGCGTACGATCGGCCCGGCGATCCCCTGGGGAGGCTCGCGGTGCCGGGAGCTTCGACGCCATCCCATCAACCCGACGGGACTCGCGACCGATGAGTAGCCGACCATGGCACCGCCTCCGCCCGACAACGACGCGCTGCTCGGCCGCATCGCCGTACACACGAAGCTGCTGACGCCGGCCCAGCTCGCCGAGGCGTGCGATGAACAAGGACGCAGCGGCGGCCGCACCCGGCTCGGAGAGATCTTCGTCGCCAAGGGCTGGATCTCGCCGGTCCAGCTGCAGAAGCTGCTGGCCGCGCAGCAACAGATCCGCGCCAAGCAGGCGGCCAAGCGGGCCGAGGCCGTCGTCGCCGCTGCCGTCCCGGAGCCCGAGGCCGCGGAACTCGAGGCGACGGAGCCCAAGGCCGCGGAGCCCGAAGCGGGCGTCGCGCAGCGTCCGCTGGCGGCCGGTCGCACGCGGCCGCCCGCGCCGGCAGCGACCCCGGCGCCGATCGCCTCCCGGACCGCTCCGGAGACCGCACCCTCGTCCGCTCCGCCCGCGCAGCCGGCCGCGACGCCGACTGTGCGCCCTGTCGTTCGTGGCGAGACCTCGGCCGAGCCGCTCGCGGCCCTCCACCGCGTGCTCCGCGACGGCGTCGCCGCGGGCGTCTCGGATCTCCATCTGCACAGCGGCGCGCCGCCGCGCTGGCGGCTGCACGGAGAGCTCGTGCAACAAGGGGCCGAGCCGCTCGCCGCCGCGCACGCCGAGGCGATGCTGCGCGCCGCCCTCAGCCCCGAGCAGGAGGCGGCGCTCGACGCCGACGGCCAGGTCGATCTCGCCTATACGCTCACCGGCGTGAGCCGCTTCCGCGCCAGCATCTATCGGCAACAGCGCGGCCTCGACGGCGTGTTCCGCGTCGTCCCGAACCACCCTCCGTCGCTCACGGAGCTGTCGCTGCCGAACTCGCTGGCGCGGCTCACCAACTATCACCAGGGCATGGTGCTGATCACCGGCCCCGCCGGCTGCGGCAAGTCCTCGACGATGGCGGCGTTCCTGAACCTCGTGAACGCCGAGCGCAGCGACCACATCCTGACGATCGAGGATCCGATCGAGGTCATCCACGCCTCGAAGCGCTGCCTCGTGAACCAGCGCCAGGTCCGCGTCCATACCGAGACCTTCGCCCGCGCTCTGCGCGCCGCGCTGCGCGAGGATCCGGACGTGATCGCGATCGGTGAGCTGCGCGATCTCGAAACGATCTCGCTGGCGCTGACCGCCGCCGAGACCGGCCACTTCGTGCTGGCGACGCTGCACACCAGCAGCACGATCCGGACGATCGATCGGCTGATCGGCGTGTTTCCTCCCGATCAGCAGAACCAGGTCCGCACGATGCTGTCGGAGTCGCTGCGTGCCGTGGTCTCGCAGCGCCTGGTGCGGCGCGCCGACGGCAGCGGGCGCGTGCCGGCGCTCGAGGTGCTGGTCGTCAACAAGGCGATCTCGAACCTGGTCCGCGAGAACAAGACCTTCCAGGTCCGCTCGATCCTGCAGACCGGCGCCGCCCAGGGCATGTGCCTGCTCGATGGTTCGCTCGAGCAGCTCGTGAAGAGCGGGGCGATCACGCAGGAGGAGGCGCGCCGCCACTGCGACGATCCGAAGCGCTTCGGCGGCGCCGGAGGGACCGCCTGATGAGCCGCCTCGAAGCGATGCTGACGTCGCTGCGCGAAAAGGACGGTTCGGACCTGCACGTCGCAGCCGGCCAGCCGCCGCGCATGCGGCGCAAGGGCGCCCTCACGCCGCTCGATGGCGAACCGGTGCTCGACGATGCCGCGGTCCTCGCGCTGCTGCGCGAGATCACGACGCCCGAGCAGTGGCAGAGCTACCAGCAACAGCACGATCTCGACTTCGCCTACGGCATTCCCGGTGTCGCCCGCTTCCGGGCCAACTACTTCGCGCAGGAGAACGGCGCCGGCGCGGTGTTCCGGATCATCCCGGAGGAGATCCAGACGCTCGAACAGCTCGCGCTGCCGTCCTCGATCCGGAAGTTCGCCCACCTGGACCGCGGCTTGGTGCTGGTCACGGGCCCCACCGGGTCGGGCAAGTCGACGAGCCTCGCGGCGATCATCAACGAGATCAACGAGAGCTACGCAAAGCACGTGTTGACGATCGAAGACCCGATCGAGTTCGTGCATCCGAACAAGCAGTGCGTCTTCTCGCACCGCGAGGTCGGCATCCACACCGGCGGCTTCGCGCCGGCGCTGCGGGCGGCGTTGCGCGAGGACGCCGACGTGATCCTGGTCGGCGAGATGCGCGACTACGACACGATCTCGCTGGCGCTGACGGCCGCCGAGATGGGCGCCCTGGTGTTCGGCACACTGCACACCAACGGGGCCGCCAAGACCATCGATCGCGTCATCGATGCGTTCCCGGCCGACGAGCAGCCGCAGGCGCGCTTGTCCCTCTCCGAATCGCTGGCGGGCGTCGTGTCGCAGCAGTTGCTGCGGACCGCGGACGGCAAAGGCCGCTGCGCCGCCAACGAAGTGCTGATCCGCACCAGCGGGCTCGCCAACGTGATCCGCGAGGGCAACACACCGATGCTGCTCAACATCATCCAGTCCGGCAAATCGGCCGGCATGCAGACGATGGACGACGCGCTGTTCGCGCTGGTGCAGGCCGGTACGATCCGGGCGGAGGACGCGTACTTCAAGGCGCTCGACAAGGCCCGCTTCGAGAAGTTCGCGCCGGCGGATTGAGCCCCGGCACAGATCCGCTCTCAGCGCCGCAGCGCGGCGCCGCGTCGGCCGGCGCCGGGCGACGTCGAGGGCGTCGGCAGGCTCGGAAGCTGGGACGGCAGGATCCGCAACGAGGCGAGCATCGCGTCGAACCACGGCACGAAGCCGGCGTGCAGGTCGGCCGGCGCTTCCTCGATCACCACGATGACGCGCCCGTCGCCGGTCTCGACGAACACGTGATCCTCGATCAACGTCCCGTCGCGCTGCGAGACCCGGATGTGGAAGGCCGGCTGCCCGGCGATCAGCAGCGGTTGTTGCGCCACCAGCTCGCCATCCCGCACGTGTCCCCGGCCGTGGCGGCGGACGTACGCGGCGATCGTCGGATAGCTGTGGACGATCACCTGGAACGAGCCCTCGTAGTCCCACGACAAGCCGTCGATCGCGACCACGCCGCGGCGCGCCGGGATCAGACGCCAACCGGGCGGGACGTGCAGCGAGTAGCCGAGCCGGGCATCGACATACGGGCTGTCCGAGAGCTGCACCGGACCGGCGGGCGCCTCGGCCGGCGGCCGCTCCGTTGCGACGGTGCGCGGGATCCGTGCGTAGATCGTGCCATTCGGAATCGCGTAGAGCGTGCGAAACGAGTTCGTGTCCTGGCGGGAGAGCTTCGAGACGCGCCGATCGCGCGCCACCTCATACATCAGATCCGCCGGAATCGGGCTGTGGCCCTTCATTCCCAGCGCGTGCCCCATCTCGTGGAGCACGTTCCGCTCGATCTGGTCCGGCAGCAGCAGGCCGTGTTGATCGGCGAGATACAGACGGATCACCGGGACCCGGAAGCTCACATCCAGACGGTCCTGGAGCAGACCGCGGCCCTCGATCCGGCAGGCGCGCGCGAGGGGTGTGGTGCCGAGCACCTGGACGCCGTCCCGCGGAGCGGGTCCGCGTTCCCCGACCAGCTCGATGCGCAGATCCGCATCGGTCCAGTTGCTGGCCCGGCGGAACGTCGGGACGCCGGCGACCGCGGCCTGCCAGTTCTCGAGCGCCCGCCAGGCCGCGTCGACGAAGACGGCAGGATCCTGGGGATCGAACTCGTTCTGCAGCTCCGGGTGCAGCCGCGGCGGCTCGACGTGGACTGCCAGCGGAAAGCGGCTCTCGTCCCAGCGGCAGAAGACCAGCACGTCCTCGTTCTTGCCGGCGAGCTCCATCCGGTGCGCCATGAACGGCAGGTAGTTCGGCTCGAGGAGTCGATCGGCCAGCTCCGGATGCGCCCGCCGGAACTCCGCGTAGTCGAAGCGGCTCGGCAGGAAGACGTCGCGGGACGGCACGGCGTACTGCCCGCAGGCGCTCGCGACCAGCGCCCACACGGCGAGGAGAGCGCGCGAACGCGCCGTCATCCGCGCCGCCCCCGCCGCAGCACGCGATCGATCTCGCGGTCTTCTTCCCGCTTGCGGATCGCCTGGCGCTTGTCGTAGCGACGCTTGCCGCGCGCGAGCCCCAGCTCGACCTTGGCCCGACCGTCCTGGAAGTACAGCGAGAGTGGAACGAGCGTGAGGCCGCGCTCCGCCACCTGCCCCGCCAGCTTCGAGATCTCCGCCCGATGCGCCAGCAGCTTGCGCTCGCGCCGCGGGTTCGGATTCTCGCGGCCCGCCTGCTCGTACGGACTGATGTGCACGTTCATCAGCCACAGCTCGCCGCGCCGCACGGTGGCGTACCCATCGGCGAGGCTGACCTTCCCCTGCCGCAGCGACTTCACCTCCGGCCCCAGCAGCACGATGCCGGCCTCGATCGTATCGAGGATTTCGTACTCGTGACGCGCCCGCCGGTTCTGTGCGACGAGCTTTCGCCCGACCTCTGCCATCGACGCGAGAAGCTAGAGCATCACCGGCATTCTGCTCCTCCTCGCTCGTCGCGGCGCGAGCGTGGGCTTCGGGGCGCGGGCCCGCGCGCCAGGGCGGGCCGCGCTCGCGGGGGGTCCTCGACCGCGAGCGCCGGGCCGCCTTCACGCGAGAGGGGGGAGCACGAGCTTCAGTCGCCCGGCCGACGCGCGGGTCTGCACGCACCGCGCTCGGGCCGAGGCCGCGCCGGGCGGTGCCCGGCGGCGGCTCGGGAGCGGGTGGCGGGCGACCTGCTCGAATGGCGCGCGGCGCTCGGCTCAGTCTCGGATGCGGTTGTGGTCGTCGACGAAGACCCGTCGCGCCTGCCACGTGCGGACCTGCGCCTCGTCCACGTCGGCCCAGCTGGCGATGATGATGACATCGTGGGGCTTGATCAGATGGGCCGCGGCGCCGTTGACGCAGATCTCGCCCGAGCCCGCCTCGCCGGGGATCGCGTACGTGCGCAAGCGCGCGCCGTTCGTACAGTCCCAGAGGTCCACCGCCTCGTACGGAAGGATGTCGGCCGCCGCGAGCAGGTCCGTGTCGATCGAGACGCTGCCCTCGTACTCGAGATTCGCCTCCGTCACGGTGGCGCGATGGATCTTGGACTTCAGCATCATACGGGTCATCGAGGGGTGCCTCGCTGCTGGCTGTCGGTTCCTGGCGCCACCGGGGCGCCGGGCGGCCGCAGCACGCGGTTGTCGATCAAGCGAACCTTTGCGGGCGCCGCCCGCCCGGCCGCGGCGGCGGCCGGGAAGCTCACGGCGAGCGCCAGCAGCGCCGGGCCCGCGACGCGCTCGCGCGTCGCGAGCGTCTCCGGATCCCGCAGCTCGGCGTAGTCGAGCCGCGCCGACGGCGCGCGGGCGATCTCCTTGCCGGCGATCTCGAGCAGCACCGCCGCGTGGTCCTCCCCGGCCGTCAGCGCCGCCTCGGCGGCATCGAGCGCGCGGGCGAGCGCCAGCGCCTCGCGGCGCGTCGCCGCATCCAGGTAGGCATTGCGACTCGACAGCGCGAGCCCATCGGCATCGCGCACGATCGGCGCGCCGATGATCTCGACGTCGAGCAGGAGGTCGCGCGCGAGCCGCCTCACGACCTGGAGCTGCTGAAAGTCCTTCGCGCCGAAGACGGCCACGTGGGGCCGCGCGGCGATCAGCAGCTTGGTGACGACGGTGGCGACGCCGCGAAAGAAGTGCGGCCGCGACGCGCCGCACAGCGGCTTCGCCAGCTCCGCCACTTCGACGAAGGTCTGTGCGCCCTCGGGATAGAGCTCGCCCGGCGCCGGCACGAAGACCGCATCGACGCCGGCCGCACGACACTGATCGAGGTCGCTTTCGAGCGGACGCGGATACGAAGTCAGGTCCTCGTGCGGTGCGAACTGGGTCGGGTTCACGAAGATCGACACGACGACGGCATCGGCGTGTCGTTGCGCTTCGGCGACGAGCGAGAGATGCCCGGCGTGCAGCGCCCCCATCGTCGGGACCAGTGCGACCCGCCGGTCCGCTCTGCGCTGCGCGTCCGACCAGGCGCGCAGCTCCTGCACGGTACGAAGCTGCTCCATCAGCGCGCCTTGTAGCAGTGTTCCTCGGCGGGAAACTTCCCGCCGGCGACGTCTTCTCCGAAGGCGCGCGCCGCCTTCGCGGCCTGGGCGCCGAGATCGGCATAGCGGCGGACGAAGCTCGGCGTCCATTCGCTGAGGCCGAGCAGGTCGTGCATCACGAGCACCTGGCCGTCGCAGCCGGGCCCGGCGCCGATCCCGATCGTCGGGATCGACAGTTTGCGCGTGACGTCCGTCGCGAGATCGGCCGGCATGCCCTCGAGCACGACGGCGAAGGCGCCGGCCTCTTCGACGGCCTGGGCATCCGCGAGCACACGCACGCGTTCGGCTTCGGTCCGCCCCTGCACGCGAAACCCACCCATCCGATGAATCGACTGGGGCGTCAGGCCGACGTGCCCCATCACCGGGATGTCGGCGCGCGCGATGCGCGCGATGGCCTCGGCGGCGACGACGCCGCCTTCGAGCTTCACCGCCTGCGCGCCGCCTTCCTTGACGAGCCGGATCGCGCTGCGCACCGCGTCTTCCGACGACACCTGATACGACCCGAACGGCATGTCGCCGACGACCAGCGCGCGGCGACAGGCTCGAGCGACGAGCCGCGTGTGGTAGATGACTTCGTCGAGCGTCACCGGCAGCGTGGTGTCGTGCCCCTGCACGACGTTTCCGAGGCTGTCGCCGACCAGCAGCAGGTCGATGCCGGCGGCGTCGAAGATCCGCGCGAAGGCGCAGTCATAGGCGGTCAGCATCGCGATCTTCTCGCCGCGGCGTTTCCGCGCGGCCAAGGAGCGCGCGGTCACACGATGCTCTCGGCAGGAGGAGGCGACGTGGGTCGCCGCGGGGGGAGGCGGGTAGGTCGACATGGCCTGAACCTCTGTCTCGGTCCACGATCCGCGGATCCGAGCGTTGGTACCAACCAGGGGTTTCTACGTCAGCTCTCGTTCGACTCGATCACTCTAGAACTCGATCGCGCGGGAGCGCGATCTTCTGCGGGTTCGATGGAGTCCGCCGGTGGCGGTTCCCCTCGAACCGCCGAAGCATGGAACGGCGATCCGGCGCTGTCAACCGGCGCCCACCCGAAGCTCGAGGAAGCGTAGGATGACCCGCCGATCCTCCTCGCGCAGCACCTCGAAGCGCACGCCGACCTCGCGAAAACGGGCCCGGGCGGCAGGCGGAGCGGCTTCGGCCCAGATTACCCGGCCGCGCGCGGTGATCGGGTCGCCGCCGTCCGGCAGCGCGAATCCGAGCTGGAGGATCTCACCCGCTTCCCGGCTTCCGGGGATGTGCAGACCCATCCCGCTCGGCGAAAGATTCAGCGCGTATTCGAGGCGACTCGTGCCGCCGCGGTCCACCACGGTGACCGGCAGCGGGACCGGGAAGTCAACGCGCGGCTCATGGGTCTGGCGTGCGGCTTCGGACGACGGCGCGGGCGATCGCGAGGAGCGTGGCCGGCGCGAGCGCTTCGGCGCGGGCGCGGGGGTCGATCGCGAGCCGGACCAGAATCGCATCGAGCGTCTCCACGGGGGGGGCGGGATCGAGGCCGGCCCGCAGCGCGTTCACGAGCGTCTTGCGTCGCGTGCCGAAGGCGGCGCGCACGACGCGTTCGACGTCGAGAAGATCCGCGACTTCGTCGGGCCCGTCGAGCGGTCCGCTCTCGAGGGGAGTGGCCCGCACCAACGTCGAGGTGACCTTCGGCACCGGGTAGAAGCCGTGCGGCGGCACGTCGCGGATCCGTTCGAGACGCACACACAGCGCGTGCAGGACGGCGAGCGAGCCGTAGTCGCGCTCGCCCGGCACGGCCATCAAGCGAAGCGCCACCTCCCGCTGCACCAGCACCAGCCAACCGGACAGGTGCGAGCGCAGATCCAGCAGCCGGCGCAGGATCGGCGTCGAGACGGAATACGGCAGGTTCCCGACCACCCGGACCGTCGGACCGAGCCGCGCAGCCAGCGCCTCGAGGTCGACCGTCAACGCATCCGCGTGGATCACCTCCACGTGCGCGGGCAGATCGCCTTCCTCGGCCAGCGCGCGCACGAGGCCCGCGTCGATCTCGATCGCCACGACACGCGCCGCTCGCGCGGCCAGCGCGCGCGTCAGGCTGCCGAGCCCCGGGCCGATCTCGATCACGGCGTCCCCGGGCGAAAGACCGGCCGCGGCGGCGATCGCCTCGGCGATGCCGGCGTCGACGAGGAAGTTCTGGCCGCGGTCACGGTGTGCGGCGAGCCCGCGGCGGGTGAGCAGCGCGCGCACGTCGTCGCGCAGCGTCACGTCGAAACGGGCGCGCGCGCGAAGGCACCGAGGGAGGCGTCGTCCCGCTCGCCCCGCGCCAGCCTGCGTGCCCCCGCGGCCGCGATCATCACGGCGTTGTCGGTGCACAGCGCCAGCGGCGGGAAGACCGTGCGAAAACCGTCGCTGCGACCGGCGGCGACGAGCCGCTCGCGCAAGCGCTGATTGGCCGCCACGCCGCCCACGACGGCGAGCCAGCCGAGACCTTCCTGCGCGAGCGCGCGGCGCGCCTTGGCGACCAGCGCATCGGTGGCTGCCGCCTGGAACGAGGCGGCCAGGTCGGCGCGCTCGCGCGCCGACAGCGTCCCATCCGGTGCGAGCCGTCGCTCGACCTCGAGCGCCACGGCGGTCTTCAGCCCGCTGTACGAGAAGTCGAGACCCGGCCCGGACAGCATCGGACGCGGCAGCGCCACGGCCGTCTCGTCGCCCGACTCCGCGAGGCGGGCCAGCGCCGGTCCGCCCGGATACGGCAACCCGAGCAGTTTGCCGACCTTGTCGAAGGCCTCACCCGCTGCGTCGTCCCGGGTCTCTCCGAGCAACACCGGCGCTCCCTCCGCGTCGATCCGATACAGCGCGGTGTGGCCGCCCGAGACCACCAGACCGAGATACGGCGGCGCCAGCGCGGCGTCCGCGATCTCGGCCGATGCCAGGTGGCCGGCCACGTGGTGGACGCCGACCAGCGGGAGATCGAAGCGCGCGGCGAACGCCTTGGCGAAGCACAGGCCGACCAGCAGCGAGCCGACGAGGCCCGGCCCCGCCGTCACTGCCACACCGCCGAGGGCCTCGGGTTCCAGGCCTGCCTCCCGGAGCGCCGCCGCGACGACCTGCGAGATCCAGCGCGTGTGATCACGCGAGGCCAGCTCGGGGACCACGCCCCCATACGGCGCGTGCACGTCGGCCTGTCCGTGGACGACGTTGGCGAGCACCTCGCGACCGCGCAGCACGGCGGCGGCCATCTCGTCGCAGGAGCTCTCGATACCGAGCACCGGCCGGGATCCGAGATCGGACGGATCCGACACGAGCGGGATCAGCCGAGGCGCCGCTCGAGGCGCTCCTGCTCGGACTTGCAGTCGATGCACAACTCGGCGACCGGGCGCGCCTCGAGGCGCTTGAGTCCGATCTCCTCGCCGCAGTTCTCGCATGACCCGTACTCGTTGCTCTCGATCTTCGCGAGCGCCTGCTCGATCTTCCCGAACAGATGCCGCTCCCGCTCCCGCAACCGTCCGGTGAAGGAGAGGTTGATCTCCGACGAAGCGGAATCCATCTCGTCCGAGAAATCGTCGGGGTCGAGGTGGACGTCGCCGCTCAGCGCGCGCTTCGCGTTGTCGGCGATCTGGTCACGCTGCGCGATCAGGATCTTCTTGAACTTCTCGAGGTCGCGCTTCCTCACACCGGCCTCTCCTGTCGCCGCATCGAGTGCGGCGTGTCGAATCGATTCCTGTCGATTCCTGTCGACCACTGTCGATCGCTGTCGTTCGGATCGCCGGCGGTTCGATTGCCGCCGGTTGTCTTTGTTTCGCGTGGTCCGGATCCGCCGGACGACCGCTCGGAATCCGCCGCGCCGTCGACTTCAGCCCGAGCCGAGCAGATCGAGTTGACGCTTGGCTTCGCCGGCCCGCGGCGAGTCCGGGTACTCCTCCACCACGCGCTCGAACGCCTTGCTCGCCGCCTTCGCGTAGCCCGGGCCCAACTTCAGCAGCGCCTCTCCCTGCCGGTAGAGGGCGTCGCCCGATTTGTCCCCCTCCGGGTAGCGGGTGACGACATCGTCGAAACGCAGGATGGCAGACTTGTAGTCGCCCTGTTTGAAGTGGCACTCCGCCATCCAGTAGGCGGCGTCATCGGCGTAGGCCGAAGCCGGATGAGTTTGCAGGAAGCGCCGGAACTGGTCAATGCAGGCATCCAGATCCCCGGAGCGCCACGCGGCGTGCGCCGCCCGGTACTCGGAAACCTCCTGGGCGCTGGCGCCCGCTTCCGGCGCCGGCTCGCCGGCGGCCAGAGCCTCGGGCCCCTGGTCGGCGACCGGGTCGCCGGCTCCGCGGTCCTGGGGGGAGGCCGGGGCCTGCTCGTCGGGCGTCCCTCGTGACGTGAGCCCCGATTCCCCGGGGACCGAGCGGCCGCCAGCGGCCTCTTCACGGGCCTTGCGCGCCTCTTCCAGCGCGCGCTCGCTGTCGTTCTGCAGGTCGCCGAGCCGACCCTCGATCACGCCCAGACGGCGTTCGATCTCGGCGAGCTGCGCGCCGAGATCCGCCACCCGCGTGCCGGTGCCGCCGCGCGCGAACGTGCGCACTTCACGCTCGAGCTTGCGGTGTTCGGCGATCGTCACGCAGCCGCTCAGCAGCGTGCCGGCGGCGACGATCCCGATCGCCGCCGAGGCCGTCCGGCGCAGGCGGTCCGGGAGTCCAGGCTTCGCGAGGAGCGTGCGCATCATCGTCCTCCTGATCATCGGGGATAGGGTCCCCAATGCGGGGCGGTGCTCTCGCCGCCGCCCTCGGTGAGTTGCTGCAGGTTCCCGCCATCGAGATCGATGGCGAAGATCTCGGACCGGCCGGTCCGCCGCGACTGGAACGCGAGCTTGCGACTGTCCGGCGCCCACGTAGGGCTTTCGTCGCTGCGCGGGTGGGTCACGATCGGCGCGGCGCCCTGCCCTTCGGGATCGATCCGCCAGATGTCGAACTGCCCGCCGCCGACGCGCGTCTCGTAAGCGATCCAGCGCCCGTCCGGTGACCACGCCGGCGAGGTGGAGTAGCCGCCGCCGAAGGTGAGGCGGCGCAACTGGCTGCCGTCCGCGTGGATGACGTACAGGTTCGGGTTGCCGGTGCGATCCGAGACGAACGCGATCCGCCGGCCATCGGGCGACCACGACGGCGAGACGTCGATGGCCTGGTGACGGGTCAGCCGGCGCGGATTGCGCCCGTCGGCGTCGACGACGTAGATCTCCGGTGCACCGTCCCGACTCACCACCACCGCCATGCGCTGACCGCTGGGATCGTACACCCCGCGATAGACGGCGGCCTTCGGATCGAGCCCTTCCAGCAGCCGCCCCGCCTTCGCGGGCCCGGCCCGGACGAGGCGGAACAGACGCGGCGAGCGCTGGAAGAGATACGACATGTACAGGATCGAATTGCCGTCCGGCGACCACGATGGAAAGCCGTTGATCGAGCGGTTGCGCGTGGCCTGCCGCGCTTGGCTGCCATCGGCATTCATGACCCAGATCTCGGGGGTACCGCTGCGCGTCGACACGTAGGCGATCTCGGTGCCCGCCACGCCGCGCGTGCCGGTGAAGGCCTCGACGACGTCGTCGGCGATCCGGCGCGCGATCTGGCGGCTATCGCCGCGGCCTCCCGTGTACTGCTTGTGCCGTAGAACCGCACAGCGCGCGACGTCCCAGACGCGGAAGTCGATCGCCAGCGTCGAGCTGCCCGAGACGACGCCCTCGACGACGGCATCGGCGCCGATCGGACGCCAATCCGGACACGAGATCGACGCGCCGAGCGAGCCGGTCCGGCGCGGCGCCAGGAAGGCCGCGAGGTCGATGCTTCGGAACACGCCGGAGAAGTCCAGCGCATCCGACAACTGCTGGCGGAACTGCGGGACGTCGAAGCCGCCCGCTTCGTCTGCGAACTCCTGGATGGCCGCCTGGTACGAGCGCGCGGTCGGATCGGTGACGACGACGGCCGGTCGATCCTGCGCCCGCGCCGGCGGCGGGACGGCTGCGAAGGCCCCGAGCAGCGCGAGCACCAGGACCAAGAGGCAGACACGAATGGGCATCAACCAGAACTCCCAGGCGGTGTGAACTCGAACGGCCAGTCGCCCGCATCGGGCGGCGGCGGCAGCGGGTTCGCCTTCTCGATGGCGCGCACGACGCTCTCGTCGAACCATGGATTTCCGGAGCGCTGCTGGACCCGCGGCTCACCGAGCACGCGCCCGCCGGCGTCGAGCCGGACCCGAACCACCGTGCGCAGAGGCTCGCGCTCGAACCCCGGCGGCATGATCCAGGCCTGCTCCACGTGGTACTTGGCCGCGCGCAGCCACACGGCGACCTCGGCGTCGATGCGCTCGCCGGCGCCGGCGACGCCGGCGCCGGTCGCCCCGGTGGCGCCGGAGACGCCGGCAGCGGAGGCTGTCTGGACGCCTGCGCGATCCACCCGGGTCGGCCGCACCTCTCCGCGTTCGGCGCGCAACCCGGCGAGGACGTCGTCGTAGCTCTCCTCCCGGCGCGGCGGGGGGGCGGGCGGCGTCGGGGCCCGGGGCGGCGCAGCGGGTGGCGTCGGGGCTCGGGGCGGCGCGGCTTTCGCTGCGGGTTTCACCGGCGGAGGCTTCGGCTCCGGATCCGGCCGCGCGCGCTCCTTGGGCTTCTTCGGGGCGGCCGGCTCCGGCGTTCTCGGCAGCACGGCCTCGCGCGGCGCCGGCTCGGGGGCGGGCGGCGCCGGCTTCGGCGGCGCCGGAACCGGTTGCGCAAGCTCGGCCGGGGCGGCGGACGGCGCGGCGGCTCGCACGACGCGGGGCGCCGCCGGCGGCGCCCCGGCGGCCGCCATCGCAACCAGATCCACCGTGACCACGCCCGGCAGGCGGGGCGCCTCCGGCCCCGGACTCCACCAGAGCGCCCCGAGCAGCACGACGTGGCCGATCGCCGAACGCCCCAACCAGCGACGCAGGTCGCTCCGCCGGTGGTCTTCGGGGTCCAGCCAGTCGTTCGCGCCCGGGCGCGAGCGGCCGCGGGAGCGGCGATGCGAGCGATCCGAAGCCAGCGTCAACCCCCCTCTGCCGATCGAGAGAACCTGGATCGAGCGAACCCCGATCGAGAAAACCGGCCCCGCGAGCGAATCCGATCCCGAACCGGATTCCCGAAGAACTCTCGAATCGAGCTTCGATCTTACCGTCTAGACCCGCCTCCGGATTCAGGATTCCGGATCGGTCACGATGCCGAGACGCGTCGCCCCCGCACTGCGGGCCGCGGCCATGGCTTGGACGACGAGCCCGTACGGAGCTTCGCGGTCGGCCTGCAAGTAGAGCTCTTTGTCGCCGCGCGCCGCAAACACGGCGCTGAGCTTGGCCGCCAACCCCTCGGCGCTGATCTCCTCGCGGGCCAGGAAGGTCCTGCCGTCGCGCTGGACGGTCAGCACCAGCGGCTCCTCGCTGAGCTGCAACGGCTCGGTCGTCGTCTCCGGGAGGTTCACGTCCATGCCCTGCTGCATCAGCGGCGCCGTCACCATGAAGATCACCAGCAGCACCAGCATCACGTCGACGAACGGGGTGACGTTGATCTCGGAGCTGAGACCGCCATGACCGTGGCGTCGGATCGCGGCCATCGCTCACCCCCCTGCCGCGCGCGGGCCGTCGGCGACCTGCACGCGACGGGCGCGGAGGTCGGCCTGGAATTGCGCGGTGAACAGATCGATGGAGTTGCCGAGCTTGCGCAGCTGACCCACGTAGTGGTTGTAGAAGATCGATGCCGGGATCGCGGCCGCGAGGCCCATGGCGGTTGCGATCAGCGCCTCGGCGATCCCGGGCGCCACGACGGCCAGACTCGCACTGCCGGCCTCGCCGATCTGATGGAACGACGCGATGATCCCGACCACCGTGCCGAACAGGCCGACGAACGGCGCGGAGCTGCCGGTCGTCGCGAGGAACTCGAGCCCGCGCTCGAGGCGCTGCGCCTCGCCGGCCGCACTCCACTCGACGACGCGATCGAGAGTGCGTTGCTGCATCTCGCCGAGGCCGGACGCCAGCGACTTGCCCGCGTAGCGGGCGATTCGCGAGAGTTCGCCATAGCCGTCGAGGAAGATCTGGGCGAGCGGACTCGCCGACAGCTCACGCGCGGCATCGTGCGCCGACTCGAGTGAGCCTTCGTGGTACACCTCGAGGAATGCCTCGCTATCTTCGGCGGCGCGCCGGAGTTCGCGCCACTTGAAAGCGATGATGGCCCAGCTGATGACGGAGGCGAGCGCGAGCAGGAGGAGGACGAACTTGGCGAGCCAGCTCGCCTGGAGCATCAGGTCGAGAATGTCCAGGCTCGCAAGCTGCGCGCTTGGAACCTGTCCAGTCCAGATCTGTCCAGTCCAGATCTGACCGGTCCAGATCTGGCCGGTCAGATGACTGCTCCAGTGCTGACCTCCCCAGTGCGGGACCCCCCAGTCCGCCCCGGCGAGAATCACTGCCATGTTCCTCTCGAATACAGGTGCGGCGGAGAGTAGGAGACGCCGTGCAGGCCTTCAAACCCGTGTCCAGGAGATCGCATGAAGCTCGGTGTGGAATCGCATGATCTGGCCCGCACGTCCGTCGACCTGCTGGCGTTGCCGTTGTTCTCGCAGAAGGCTGGCGCCCGGCTTCCCGCGCGCCTCGCGGCCATCGATCGCGCGCTCGGCGGGCAGATCGAGGCGGTCGTGCGCAGCGGCGACTTCCGGGGCCGGACCAGCGACAGCCACCTGCTCTACGCCCGCGGCAAGACGGGACCGCGGCGCGTGCTGCTGCTCGGCCTCGGCGACGAGGCCAAAGTCGATGCCGAAGCGCTGCGGCTGGTGGCGGGCCGGGCGCTTTCTGCGGCGAGCGCCCGCGGCGCCCGCCAGGTCGCGATCACCGTGGCCACGTCCCGGCGCATGCCGGTGGAGCCGGCGGCGCGCGCGCTCGCCGAGGGCGCCGTACTCGCCAGCTACCGTGCGGACGGCCGGCGCGCCCCCAAGGAAGACGCCAAGCCGCCGGTCGCCAAGACCCTGCTCCTCGTCGAACGCGCCGCCGACGTCTCCGGGGCGCGCAAGACGGCGGAAACCGGTCGTGTGGTCGCCGAGTGCCAGAACGTGGCGCGCCAGCTTTCGAACGAGCCGCCGAACCTGCTGCCGCCCGACGCGCTCGCCCGGGCCGCCCGTCGCGTCGCCACCGAAGTCGGGCTCGCCTGCCGCGTGATGGACGTCGCCGAGCTGCGCCGGCGGAAGATGGGTGCGCTGCTCGGCGTCGGACAGGGCAGCGCGCACCCCCCGCGACTGTTCGTGCTCGAACACAAGCCCAAGCGCCGGACCCGGCTGCCCACCGTCTGCATCGTCGGCAAGGGCATCACGTTCGACAGCGGCGGGATCTCGATCAAGCCGGCCAGCGGCATGCACGAGATGAAGCACGACATGTCGGGCGCCGCAACGGTCGTCGGTCTGCTGCGCGCGGTGGCGCTGCTCGACCTGCCGCTGCACGTGATCGGTGTCGTCGCGGCGGCGGAGAACCTACCGAGCGGCAAGGCCTATCGACCCGGCGACATCCTGACGTCGATGTCCGGCCAGACGATCGAGATCCAGAACACCGACGCCGAAGGTCGGCTGGTGCTGTGCGACGCGCTCCACTACGCGCGCACGGCCTTCGAGCCGGCCGCGATGATCGATCTCGCGACGCTCACCGGCGCGTGCGTCGTCGCGCTCGGCAACTGGACCTGCGGTCTCTTCGGCAACCACGACGGACTGGTGGATGGGGTCCGTCGCGCCGGCGATGCCGCGGGCGAGCGCGCGTGGCCGATGCCGCTCGCCGACGAACACCGCGAGCAGATGAAGAGCGCCATCGCCGACCTCAAGAACGTCAGCGGCACCCGCGACGCCGGCGCTTCGACGGCCGCCGCGTTCCTGTCGAAGTTCGTCGGCGACGTCCCGTGGGTCCACCTCGATATCGCCGGCACCGCGTACACCGGGAAGACGGGACCCTGCCAGCCCGTCGGGGCGACCGGTTTCGGCGTGCGGCTGCTGGTCCAACTGCTGCAGGACTGGCCGCGGCTCGGGATCGGAGCGCGCACCAAGGCATGAATCCCAGCGAGGATTCGCGACGTCCGCCGGACGCCTGCCGGATCGGCCCGATGCGCACGCGAATGCCCGGCGGCCGCCCGCGTCGAAAGCGGCGGGACGACGACCGGCAAGCAAGGAGGCTTCGACGATGGATCCGTGTCACACGAGTCGCTGGGCGTCCCGGTCGTCTCGCCCGGGCGGATCGGCTCCGGAAGCCGCCACATCGCGCCGGCTGACGCCGGTCGCCGGCGTGTTCGCCGCGCTCGGACTCATCTTCCTCCCGGCGCTGGCTGGAGCCGCCGACGCGGCCCGGGGAAAGGCCATCTACGAGCGCCACTGTGTCAGCTGCCATGGCACGAGCGGCCGGGGCGATGGACCGACCGGCGCGGCGCTCGCATCCCAGGGCACTCCGGCCCGCGATTTCACGAAGGCCGAGTTCGTGCTCGACACCGATGAGGACGGCCAGACCGGTAGCCCCGCAGACCTCTCCGCCGTGATCCGCAACGGCGCCGGCGCCTATGGCGGCTCGCCGCTGATGGCGCCGTGGGCGCACCTCGGCGACGACGCGATCGCGGATCTCGTGGCGTACATCCGCAGCTTCCCGCAGTCGGCTCCGCGACAAACCCCCTGAGCGCGCCGCGCAGCGGGCTTCCGCCCGTTGCGCTCTGCTAGCTTCCGCGCGTGACCACGAGCGACCCCCTGGAGCGACGGTCCTCCCCGGCACTCCCCGCCCCTGCCTCGTCCGCGCTGCCGGTCGTACCGGCCGTGCCGGCCGTGCCGGCCCCGAGCAGCGAGGTCAGCGTCGGCGGCGACTCGCTGACGCGCTACCTGTCGCAGCTTCGCCACCACGCGCCGATCTCGCGTGAGGACGAGCAGGTCCTCGCGCGGCGCTGGATCGAAGAGAGCGACGCCGAGGCTGCGCGTTTGCTGGTGCTCGCGAACCTGCGCCTCGTCGTGAAGATCGCGATGGAGTACCGGCGCAGCTGGACCAACGTGCTGGACCTGATCCAGGAGGGCAACGTCGGACTGCTGCAGGCGGTCCAGCGCTTCGATCCGTATCAGGGCGTCAAGCTCTCCTCGTACGCGGCGTACTGGATCCGCGCCTACATCCTCAAGTACCTGCTCGACAACATCCGGCTGGTCCGGCTCGGCACCACCCGCGCGCAGCGCAAGCTGTTCTTCCGCCTGAACAAGGAGAAGCGCGAGCTCGAACGCCAGGGCATCGAGGTCGAGCCGCGGCTGATCGCCGAGCGCCTCGACGTCAGCGAAGACGACGTCCGCGACATGGAGCAGCGTCTCGGCCAGAGCGATCTCTCGACCGACGCGCCGGCGCACTCGGATGACGAGGGCGGCGCCAGCTACGGCGACTTCCTCGCGTCCAGCGTGCCGTCGGCGGAGCAGAGCGTCGCCGACGAGGAGCTGCGCCGGGTCTTCCTCGAGAACGTGCACGCCTTCGCCGAGACGCTCGACGAGCGCGAGCAGCGCATCGTGCAGGAGCGCATCCTCGCCGAGGAACCGAAGACGCTCCAAGAGATGGGCGATGAGTTCGGCGTCACGCGCGAGCGCGTCCGTCAACTCGAAGCCCGCGTGGTTTCCCGGCTGCGCGACTATCTGCACGAGAACCTGGTCGACTTCGAGTACTACGCGCCGTCGCGAGACTGAGAGACGCCGAGACCTTCGCGCTTGGCCGGGCGGCCCGCGCCGGACGGCAGCCCTAGCCGTCCGTCTTCAGGATTGCCCGGTGGACGCGGACGGCGGCCCGGCGGAACGGACCCCGGCGCGCGACGCGATCGAGCCAGGCGCGACGAGCGTCGCGCGGGAGCCAGCTCAGACCGCGCGTCGAGTGCAGCAGCAGACGTGGCGACCACTCGAGCCAGCAGAGATCGCGGACGAGTCGTGCGCACGCGGCGGGCTCGAGCCCGCCACACGCGAGCGCCGCGACGACGTCCCGCCCGGCGGCCCGATCCGGGAGCCACGCGTCGGCGACGTTGTAGAACGTGCGCGCCGCGTGCGGTGGGAGCGGCCAGGGTCCGGCGTGCGTCTCGGCGTCGGAGCGCGCCGGCATGGCCCGGACCGCGCCGCGATCGCCGGCCTCGCCGGCTCGGCTCATCCGGCCGTCTCGTGCGCGGCGAGCCAGCGCAGCGCCATCGCAGCGTGCAGCGCGACGCCGGTGGCCAGCGCCTCCTCGTCGATCGTCATGGAGCTCGAGTGGAGCGGCTCGGCGTGCTCGCCGGGCGGCCGGGCGCCGAGGAACACGATCGCACCGGGCACCTGCTGCAGCACGTACGAGAAGTCCTCGGCCCCCATGATCGGCTTCGGGAGGTCGACGACTGCACGCTCGCCGAGCAGCTCGGCGGCGACGCCGCGCGTGAAGTCGATGAACGGTGCGTCGTTCACCGTCACGGGATAGCCGGGGAGGATGTGGACCTTCACGTCGACTTCGTGCGCGGCGCCGATTCCCGCGGCCACCCGCCGAATGCCTTCGTGGGCGGCCGTACGGGCGCGTTCCGACGTGCTGCGGATGGTCCCGAGCAGGTTCGCCGCGGCCGGGATCACGTTGGTCGTGGTGCCGCCGGAGAGGCGCGTGATCGTGATCACGACCGGATCGAACGCATCGATCCGGCGCGTCACGAAACTCTGGAGGGCGAGCACGATCTCGCATGCGACCGGGATCGGATCGACGGCGTGGTGCGGCATCGACGCGTGGCCGCCGCGCCCGTGCAGGTCGATCGACAACACATCCGCGGATGCGAGCATCGGCCCGGGGCGGAGCGCGATGCGGCCCGGCGGCAGCGTCGAGTCCACGTGGATCGCGAACGCGGCGTCGACGGCCGGCGTCACCGCGAGCAGGCCCTCGTCCTCGACCAGGATGCGCGCGCCGCCGTGGCCTTCCTCGCCCGGCTGGAACAGCAGCTTCACGGTCCCGGCCAGCTCGTCGCGGCGGCGTGCCAGCAGGCCGGCGGCGCCGACCAGCATCGCCACGTGGGCGTCGTGGCCGCACGCGTGCATGCGGTCCTCGTAACGCGACGCGAAGGGCAATCCGGTGTGCTCCGGCATCGGCAGCGCGTCCATGTCCGCGCGCAACAGCAGCGTGCCGCCAGGCCGCGCACCGCGCAGCGTCGCGACGATGGCGCTGGTGCTGCCGCCCGTGTGGAGCTCGAGGTCGAGCGGCGCGAGCGCGTCGAGCACGGCCTTCTGCGTATCGGGCAGCAGCAGGCCGAGTTCCGGGTTCTCGTGCAGACGCCGGCGCAGGGCGACGACGTCCGGCAGCGCGGCGCGGGCTTCCGGCAGCAGCGCCTCGAGCGCCGGGCGCCCCGCGTTCGCGGTGCGCGCCGACCGCGCAGAGCCGGATCCGGACGGGTCGAGTCGAGTGGTCATGGTCCGCTAGTGTCCTGTCTCGAAAGTGTTCCGTCTTGAAAGTGTTCCGTCTCGAACGTCTGCCGTCATCGCCCGGAGTCCTCGTGGCTCGCTGCACGCTCGGCTCGCCGCGCCGCCGAGGACGCCTCGGCCCGCGAGCTCTCGCAGCGGACGCTAGCGCAACGGCCCGAGGCGACCGGCGGAGCGCAGGTGCGGAGAGAGGCGCGATGGGTGACGACGCGGCAGGGCAAGGGCAAGATCGACAGGGCCGGCAGAGAAGGCGCGTCCGCATCCGGGGTCGCGTGCAAGGCGTGTGGTTCCGCGGCGCGACGCAGCAGCGCGCGCAGGCGCTCGGACTCGCCGGCTGGGTCCGCAACTGTCCCGACGGCAGCGTCGAAGCGGTCTTCGAGGGTCCCGCCGGCGCCGTCGCGGCCGCCGTCGCCTTCTGCGGCGAAGGCCCGCCCGCGGCGCGGGTCGAGCGGGTCGAGGTGTGCGAGGAAACCGCGGAGGGATTGCATGAGTTCGTCCTGCGTGCGTAGGAATCCGAAGTCACGATGAGCCTTCACGCGCTGCGCCGCCCGCACGTGCTCGGCCTCGACGACGGCGCCTTCGACCGCCATCGCGACCCGGAGGTCCCGATCGTGGCGGTCCGGATGGAAGGCGCCGACCTCGTCGAGGGCGTCGCGATGACCCGCTTCCCGGTCGATGGCGACGACGCGACGGCGTTCCTCGCCGGCTGGATCGGCGAGCTGCGGCTCGCGCGGGGACTGTCCGGCGTCGTGCTCGGCGGCATCACGATCGCCGGGCTCGGCGTCGTCGACGTGCGCGCACTCGCGGCCGCGATCGCCCTGCCGGTGATCGTCGTGAACCGGCGCGATCCGTCGGATCATCGGCTGGCCGACGCGCTGCGCACGGCCGGGCTCGGGGCGCGACTCTCGATCGTGGCCGGCACTCCGCCGGCGTTCTGGATCGAGAACGGCCCGTGGGTCGCGTGCGCCGGCATCGAGGCGCCGCAGGCGGCCGCGCTGGTCGCCGCCTCGAGGCGCAAGGCGGACCTCCCGGAGCCGCTGCGGCTCGCGCACCTGATCGCGCGCGCCGTCGCCACCGGCGAATCCCGCGGCCGCGCCTGACCGTCGGCCGCACCGGCGCCGCGCCATCAACCGGCCGCCGGCGTGAACTCCGCTTCGATCTCGCGCCGGATGGCGGCGTCGATCGCCTCGGTGTCGACACGGAGGACGCCGCGCAACGCCGCGTCGGTCGCTTCCCCGGCGCCCAGTCGCTCGAGCAGCGCCGCGATCTCGGACGGCGTGGCGCGCGCGACGACCCACCCGGCCGCCGCCGTGGACTCGAGATAGGCGAGGCGCGCCGTTGTTTCCGGAAGTCCCCCGAAGCCCGCGGCCAGTTCGGCCAGCGGAACCCACGCCCCGCCGGCGATGCTCTCGCGCAGGGCGGATTGCTCGCGCCGCGCGAGCGGCTCCTGCCCGCTCGACGCGCGCTCGGCGAGTTCCGCGAGGCCCTCGTTCAGCCAGAACGGACGGTGTCCGCCGGTCCGCTCCGCGAAGACGGCGTGGACGTACTCGTGGAACAGCAACGCGCGCAGTTCACCGGCGGGATGGGCGGCCGACGCCACGTGGATGCGGCCGTCGTAGAAACCCACGGTCGGGAAACTGAAACGATGGCGGTGGGCGGCCAGGTACGCGGCCTTGCCGTAGAAGACCACGCCGATCTTTTCCGCCGGCACGACGCCGAGCCGGCGCCGGGCGTGCGCGCGCGCCTCCTCGAGCCAACGAGCCACGTGGCGCGCGTAGTCCGGCTGGGTCGCACCGAGCTGTTCGTCGTACTGGATCCGGAAGTTCGGGCTCTCGGCGGCGGCCAGACGCAGCGGCCCCTCGGCGGCCTGCGCGGCGGCCAGTCGCTTCTCGTCGGCGATGGCCGCCAGCCGCCGCTGCGCGGACGCCCGCCACGCGTCGTGCGAATCCCCCGCGCGTGCAAGGAACGCTTCCAGGTGTCTCCGTGACGAGTCGAGCCGGCCGCGTTGTCGATCCAGCAACGCGAGGTACCAGTGCGCCTCGACGTTGTGCGGATCGCTGCGCAGCGCCCCGTCGAGCGCCGCGGCAGCGCGCCCCTGCTCGCCGCGCGCGAGATCCTCGAGTGCGCCGCGGACCAGCGCGGCGGCACGATCCTCGGGACGGCTCGAGTGGCGCACCGTCGGCGCGGGCTCGGGGCCGCGCACGCGTCCTCCCCACAGCGCATCGAGCTCCGCTTCCCCGGCGTCGCGCGGGCGCACGACGGCGGGCACTTTGCGCTCATCGTCGGTGACGTGCGTGCGTCCTTCGTCATCGACCCAGATCCACAGCTCGGCCCGGACCGGCAACGACGCGGCGCACACGAGCAGACAGAGCCCGCACGACAGGATCGGCGCCAGACGCGGCGTCACGATCCGCTCAGCGTCCCTTCGACGCTTCGCCCGCAAGGTGGCCGAGTTCCGGGAGCAGCAGCTTCTCCATCGCGAGGCGGATCGCGGCTCGCGAGCCCGGCAGCGCCACCACCAGGCGCCCCCGCACGGTCCCCGCCAGCGCCCGCGAGAGCAGCGCCGCGGCGCCGATTTCCTGGTACGAGAGCATCCGGAACAGTTCGCCGAAGCCCGGGATCACCCGGTCCAGCACCGGGTGCAACGCCTCCGGCGTGACGTCGCGCGGGGCGATCCCGGTGCCGCCGGTCAGGAAGATCGCGCGGACGTCGTCGCGCATCACGGCCTCGTCGAGCGCCTGCTGGATCGCATCGACGTCGTCGGGCACGATCGTCCGGCCCACCAGCCGATGACCCGCCTGCTCGAGCAGCTCTGCCAACAGCGAGCCCCCGTGGTCGTCGGCGAAGGTCCGCGAGTCACTGACCGTGATCACGACCGCCGGCACGCTGGCCGGCGCGTCGGCCCGATGCGCGGCGACGCTGGAGGCGTCTTGCTCGTGTGTCCGCTGGGCCGATTTCACGCGTGGTCATCCACCCAGTACGCTCCGCTCCTCGCGATCTCCTTCTTCCAGATCGGCACGGTCTGCTTGAGCTCGTCGATCGCGAAGCGGCAGGCCTCGAACGCCTCGGCCCGGTGCGCCGAGGCGGCCGCGACGACCACGGCGAACTCGCCGATCCCGAGCGATCCGGTCCGATGCGCGATGGCGACCCGGGTGCCGGGCCAACGCCGCCCTGCCTCGTCGCAGATCCGGTCCATCTCCTGGATCGCCATCTCGGGATAAGCCTCGTACTCGAGCCGCTCGATCGCCTGCCCGCGCGCGTGGTCGCGCACGGTGCCGACGAAGCTCACGAGCCCACCCGCGTCCGGCCCGGCGACCCGGGCGCAGACCTCCTCGGGGTCGAGCGGTTCACCGGAGAGCGTGCAGCGCGCCGGACTCTCGGCAGCCACCGCAGCAACGACGCCGGAGCCGCCCGAGACCGGCGGCAGGAAGGCCACCTCGTCGCCGTCTGCGAGCGGCGCGTCGTCGGACGCGAGCTCGCGATTCACCGATACGCGCAGCCGCGCGTCCGGTGCGGCGAAGGCCGGGATCTGCTCTGCGAGCCGCGCCCGGAGCAGCCGGGCGCTCGCCGCGACCGGCAGCTCGACGTGCAGCTCTCGGACCCCGGCGGCCTCGCGGATCTGTCCGAACAGCCGAACCGTGACACGCATGGACAGCAGCCTACCCCCGCTGGACGCTTCCCTCAACGACGGCCCGGGCGCGACCGATACAGCGTCCATGGCGCAAGATCTCGAGGCGGTGCGACGGCTCCGGAGGCAGGTCGAAACCGTCCTCGATCGGCTCCGACCCGGTCTGCTGCTCGATGGCGGCAACGTCGAACTCGCCGCCGTCGACGAGGACGGCGGCGTGAGCCTGCTCTTCCAGGGTGCCTGCGTCCACTGTCCGGCCCAGCTCGCGACGCTCCGCTTCGTGATCGAGCCGACGCTGCGACGCGAAATCCCAGCGATCCGTGACGTCGTGCCGGTCGATCCGCACTGACCCGCCCGCCGTCAAGAAAGGGGTCGGGTTCGTTTCGTCAACTTTTCCCAAAGGGAAAAGTTGACGAAACGAACCCGACCCCTTTCTTGACGGCACGGGGAGCCGGGGTGCGACGTCAGTTCTTGGCGTCGCGGCGCTTCATCGTGAGGCGACCGTTCAGGCTGGCGCCGTCCTCCATCTGGAGCGTGCCGGCCGTCACGTCACCATCGACGCGGGCGGTCTTCTCGAGCACGAGCCGGTCGCTCGCCACGACATCGCCCGTCACGGTGCCGGCGACCACGACGGTGCAGGAACGCACGCTCGCGAAGATCTCGCCGGTCTCCCCGACGACGAGCGTGTTCTCACTCGCGATCTCGCCGCGGAAACAGCCGTCGATCCGGACCGTGTCCTTGAAGCTCAGCTTGCCCTCGAACTCGGAGCCCTGATCGATGAAGGCGCTGAGCGCCGAGCGCGACGGCGCGCTGACTGCGGCACTCGCACCGGGGAAGCTCGAACCACCGCGGGCGTCCGCCTCTCCCGGCTGCTGACCCTCATCGCTCCGACTGCCGAACAATGCCATTCTCCGTCCCCCTTCGGTACGCAACCGTGGGTCCGAATCGGCCGAAGCGGCGGAGCACTTGAGACGCGCCGGCCGGGGGCTCACCGCGGTGATCAGCCCGCGCCGCGACGCGCCCGCGCGATCTCGCGGTCGACGCTCCAGCGCACGAGGCCGGGGCAATGGCGCGCGGCGAACAGGACGCCGCGGGCCCGCCAGCCCGGCACGATCCACGCGCGGCCGCGTACGAGGCCGGCCAGGGCGGCGTCGGCCACGGTCTCCGGCGCGAGCACCGGCACGGTCCCGGCCAGGGCACGGGTCTCCGCCGGCTTGTCGCGGTTCTCCTCGGCCAGCTGCGGCGTGTCGGTGTCGGGTGGCAGCAGGACCGACACCGTGATCCCGCGCGGGCGCAGCTCCTGCCGCAGCACCTCCGAGAACCCCGTCAATGCAAACTTGCTCGGGGCATAGGCGGCGTAGCCGAACACGGCGAGCGCACCGGCCAGCGACGACACGTTGAGGATGTTCGCCCCCGGACCCAGGTGGCCCAGGGACGCGCGCGTCATGTGCACGGCCCCGAGGAAGTTGACGTCGACCAACTCGCGATAGACCTCGAGGGGCGTGTCCTCGAAACGCCGGGCCACCGCGATGCCGGCATTGTTCACGAGCAGGTCGAGGCCGCCGAGCGCCGTCGCGCACGCGGCCACCGCGCGGCCCGCCTGCTCCGGATCCGCCACATCCGCGACGGCGTGGGTCACCGCGCTCGCCGGCGCCGCGGCCCGCAGCGCGGCGGTCGTCTCCTCGAGCGCCTCCGTGCGACGCGCGACGATTCCGACGTGCGCCCCGGCCCGGGCGAGCGCGAACGCGAGCGCGCGCCCGATGCCGCTCGATCCCCCTGTCACCAGCGCGCGCCGGCCGCGGAACGCTCCGTCTCGCATGGTCGGTACGATGCCGCTCCTTGCCCGCGGGGGCCACATCCACCGCGTCACGACGTCGTTTCGTTACAATCCGGGCCGTCCTCCCCCCCTGCGGAGGGTTCCCGGTTTGGACGTCTTCCAGAAATGCCTCGACTACCACACCGCACAGGACGTGCGGGCGGCCGGCCTCTACCCGTACTACCGGACCCTTGCCTCCGCGCAGGATCCGGAGGTCGTCATGGCCGACGGCCAGCGGCTGGTGATGCTCGGCTCCAACAATTACCTCGGCCTCACGAACCATCCCGAGGTGAAGGCGGCGGCCGCCGCCGCGCTGGCGCGCTACGGCACCGGCTGCGCCGGCTCCCGGCTGCTCAATGGCTCGCTCGACCTGCACGAGGAGCTCGAGGCCCGTCTCGCGTCGTTCATGCGACGCGAGGCGGCGCTGACCTTCTCGACCGGCTACCAGGTCAATCTCGGCACGCTCTCGTGCCTGCTCGGCCGACACGACGTCGCGATCCTCGATGCGCTCGACCACGCCTCCATCCTCGACGGTGCCCGGCTCGGCTTCGGCAAGATCTACAAGTTCCAGCACAACGACCTTGCGAGCCTTGAGAAGAAGCTCGAAGCCGTGCCGGACGGCTGGGGCCGACTGATCGTCGTCGACGGCGTCTTTTCGATGGAGGGAGACCTCGCGCCGCTGCCAGGCATCGCCGCGCTGAAACGGCGCTACGGCGCGCGATTGATGGTGGACGACGCCCACGGGCTCGGCGTACTCGGCGCGTCGGGCCGCGGGACCGCGGAACACTTCGGCGTCGAGGCGGACGTCGACCTGGTGATGGGAACGTTCTCGAAGTCCCTCGCGGCGATCGGCGGCTTCGTCGCCGGGGACGCCGCGATCCTCGAATACATCCGGCACACCGCACGCTCGGCGATCTTCTCGGCGGCGCTGCCCCCCGCGTCGGCGGCCGCCGCGCTGCAGGCGCTCACGATCGTCGAGCGCGAACCGGAACGCCGCAAGCAACTGCTCGAGGTCACGGCCTACATGAAGCGCGAGCTGCGCGCGCTCGGCTTCGATACCGGCGACTCCGACTCGCCGGTGATTCCGATCGTCGTCGGCGACGACCTGCGCGCGATGCGCATGGTGAAGCGCCTGCACGAGGAGGGCGTGTTCGTGAACTGCGTGATCTCGCCGGCCGTGCCGGAAGGCCGCGCGATGATCCGCACCTCGTACATGGCGACCCACGAGCGCGCGCACCTGGATCGCGCGCTCGATGCCTTGGCGCGGGTCGGCCGCGAGCTGGGGGTACTCGGTTCGTAGCCCCTGGTGCCGTTGCGCGCGGGACGGTCCCGGCCTCAGCTGGCGAACTGGTCGGCCCCGAGCAAGAACGCAACGGCGATCGAGTTGTGCAGCGCGTGCATCGCAAACGCACACCCGAACGCGCGCCGCCGAGATCTGCAATCGCGACGGATTCTTCCCGCGCGGCCGCGCGGGCGATCCCGAGCGCAGTGGCCTCAGTCGCCATCGGGCTCGGGAGGGGGAAGCGTTCCGCGCGCAATGATCTGTCCCGTCTCATCATCCAGCACGTAGAAGCCAGAGCTGCGAACAATAGGCCCCTTGCCGGGCCAACTCCGCCGGCTGACAAAGCTGCCTTTCGCATGAACGACCCATACCACATCCGACCCGATCTCCTCGACAGACCCGTCATCCCGCACCATCCTCGTCTTCCACGGGTTGCCCGAACGCAGTTTCATGGACAGGATTCGCGGAGCCGGCGGAACGAGCTCCGGCACTCCTGCGGCACCGGGAACCACGACTTGCGGCTCTGCCAGCCGAGAGAGAACTACCTGAGCCACGTCGTTCGGTGTCATTCGGGACGTGAGGCCCGGCTCGATCTCCACTGCGAAGTCCGGAGGCTCCGCCCGAGCTTCATTCCCTAGCGCGAGTCCGAGCACCAGTAAGAGGTACACGACGGTCGATCGGTGCATCCTGATGCTCTCCTCTCAGAACGTCCCGCAGGTCTTGGGCGTGAGCGAATTGAAGAAGTACAGAAAGTCCAGCGGTTGTTTGCACTGGTCGTTCGTCCCGGGAACGACTCCGTTGCAGCAGTCCGTCCCGTGGATCGAAGAAGGGGAAGGGAATTTTCCGAGCGTTGGGCGCGGGTTCAGGTTGTGAAGATTGGACCAACTGCCCAGCCAGCGATACTGGATGCCCCTCACCGTTGTCGTGTCGATACGACTGGGAGGAGACGTGCTCCCGGGATAGATATTACAGGTAGCCTCGAGCCCGATCCAGAAATCGGGCGTGCCGGGACCCGGAGCGAGGCTGCCCAGGTTCGTCTTGTCCCAGTTGACGCAGCCGCCTCCAATGCAGGCAGCGTACTCGAAGGGAGAGTTCGTCGAACTCCAAGGTTGCTTGCAACCCGACTGGGAAGGATTCAGGGCGCAGTTGAGGATTCGACCTTCGACCGTCAGTCCGACCGACGGTATGCCGGCGATCGGTACCTCCAGGAAGTCGTCTGTGGCGCGGCGGTTCCAAGCCGTGAAATAGGCGAGGACATCGCTGTCTCCGAATCCTCGAGTGACACCCACCTCGATGCTCTCGGCATTCTCGTTGCCCTCGCCGTTGCCAAGCAAGAGCGGCTCCTGGTTCACAGCGATCAGGATCGCGGACTGGGAGAATCCTCCGAACTGCCAGTCGATCGCGAATGCGTCCGCGACCTGCCACACGGCCCGGACTCCTCGGACACTCGTGGTATCGGGCGATACGGCGAAGTAGTTTGCAGCGTACTTCTCGCAGCCGTCGATCGTACGAGGGGTCGTAGCGAAGTTGCTCCCATCGGAGCAGGTCGAGAATTCTCCGTCGTCGCTCCTTGCGTAGACACGGTATTCTCTCTCCGGCCGAATGTTCTCACCACTGCTGTCGGCAATTGCCCAAAAGCCGCTGCTCGTCGGCGCGGACCCTCGAATGGGTCCAGTGCATGAGCAGTCGATGGTGCACGAAGCCCCCGAATCGACCGCAATCACGGTCTGTGCGCAACTGCTGTGTGGCAGCGCATCATCTTCGCAAGGCGTGATGGATCCGGTGATGGTTCGGTTGTTTGGCGTCGCGATACCAAAGAGCTGCGAAGCGAGGGGTCTCGCGTTCGTGGTCACATTGCTCGGTGCGGAACAAGCGGTCCCGGAGCCTCCTTGGCTGATCCCATAGACGCTGTACGTGATCCCCGCAGAGAGGCCCTGGAGCGTCCAGCTTCCTCCTTCACTTCCGGACAGATCGGCCTCGGCGATGGCAGCCGCTCCGCAGGCAGCACCAACGGCCACGGCGCGAACCTTCTGAGCGCAACCGCTAGCCGGGGTTCCATGATTCTGGGTGCACCCGGAGATCGTCCCCGAGATCGTCGTGGCAAACTGCGGAGAGGAGATCGTGATTGCTGGTGCATCGAGTCCGTCATGACAAGCCAGGACGGCGTAGACGATGATTCCAACCACAACGACCCAAGAGACAACGCGTCCCGGCATGGCCCCTCCTGACACACCGCGTACAGCCCAACCTCGATCCTTCGATACACGGGGGGGGGGTCAAGCAGATTTTCAGCCCGGGTGAGTTCGCGAGGACGAGCAGGCTCGGCTACGACGTCACGCGCGTGCAGACTGCCGTCGGGATCTGCAAACGCACAAAGCACGTCGCCGTTCACGATCAGGCACGACCCCGGGAAACGCGGCTGCATGGTCTCCGAGCGCGCCGAGATCGCCGTCCCTGCGCTTCCCTGCGCCTGCCGCGCTCACAAGAGGACATTCGACTCGCGGCAGCGCGGGGTCGGTGCTCGCGCGAATCCGTGGAGTCCCTAGAATCCGCCTTTCGATGACGGGTTCACTGCCGGAAGCCGATACCCTGTTGCGCCGCGCGCTGGCCTCCGGCCGGGTGCATTCGGCGTATCTGCTGTCCGGTCCGGGGGAGACCCCGCGCCGGGCGGCGCTCGGCTTCGTTCGCGGGCTCGTCTGCGAAGCCGCTGCCGGCGAGCGACCCTGCGAGACCTGCGCCGCCTGCCGCCGCTCGACGGTGCACGAGGACATCGCGCTCGACGGCACCGGCAAGAAGGGTCCGCTGTACCGCCATGTCGGCGATCACCCGGATCTGGTGTGGGTGGAGCGCGGCGCCGACGATACGCGTGTCCGGATCGGCCAGGTCCGCGCGATCCAGGAGCGCATGCGGCTGCGCTCCGCCGAGGGGGGCCGGCGCGCAGCCGTGATCGCCGATGCCGAATGGCTGAACCAGGAGGCCCAGAACGCGCTGCTGCGGCTGCTCGAGGAGCCGCCGCCGGAGACGACCCTGGTGCTGGTCACGACGACGGCGACGGGGCTGCTCGCGACGGTCCGTTCGCGTTGTCAACGCGTGGCCTTCCCCGCCCCGCCGCCGCAGCTCGCCGAGGATCCGGAGACGCAGGCCCTCGTCGAGCGCCTCGCCGGCGTCGGGCAGCTCGAGATCCCGGCGCTGCTCGACTGGACCGAGGAGTTCCGCGGCGCGCGCGCGGAGGCGGCCGCCGCCGTCGGCGGCTTGCTGCACGTCGCGTCGTTGTGGCTGCGCGATCGCACGGCGAGCCGGGTCGAGGCCGGCGAGCGGAGTCTCGACCGCGAACTGGCGGCCTTTCGCGAGCTGCAGAGCTGCCGCAAGTCGCTCGCGCAGCGCAACGCCAACCCGCAGATGGTGGCCGAGCACGCGCTGCTCGCGCTGCAGGGCGCCCTGCGATGAAGCGATCCGCGGACCCGGCCGACCCGACGCCTGGCGCCGGACCGCTCTACGTCACGACACCGATCTACTACGCCAACGCCGCACCGCACATCGGCCACACCTATACGACCGTCGTCGCCGACACGCTGGTACGCTGGCGCCGACTGCTCGGAGCCGACGCTTTCTCGGTGTCGGGAACCGACGAGCACGGAGAGAAGATGGTCGAGGCCGCGGCGACGCGGGGGGTCGCTCCGGCCGCGTTCACCGCGGAGATTTCGGCGACCTTCCAGCAGACCTGGGCGGAACTCGGCATCGCACCGGATGCGTTCGTCCGGACCACGGACCCGACGCACACCCGCAACGTGCAGGCGATCCTGCAGAGAGTCTGGGAGGCCGGCTGGATCGAGCAGCGCGAGTACGACGGCCTGTACTGCATCGGTTGCGAGCGCTTCCTCACCGAGCGCGATCTGGTGGACGGACTCTGCCGCGACCACGAGCGCGCGCCGGAGCCGCGGCGGGAGAGCAACTACTTCTTCCGGATGAGTCGCGAGTTCGACTGGCTGCGCGACCACATCGAGCGCCATCCGGAGTTCATCACACCCGAGCGCTACCGCAACGAGGCGCTCGCGATGCTGCGCGACGAGAGCGGCCTCGGCGACCTCTCGATCTCGCGCCCGAAGTCACGGCTCGCCTGGGGCGTCGAGCTGCCCTTCGATCCGGAACACGTCTGCTACGTCTGGTTCGACGCACTGATCTCGTATCTGACGGGCGCCGGCTATCCGGACGATCCGGCCTTCGCCGCGCGCTGGGACGTCGTCGAGCACCTGATCGGCAAGGACATCCTGAAGCCGCATGCGATCTTCTGGCCGATCATGCTGAAGACGATCGGCCTGCCGCCGTACCGGCGGCTGCACGTGCACGGCTACTGGAACGTCGACAACCGCAAGGTGTCGAAGAGCCTCGGCAACATGGTCTCACCGCTGGCGATGCGGGACCGCTACGGCTTCGAGGCGTTCCGCTACTTCCTGCTGCGCGAGATGAGCTTCGGCCTCGACGCGGGCTTCAGCGAGGAGGCCCTGGCCTCGCGCGTCAATGCGGACCTCGCCAACAACCTCGGCAACCTGGTGAGCCGTACCCTCAACCTGGTGGCGAAATGGTGCGACGGCCGTGTGCCGGCACCGGAGAACGAGGGCGACGCCGAGCATGCCGTCGCCGCGGCGGCGGTCGCCACGACGGACGCCGTCGCCCACGCGATGGCCACCCTGCGACCCCACGACGCGCTGGCGGCGATCCTCGATCTGGCCAGCACCGTGAACCGCTATCTCGACACGCAGGCGCCGTGGAAGGCCGCAAAGCAGCCGGACGGCGAAGCCCGCGTGCGCACGAGCCTCGCCACGGCGTGCCGGGGCCTGCGTGCGCTCGCGCTGTTGCTCGCTGCGTTCCTGCCGAACGCCGCGCAGGGGATCGCGGAGCGGCTCGGAGTTCCGGATCTGCTCGCCGACGCGCGCCTGCCGGACGCTGCGCAGGCGTGGGACGCTCTCGCTCCGGGCACGCGCATCGACAAAGGTGCGGCGTTGTTCCCGCGCATCGAGCTGCGGACGGAGGACTGACGCGCGCATGTGGATCGACAGCCACACGCACGTGACGGCCGCCGAGTTCGACGCGGACCGAGAGGCGGTGCTGGCGCGCGCCCGCGCGGCCGGCGTCGAGGCGATGATCGCGATCGGCGCAGGCTGGGGGATCGACGCCAATCGCGCCGCCGTCGAGCTCGCGGCGCAGCGGAACGATATCTGGGCTGCCGTCGGCGTCCACCCACACGATGCGCAACAGCTCGACGATGCCGGCCGCAGATCGCTCGCCGAGTGGCTGGGCCGGCCACGGGTGGTCGCGGTCGGCGAGTGCGGGCTCGACTATCACTACATGAACTCACCGCGCGAGCAGCAGCGTGCGGTCTTCGCCGAGCACGTGGTCTGGGCTCGCGAGCGCGACCTGCCCGTCTCGATCCACGTGCGCGGCGACGAACCGGGCACCTGGGACGAGCTGCTCGACATCTGGCTTGCGGAAGGCCGCGGTGAGGTCGCCGGTGTGTTGCACTGCTACACCGGATCGCTCGACTTCGCGTGGCGCGCCCTCGACGCGCGGCTCGAGATCTCGTTCTCCGGCATCGTCAGCTTCCGCAACGCCAAGGAGGTCCGGGAGGTCGCCGCGGCGCTGCCGCTCGACCGCCTGCTCCTCGAGACGGACTGCCCGTTGCTGGCGCCGGTACCGCACCGCGGACGGCGCAACGAACCGGCCTATGTCGTGCACGTCGGCGCGGCGATCGCGGCGGTGCGCGGCGTCGCGCCGGAGCAGATCGCGCGTGCGACGACCGCCAACGCGCGGCGCCTGTTCCGGTTGCCGGCCGCCCCGGCGCAGGACCACGACGAAGAGGTGCCGTCGTGACGACCCCGCATCTGGCAGAGGTCGAGCAGGTCCGGGCGCTCGCCATCCGCCTCGCCCGCGAAGCCGGTGCGGTCCAGCGCAGGCGCTACGAGACGGCGCTCCAGATCTCTTCGAAGAGCCGCGCCATCGACCTGGTGACGGAGGTCGACCGTGCGTGCGAACAGCTCATCGTCGAAACACTGCGCCGGGAGCGCCCCGGCGATGACATCCTCGCCGAAGAAGGCGGCGCCCACGAGGATGGCGGCGCCGCCTGGCGCTGGATCATCGACCCGCTCGACGGGACGGTGAACTTCGCGCACGGATACCCGTTCTTCTGCGTGTCGATCGGCGTCGAGCATGCCGGGATCCGAACCGTCGGCGTCGTCTACGAGCCGCTGCGCGACGAGCTGTTCGACGCGATGCGCGGCGGCGGGGCTCGGCGCAACGGGGAAGCGATCCGGGTCTCCACCGCCGCCACCGTGCAGCGCGCGCTGCTCGCGACCGGCTTCGCCTACGACGTCCACGACTCGCCCGTCGACAACCTCGACCTGCTGACCCGAGCCGTGAAGGCCGCCGGCGGCGTGCGTCGGGACGGCAGCGCGGCGATCGACCTCTGTTACGTGGCCTGCGGCCGCTTCGAAGGCTACTGGGAGCTGAAGCTCCACGCGTGGGACGTCGCCGCCGGCATCCTGATCGTCGAGGAGGCCGGCGGCCGCACCAGTGATCTCGCCGGCGGCCCGGTGCCCGCGGACGGCCGTGAGATCCTCGCCAGCAACGGGATCCTGCACGACGACCTGCTCCGGCTGCTGCGCGGCTAGGGCGTTCCGCCCGCGTCGGGCGCGAAGGCGTCGTGATCCGGGCCTGATCCGGCGCCGTCGAGCGAGAGCCCCTCGTCGCGATCCGCCGCGTCGGCGGCCGGCGCGGTCGACACGAAACGGTTCCGGAACGCCTCGAGACTCACCGGAACGTGTTCGGCGAGGGCCGCGTCCATCCGGAAGACGGTCGGGCGGTCGGCCCGCTTCGCGAGCACGCGGTCACCCTGCAGGACGCCGAACTGCACGTCGGCGAGCACCGGCGCGTCGCCGCCCGTCTCGGGCGACTTGCCGAAGACCCGGATCGCCGTGTGCGCCGGCGAGAGGCCGAGACCTTCGAGTTCCTCGGGACCCATTCCATCGGCGGCGATGTCGGCGGCGTCGAGACGCGCCAGCTCCGCGACGAACCGCGACGCGAGCTCGGCGGCCATCGGCTCCGGCGTCGTCTCCCAGCCCGATTCGCCACGGGTCCCGGTGATCGTGACGATCCCGGTCGCTCCCGGCGACGCCGCCGGATCCTGGAACACCAGCTCGAAGCGCTCGGCGTCGCTCGCCACGTACCGGGAGAGCTGCTTGAAGCGGAAGGCATCGACACGCTTCGGCAGCTTCTCGAAGCTCGGTTCGGGAATCGCGTACAGGGCCGCTTCGGCGGCCTTTGCCACACGCGTCTCGTCGTCGATCCGGTGCCCGATCGCGAGCTCCCAGCGCGGCGGCTCCTCCCCTTCCTCCGCGCGGCCGGTCAGCACGACGCGGTACCCCGGATCGTCGAGCCCGACCTCGGCCGCGGCCGGAGGTTCGTCGATGAACCCGTCGGCGCGCAGGAACACGAGATCCGACAACAGCGTCTCGATCGCATCCTCGTCGGCTTCGTCGTCGATCGGTGCGGACATCCGCCAGACGTCGTCGCGACGTTCCACGACGATGCCGCCATCGGTCCACTCGATGTCGATGCGAGCCACGTCGCCGCGTTCGAAGCGCAGCGGCCGGCGCTCGCGCAGGTCATCGAGGGCCTTGTCGAAGCTCGACGTCTTGAACGTTGCGACGGTGTAGACGGAAGCGCCTTCCAGCACTCCGGTCACGGCATACTGGTTGGCGCCGACCGGCGTCGGCTTGCCGATCCGCAGCTCGTGCTCCTGGCCCGCCGCACCGAAGCGGAGGATCCGGGCCTCGTCGCCGAGGCCATACACGGACAGCGGTTGGGGATCCTCGAGCACCGTCTCGCTGGACAGCGTGGCGAGCGCCGTCGCGATGGCATCGGCGGCCGTCGCATCGGCCGGGAAATCGATCGGCTCGACGACCCGCCACGCGCCCTCGCGGCGCGCCAGCCGCACCGGACGGCCGTCGCTGGTCGTGAGTCCGATCCACTCGATCTGTGTGGGTTCGAGCGCTCCGAACAGGCGCTTGGCCTGCTCGGTCGCCTCGAGGGTCTGCGTCTCGTGCCGGTTCGAGAGCCAGATCCCGGCTCCGAGCGCGAGTGCGACCCCCAGCAGGATTCCGGTACTGCGCCAGGACACCGCGCGGTCCCTAACGACCCGGCGCCCGCCGCCGGCTCCACCAGGCGAGCACGCCGATGATCGCGATGCCCTGCGGCAGCAGGAACAGTGCCACGTAGCGGATCTGCGACAGCTGTTCGGTCGACAGCAGGAGCCGGGACGCACGGGACTGGTTGGGGCGGATCGAGATCGCCTCCTCGTCCCCGAGCAGCCAGTTCACCGAGTTCACGAACAGGTCGCGATTGCGGTAGGCGCCGATCGCCTGATTGGCGGCGAAGTCGCTGTCCCCGAACACGACCAGCCGCGGCTCCGGCGGGGTCGCCGGCGCGTCGTCGCCGTCCGCGGCGGCGGGCGGCGCACTCGCGGTCTGTGGCCGGCCGGCGACGGCGAGCGCGACCGGCCCGGGCAGGTCGTCCGGCCCCAGCTCCGCGGTCCCGTCCCCGAAGAGCGAGTCGAGATCGCGCTCGGCCCACGCATTGTCGCCGGTGCGCACCAGTTCGACGAAGCGGCCCGGCGCCCCCTCCCCGTCGGCCGGCGCGCGCGGGCGCACACTCCGCGCCATCGGGAACAGCGTCACCTCACGCATCTCCCGGGTGATCGGATGGTCGCCATACTGCCCGGCGAGCGGCGACATCGCCTGTCCGAAGAGACTCTGCAGACGATCCACGATCGCATCGTCTCCGAGTTCTACGCCCCAGGCGGCCAACGTGTCGCCGAGATCCGTCTGCGCGCGCGGATCCACCATCGCCAGCACCGAGCCGCCGCGGGCCAGGTAGCGATCCAGCTTGTCGGCATCCCCAGGTCGCAACGGACGCGTCGGCCCGGCGAGAATCACCACGTCGGCGTCGTCCGGCACGTCCGCCTGGGTCTCCAGGTGGATCGTCTCGACCTGGTAGTTCTCGTTGCGCAGCGCGTCGGCGGCCTGCCCGAAGCCCTCCTTGCCGTCGGCATCCTTGCCGAGCGGCGGCCGCTCGCCGTGGCCGGTAACGAAGTAGACCTTCTTCTCACCCTGTCGTGTCAGCTTCAGCATCGCGTTGGTCAGCTTCGACTCGTCCGGCTCGGTGAGCTCGAGCGACTCCTCGCCGATCGCCACGTACAGCAGCCCCTCGCCGAGCTTCTCCGGCGCCACCGCGTACTTCTCGATCAGATCCGGCCGCTGGTTGGGATCCGCATACTCGACCTGGAAGCGCGGGCTTGCATAGTGGTACTTGTCGAGCAGCGAGCGAATCGCGGGCTGCTCCGTCTTCGGGTAGAAGGCGACGACCCGGACGTCCTGCTCCAGTCCCTCGAGGACCTTCTGTGTCTGATCGGACAGCGAGTGCACGCCGGCTTCGCTGAGATCCCAACGATGGTGATAGCGGTTGGCGAAGAAGGCGAGCGCACCGACGATGAACAAGGCGATCACCGTCTGCAGCACCGCGCTGGTGCCGTAGCGGCCGATCCGCCGCCCTTCCCCCGACGCCATCCGCTCGCGGATCGCGTCGAAGTTGCTGACCACCGCACTGACCAGCAGCACCACGCCGATCACGAAGTTGCTGATGATCCAGGCCAGGTCGGTCGGCGCCCCGGCGAGCAGCAGGAAGACGGACAGCAGCCCGAACACGAAGAAGACCGTGCCGAGACCGAGCAACAGCGCCGGAATGCCCGTCATGTCAGCGCCACCTCACCGATTCGACGGCTGCCCGCGTCACGATCAGGAAGCCCGCGACGAGGGCCGCGAAGTACGCCAGATCCTTGGTGTCGGCGAGGCCCATCACCAGCGACTCGAAGTGCTCGGCGGTCGACAGCCAGCGCAGCACTCCGGCGAAGGACTCGTTGCTGACCGCGCCGCCAGCCGCCCCGAGATCCGCCAGGAACCCGAGCATCCACAGCACCAGCAGCATCACGAAGGCCAGGAAGAACGCGATCAGCTGACTCTGGGTCACCGCCGATGCAAAGCTGCCGATCGCCGCATAGGTGACGCCGATCAGCAGCAGCCCGGCCAGACCGGCGAGCGTCTTGCCCAGCTCCGGATCGCCGTACCAGAACAGCAGTGCGGGATAGATCGCCAGCAGCAGCACCAGCAGGGCGACGAAGCTCGCGGCGGCGAGGAACTTGCCGAGCACCAGCTCCCAGATCGTGATCGGACTGGTCAACAGCAACTCCTGGGTTCCGTTGGCCTTCTCCGACGCGAACAGCCCCATCGTGATGCCGGGGATCAGGAACAGCATCACGACCGACATGACATGGATGAACGGCGCGATCACGTGGTCGTTGAGGTTCAGCTCCTCGAGCTGCTGCGCCATCTGGAACGCCTGCATGCGCACGATGTAGTCCTGGAATTGCAGCACGCCGGACAGGAAGAAGAAGCCCGCCAAAACGGCGAAGAGCACCAGCACGGCGTACGCCACCGGCGACGAGAACAAGGAACGCAGTTCGCGGCCGGCAATGGCCCCGACGTGCCTCACGAGCGGACCTCCGATTCCTGCGCCCCGGTCCGATCGTCGGACGGAGCCTCGGGCGCCGGCCGCTCGGCGTGCTCTCCCGGCTCCCGGGCCGTGGCACGGGCGAAGATCTCTTCGAGGCTGGCGCCGCCGGCCTGCAGCTCCGCCAGGGGTCGGTCGACGACCTTGCGCCCGCGATTCAGGATCAAGACCCGCCGGCAGATCGCCTCCACCTCCGGCAGGATGTGCGTCGACAGGATCACCGTGCGGGCCTTGTCGCCCTTCGTCTCGCGTGCCAGCTCGGCGATCAGCGAGCGGATCTCGCGAATCTGGATCGGATCGAGCCCGACAGTCGGCTCGTCGAGGATCAGCACCGACGGATCGTGCACGATCGCCTGGGCCAGGCCGACGCGCTGGCGATAGCCCTTCGACAGCGCGCCGATCACGCGCCGGCGGACATCGGCGAGCCCGCAGCGCTCGAGCGCCCGGTCGACGGCGGCCCGACGCTGCGCCCGCGGCACGTCCTTGATCTTCGCCACATACGTCAGATAGCCCTCGACGCTCATCTCGGGATACAGGGGCGGCGTCTCCGGCAGGTAGCCGACGGCGCGGCGCGCGGCGAGCGGTTCGTCGAAGATGTCGTGCCCGGCGATCGTGACGCTGCCGTCGGTCGGCGGCAGGAAGCCCGTCAGCATCCGCATCGTGGTGGTCTTGCCGGCGCCGTTCGGGCCGAGGAACCCCACGACCTCGCCGGGCTGGATCGAGAAGCTGACGTCTTCCACGGCGATCAGTTCGCCATAGCGCTTCGAGAGACCGCGCGCCTCGATCATTGCGCTCGACCAGCCCGCAGCCCGCCGAGGAACAGCTCGACGACGGCCCGCACCGTGCGGTCATCGGATGCATCGGGCTCCTCGGGGAGCTGCATCACACCGAGTACCTGGCTCGTGATCATGGTCTCCAGTGCTCCGACGTAGGCGAGACAGGCGACCTGGGGGTCGATGTCGTCGCGCAGCTCTCCGGCCTCCTGCCCGTTTCGCAGGACGCACTCGACGGACCGGAACAGACGACCGACCGCACGGATTTGTTCGGGCTCCGAGAAACGCGACGAGCGCCGGATCTCGAACACCAGCACCTTCACCCAGTCCGGACGACGCCGATAGGCGTACAGCACCAACCCGGCCAGCGCGTGCAGCTTTTCGGCCGCCGTGCCGGGCCCCTGCGTCACTTGCTCGACGACGCGCAGGAAGGCGTTCCAGCGCTCGTCGAAGATCGTGCGCAGGATCTCTTCCTTGTTCTTGAAGTAGTGATAGACGAGGCCGTACGCGATCCCAGCCTCGGCGGCGATGTCCGACACACGCGCCCCGTGGTAGCCATGGAGCGCGAAGACGCGGATCGCGGCTTCGAGAATGTGCTCGCGCTTGGCACCGCGCGCCGCGCTCGACACGGCGCCTGCCGGGAGCGGCGGCGCGCCGGGCAGATCGGCCACGCCGGCGGCGCCCGTCGCCGGCGGCGACGGGTCTACGCCACGACGCTTCTCCGGCGCGGTCTCTCGAGTCGTCTCGGCAAGCGGCGGAAGAGCGGCTCTCGATCCCGGCAAGCCTGCGTTCTCCCTTCGGAAATTCTGACTCGGGGCGGTCGCATTGTACGGGCGCAAGGGCGCTCGTCAAGCCAGCGCCGGCGAACCGCCCCACGACCGGACGGTTCTGGCAGCTTGCTCCGGCTCCGATAGTCTTCCGCCATGCGTCCGCGACTCCGCCATGCCGCCCTGGGCCTGCTCACGCTCGGCGCCCTCGCGGGATCCGTCCCGGCTGCGGCGACGACGACGGCCGAAGCGGAGACGGCGGCCCTCGCGGAAGCCCGTCGCTGGCAGGGTCGCTGGTGCCCGCCGACCGGTTGCGCTCCGCCGGCCCCCGCCTCGGCCGCCAGTGTCGGTGGCTTCGCCGCTGCCGCGCTCGGGGCCGTGCTGCTGGCGCGCCGCCGTCGCCGCTGAGTCGCGGCCCGCGTCGCGAGTGCGCATCGCGGTCGTGATCGAGCGCTTCGAACCGCTGGGCGGGGTCGAGGGCGCCGCGTGGCAGCTCGCCCACGGCCTCGCCGCCGCCGGCGACGACGTGCACGTCGTCGCCCGGCGCAGCCTCCCGGCGGCCGCCATCCAGTCGCATCCGGTCGCCGTCTCGACCGCCTGGCAGCCGGCTCGCGTGGCGACCTTCTCGCGGGCCGCGCGCCGCGCCGCCCCGCGAGGCGCCTTCGACATCGTGCACTCGTTTTCGCGCACGCGACATCAGGACGTGTACTCGGCGGACGGCGGGAGTCACGCCGCGTACATGGAACGCCAGTACTCCCGGCTCGGACACGCCGCCCGGCGGTTTTCTCCGCGCCATGCGATCCTGCTCGCGATCGAGGCGCGCGTCTTCGCCGACCCCACCCAGACCGTGCTGTGCCCGTCTCGCTTCGTCGCCGAGGACATCGCGGTGCGACATGGCGTTCCCCGCGAACGCCTCGAAGTGATTCCGTACGGTATCGATCTCGCCCGCTTCGACCCAGCACTCCGGAGCACGGCCCGCACGACCGTGCGCGCCGAGCTCGACACCGGCGACGATCCGGTCTGGTTGCTGGTCGGCTCGGGTTGGCGACGCAAGGGCCTCGACACCGCGCTGCGCGCCCTGGCGTCCAGCCGGGCCGGCGACACCATGCTGTGGGTCGCTGGGAGCGATGCCCCCGCGGCCTGGCAGGCGCGGTCCGCAGCGCTCGGCGTCGCGTCCCGCGTCCGCTTCCTCGGTCCGCGAAGCGATGTCGAACGCCTCTACGCCGCAGCCGACGCGCTGCTGCTGCCGACCCGCTACGACGCGTTCGGTGCGGTGTGTCTCGAAGCGGCCGCCGCCGCGCTGCCGGTCGTCACGAGCAGCGCGGCCGGCGCCGCGGAGATCCTCGGCGAGGGGGCCGTAGTCGTCGCGGATGCCGGGGATGCCACCGGCTTCGCGGCCGCCCTCGAGACGCTGAGGGACCCCGCGGTCCGCCGCGCGCGCGGCGCGGCGGGCCGCCAGCAGGCCGAGCAACACGGCATCGCGACCCGAATTGCCGCGGTGCGTGCGCTCTATGCCCGTATTCTGGCGCGCCGCCGGAATCGGTCCGCATGATTCCGGCGCCTGCCTCCGTGCGCTGGACGTGCGGGGACGGACGTCTCGCACAGGCCGTCTCCGCGGCCCTCGCCCGGGATCGCTTCGACTTGCTCGCCGCGAGCCGCCATCGGCGTTCCCTGCGCATCGCGACACCGGATCGCATCGTGCTGGTGAAGCACTTCCGGGTCGGCTCGGGTCCCCATCCACGACGCGAAGGCGTCAAGGCCCGGATCGGGCGGGCCGCCGCCGATCGCGAGTGGCGCGCGCTGCGCGCGTTGCACCGGAGCGGCCTTCCCGTCCCGGAGCCGTTGGCGCTCGGGCGCGGCGCCGATGGCGATCGCCTGCTCGCGATGGCCTGGGTCGACGGCATTCCGCTGCTTGCCGCGTTGCACGCCGCAACCCCGCGCGGCCGCCGCGAGCTGCTGGAGGCGCTCGGGCGGGAGCTCGAGCGGCTGCACGCCACCGGCTGGGCACATGGCGATCTCCATCCCGGAAACCTGTTGGTGTGCGCTTCCGGAATCGTGCTGCTCGATTGGCAGCGTGCCCGCCCGCGAGCCTCGGCGGCGGCCCGGGCACGAGATCTCGCGCGCCTCGAGCACGCCCTCGCGCCATTCGTTCCGCGCACGGATCGCATTCGACTCCGGGCCGCCGCACTCGGCTGCAAGCGACCTTTCGCGGTGGCGGACCGGGCGGCGCTGCGCGCGGCCGGACGCCGGGCGGATCACCGCGCCGAGGAGTTCGCACGCCGTCGCACCGGACGGCTGCTGCGGCCCGGCGGCGAGATCGTGCGTGCCGCCTGTGGCGACCGGCACGGACTGCGCCTGCGCACGCTCGATCCCGAGCTGCTGGCCGAGCTGCTGGCCGCCCACGAAGCCGTCCTCGCCGCACCGGATGCGCGCGTGTTGAAGGACGACCACCGTGCGCGCGTCACCGGCCATGCCCTGCGCGGCCACGCGCTGGTCGTGAAGGAAGCGCCGTGGCGCGGTCTCGGACGCGCACTCGCCGACGTCGTGCGGGGCTCGGCCGCCCGCCGCGCGTGGCGTGCCGGACATGGGATCGCGCTGCGGCGGATCGGCGTCGCCGTCCCCCAGGCGTGGCTCGAACGCCGGCGCGCCGGAATCCCGGTGCGCTCGTGGATGGTTCTCGAGGATCTTCGCCCCGACATCCCCGCCGCCTTCGCGCTCGAGCACGGGCTCACCGCCGACGCCGTGCTCGACGCGCTCGTGCGTCTGCTCATCGATCTGCATCGCGGCGGCATCGACCACGGAGATCTGCAGAGCACGCACGTCTTCTTGCGCGAAGCGGCCGGTGGACTCGAGGGACGCCTGATCGATCTCGAGGCGGTCCGCTTCCGCTCCCCCCTCTCGGAAGCGAGGCGGCGCCAGGCGTTGGCCGAACTCAACGCCTCCCTGCCCGACGGCTTCTCCGACCGGGATCGCTGTCGTGCCTGGCAGCGCTACACGCGTGTCTTGCCGTGGCGACACGACGCGACACGCGCGCGTCAGCAGGTGATCGCCGCAAGCCTGGCCCGCCGACATCGCTGGACCGGGCCGCGCTCCGGTCCGACCCGCTGAGGACCACGGCCGGCACGCCGCGCGCGCCGGCGCCGCCGCGCCGGTTCGCAGGCCCGCGGTCAGCGATGCGGAGGAGCGGGCTTCGGATCCGATAGCAAGCGCCGCGCCATCATCCGTTCATAGAGGGAAGGCGCCAGGCGGGTCAGCCAGTACGACGCATGCCCGACGGGCGAGAGCACGATCTGGCGACGGTTGCGCTGCACCGCCCGCACGATGGCCCGCGCCACCTGATCCGGTGTCGCGACGCGACCGGTGGTCGTGCGCACTTGTCGCGGGGGTCCCCCGTCCGGACCCAGCGCGGCGGCGGCAATGCCCGTATCGGTGAAACCGGGACACACCAGCAGGACGCGCAGTCCGGCCTCCCGGCACTCGACGCGCAGGGACTCGAAGAGGCCATGCAAAGCGTGTTTGCTCGCGGCATAGCCGGCGCGGCCCGCCAGGGGCGCGAAGCCGGCGATGCTCGACAGGACGACCACCATGCCCTGCCGCGCCAGCAGACTCGGAAGCGCCGCCTGCGTGCAATGGACGGCCCCGAAGAAATTGACGTCCATCACCGCTCGCAAGACACTCACCTGTGTCTCAGCGACTGGACCGACGTGGGTGATGCCGGCGTTGTTCACGAGCACATCGATCCCGCCGAAGCGCTCCTCGACCGCCGCGAACGCACGCGTGCAGGACTCGGGGTCCGTCACATCGCAGGCCAGACCGAGGGTCTGCGTGCCGCCGGCGGCGAGTCGCTCGGCCAGAGCCAGGACGCCGGCTCCCTCGCGGTCCAGCAGCGCGAGCCGGGCTCCCTGCGCCGCGAAGCTGCGGCCGAGCGCGCTCCCGATCCCGCCCGCGGCTCCGGTGATCGCAACGACGTGGTTGTCGAGATCCACCGGGGCAGCTCTCCTTGGCGAGTCGGCCGGGGCCGGTCCGGCCCCTGGCTCCGGTCCGGTTTGGTTCGGTCCGGTCCGGTTCGGTTCGGTTCAGTTCGACGCGCTCGGGCCTCAGCTTCCGGACGGCTCGCCGCGCTCCAACGAGAGCCATTGGAAGTAGCTGGAGGAGCCGTGGACCTTGCCGCCGTGGCCCGCGTGGAAGCGAACCTCCGCACCGGCATCGGAGCTGGCGAGGATCTCGCGGAAGGCATCGATCTTGCGCGTCGGATCCTCGGCGTTGAGGCCATGGAACACGATCTCGACTCGCGACTTGATCGCGAGCACGTTGATGACGAGCGTGGCGAGCGTGAAGAGCTTGCCGATGCCCTCGACCGCCTCGACGGAGAAGCGCGGAACCGGCACGTCATCGATCTGGAAGGTGTACTCGAGTCGCATGCGGCGCAGGGTCGCCCGGTGCCGTTGGGGTGTCAAGCACGCGGAACGTCCCCCGTCGTGCGAACGGTGCTTTGCTCGGCGAGGAAGCAGCGACTGGCGCCCGCCGCCACCGCGAACAGCGCTGGCGCCTCCCGGCGGCAGCGGTCGAAGACGAGCGGACATCGGGGATGGAAGCGACAGCCCGCCGGAGGCTGCGCCGGCGACGGAACCTCCCCGCGAAGCCGGATCCGCTCCGCCGAACGGCGCGCCCGCGGGTCGAGCGACGGAACGGCCTCCAGCAACGCGCGCGTGTACGGATGCTGTGGATCCCCGAGCACCTGCTCGGTCGGACCCTCTTCGACGATCTGGCCCAGGTACATCACCGCCACGCGATCCGCGAGCTGCCGCACCACGCCGAGGTCGTGGCTGATGAACAGGTAGGAAAGACCGAGCTCGGCGCGGAGGTCGTGCAGCAGGTTCAGGATCTGCGCCTGGATCGAGACGTCGAGCGCCGACACCGACTCGTCGCAGATCAACAGCCGCGGTTCGACGGCGAGCGCCCGAGCGATGCAGACGCGTTGGCGTTGCCCACCGGAGAGTTCATGGGGAAACCGGCCGAGCAGCGACGAATCGAGGCCGACTCGCTCGAGCAACGCGGCGACGCGCGCCTCCCGCTCGATCCGATCGGCCCCGATGCCGTGCGTCTCCATGCCCTCCGCAACGGCGTCGCGCACGCGCAGCCGGGGATCGAGCGCCGCCAGCGGATCCTGGAACACGATCTGGAGTCTCCGCCGCAGCGATCGCAACGATGGCCGTGGGAGCGCGAGCAGATCCTCGCCCTCGAAGCGCACGCGCCCGGCCTGCGGCTCGACGAGGCGCAGGATCGAGCGCCCGACCGTCGTCTTGCCACAGCCCGACTCGCCGACCAGGGCGACGGTGGCTCCGGCCTGCACACAGAGATCCACACCGTCGACGGCTCGGATCCAGCCGACCGGGCGCTGCAGCAGGCCGGCTCGGATCGGAAACCACGTGCGCAGGCCCTCGACTTCCAGCAGCGGGACCGAGCTCACGCTCCGATCTCCCGAGCGACCGCATGACAGCGAACCGTGTGGCCTTCCGTCACCGGGGTCCAGTCTGGCGCCTCGGCGCACGCGGCGTACGCGCGGGCGCAGCGGCCGGCGAAGCGACAACCGGAAGGCCAGTCCTCGGGCGGAGGCACGGCGCCGGGAATCTCCACGAGACGTGCGCCGCGCGGTGTCCGTGCCGGGAGCGATCCGAGCAGCCCGACGGTATACGGATGACGAGCTGTGGCCAGCACGTCCTCGCGCGAGCCTTGCTCGACGACGCGACCGGCGTACATCACGGCCACGCGGTCGGCCAGCTCGTTCACGACGCCGAGATCGTGTGTGATCAGCAGGACGGCCATGCCGAGTTCCTGGCCCAGCTCGCGCAGCAGGTCCAGAATCTGGGCCTGGATCGTGACGTCGAGCGCGGTGGTCGGCTCATCCGCGATCAACAGCTTGGGGCGCGCCGACAGCGCCATCGCGATCATCGCGCGCTGCTTCATGCCCCCCGACAGTTCGTGCGGATACGCTCCGAGGCGCGCCTCGGGATCCGGGATGCCGACGCGCTCGAACAGGCCGAGTGCGCGCCGCTGCGCCTCCCGGGGCCGGACGCGCTCGTGCAGCCGAATCGCCTCGATCACCTGCGCACCGACCCGTTGCACCGGGTTGAGACTCGTCATCGGCTCCTGGAAGATCATGCCGATCTCGCCGCCACGAATCCGCCGCCACTCACGCGGGCCGAGGCCGGCGAGCGAACGGCCCGCCAGCACGACGCGTCCGGCGTCGACGCGCCCGGGGCGGGCGACCAGTTGCGCGATGGAAAGCGCCGTCAACGACTTGCCGCAACCGGACTCGCCGACCAGCGCCAGCACCTCGCCGCATGCCACACGGAGATCGACGTGATCCACGATGGCGACGCGGCGTCCCCGCGAGGTGGGAAAACTCGTGACGAGTCCCTCGACCACGAGGAGATCCGGCCCCGTCGAACTCGCCGCTGCGCTCATGCGCGCTCCCGCACCGTGCGGGGATCGAGCACGTCGCGCACCGCATCGCCCACCCGGTTCACGCACAGGATCAGCACGAACAGCGCGCCGGAGGCCGCGCCGAGATTCCAGCCGATCACCGGATCCCGCGACAGCTCGTCACGCGCCTGGTCGATCATCTGGCCCCAACTGCCATCGAGTCCGAGGCCCAGCCACGACAGCACCGCTTCGGACAGCACCAGCTGCGAGAAGGTCAGCACGAAGGTGATGACCACCAGGTGCGTCAGGTTCGGCAGGATGTGACGCCACAGGATGCGCCACTCGGAGACGCCGAGCGCACGCGCGGCCTGGACGTAGTCGAGCTCCCGGAGCTTCAACGTCTCCCCGCGTGCGAGCCGGCAGAAGCCGACCCAGCCGGTCACCGCCAGGGCGAAGCACACCTGTAGCGGGCCGCGCCCGATTGCGGTGACCAGCGCGATCAGCAGCAGGATCGACGGCATCGACGCGAGCGTCGAGACCACGAAGAAGACCAGATCGTCGAGGCGACCGCCGAACCAGCCGGCCGGGACGCCCGCGAGCAGCGCCAGCGGGATCGCGATCAGGCACGTGAGCCCTCCCACCAGCAGCGCGACTCTCGCCCCCTGCAACGTCAGCAGCAGCACGTCACGGCCGAGAATGTCGGTCCCGAGCAGATGTCGCCTTGGATGTCTGAGGGGAGCGCCGCCGTAGAACTCCCGCTCGGCGAGCGGGGCCGAATAGCTGGCCTCCTGGAAATCCGCCGGAAACAGCCGCTCGAGCGCGCTGCGCGCTTCGAGCAGGCCCGGGCTCGCGGCCTCGGACTCCGCCGCCAGTTCCTCGCGCCACGAAACCGCGTCGAGCAGCGCGACACCCACGTACAGCGCAATCCCCAGCAGAGCCAGCGGACGCCGCCGCCGGATCTCGACCAGCCGCTCGCGCCAGTAGCGATTGCGCGGGAGGCGCCACGCGAGGAAGCCGGCGACGACCAACAGCAGCAGGACGACGAGATTCGTCGCAACGTGCGCTTCCACCCCTCCCCCCCTAGCCGAGCCGGACTCGCGGATCCGCGAGCGTGTAGGCGAGGTCCGTCAGGATCTGTCCGGCGACGAACAGCAGCGCGCCGAGGTACACCATCACGCGAAGCGTCGCGAAGTCGTTGGCATGGATGGCGTCGACGGTGATCGAGCCGAGGCCGGGGATGCCGAAGAAGGACTCGAGCAACAGCGCGCCGGTAAAGAGAAATGGGATCCGGACCACTTCGTGCGTGAGGATCGGGATCATCGCGTTCGGCAGTACGTGGCGCGCCATCACGCGACCGTCACCGGCGCCCTTGGCGAACGCGGTGCGGACGTAGTCGCGGCTGGTCTCCTCGACGAAGATGGTCCGATACAGCCGCACGTCGCTGCCGATTCCGTTCAGCAATCCCACCAGCAGCGGCAACGCGAGGAATCGTGCGATCACCGACGGATCGGCCGCGAACCCCGAGATCGGGAACCAGCGCAGCAGCACGCCGATCAGGTACTGGCCGCCGAGGATGTAGATCAGGATCGAGATGCTCATCGCCACCACCGCCAGCACGACGCCGACTCGATCGATGTAGGTCTCGCGGAAGAACGCGACGAGCAGCGCCACGGCGAGCGCCAGCGGCAGTCCGAGCAGGAACAACGGCACGGTGAGCGCCAGGCTCGGTCCGGCGCCGCCGCGCAGGCGCTGCGAGATGGGTACGTCGTCGGCATCACTGCGACCGAAGTCGAAGGTCAGCATCCGCCGGTAGTGTTCGAACAGCATCGTGTCGAGCGGATCCTCGGGATTCCAGAGACGCGGCCGGTCGTAGCCGTGGTTGGCGATCCACTGCGCGATCGCCTCGGGCGGCGCCTTCTCGCCGATCGCCCGCCGCGCCACGTCTTCGGGCTGGGCCGTGGCGAAGAACAGCACGAACAGGAAGCCGAGCACGCCGAGCACCGTGACGGCGCCCCACGCGAGCCGGCGCAGCAGCCACGCGCTCACGCGCGTCGCTCCCGTCGCCACGTGACGATCCCGGGGATCAGCAGCGCCACGGCGAGTCCGGCTGCCACGGCCAGCGGCCAGCGAACCGGCTGGTTCCACGCCGCCCGCCGCGCGGCCCGTGGATCGGGCTCGACGTCGTAGTACTTCCAGGTCGGCACCGGGAGCCCCATCGGTGCGAAGCCTCGGAGCCAGCCGTGCACCAGCGCATAGTCCTCCGGATGGAACAGCTCGATCCACGGCCGCTCGTGCTCCAGCAGCGCGCGCATCTCGGCGATCCGTGCGAGCCGCCGGTCATCATTCTCCCGGTTCTTCATCTGGTGGAAGAGCGCGTCGTAACGCGGGTCGGCGAAGTTCGCCGTGTTGGGTCCGCCGCCGCGGCTCTGCGCCAGCTCGCTCCACAGCAGGAACAGGAAGTTCTCGGGATCCGGATAGTCGGCGATCCAGCCCCACATGAAGAGCTGGTAGGCGCCGCGGCGGACCTTGTCGCGGAACTGATTGTAGTCCGTCGCCGCCAACTCGACGTCGAGGCCGAGGCGCTTCCAGGCTTCGATGAAGAACAGGTAGCGCAGGCGGCTCTGCACGCTGGTATCACCGGTATCGAAGGTGATGCGCAGCGGACGACGCGTTTCCGGATCGATGCCACCGGCATAGCCGGCCTCGACGAGCAGCGCACGCGCGCGAGCGAGGTCGGGCGTCCGGAACGGATTCCGGTACTCCTCGTCGTAGCCGAAGATGCCGGGTGGCAGCGGCGACTGGGCCGGGATGCCGCGATCGTTCAGGAAGATGCGCAGGAACTCCTGGCCGTCGACGGCGAGGCTCATCGCCTGCCGCAGCAGACGGCCGCGCTCTCCGGCCGCGGAGCCGACGACGCGATCCTCCATGTTGAATCCCAGGTAGTACACGCCGGGGCGAACCGCGCGCTCGAGCCGCATGCCGCGCGCCGCCATCTCCGGGGAGAGCGCGCCGTTGCGCACCGCCTGATCGAAGCTTTCCTTCGGAATCGTCGAGCGGTCGTAGTAGCCCTGCGTGAACTTGGCGAAGGCCGGAATCGTCTCCTTCTCGAGCCGCATCTCGATGCGATCGAGGAACGGCAGCGGGCGCCCGACCAGCGCCGGATCGAGCGTGCCGCGGGCGGCATCCTCGGGCATCCCCTCGCTCGGATACGTCGCCGACGGCGCCTGCCACTCGGGATGCTGCGTGCCCCACCAGTCGGGATTGCGGTCCAACACGATGCGGCTGCGCTTGTCGTAGCGGGTGAGACGGAACGGGCCGGTTCCGACGGCGACCTCGGAGAAGGCGGGCCGGCCGGCCTCGCCGTCGTACCACGCGACGGCCTCCCACGGCACCGGCGACGTGAACGGCATCGCGAACCAGTACAGGATCTGCGGGTAGGGCTGCTCCGTCACGATCTCGAGTCGGTCGGGATCCGTCACGCCGACACCGGCGACGGGACCCGCGCGCCGGTACTGCTCGTCGATCCGGAGCGCCGCGAAGCCGGGCTCTTGCTCCCGGAGCTGCTGCAACCGCTTGCCGAAGGCCGCCAGGCCCACGATCTTCGAGAGCGGGACCAGCACGGGGCTGTTCACGGCCGGATCCGCGATGCGCAGGATCCCGAACGCCACATCGGACGCGCGCAGTTCGCGTCGCCCGATCCCGTCGCCCGCGAGCGAAAAGGCGGGATCTTCGGCGAACCAGACGCCCCGCCGCAGCGTGAAGCGGTAGCGCACCGTTCCGTCCGGTTGCGGCTCGGCCTCCGGAACCCGGACGGCGAGACCGGGGATCAACCGATACGGACGCTTCAGATAGTGATACTCGAGCAGCGTCTCGTAGACGTTCGAGAGCACGTCGTGATCCACCGTCGAGTAGGCGACCTGTGGGTCCAGGGTCTTCGGCGGCTCGCTGTAGGCGGTGTAGAAGACGCGCAGGGCATCATCGGTATCGGGATAGGGGTTGTTGGAGCAGGCGAGGAGCAGCAGCCCACAGCCCACCGCCAGCGAGATCCATGCCGCCCGTCTCACCCATCGCCCCCGAGCCGGAGTTCGAACAGCTCCGGGGGCAGTACTGGATTCAGTTCCACGCTCTGGAACTGCACCCGGGCCTGTGCGCCCGTCCGAAGGTCCTCGAGCTCGAGCAGGAACGGAAACTCCTCGTCGCCGAGCGTCCGGTAGTCGGACCAGCGCACGTGCTGGAGCGGCTCGGACTCCACACCGAAACGCGTCCATCCGGCAAGCCGCCCGGACGGATCGAAATCGACCCGGACGGAGTGGTCCGGCTCCGGCGCCCGGAACTCGAGCTGCACGCGGCCGTCGACCGTCTGGGTGCCACCGACGAGCCGCGCCCGCGGCGGCAAGGGCGGCGCCGCCAGCAGCAACCGGACGGCCTGCTCCGGTGTGACGGCGAGCCCCGCCACCTCCCACAGCAGCGCGGCATGGACGGGTCCGCCGGTCAGCGAGCGATCCTCCGCGCGGAACAGCCGGTACTCGATCCCATCCGTCGTCAGCACCGCGAGGCGCTGGTCGAGGAGACCGAGGATCTCGACCCGCAGGCGGGCCGGCCGCTCCACCAGCATGAGCTGCTTCACGCGTCCGGCGCCGGCCGGACCGTCGATGCCGAGACGCGCGATCGCGCGCAGGCTCGATCGCGCGTCCGCAACCCGAGTGAGACCGGCCAGCAGGGCGGTCGGCGACACGTCCCGATGGGCCGCTGGAACGGGGACCGAAGCCGGCTGCGGCCGACTTCCCGACGCGCAGCCGGACCCCCACGCCGCTCCCAGCGCCGCCACGAGAACCAGAGGGATGCGCACTCGGCCCGAGCCGCGGCGCCACCTCATCACGGCGCCCCGAGTTCGCGCCGCAACTGCTCGAGCTTCTCGCGCAGCTCGGACTGCTCGCCCGCGCGCGGATCGAGGCGCAGCGCCTCTTCGTAGAACTGCAGCGCACGGGGGCCGTCCCTGAGCATCCGGTACGCGTCACCGAGATGTTCGGAGATCACGGGGTCGCCGCCGGTCAACTGCGCCGCGCGCTCGAGTTCGCGAATCGCGCGCTCGAGCAGTGCGCGACCGCGCTGCGCCTGTTCGCCGTCCCCGCTTTCCAGCAACGGCTTCGCCCGCATGTAGAAGACCCAGCCGAGGCTGTCGGTGATGTAGCCGTCGTCCGGGCGTTGCTCGAGCGCGCGCGTGATCATGCGCTCGGCCTCGTCGAGATCCTGCCCCTGCTCCGCGAGGGTGTAGCCGACGTAGTTGAGCGCACCGGGGTGATCGGGATTGCGCGCCAGCACGTCGCGCATGGAGCGGAGGGACTCCTCCGTGTGACCCGCTTCGCCGTGGACGACGCCGAGGTTGTAGACCAGATCCTCATCGTCCGGCGACGCCTCGAGCAGCTCCTGCAGGAACGCGACGGCCCCGTCGAAGTCGCCAGATTTCGCGCGCAGGCTCGCGACGTAGAGATCGAGCGCCCGCGACGGGGCCCGCGTGCGCACCGCCTCGGCCTCGGCCAGCGCGGCGGCGAAATCCCGCTGCTGCTCCCGGATCGCCGCCACCTGGAGCCGCGCGTCGGACCAGCGCTCGTTCTCCGGCGGGATGCGGTCGAAGCTGCCCATCGCCTCGTCGAGCCGTCCGGCGCGACGCTGCACCATGCCGAGCAGGTAGTGCACTTCGGGCTGCTCTGGATTCTCGGCCAACGCCTGCTCGAAACGCGCCGCTGCGGACGCATAATCGTTCTGCTCGAGGTCGAGATAGCCCAGACGGACGAGGGAGCGAAGATCCTCGGGATGGTGTCGCTCGATGCGCTCGAGCACGTCGCGCGCATCGTCCCAGCGCTCGAGTGCGATGTAGACATCCGCAAGCGCCATCAACGTCGCGTGGTGATCGGGCTGGCGCTCGAGCACCTCCTGGTAGATCGCGATCTCGCCGTCCCGATCGCCGCGCTGGCGCCGCGCGCGTGCGAGCGCCCCGAAGACCGCGAGGTTCTCCGGTTCCTGGCGCAGCGCCTGGCGCAGCGCCTGCTCGGCTTCCGCCGGGCGATCGAGCCGCTCGTAGGCGCGAGAGAGCGCGAAGTACGAACGCAGGCTGGTCGGCTCGGCACGCACCAGCCAGTGCGCGAGACGCAGCGCGTCCTCGGGGCGGCCGGCGTCGGCGTACAGGCCGTACAGCAGCAGACCGGCATCGGCATCGAGAGGGGTGCCGTCCGGTTCGAGCAGGACCTTCTCGGCCGCTCCGATGTCGCGGCGGATCCGGTGCAGTGTGCCGAGAAAGATCCGCACGTCGGTGTTGTCGGGTTCCAGTTCGAGCGCGCGTTCGGCGAAGCCGACCGCCTCGTCGGGCTGCCCGGCTCGCGCCAGCAGCTCGGCCACCTTCCGGTACAGAAGGGCCGACTCGGGATCCTTGCCGAGCGCGCGCCGGTACGCGGCCAGCGACTCCTCTAGGTTGCCTTCCAGCTCGAGCTGGCGGGCCACCAGGTAGTCGTAGTCGGACGGCGCCGTCGGCCGCTCGACGATCCCGGGCTCCTCGGGACGACCGAAGCCGCCGAGGGCCGTGCAGCCCCCGAGCCCGATCGTCGAGAGCGCGAGCGCCGACAGCGCGGCGAAGAGGACCGGAGTCCTCCGGGGTCGGAAGCTCACGACGAGAGGTAGCCCTTCTCTTCCAGGAACGCGACGAGCTGGCCGACGCTCTCCTCGACCGACTGGCGGTTGGTGTCGAGCACCAGCTCCGGCCGCGAGGGTGCCTCGTAGGGAGCCGAGATCCCGGTGAACTCGGGGATCTCGCCGGCACGCGCCTTCTTGTAGAGGCCCTTCACGTCGCGCGACTCGCAGGTGTCGACGCTGGCCGAGACGTAGGCCTCGACGAAGCGACCCTCCGGGTGGATGCCGCGCACCAGATCCCGGTCGGCCCGATACGGAGAGATGAACGACGTGAAGACGATCACGCCACACTCGGCGAACAGCTTTGCCACCTCGCCGATGCGGCGGATGTTCTCGGTGCGGTCCTCCGGCGAGAAACCGAGATTCTTGTTGAGCCCGTGGCGGACGTTGTCGCCGTCGAGCACGCAGGCAAGCCGGCCGCGAGACACCAGCACTTCTTCGGCCGCCACGGCGATCGTGGACTTGCCCGAGCCCGAGAGGCCCGTGAGCCACACCGTGACGCCCTTCTGGCCGAGCAGCTTCTCGCGATCCTCGCGGGTGACATGGTGCTGATGCCAGGTGATGTTCGTCGCCCGCTGATCGGTCATCGGCTCGATCCTCTGCACTGGAGCGCTCCCGGCGGAGCGATGTTCGGGAGCTCCCGAACGCCCGCCTCCGGGATCGGAATCGGCGGAGGGTAGCGGCGGGCCCTCGCGGGGGCTACGCGGAATGCGGGCGCTGTGCACGCTGGACCCGGACCGCCGCGATGATCCGATCCGCGGCCGCATCGACGTCCTCGGACGTCGTGCTGCGGCCGAGACCCAGCCTGATGGAGGCCCGGACCTCGGCATCGGGAAGGCCCAGCGCGCGCAGCACGGAGCTCGGCTCCGGGCGCGCCGACGAGCAGGCCGAACCCGTCGACAGGGCGACCTCGGGGAGCGCCGCGAGCAGGGCATCGGCATCGATGCCGGCAAAACGCAGGTTCAGGTTCCCGGGCAGGCGCCGCTCGAGATCGCCGTTGACGAGGACTCCGTCGAGTTCCGCCCGCAGCCGCGCAAGCAGCCGCGAGCGCAACGCGATCAGCCGATCGGCCTCGGCCTCGAGGTCGGCAAGCGCCAGTTCCACGGCCTTCGCGAAGCCCACGATCAGCGGCACCGGCAACGTTCCGGAACGAAGCCCGTTCTCGTGGCCCCCGCCGTACAGCAGCGGAGCCAGCCGCACGCGCGGTCGGCCGCTGCGTACGCGCAGTGCACCGATGCCTTTGGGTCCGTAGAGCTTGTGGGCGGTCCAGGACAGCAGGTCGACGCCCGCAGCCGCGACATCCACCGGCACCTTGCCGACCGCCTGGGCCGCATCGCTGTGGAACAACACACCGCGCTGTCGACACACGGCTGCGATCGCTTCGATCGGCTGCAAGACGCCGATCTCGTTGTTCGCCCACAGCACCGAGACCAGGATCGTGCGCTCGTTGATCGCATGCGCGACCGCGTCCGGATCCACGAAACCCGCCGGGTCGACGGGCAGCTCCGTCACCGCGAAGCCTTCGCGAGCGAGCGCCCGGGCGGTATCGAGCACCGCCGGGTGCTCCGTCGCGACGGTCACGAGGTGATCCCCGCCGCCTCGGCGCGCGCGAGCGGCGTGCGCCACGCCTTGCAGCGCCAGATTGTCGCTCTCCGTCGCCCCGCTGGTGAAGATGATCTCGCGCGGATCGCCGGCGCCGATCGCTCGGGCCAGCGTCTCCCGCGCCGCCTCGACCGCCGCCTCCGCGCGCCAGCCGTACACGTGCGTGCGGCTCGCCGCATTCCCGAAATCGCGCGTCCACCACGGCGCCATCGCCTCGACCACCCGCGCATCCGCCGGCGTCGTCGCCTGATGATCGAGATAGATCACCGCGCGCGTCAAGAAAGGGGTCGGGTTCGATTCGTCAACTTTTCCCCAATCAGCCGGCTAGCCGGCTTCGCCGCGGGGAAGCGTGGTCTCAGGCCCCGAAGGACTGCCCGCAACCACAGGTGCTCTTGGCGTTCGGATTCTCGATCTTGAAACCCGACTCCTGCAGCGTATCGACGTAATCGAGCACGGTGCCAGCGAGATAGACGGCGCTCTTGTCATCGACGATGATGCGCACGTCGCCGGCCCGGAACTCGTTGTCGTCGTCGCCCACCTGTTCGTCGAAGCCGAGCTCGTATTGGAGACCCGAACACCCTCCTCCGATCACCTTGAGTCGCAGGCCGTGGGAGGCGAGCTTGCCATCGCGGTCGAGCAGCGACTTGATGCGGTCCTGGGCGGTCGGGGAGATCTCGATGATGGCCATGCGTTCGATTCCTCGCGTTGATCAGCGAAGAGGGTAAGGTCGTCCCCGCGGGAGTCAACTCAATCCTGCCGAGACGTCGGCGGCTCGCTCCCTCCGCCCCGGCGCAGCAGCAAGAAGATCTCCCGGTTCCCCTTGGGACCGGCGACGCGGCTGTCGGCCTGCCCGACGAAGCGCCAGCCCAGCCCCTCGGCCGCCGCCCGCACAGCCGCCGCCGCGCCGGCCCGCAGCGCGTCGTCGCGAACCACGCCGCCCTTCCCCACCTGCTCGCGACCGACCTCGAACTGCGGCTTCACCATCAGCAGCCAGTCGGCGCCGGGCGCCAGCTCGGCGAGCCGCGGCAGCAGCAGCCGCACCGAGATGAACGAAACATCGACGACGACCAGCTCCACCGGCTCATCCCCCAGAGCCGACGCTTCGAGGTGTCGCGCATGGGTCCGCTCCCGGACGCTGACGCGCGGATCCGCGCGCAGCTTCTCGTGGAGCTGGCCATGGCCCACATCGACCGCGACCACGTGCCGGGCGCCCCGCTGGAGCAGACAGTCGGTAAAGCCCCCGGTCGCGGCCCCGATGTCGAGGCAGCGGAGACCGGCGGGATCGAGACCGAGATCCTCGAGCGCACCGGCGAGTTTGTCCCCTCCGCGCGACACGAAGCGCGACGTGGGTTCGCGCAGCCGCACGCGCGCTTCCTCGCGCACGCGCGTCCCCGGCTTGTCGACGACGACGTCGTCCACCAGCACCTCGCCGGCCATCACCCGCGCCTGCGCCTTCGCGCGGCTCTCGACCAGACCCTCGGCAACGAGCCGCTCGTCGAGGCGCAACGGGCGCCGCGAGCCCCGAGGTCGTCGATCGGCCTTCCGTTCCGGATGCTCGGTCACGCCGCGAAGGTAGGCCACAGACAGCGCTTCGGGACGGAGAGCGGCATTCGCCCGCGGCGGGTCGCGTGCACACCGCACGCGCGCCTGCGCAGCGGCCCGCCGCGATGCCGGCACGGTCCGCCTCCCCGACGGCGGGGATGGAGTGCTGCGTCAGCGACCCAGCAGCTCACGCGCCGCATGGGCGATCCCGGTCGCGTCGAGGCCGTGCTCGGCGCGGATCGTATCGGGATCCCCTTGCTCGACGATGCGATCCGGAAGCGCGAGGCTACGCACCGGCACCGCTAGGCCCGCGGCGGCGAGCACCTCCAGCACGGCACTGCCGAAGCCTCCGCGCCCGCAGGCCTCCTCCACCGTCACCACGGCGCGACAACGCGCCGCCAGCTCCGCGAAGCGCTTGTCGTCGAGAGGCTTCACGAAACGCGCGTTCAGGACGGCGGCCGAGATGCCGACCGCGTGCAGCTCCGCCGCCGCCTCGATCGCGACGTGCGCGAGCGTGCCGATCGCCGCCACCAGGACGTCATCGCCATCGCGCAGCAGCTCGGCCTCGCCGATCGGAATCGTCTTCAGGTCCGGATCGAGCGGCACGCCGAAGCCATTGCCGCGCGGATAGCGCAGCGCGGCCGGACCGGGATGTTCGATCGCCGTCTTCAACATGTGGCGCAACTCGTTCTCGTCCTTCGGCGCCATCACGACCATGTTGGGGAGTGCACGCAGATACGCGATGTCGTAGAAGCCCTGATGCGTCGCGCCGTCGGCGCCGACCAGGCCGGCACGATCCAGCGCGAAGGTCACGTCCAGGTCCTGGATGCAGACGTCGTGCAGGACCTGGTCGAATGCCCGCTGCAGGAACGTCGAGTAGATCGCTGCGACCGGCTTCATGCCCTCGGTCGCAAGCCCCGCGGCAAAGGTGACGGCGTGCTGCTCTGCGATGCCGACGTCGTAGAAGCGGTCGGGATGGACAGCCTGGAAGCGGTCCAGACCGGTCCCGTCCGGCATCGCAGCCGTGATCGCGACGATCCGCGGATCCTCGTGCGCGAGCTGGATCAGCGCATCGGAAAACACCCGTGTGTAGCTCGGAGGGCCGGCCTTGCTCTTGCGCATCTCTCCCGATGCGATCTCGAAGGGCGTCACGCCGTGGTACTTGAACGGATCCGCCTCCGCCGGCGGATAGCCGCAACCCTTCGCCGACAGCGCATGAATCAGGATCGGCCCTTCCCCGCCTTCGAGCATGCGGCGCGCATTGGTGACCGTCTCCAGCACCTCCTCGATCGAGTTGCCGGCGATCGGCCCGAGATAGCGGAAGCCCAGCGCCTCGAAGAGCAGGCTCGGCGAGATGAAGGCCTTGAACGACTCCTCCGCCTTGTGAGCCCAGTGCACGAGGTCGCCGGGCAGCGTCGAGAGCGCATCTTTCGCGATGGTCTTGAGCCGACGCACCAGCGGGGCGGACATCTTGCGCGACAGGAACGAGCCGAGCGCGCCGACGTTCGGCGCAATCGACATCTCGTTGTCGTTGAGCACGACCAGCAGGTTCTTCTGGCCGAGCTCCCCGGCGTGATTCAGCGCCTCGAACGCCATGCCGGCCGTCATGCCGCCATCGCCGATGAACGCGATCGCGACGCCCGGCTCACCGCGGTGCTGGAGCCCGCGCGCAATCCCGAGGGCCGCCGAGATCGAGGTGCCGGCGTGGCCGGCGCCGAAGTGGTCGTAGGAGGACTCGCTGCGGCGCAGGAACTTGCCGATCCCGTCGGCCTGCCCGATCCGATCGAAGTCCGCGCGCCGGCCGGTCAGCAGCTTGTGGGCGTAGGCCTGATGGCCCACGTCGAACACCAGTCGATCCCTCGGCGTCTCGAAGACGTAGTGCAGAGCCGTGATCAGCTCGACGGCTCCGAGGCTCGAAGCCAGGTGCCCCCCCGTCTGCGACACGCGCTCGACGATCTCCTCGCGCAGGGCGGCGCACACGCGGACGACGTCCTCGGCAGGCAACGCCCGCAGCGCAGCAGGACACTCGATCGGCTCCAGCAGCTCGTCGCTCATTCTCGACCGCCTCCGGGATTCCTGTGGGAGCATTTCTTCATCGTGTCCGCCCGACGGCGAAGCGGGCCAGCATGCGCAGTGCATCGGCGCGTCCACCGAAGGGCTCGAGCAAGGCCAGCGCCTCATCGAGCAGCGCCTGAGCCCGTGCCCGTGCCGCATCGACACCGATCAGGGACACCAGAGAGCACTCCTGCGTGCCCGGTGCGTCGTCGAGCACGTCGTCGGCGATCTGGAACGCGACGCCGAACGCCAAGGCCGCACGGCGCAGCGCGCTGAGCGCACCCTCGTCACCGCCTCCGAGTCGCGCGCCTCCCACCACGGACGCGGCGAACAGGGCGGCGGTCTTGCGCCGGTGCACGGAGTCGACCCAGGCTTCGTCGACACGCGCCGGATCGAAGTCGAGATCGTCGGCCTGTCCGCCGACCAGTTGGGCGGCGCCGGCGGCATGGGCGAGCTCGCGCAGCGCCGCGAGCGCTCGCATCGGTTCGACCGGGCCGGCCGGAGCCGCGGCCTCCGCGAGCGTTTCGAAGGCCAGCGCCAGCAGCGCATCGCCGGCCAGGACCGCCGTCGCTTCCCCGTAGGCGATGTGGACGGTCGGGCGGCCCCGGCGCTCGTCGTCGTCGTCCATGCACGGCAGGTCATCGTGCACGAGCGAGTAGGTGTGGATCAGCTCGACGGCGACGGCCACCGGCAGAGCGCACTCCGGCATGGCGCCCACCGCCTCGGCCCCGGCGAACGCCAGCGCCGGGCGCAGTCTCTTGCCACCGGGGAACAGCAGGTGACGCATGGCTCCGTGCAGGCCGCGAGGTGGTGTCGCCACCGACGGCAGACGCTGATCGAGCGCCGCATCGGCGCGCCGGGCGCTCTCCTCCAGATACCCCTGCACGTCCATTACTCCGCGCCCTCGTCGTCCTGCAGCGGCCGCGTCGTCAGCAGGCCGCCCTCCTGGGTGAGCCGTTCGATCCGCCGCTCGGCGGCACCGAGCTGATCCGCCAGCCGGCGCGACAGACGCACGCCCTCCTCGAAGCCGGCCAGCGCATCCTCGAGCGAAAGCTCCCCCTCTTCGAGTCCTGCCACCAGCGCTTCGAGCCGGTCGAGCGCTGCTTCGAACGACGGCTCGGCGTCGACATCGAGCAGGGGCCCACTCGCACGACCGGGTTCCGGGCCGCTGCATCCGGCGTCGATCGCACGCTTGCGCCGAGCGGGGGGAGGCGGTTGCTTGGGATCCGCCATCGTGGGCGCATGCTAGCGTCCGGCGCGCGGGCCTGCCAAGCACATGATGGCCGGAATCGGCCGGCTTGCTCGATCGTGCTCCGGCCCGAGCTGTCGCTCGGTCAGCGCCCGGATCCCCGCAACGGCACCGAACGCATCCCCGTCACCGTGGCGTCGATCTCTCCACCGGCCACGCGCACGGCGAGCGCATCGCCGGGTGTCACATCAGACGGCGCCCGTACGATGCGACCGTCGCGGGTGCGACGCGCGATCGCGTAGCCTCGGCCGAGCACGGCCAGCGGCGACAGCGAGTCGAGTCGGCCGGCCGCCAGCGCAAGACGCGCCGTGTCGCGCGCGAGACGGCGCCGCATCTCCGCCTCGAGCCGCTGGGCTTCGGCGGCCAGGCGCCCGCGCCGCGCCGTGAGCCGCGCCACCGGCGAGGCGCGATGCAGCGCGGCCGAACACGTCTCGAGCCGCGCCCGTGCGCGGGCGAGACGGCTGTGCAACGCCCCCCGCAGACGCCGGCGATCGCGCTCGAGCTGCAGCCCGTACGCGCGGCGATCCGGCAGGACCCGGGCAGCCGCTGCCGACGGTGTCGGCGCGCGGGCGTCGGCGACGAGGTCTGCGATCGTCACATCGGTCTCGTGTCCGACGCCGGAGACGACGGGAACGGGGCAGCGCACGAGCGCGCGGGCGATGGTCTCCGTATTGAAGCACCACAGATCCTCGAGCGATCCGCCCCCGCGCACGAGCAGGATCACGTCGACCTCGGGACGCGACGCGAGCGACTGGAGCCCCGCGACGATCTCGAGCTCGGCACCGGGACCCTGTACGCGCGCATCCGCGATGAGCAGCGGCACGGCTGGCCAGCGCGCCCCGGTCACCTCGATGACGTCGCGCACCGCCGCGCCGTGCACGGACGTGACGACGCCGATGCAGCGCGGCAAGCGCGGCAGCGGGCGCTTGCGGGCTTCGGCGAACAGCCCCTCGGCCTCGAGTCGCGCGCGCAGTTGCTCGAAGGCGAGCCGCAGGGCGCCCTGCCCACGCGGCTCGAGCTGCCGGACGCGGAGCTGGAGATCGCCACGTGCCCCGTAGACGGTCGCCTCGCCGAACGCCAGCACCTCGAGCCCGTCCGCCGGCTCGAACGCGAGGTGTCCGGCATCTCCGCGGAACAGCACCGCGCGCAGCTGGGCTTCGTCGTCCTTCAGCGTGAAGTAGCAGTGGCCCGACGCCGCACGACGCAGATTCGAGATCTCGCCGATCACCCAGACGCGACCCACCACGTCCTCGACGAGCGCGCGAAGCGCCGCGAGCAGCTCGGCGACCCGCAGCACACGCGGGGCGCCGACGGCCGCCGGACGATCGACCGTCACGGCCGTGCGCCCTTATGGCTGCGCCGCGGGAGCGGGCTCCGGCGCGCTCGCCATCGACGGTGCGGCGGGCGCCGTCGCATCGGCCGTCCCGGTCGTCCGGAGCCGCTCGAAATAGCTCCAGCTCTTCAGCACCTCGAGGCCGCGTGCGAGCTGGATGTCGACGGCTTCGCCCTCCCCACGCTCGGCGTCCGCCGGCAGGCCCGGCAGCTCGATGCGCGGCCGCGAATCCTTCGCCGGCGCGACCAGATCCGGTTCGGCCTTCCGGTGCTGGAAGTGGCGTTCCAGATCCTTCTCGCGCAGCGGGCGCCCGTCGTCGGCCGCCGCAGCGCCGGCATCGGAGTCCCCGCCTTCCGCGGCGGCCGCTTCGACTTCCGCCCCGACCGTGATGTCCGGGGTGATGCCGACCTCCTGGATCGAGCGACCGCCCGGCGTGTAGTACAGCGCCGTCGTGAGGCGCAGACCCGACCCGTCCTCGAGCGGAAAGACCGTCTGCACGGAACCCTTGCCGAAGGTGTTCTCGCCGAGCACCAGCGCACGACCCTGGTCCTGCAACGCGCCGGCGACGATCTCCGAAGCGCTGGCGCTGCCGGCGTTCACCAGGACGACGATCGGGTAGTCCTGCCCGACGCCATCCGCGTGGGCGCGGAACTCCTGCTGTTGGTTGTCCACACGACCCTTCGTGTAGACGATCAGGCCGTCCTCGAGCCAAAGGTCCGCCACGCCGACCGCCTGATCGAGCAGCCCGCCGGGGTTGTCGCGAAGATCGAGCAGGAGCCCGTGCAAGCTGCCCTTCGATTCCTTCTGCACCCGAGCCAGCGCCTTCTCGAGATCCTCCGTCGTGCGCTCCTGGAACGAGCGGACGCGCAGATATCCGTAGTTCGGCTCGAGCGTCCGACCCTCGACCGATGCCACCTTCACGATGTCCCGCGTGACCTCGAAGGGTCGGGGCTCCGAGAACCCTTCGCGGAAGATGCGGACCGTGATCGCCGTGCCCCGCTTACCGCGCATCAGCTTCACGGCATCGAAGAGGCTCATGGTCTTGGTCGGCTTGCAGTCCTCGATCCAATCCTTCGGCTTCTCGGTCGGACAGATCGCGACGATCTGGTCCTTCGCCTTGATCCCGGCCTTCCACGCCGGCGTCCCCTCGATCGGTGACACCACCTCGATGTAGCCGTCCCGCCGCTTGCTGATCTCGATCCCGAGGCCGTGGAACTCGCCCCGCGTGTCGATCTGCATCTCCTTGTGCGCATCGGGATCCATGTACGACGAGTGCGGATCGAGCTCGGCGAGCAGGCCACGCACCGCGCCACGGATCAGCTCGGTCTCGTCGACGTCGTCGACGTAGTTGCGCCGCACCAGGTGCAACACCGAGCTGAGGAGGTTCAGATCCTCGTAGCGGGCAGCGGAGACGATGCCCCCGGAGCCCGGACCCAGGAAGACCGTGGCGCACAACACGCCGGCGGCGAACAGCAGGACGGAACGGAGAGTGCTGGGACGCATCGAGATCCGGTGACTCCAGAAGAGTGGGAGGGCGCCGGGGCGCCTGCGGCGCCTCTGGCGGTGGCATCCCTCGGGTTTGCAATCGCTCGGTCGCCGGCTCTCGCCAGATCCCGTCGGATCCAGCCCGGTCGGATGCCGTCGAGTCCAGTTCTTGCGGCGCCGTCCTTTCGACGCCGTTCTTTCGACGCCGTCCTTTCGACGCCGTCCTTTCGACGCCGTCCTTTCGACGCCGTTCTTTCGACGGCGTTCCTTCGACGCCGTTCCTTCGACGGCGTTCCTTCGCTGGCGTTCTTGCGGGTCGTCGCGGGCTGTTCCGGGGATCCCTTCCGGGTGTTGGTCCGAACCGACTGCTTCGATCCGCAGCCCGTCGGAGTTTAGCCGGACCGGCCGGGCGCGTCCCGGTCAGGGCCGGCCGCCACCCCGCCGGATCCAGGCGCGCGGATCGACGGCCTCGCCTCCCTCCCGGACTTCGAAATACAGCCGGGGCCCCACCAGCGAGCCGGTGTCGCCGACCGTTCCGATCTTCTGGCCGCCCTCGACGATATCGCCGACCTCCACGCGCAGCTCATCGAGGTGGCCGTGGACCGTGAAGAAGCGCTCGCCGTGGTCCAGGATCGCCATCCGGCCGTACCCGCGAAACCAGCCGGCGAAGCGCACGACGCCACCGGCGACGGCCTGCACCTCGGTCCCACGCGGCGCCTCGAACTCGACGCCCTGCGAGAAGATCTCGGTCCGGAACTGGGCGTCGACCTGCCGTCCGAACGGCCGTACGATCGGCGCTTCGACCGGCGCCGGAAGGCGGCCGCGCAGGGATGAGAAGGCGGGGCCGTCGGGCAGCGCCGGCAGCGGCGCCGGCGCATCGCCGAGTTCCGCGATCGCGGCCTCGAGCGCGCGCGCAGCTTCTTCCAACCCCGCCAGGACAGAATCTTCGCGCGCGCGATGGCCGCGAACGGCGGCGAGCAGGCGCCCCTTGCCCCGCCTCTCGGCAGCCAGCTCCTCGTGCCGCGCCGTCAGCTCTGCCAGCGCCTGCGCCGCTCGCGCCGCCGCACCGGCCGCCTCTCGCCGACCCGCATCGAGGGCCTCCTGCTCACTGCGAGCCCGGCTCACCAGAAGCCGGTCGTGCTCGAGCAGGACCGAGAGCGCACGAACGCGCTCGAGGATCTCGCGCAGCGATTGGCTCGCGAAGAGCAGTTGCGTCGGGCCGAGTTCTCCGGTCTTGTAGAGCGCAACGACACGACCGGCCATCGCCTGGCGGGTCCGCGCGAGCCTCGCTTCGAGGAGCGGCAGCTTCGCCGCCGCCTCTCGCTCCGTCTCGGCCGCCGCCGCGGCATCGCGCGCACGGCGCGCGGCATCGTCCTCGAGCGCTTCGACGGCGCGATCCACGGCCTCGAGCGCGTCGAGCAGACCGCGCTGCTCCTGCTCGAAAGCGGCCACCCGCTCGCGGCGCTCTTCGATCGCCTGCTGGAGACGCGCCAGACGCTCCGCACGATCCTCGACGGCGGCGGCCGGCGACGCCATGGCGAGCGCCACGAGCAGCCCCAGCGCCAGGGTCTCCCGCGTGCCCACGATCACGAAACCCGCGTGCGCGCGACCGCAAGCGTGGCGCCGAGCAATCCGAAGCCCGCTCCGCTGGCCACCAGCAGCGCACTGCGCGCAGACGACAAGAACTCGGGCTGGGACCAGCCGAGGAAGAGATCCAGCGCGTCGCCGAGCTGTGGTACGGCGATCTGGAACAGCGCGTACAGCAGGCCCACGCCGAGCATCCCGCCGAGTGTCCCCTGGATGGCTCCTTCGATCAGGTATGGAACCCGCAGGAAGGTGCGACTCGCCCCGACCAACGCGAGGATCTCGAGCTCATCGCGCCGCGCATACACGGCGAGGCGGACGGTGTTGGCGACGATCAGCAGCGTGGCCACGGCCAGGATCGCGCCGAGTGCGAGCCCGGCGCTCCGCACCAACGCCAGCGCCCGGGCGTAGCCCTCCACCCAGGCCTCGCCGCCCGCCACCTCCTCGACGCCCGGCAGCGCACGCAAGGCCGCGGCCGCAGCCTCGGCGGCAGCCCCGCGCGCCGCCCCGGATGCCAGCGTCACCTCGATCGAAGCGGGCAGCGGATTCTCTTCGAGCGCGTCGAGCAACGCGCCTCCACCGAGGCGCTCGCGGAAGCGCTCGAGCGCCGCCTCTCGAGTCACCAGCTCGACCCGCGTCACGTCGTCGAGCTCCGCGGCGCGCCGTGCGAGTGCGGACTCGGCGTCCGGCGTCAGATCGGCATCGAGGAACGCCGTCACCTGGCGCGATTCCCCGTGCCGGTGCAGCAACGCACCCATGTTGCCGGTGATGATGAGCAGCCCGCCGAGCGGGACGACGGCCAGCGCGATCGTCGCGATCGACACCAGCGTCGGGAGCGGGCTGGCGCGCAACCCACCGACGGCGGTCCGCACGAAGTACACGATCTGGTGGAACGACGCAATCAAATGCTGCCACCGGGGATGTCTTCGAGAAGCCGCCCGCCGGCCAGGCGCAGCGTGCGCCGGGCGTAGCGTCGGATCAGCGCCTGGTCATGGGTCGCCACCAGCACCGTCGTACCGCGGGCCGCCGCCGCCGCGACCAGGTCCATGATCTCGATCGTCAGCTCCGCGTCGAGATTGCCGGTGGGCTCGTCGGCGAGCAGGATCGCCGGCTCGTTCACCAGCGCGCGGGCCAGGGCGACGCGCTGCTGCTCGCCGCCGGACAACGCCGCCGGCAGTTCGTGACGACGATGCTGCAGCCCCACGCGGCGCAGCATCGCGAACGCCTTCGAACGCACTTCCCGAGGCGGCCGGCCGAGCACCTGCAGCGCGAGCGCCACGTTCTCCTCGATGCTGCGCGTCTGGATCAGCTTGAAGTCCTGGAACACCACGCCGATGCGACGGCGCAGGGCCGGAATGCGCCGCTCTCCGAGCCGTGCCACGTTGCGACCGAGGACCAGGATCTGCCCCTCGGTCGGTCGCTCGGCGGCGAACAGCAGCTTCATCAACGTGGTCTTGCCGGCTCCGCTCGGCCCGCTCAGGAACACCAGTTCGCCCTTGCGAACCTCCACCGAGAGATCGCGAAGCGCGACACTGCCGGGTCCGTACGACTTCGAGACGTGGAACAGCCGGATGAGGGGATCCCCGCCGGCACGACGGGTCGCAGGCGAGCGAACCGGGCCGGAGCGCGGCGGGCCGACCGGGCCACGCCCGTTCATTCGCGCTTGCGGGAGGAGGCCGCGCCGGCACGCGCGCCGGCGCCGTCGGCGCGCGGACGGCGAGCCCGGCGGGTCGTATCGACGAGGTAGTCGAGAATCAGCTCGTCGAGTGGGCGATCCGGCGAAGCCGCCGGACGACGGACCGGAGTCGCCGAAGCCGACGGCGCCGCGGCCAGTTCCGGGGCGGCGGCCCGCTGGGTGTGGCCCGAGACGCCCTCGGACTTGGCCGCCGGAAACACGTCCGGCCCCAGACGCTCGGCGAGGATCTCGTCCAGTTCGCCGCCGCGCAGCCGCTTCAGCATCGCGGCGTGCTGGCGCTCCATCAAGGCACGAACGGTATCGGCCAGATCACTCTCGCCGAGCTGCTCTCCGTAGCTGCTTTTCTCGGACGCGAGGATGGTCCCCCCGTGATAGAGATGGGTGATCACATGCGGGTGTCTGCGCCCGCTGTCCTCCGTCTGCACGTGAAACAGCGCGCCACGGTGGCGGACGTTGGTATTGAATCCGGAAAGCATCCGGTTGCCAGCCCCCAACCCGTAATCGCGTAATCGATCCGTTCCCCGGAGCCGGGCCCTTCTCCGCAGTCGAGCCGTTCCCCGCGCCGAGCCAGGCTCGATCACGAGCGGAACGAAGCGACAAGGCGCGCGCCCGACGGCCGAGTTTGCGCGACCCCCGAAGCCCCTGCAACGCACGTCACGGTCGGGACCCCGCCAGGCGTCATCGGCACGCGCTCCCCCCCAACTGAGCGACCCGCCCCGCCCCCCTTTCCCGCCCCAAGGTTCGCCCCCCGCCCCAAGGTTCGTCTCCCGCCCCGAGGTTCATCCCCTGTCCCGAGGTTCGTCTCCCGCCGCCCCGAGGTTCGTCTCCCGCGAAGCCCTCCAAGTCATAAGACTCCCGCGAAGCCCTCCGAGTCATAAGACTCGACCCCCCGGCGGCCACCCGGCCGCCGGGGGGTCCGGCGACGGCTCACTGGGGGGCTGGTCGCCGTTGCCGATCGTGCGGGCGCCGCGGGCGGCTGCGACGCCGTCCGAGCCAGCCGAGCCCGAGGGCACCCGCAGCGGACAGCAGGCCGGTCGCGGGCTCCGGAACCGGATGGATCGGCGCCTCTCCAGGCGTCGGCGCCAGCAGCTCGACGAAGTCGAGCGCGTTGTCGTCCGTATCGACGTTCGCGAAGACCCGGGCCAGGCTCGAGCCGGCCGGTACCGCGGGAGCTGCGGTTCCCTCCCCGGCGAAGATCTCGCCGGACTCGAAGGCCCCGAAGCCCAGTGCGTCGAGCACACCGTCCGGTCCGACCAGCACGACCGAGTCGGGTCCGTTCTGGATATCGAAATTCAGCAGTTGATCGAAGACCGGCACCGCGGTGCCGCCATCCGAAAAGCGGTCCGCGACGACGAACAATCCCGTCGGTCCGATCACGCCGCTGAGCGGGAGCGTCGCGACCACAGCGCCGTTCGCTCCGTTCACGACCTCGATGCGCAACTCGTCGAGCACCGTGCCCGGCACCCCGAACAGCTCGACGAACGACTGCCCGTCATCGCTCCCGACGGCGTCGTAGTAGACCTCCGAGAGCAGCGGGAGCGCCTCGGCGGACAGGCCGGGAAACGAAACCAGCGCGGCCAACGCGACCGGGGCCGCGAGCGCCCGTCTCCGAATCCGAATCAGTCGATGCTTCATCATGCCTCCGAACGGGGTGCGGGATCGGCTCCAGGGCGGAGCAAGACGCGTGCCGCGGGAAAGTGCCGCTCGGAACAGGGCACCGGGCTCGGCGGCCGCAAGGACCCACTTCACCGGAGTCCGGCCGAACACGGTTCGGTTCCGGCGCGCGGACCGAACCAGCCACCCGTCCACCCGTCGAGACCCGCCGCCAGCTCCTCGGCGCGCACGCGCTCCTCACTCCCGTCCGCCCCGGAATCGGACTCTCGAGTGAGCGCCAGCAGCAGGCGACGCCGGTCGAAGTAGAGCTGATGCACCTCGTCGAGGACGTCGTCGCGCAGCTCGATGGTTCGACGCATCTCGGTGGAGACGTCGATCTGTTCGTCGTGGTAGACGAGATCCCGGAGATCCCACACGAGCCGCAGCGAGAGATCCCGATCGCGCCGGGAATCCCGGTCGCGATCGTGCAGCACCCGGAAATCGCTGGAGATGAAGGCTTCGTCGCGGCGGAACGTGCGGATTCGATCGTTTCCGTAGCTCCCGTCGAGCGTGACGACCGGGAGCCATGCGCGCTTGTTCACCCCGTCCCATAGCCGGCGGATCCGCTCGCCGCCCAGTTCGAGGTGACGGAGGACGGCGCGACGGACATCGGCGATCGGCGGGTCGCACGCCGCGGCCCGCGGCGGCCACGACGCGGATCCCGGACGGGAGGCGCTCGCGACCTCCGCCGCGCGCGGATCCACCGACTCGGCGGGCGGGTTTGGCTCCCCGACGAGGAGTCCGCGCTCCCCGGCCGCGAGCAGGCGCCCGCCGGCATCCGCCAGGGCGGCGATGCGCAGGCTCCCGGCGGGCTCGTCCGCGCGCGTCCACGACGCCCCCGGGTGGGCCGCCTCGAGCACCCCGCGGTCGCTGGCGATCCAGACACCCGAAGGTGTCACGAGCAGGCGGGTCGGCGACGCCCCCGGCGGCAGCTCCGGCCGGTGGACGCGCCAATGCCGGCCGCCCGGATCTCCCTCGAGCAGCGGGCCGTCGCCGAGGGCGAGCACCCCCCACGGACCGGCCGCCACGTCGATCGCCGGCCGCAACCCGATCGGCGTCCGCACCGGAACGGCTCGGACCCGTGCGGCCCCGTCGCGCACCGTGAGCTGCGCCCGGAACAGGCCCCGCTCGGCCGCGATCCACAGCGTCGCCGGCGCCGCCGGATCGTCGGGCTCCACCAGCGCGAGGCCCACGCGGATCTCTGGCTCGCGAGGCGACGCCCCGGCCCGGGCGGGCGCCAACGCTCCGTGCTCTTCGCCCTCGGTGCCGAGCACGCTCGGCACCTCGCTTCCGTCCTCCTCGCGGTCCCATCCAGCGGCGGCCCTGCCTCCGAGCGTGCCGAAGGCGCCCTCCACACGCGCGAAGCGACGGCCATCACGGCTCCAATGCACGCCCTCCTCCGTCGCCACGACCACCGCGCGCTCCGTCGCCACCACTCGCAGGACGAGCCGAGCCGCATCACCCGGGGCCGGCGTCGGCGTCTCGAGTCGGTGACCGGCGAGCCGATACAGTCCGGCATCGCTGGCGATCCAGAGGCTGCCGTCGGGTGCGAACGCGACGTCGCGAACGGCGCCGGGAAGCGCGAGACGTCGCCAGATGCCGTCCTCATCGGGCAGCAACACGCCGCTGGCATCGCCGACTGCCGTGACCCCGCCGGGTCCGGCAGCGACGCTGAGCGCGCCGTTCGCGGCCGTACCCGGCTGCGCGGCCAGACGCCAGCCCCAGGATCGCGCGGGGGGCCCGGCATCGACCGGCGCGGGTTCTGCGGCCCCGGCCGGAGATCCTGCGAGCCGGATCGCCGTCACGAGGGCGAGAAGGAGTCTCGTAGGCAGGCCTTCGACGCGTCGGGTTCTGGCTTTCACGCCGAGCCGTTCGAGCAAAGCGCATGCCAGCACCGGACCGCCGTCAGGGGTTGCCAGCGGTCGCCGTGGAGGGACCTTCTCAACGGGAGCGCGAACGAGGCGCCTCGGCGAGGGCGCGTCGCTTGACGCGGCTTCGCGCCTTCAGAAGAATCGTGCACCATGCACCTCCCGAGGCTGGCTCTCCCTGCTCTGGTCGTCGCCGCGAGCCTGCTGCTCGGCCCGGGAGCGGCGCACGCCGAGCCGCCGGTGATCTACAAGTGGGTCGACGAGCACGGCGTCGCCCATTTCACCGTCGATCGCGATCGCATCCCGGCGGCGATCCGAGATCGCGTGGTGCAGGGCAGCGGAGCGAATCGCCACCAGGACTGGCTGCGCCGCGACGTCGGGGATCCGGAAGCCGCCGCGCCGGAAGCCATCGCGCGCGAGGCGCTTCCGGGCGAGGCCGATGCGACGCCCGCCCACGCGAAGACGACTCCTGCGGCGCGCATGCCGGATGCGGACGTAGAAGTGCCGGAGTCGAGCGATGGTGTCCACGCCGTGGCGTCGGAGCCGGATTGGTCGGAGGCTCCGGGAGGCGAGGCCGAGTGGGCGCCGGGGGATCTCGGGGAAGACGGCGAGATCGCGAGCCGACGGCCCGAGCCGCAGCCCGACACCGCGCCGGGCGACGTTCTGGACCCGACGGCCGGCGCGCCCGCGGAAGACGCACCCCGCACGACGACTGCGCGAATCGCGCCGGCTCCGCCTCCCCCACCGCCGCCTCTCGAGGCCGACGGAACCCCGGTCGCCGCGCCGGCCCGCACGCGTCCGGAGCCCGATGCGACGAGCGCCGCACGGCCGGCGCCCGCCCCGTTCGGAACCCGATCGGAGCTGCCATTCGACGAACCGCCGGCGCCCGCAGCCGTCGCGGCGCCGGCACCACGACCGCTCGAGCCCGACGAGCAGTTGAAGCTCGACGAACTGGACCGGGAGATCGCCGGCATCGAGGGAGAGATCGCGCGGGACGAAGAGACGCTGATGTTGCTGATCAGCGAAACCGAGGCGGCCGAACAGAACGCGCTGGTCGACGATCCGCGCTTCCGAGACGTTGCGAAGCGGCTGCCCCGGCTCCAGGCCGACCTCGAGCGGCTGCGCGAGCAGCGCGCCCGGATCCAGCCGAGCGTCACGCGCCAGTGACGGCGGACCCGCCCGGACGACCGATCGCCGTGCTGGCGGGCGGCGTCGGCGCCGCCCGCTTCCTCTCCGGACTGGTTCGGGTCACCCCTCCCGAGCGCGTCGTGGCGATCGTCAATACCGGCGACGACCGCCTCTTCTACGGGGTGCACGTATCTCCCGACGTCGACATCGTCACCTACACGCTCGCGGGTCGGGTCGATACGGGGAAAGGCTACGGGCTTGCCGGTGACAGCTTCGCGGTCATCGAGGCGTTGGCGGCACTCGGCCACCAGACCTGGTTCCGCCTCGGCGATCGCGATCTCGCGACCGGGCTCCACCGGATCCTGCGCCGCGCGGAAGGCGTCGGCCTCGCCGCGGTGACCGACGAGATCCGGCGCGCCTTCCACGTCCGGGTCCGGATCCTGCCCATGTCCGAGGACGCGTGCCCCACCTACGTCGAACTGCGCGGCGAACGGCGCGTCCACTTCGAGGAGTATCTGGTGCGCGACGGGGCGCCCGACGAAGTCGAGGGCGTCGATCTCGGCGCTGCGGGCGCCGCACGTCCGGCGCCCGGCGTCCTCGAGGCGCTGCGCAGCGCCCGCTGCATCCTGGTGGCCCCCAGCAATCCGGTCGTGTCGATCGGCCCGATCCTGGCGGTGCCGGGGATTCGCGCGGCGATCGCCGCCAGCGGGGCCCCGGTGGTGGCGATCTCACCGATCGTCGGGGGCGTGCCGGTCAAGGGGCCAGCCGACAAGCTGCTGCGCGGAACCGGCCACGAGGTCTCCGCGCGCGGCGTCGCCAGGCTCTACCGCTCGTTCGCACACGGCTTCCTGCTCGACACGCGCGACGCCGGACAGGCTCGAGACGTAGAGGCGCTGGGCCTGCGGGCACGCGCCGTCGACACGATCATGCGCGACGCCGACGCCGCGGCGCAGCTCGCGCGGACCGCGCTGGCGTTGGCCCAGGAACTCGCCGGCGCCCGGGCCGACGCGAGCCCGGCGTAGCGCTGCGATGACGGCCGCCGTGGTCCCGATGAAATCGCTCGCCTCGGCGAAGTCGCGACTCGCCGCCGCGCTCGGGCGCAGCGACGCGGAGGCGCTAAGCCTCGCCATGCTCGAGGACGTCGTGGCGGCGCTGCGAGCGCTGCCAACCCTCGACGCGGTCGGCGTCGTGACGCCCGACGAAACGGTCGCCCGCTCCGCCGAACGCGCGGGTGCCCTCGCGCTGCGGGGGGACGACCCCGGGCTCAACGAGGCCCTGCAGCGGGCCGCCAGAGAACTGGGCGCGGCTTGCGACGGCGGCCTGCTCGTCGTCCTCGGCGACGTCGCCGGCGTGCGGACCGCCGAACTCGCGCAGGTGCTCCGCGCGCTGAGCGAGACGCCGCCCCCGTGCGCCGTGATGGTGCCCTCCCGCGACGGCGGCACCGCGGCGTTGGCGCGGAATCCGCACGACGTCTTTCCGGCGCAGTTCGGGCCCGACAGCGCCCGGGTCCACCGCGCCGCCGCCGCGCAGGCCGGGGTCCCGCTGATCGAGCTTGCGCTGGCCTCGCTCGCCATCGACATCGACGACAAGCAGGATCTGCGCGACTTCGCCGCCGGCCCGGGAGCCGGACCCCGCACCCGGGCCCGACTGGCGGCGCTGGGCCTCGCGCCGGCCGCTTCGACGCCGCGACGAGGCGGAACGGAATGACGGAAACCCCGGACGCCTTGCGCCTCGTCGCGCTGCGCGACCTTCCCGCCGTGCAGCCGGGGGACGACCTTGCTGCCTTGACGCGAGCCGCCGCCGCCGCGCAGGGACTCGTGCTCTCCGGCGGGGTGCTCGTCGTCGCCCAGAAGATCGTTTCGAAGGCCGAGGGGCGCATCGTCCGGCTCGCCGACGTCGAGCCGTCCGCACAGGCCCGGCGGATCGCCGCGGCGAATGACAAGGATCCGCGTCACGTCGAAGTCGTGCTGCGTGAGACCGCCCGGGTGGTCCGCCATGCCCGGGGCATCTGGATCGCCGAGACCCGACACGGTTTTGTGTGTGCCAACGCAGGGGTCGATCTCTCGAACGCCCCCGACGCCGACACCGCCGTCCTGCTGCCGCTCGACCCGGACGCGAGCGCACGACGGCTTCGCGATGATCTCCTCGCAGCCGGCGCCGGGCCGCTCGCGGTGATCGTCTCCGACACCTTCGGGCGTCCGTGGCGCGAGGGGCTCGTCGACGTGGCGCTCGGCAGCGCGGGCCTCGCGCCGTTGGCCGACTGGCGGGGGCGACCCGATCTGGCCGGCCGACCGCTCGAGGTCACGGCCATGGCGCTCGTCGACCAGCTCGCCGCCGCCGCCGGCTTGCTGATGGGCAAGGACGCCGGTCGACCCGCCGTCTGGATCGAAGGCCTGTGGCCGGCCGGCGACGGCAGCGTCCGGCAACTGCTCCGCGACCGGAGCGGAGACTTGTTCCGCTAGGGTCCTGTCGCGATCGGAACCGGATCACGCCGCTGCGCCGGCGGACCCCCTCCCCGGGGATCCGCGCGCCCGGGGCCGGGCTCCGGCGACGGGAGGAGCCTCGCCCGGCGCTCTATGCTCGACCCGGTGTCGGACCTCCGCGTGCTCTTCATCCACGGTCTCGAAAGCCACCCGCAGGGCACCAAGGCTCGCGTGCTCGGCGACCACTTCCGGACCGAGACGCCGGCCATGGACACGCGCGACTTCGAGGCCTGCGTGCAGGTGCAGGCGGCGGCGATCCGGCGCTTTCGCCCGGACGTCGTCGTCGGTTCGTCGTTCGGCGGCGCCATCGCGGTCGCGTTGCTGCAGCGCGGTCTGTGGCGCGGGCCGACCCTGTTGCTGGCGCAGGCCGCCGCGCTGCAGGGGCTGCGGCCCGAGCTGCCGACGGGCGTGCGCGTGTGGCTCGCCCATGGGACAGGCGACGACATCGTGCCGCCGGCGGCGAGCCGGCAGCTGGCGCGGACCGGCTCACCGAGCCTCGTCCGCCTGCTCGAAGTGGATGACGATCACCGGCTCCGCGCGGCCGTCGCGGACGGGCGTCTCGTCACCTGGGTCCGCGAACTCGCGGCGGCGGAAGCCGCATCGCAGGCCGACGGCGCTTCCCGTCACCTTCGTGTGTTCGTCCAGGAGTCGACACTGTGGCCGGTGCTGATCACCGTGATCGTCGGACTCGCTGCGATCCTCGCTTTCGGTCTCAGCACGGCGCTGCGCACCCGCAATCCGCCGCTGCTGCTGGCCGTCGCCGCGCTCGCTGTCGGCAGTGCGGAGTTCGTCCGCCGCGACTGGCGCGGGAGGCGACCGGGCCTCGTCGGGGGCGCCCTGCTCGGGCTCTGGGCCCTCGCGATCGGGCTGGCCGTGGGGGCGGGGCGCTACGGCCTGTTCTGATCACCAGGTGCCGCGGCGGCACCGGCCTCGATCTGCGCGTCGATCGCGGCCCACAAGGCGTCGATGCCGAGCTTCGTCTTCGCCGAGGTCAGGAGCACGCGCGCGTCCTCGAGGCCATAGTCCGCCCGCAGCGCCCGCCACCGCACGCCGCGCGCGCCGGCCTTCAGCTTGTCGCTCTTGGCGAGCGCGACGAGCACCGGGATGCCGCGCTCGGCCAGCCACGCGACGAGATCGCGTTCGTCATCGCCGACGTCGCGGCGCAGATCCTGGATCAGCACCGCGGCGCGCAGCGGCGCCCGCGCGGTCAGATAGCTCTCGACGAGGCGCTGCCACGCGGCGCGCTCGCTGCGGGCGACACGCGCGAAACCGTAGCCGGGCAGATCGACGAACAGCAGCGACGAAACGCGGTCGGCGTCATCGAGCCGTTCGATGCGGAAGAAGTGGAGCGCGCGGGTCTTGCCCGGCGTCGACGACACCCGCGCCAGCTCGCGACGTCCGGCCAGGGCATTCAGCAGACTCGACTTGCCGGCATTCGAGCGACCGAGAAACGCGATCTCCGGCAGCTCGTCGCTCGGAAATCCGGCCGGTCCGACGGCGGTGGCCACGATCCGGGCGTCGCGGATCCTCACCGTCCCCTCCCGAGTGCGCGGCCGATCCGCGCCAGCGCCTCCTCGATCTGCGCATCCGGCGCCGACAACGTGAAACGCAGCCAACCCTCGCCGGCCGCCCCGAAATCGACACCCGGGGTCACGGCGACGTGGGCGCGCTCGAGCAGATCGAAGGCGAGCCGGCGCGAGTCCGAGTCGAAGGCCCGGGCGTCGGCGAAGACATAGAAGCCGCCTTGCGGCGGCGCCGGCACCCGGAAGCCGAGCGCCCGAAGCCCGTCGACCAGCAGCGTCCGGCGCCGCTGGTACGCGTCGACCATCGCCTTCCGGGTCGGCTCTCCGCCGGAGAGGGCGGCGATTCCCGCTCGCTGCACGAAGTGGCTCGCCGAGATGAACAGGCTCTGCTGCATCACCTGCAGCGTGCGCAGCGCCGCCTCATCCGGTGTAATCACGTAGCCGAGCCGGAAACCGGTCATCGCGTAGCGCTTCGAGAAGCCGTCGAGCACCCACACCGGCGCACCGCACGCGAGCGCCGACGGAGCGTGCGCACCGTCGAAGAGCAGCCCGTCGTAGATCTCGTCGGCCACCAGCGGGATGCCGAGCTCAGCGAGCGCGCGCAACGTCTCCGCCGTCTGGATCGCGCCGGTGGGGTTCGCCGGCGAGCCCAGCACGAGGGCGCGCGTGCGCGGCGAGCGTGCCCGCCGCACGGCGTCGACGTCGATCTGCCAGCCCGCCGCGGCCGCATCGTTCGCCGTGGGATCAGCCCGAACGAACACCGGCGTGCCGCCGCAAAAGCGCACGAAGTTCGGATAACAAGGGTAGTGGGGTGTCGGGATCAGCACTTCGTCGCCCGGCTCGATCAGCGCGCCGAACACGAGCAGCATGGCGGGCGATGTCCCGCTCGTCACGAGAACGTGTCGGGCGTCGATGGGGACCGCGGCCCGGCGCGACTTGTCGGCGGCGATCGCCGCACGCAGCTCGGACAACCCGCGGCTGTCCGTGTAGTGCGTCTCGCCGGCCTCGAGCGCGCGTGCGCAGGCGGCCAGCACCGACGGCGGCGGAGCGGCGTCGGGCTCACCGAGCTCGAGGTGGAGGATCCGGATGCCGTCGCGCTCCATCTCCTGGGCGCGCTCGAGCACCTCCATCGCCAGAAAGGGCTCGATGACCGCGGCCCGTCCGGCGAACGAGTTCATCATGGAAGCGGGCGATAGCTGTGCCCGTTCGACGCGTCAAGCGGGCACGCGGCCGGATCCGCGCCCGCCCGAGCCGGACGCAGGAACGACGTCCGCCGCCGCCGGACGGCCCGCCGCCGCTGCTCCGTCGCGGCCCTGCGCTGGATGGAAAGCGTCTGCCCGGATGCTAGCTTGCAAGCGCCCGCTCCTTCGCAGGGTCCCCACTTCGATTCGAGAGGACCTGTCCATGTCCAAAGGCCTGCAAATCGCGCTCGGTGGCCTGTTCGTCGCCGGTCTCCTCGGTTGGTACGCGGCGACCAACCTCGAGGAGATCGGGACCTTCCAGTACTACCAGACGCTCGCCGAGTTCCGCGATGATTCGCAGAGCGGCCGGCCGGCGCGCGTCCACGGGTACGTGGCTCCCGGCTCGATCGTGCGCAGCCTCGAAAGCCGCGAGATCCGCTTCGACGTCGTGCAGAACCCGCCTCACGCCGGCGCGGACACGAGCGGCACCGATCGACTCGCGGTCGTCTTCGGCACGCTCGAGACGCCGGACATGTTCAAAGACGGCGCCGAGGTCGTCGTCGAAGGACGTCTGCAGGACGACGCCGTGTTCGTCGCGGACAACGTCATGGCCAAGTGCCCGTCGAAGTTCGAGGCCAAGCAGGCAGAACAGGCGATGTTCTAGGCCGTGGCGGAGATCGGCCTCTACGCGCTCCGGATCGCCTTTTTCGCCGCCCTCGCCGGAGTGATCGCCGGCGCGATCGGCGGCGCCAAAGCGCGCGCCGATTGGGCGCTCGTGGCCCGCCGCGCCGTCTGGATCACGCTGGCGTTCACCAGCCTCGCGACGCTGGCGCTGCTCTGGTGCCTGGTGACCGGCGACTACTCGCTGTCCTACGTCGCGCGCCACAGCGCCCGCAGCATGAGCTTGCCGTATCGCGTCGCCGCGCTGTGGGGCGGACAAGGCGGATCCCTCCTGTTGTGGGTGCTGATCTCGCTGGTCTACGCGGGAGCCGCGGTCTGGATCCACCGGCAATCGCAGCGACGCCTGATGCCCTGGGTCAGCGCCGTCTTGTTGTTGAATGCCCTGTTCTTCCTGGCGCTCATCAACTGGGTGCCCCATGTGAATCCCTTCGACCGGCTCCCGCCGGAGCAGGTGCTCTCCGACGGCCAGGGTCTCAACCCCCTGCTCCAGCATCCGCTGATGATCCTCCATCCGGTGATGCTGTACGCAGGTTTCACCGGCTTCTCGGTGCCGTTCGCCTTCGCGGTTGCCGCGCTGATGACCGGACGCCTCGGTGACGCCTGGCTGCGCGCGACCCGGCGCTGGACGCTCGTGCCGTGGTTCTTTCTCTCGGCCGGCATCCTGATCGGCGGACGCTGGGCGTACGAAGTCCTCGGGTGGGGGGGGTACTGGGCCTGGGATCCCGTCGAGAACGCCTCCTTCATGCCCTGGCTGCCGGCCACCGCCTATCTGCACTCCGTGATGATCCAGGAAAAGCGGGACATGCTGAAAACCTGGAACCTGGTGCTGATCGGGATGACCTACGCGCTGTGCCTGTTCGGGACCTTCCTCACGCGCAGTGGCGTGATCTCGTCGGTCCATTCCTTCACCGCAGCGGGCTGGTTCGGCTACATCTTCCTGGCCTACGTCGCGCTGCTGTCGCTCGGATTCCTCGGCCTGGTGCTGTGGCGGCGCGGCTCGCTGCGCACCGAGAACCGTCTCGAGTCGTTGATCTCGCGGGAAGCGAGCTTCGTCATCAACAACTGGGTGTTCATGGTGATCCTGGTGATCGTGCTGTGGGGCACCATGTTCCCGGTGCTGTCGGAGGCGGTGCGCGGCACCAAGATCTCCGTCGGCCCGAGCTTCTTCAACCAGCTCACCTGGCCGTTCGCAGCTCTGCTGTTGCTGCTGACCGGGATCGGCCCGCTGGTGGCGTGGCGGCGCGCATCACTCGAGAGCCTGCGTCGTCAGTTCGTGATTCCGACCGCCATCGGCGTCGGGACCGCGATCGTGCTGCTGGTCCTGCTCACGCGGAGCGGGAATCTGTCGATCCACCCGCTGGTGTTCTGGTCGCTCGCGGCCTTCGTGACCGCGACGATCGTCCAGGAGTACGCCCGCGCGATCACGGTGCGCATGCGCAACGGCGAGTCCGCGCCTCGCGCGCTCGCCACGCTGCTGCGGAAGAACCAACGCCGCTATGGCGGCTATGTCGTGCACCTGGGCGTCGTGTTCATCTTGCTCGGCATCTCGGGCGCGGCCTTCAACGAGGAGCGGCTCGAGAACGTGAGTCCGGGAGAGGCGGTGGCGATGAACGGCTACCGGCTCGAGTACCTGACCGCCCAGCCGCTGCCGAAGCAGCACTACGGCGGCGCGGTCGCCCGGCTGGCGCTGTACCAGCACGACGAGCCGCTGGCGGTGATGGTGCCGGAGCGGCGCATGTACTGGCTCGAGCAGCAACCGGCATCGATCCCGTCGGTCTACTCGACGCTGCGAGAGGATCTTTATGTGATCCTCACCGCCCTCGAGCCCGACGGCTCGGCCACGCTGAAGATCCATCGCAACCCGCTGGTGAACTTCCTGTGGATCGGCGGCTACACGTTCCTGTTCGGCGCCGTGCTCGTGCTGTGGCCACATCCCGAGCGGCGCGCGCAGCGAGCCGGATGATCGCCGCACGCATCGCCCGCGCGATTGCGCTGGGAGGCATCGCGGCGGGGCTCGTCGCGAGCCCGGTGGCGGCCCAGCACGAAGCCGGCGGACCGGCCGGCATCGCAGACGTGCCGGCCGGTCCGGCAACGATCCGCGGCGTCGTCCGGCATGGCGAGGATCCGGATCGCGCCGCCGGCGTCGAGGTGTTGCTCTATGCGCTGCCGGCGGGTGGCGCCCCGGGGCTTCGCCGTACCCGCAGCCGCACGGACGGCACGTTCGCGTTCGAGAACATCGCGAACGACACACAGACGGCCTACCTGATCGGCGCGCGCTATCAGGACGTCCCGTTCCCGGGCGCACGCGTCGGATTCGCGGCCGGCGAACTCGAGAAGACCGGCATCGAGATCCGGATCGGCGAGATCCGCTCGGATTCCACACCGATCACGGTCACCGAGGTCGAGCTACGGCTGGCGCCGCGCGGCGGCCAGCTCGCCGTGCTGGAGCGGTACCGACTCCGGAACGACAGCGCGCGCACCGTCTACGCACCCGCCGCGACACGCTCCGGCGCGGGGCCCGCCCTGGTCACGCGGCTGCCCGCCGGCGCGACCGGCTTCCGCGTCCCGCTCGGTCTCATGCCCGAAGGGCTGGTCTTCGCGGACGACGAGGTGAGTTTCTACGGCCCGGTGTATCCGTCGGCCTGGGAGACCCCGGGCGCCCAGGACCAAGATGTTTCCTTCGAGTACCAGTTGCCCGCATCGCCGGAGGGTGGCATCGATCTGCGCAAGCGATTCCCGGCGGGTGCGGGCCGGGTCGTCGTGCTGGCGCCGGCCGATGCCGATGCGCCGCGGATCCCGGGCGCTCGCGAAGAGGCGCCGCAGGAAGTCGACGGGCGGACCTGGCGACGCTTCGTGCGCGACGGCATGCCCACCGGCGGCGAGCTCACCATCGCGCTCGAGATCCCCGCCCAGCGGATCGACCCGAGTGCCGTCGCACGCAGCGAGGTGCGCATCTTCCTCGAGCTCGACGATGCGGCCTTGCTGGTCCGCGAGGAGCACCATCTGATCGTCACGGGGGATACGCCGGTGGTCGGCCGCCCCGGCGAACCCCTGCTGTCCCTCGGGATGCCGGAGCACGCGACAGACCTGCGCTTCGATCCCGCCCTGTTCGAACGGGGCCTCAGCGCCGGCGAGGACGGGGGCGCCGTGTTCGCGGGTCCGTTCCCGCCCGGCGAGAGCAGCATCGACATCGCCTACCACCTGCCGATCCCCGATCCGGACGCCGGCGTCCAGTTGGCCCGTCGCTTCGACGCGCCGCTGCCCTTGCTCTCGATCTTCGTGGCCGACACCGGCTTGCACTTCGAATCCGAGCGCCTGCATCGCCGGCGACCGATTGCCACGCCGGACCGCAACTTCCTGCATCTCGAAGCCTTCCAGGTCGACCCGAACGAAACCATCCGGCTCTCCCTCGCCCAGCGTCAGGCCCCGGCGACGCCTCCGAGGGCGATCCTCTATCTCTTCGTGGCGCTGACCGCCGGCGTCGCCGTGGCGTTCCTCGGTGCGCCGCTCGGTCGCGGGCTCGGATCCGAGCCGCTCGAGGAACCGGCCGAGGATGCGGCCCGCCATGATCGCGACGCGGTGTACGGCGCGCTGCGAGATCTCGAGCACGACCACGAGACCGCCAAGATCTCGGACGACGATTACGCATCGATGCGCCAGGAACTGCGGGCGCGTGCGGCCACCCTGATCCGCGAGAGCCGGACGGCGACGCCGAGCGTCGACCCGGCGCCGGCTGCGGCGCCCGCTTGTCCGACCTGCCACGCGGCGACCCGCAGCGGCGACCGTTTCTGCGCGCAGTGCGGCGGCCGGATCGAGACCGCCAGCCCGCAAGAGGCGTCTGCTTGAGCCAGGGCGCGAGCGTCCCCGCACCGGCCCTTGCGGCGTACGGGCTCGCCAAGCGCTTCGGTCCCGTCGTCGCGCTGGCCGGCGTCGATTTCACGGTCGCGGCCGGTCGTGTGCTCGCGGTGCTGGGGCCCAATGGCGCCGGCAAGAGCACGCTGCTGCGGATCCTGGCCGGCCTCACGCGACCGAGCGCCGGACACGTCTCGCTGGGGACCGAGTCCGGACGCCCGGGCGATCGACGGCACGAGCGCGGGCGCGTCGGCTACGTCGGACACGCGACGTTCTTGTATCCGAGTCTCAGCGCCCGCGAGAACCTGGTCTTCGCCGCTCGTCTCTACGGCGTCGCGGATCCTCGCGCGCGCGCCGCGACGCTGCTCGCCGAGCAGGGGCTGACGGCGATCGCCGAACGTGCGGCCGGCTCCTTCTCGCGCGGGCAGGCCCAACGGCTCGCCATCGCGCGCGGCCTGGTCCACGACCCCCCGGTCGTGCTGCTCGACGAACCCTTCACCGGCCTCGATCCGACCTCGGCCGACCGATTGGGGGCCGGCCTCCGCGCGCTCGCCGACAGCGGGCGCGCCGTCGTCCTGGTCACGCACGACCTCGCCCAGGCGGCCGTCCTCGGCGACCGCGCACTGCTGCTGGTGCGCGGGAGGATCGCCTTCGACTCGGGTCCGACGCGTGCCGATGCCGGAACGCTCGCGGCCGCCTGGCGCGAGGCGGCGGCGGCGTGAACGTCGCCCTCGCGATCCTGTGGAAGGATCTCGCCACAGAGTGGCGGGGTCGCGATCGCGTCGTGGCGATGGCGGTGTTCTCGTTCCTGGTCGTCGTGGTGCTGCACTTCGCCCTGCCCGCTCGGGATGCCGAAGAGGCGCGGCGTCTCGCTCCGGGACTGCTGTGGGTCGCGTATATCTTCGCCGCGATCCTCGGCCTCAACCGCGCGTTCGCGCTCGAGCTCGAGAACGAAGCGCTCGCCGGTCTCGCCCTCGCGCCAGCGGACCGGGGTTGGATCTTCCTCGGCAAGGCCGCCGCCAGCTTCGTGATCCTCGGGGCCGTCCAGGCCGTCACCGCCGTCGTGTTCGCCCTGGCGTTCGACGTCGATCTCGCCGCCATCGCGCCGTCGCTCGCGATCGTGGTGGCCCTCGGGTCGCTCGGCATCTGCGCCGTCGGAACGCTGCTCGGGGCCGTCTCGGTCCGCACGCGCTATCGCGAGGTCATGCTGCCGCTGTTGATGCTGCCGCTCCTGGTTCCGGTTCTGTTGGCCGCCGTGGATGCGACAGCGGGACTCCTCGAAACCGGGACGCTACGTTGGCGATCGGTCCAGCTGCTGCTCGTGACCGACGCCGTGTTCTGGATCGTCTCGTTCACCAGCTTCGAGTACGTGCTGGACGAGTGAGCCCTGGGGACGACGGCGTGCCGGGGGATACGCGACGCTCATGACTGCACCGGGACCCGGACCGTCCGGCATCGAACGCCTCACGGCCCGGCTGCGAGGCCCGACCGGATGGCTGTTGCTCGTGATCCTGGTGCCGTGGTTGGCGGCGGTGGCCTGGGCGCCCGAGGACTCGGTGCAGGGCGTGGTCCAGAAGATCCTGTACGTCCATCCGCCGCTTGCGTTCGCGGCCTACCTCGGATTCCTGCTGACGGCACTCGCCGGCGGCGTATTCCGCTGGCGGGGCGACGAGGCTTGGGACCGGCTGGCCCGCTCCTCGGCGGAGGTCGGCGTGTTGTTCTGCACGCTGGTGGTGGTGACCGGCCCGATCTGGGCACGCGGCACATGGGGCCGCTGGTGGTCGTGGGATCCCCGGCTCACCGTCACGTTGCTGCTGTGGTTCGTCTACCTCGCGTACCTGCTGCTGCGTGGCTTCACCGAGGGCAGCGAGCGCGCCGCACGTTTCGCCGCGGTCTATGGAATCATCGGGATTGCAGTGATTCCGCTCAACTATTTTGCGATCGAGCTGGCCGGTGGACGAGCCATCCACCCGGAGAATCTCGCGCGCGGAAGCCTCGGCGCCGGCATGGGGCTCCCGTTCCTGTTGGGCACGCTGGCGTCGCTCGGCGCCTTCGTCCACCTGGTCGTGCGCCGGGTCGAGCTGGAAGGGCTCCGGAACCGGCTCGCGGAGCGGGCCGGCGCTGACGGCGGACGGGGCGAGGAGTTCGGCTCGTGGGATACGTGATCGCCGCCTATGCCGTCACGCTCGGCACCGCCGCTGTCTACCTGCTCCGTCTGGCCCGCGAGCGGCGCAGCCTGGTGCGCGAGTTGGGAAGCGAATCGGCGCGTGAGCAGCCCGGCTCGCCCGCCGGTGCCTCTCCGTCGTGAAATTCCGGTTGACTTCCGGGGCCGCGAACAGTACAACCAAGAAGCTCGCAAGCTGCGGCTCTCGTTGCGGTTTTCAGGCTCTCAAACGCGGTTCTCCGAACCCCTCGAGAATCGTGCCCGCGGGTCGGCGACCGTGGCCTCGGCCGGCAGCGTGCGAGGCGGCGATCCGAAGGGGTTCTTCCCTTCGGATCCTCCGTGTGGTTCCGGTTCCTGCACGGTGCAGAGCTTCGGGAGTTCGGACGCAGAACTTTTGACGCAGGGACGCAGATTGGCGCGCAGATTGGCGCGCAGATTGGCGCAGGATGGCGCCCGGGGCCGCCGGGATCGTCGTCCGGTCCGGCTTCCTTCTTGTGCACTCGTTCCTGGCCCTTGGGCTCTCGAGTCCCCCGCTGCCTTCAGGCGGTGACGTCGACTGCCAGACCGAGGATTTGCTTGCCCCCCGCCCCGCTTTGGACAGCTGCATCCGCCTCGATCGCCGATCGCCTCGCTGCGAAGGCCTTTGCATGCCCGGGGCCTACGCGAGCGGCGCAGTTCCCAGTGAGGGATCCCGGCCGCCGCATCAGGCTCCGAGCGGCGTGCCCCGCCCACCGGCAGGACTCCCGTGTAAGCTCTCGCGTGCAAAGTGGAATCGCGACCTCCGCACGCTTGGCATGCGGACTGCTAGATCGATGGACGTTCGGCACCGGGCATCGGGCGAGCGCAACGCCACAACCGTGATGAACCCCCGCCGGACGGCCCCCACGCCGGAACACGAGCGGCGATCCGAGGATGAGACAGGAACCATGGCCACCATGAAGCGCGGCGTCGGCTACTGCGAGAACACGGACTGCGAGGACTACGCCAAGGGCGTGTTCCTGCTCAATCACGGCGACACCTTCTACTGCCCCCGCTGCCGGCAGCTCGGCAAGGTCGAGAAGGAACGCGGTTTCTACACCGGCAACTCGGACGTCTTCAAGGAGGTCCGCGTCGAGTACAACTACGATCCGATCAACGGCGTCTACCGCGAGATCGGGATCGTTCGCGACGAGAGCCTGTGGGGCCGCAACAACGTCTACACGCTCCAGAGTCCGTTGATCAAGACCGAGAAGCGCGCCCTCAAGGTGGCGGAAGCGATCCTCGCCAATTTGAACCGCTACCGTGGCCTGCTCAACGGCGACGAGATCCCGCGCACCACCGAGATCCTGTTGTCGTTCGACGAGCCCTACGAGGAGTTCCAGCGCAAGCTCTCGCAACTCAGCAGGGAGTGGGAGGCGAGCGGCCTCCGCGAGGGCCGGCGCTAGCGCACTCCGCAGGTTTCTCGACGTCTCGATTCCCGATTCCAGCTTCGAGTCGTCTTCCACGGGTCCGGTCGCAAGACCGGGCCCGTTGCGTTCCGGGAACTCACTCCTCGCGGCGACGCATCGTGAGATCGATGCGGATTCCGGCCGCGATGGCCGCGAGTCCCAGGTGTTCGCGCCGCGCGAGCGGCGCCGGCAGTTCACGCAGGGCGTCGTCGAGCGGACCGCGAAACCACGGGAAGATGCCGTCCGGGAGGGCTTCCACGTCGAACCACGCGACGCGCGGCATCTCGCGACACGGCCGCAGCCTACCTCCCCGCACGCGGCATACGTACACGTGCGCGCTATGGGACCGGAACCCGGTCCGCACGTAGTCGCCGACCCGGCGCTCGAGCGAGATCTCGAGACCGGTCTCTTCGGCGACCTCGCGATGCAGCGCCGCCTCGTCGGATTCGCCGGCCCGCACGGCGCCGCCGGGCAGTTCCCAGCCGCGCAGATCACGCCGCTCGCAGAGCAACACGCGATGATCGCTTCGTACCACCGCCTGCACGACCCGCGCGCGTCCGGCGCCGCCGACCGAGCGGGGCGCCAGAGTCTCCCAGACCACGTGTCCCCAGGCGGGTAACGCCGTCATCAGCGCCCGCAGGCGCCCGGCCACGCGCGCGACTCCTAGTCCACGATCTTGGAGAGCGGGTACTCGACGATCCCGGTCGCCCCGCTCTCCTTGAGCTTCGGCAACAGCTCCCGGACCAGTCGCTCCTGGATCACCGTATTGATCGCAACCCAGCGTTCGTCCGCCAATGTCGAGATCGTGGGGGTCGCGAGCGCAGGGAGCTGCTCCAGCACCTTCTCCAGCCGATCCCGTGGAACGTTCATCATCAACCCGACGCGATCGATCGCCGCGATGGCGCCACGCAGCAGCAGAAGCAGGCGATCCATCTTGTCGCGCTTCCAGGGATCCTGCACGGCGGCCGGATGCGCGATGAAGCGAGGAGTGCTCTCGAGCACGACGTCCATCACCCGCAGATGGTTGGCGCGCAGACTCGAACCCGTCTCCGAGACGTCGACGATGGCATCGGCGAGCACCGGCGGTTTCACTTCGGTGGCGCCCCACGAGAACTCGACCTCGGCGCGTGCGCCGTGCTTCTTCAGATAGGCCTTCGTGAGCCCCACCGCCTCGGTCGCAATGCGCTTGCCCTCGAGGTCCTTCACGCTCCGGAAACGGGCGTCCTCCTTGACGGCCAGCACCCAGCGGACCGGGCGGTAGTTCGGCCACGGCGCCCGCAGATCCGCCAGCTCCTTGACCTTCGCCTTGTTCTCGAGCACCCAGTCGAGTCCGGTGATGCCGGCGTCCATCACACCCTGCTCGACATAGCGAGCCATCTCCTGGGCGCGAATCAGGATGCACTCGATCTCGGGGTCGTCGATGGTCGGATAGTACGAACGAGACGGCACGCCGATCTGGTAGCCGGCGTGCGCAAACAGCTTCACCGTCGTCTCCTGCAGACTGCCCTTGGGAACGCCGATGCGGAGCATCCGTCTGCTGGAACTCTTCACTTTCCGTACACCTCGGCTGGATCGAAGACCTGCTCGCCCTCGTCCGCCCAGCTCTCACCGTCCCAGCGACGGAAGAAACAACTACGCCGGCCGGTGTGGCACGCGGCGCGGCCGATCTGCTCCACCTCGAGCAGCACGGCGTCGGCGTCGCAATCGATCCGGATGTTCTTCAGCCGCTGCACGTTTCCGCTCTGCTCGCCTTTGTGCCAGAGCCCCCGACGGCGGCTCCAGTACACGACCTCCCCGCGGGCCAGCGTGGCCCGCAGCGACTCCTCGTTCATGTGCGCGACCATCAGGATCTCGCCCGTGGCGGTATCCTGCGCGATGGCCGTCACGAGGCCGTCTCCCTTCGCGAAGTCGAGGGCGGCCAGCGCAGCGGTGATGCGATCGGGATCGGATTCGGGCGCAGACATGGCGGCGGCGGAACCTACCCGGCCCGAAGTGCGGCCGCCAGACGCTCGGCCAGGCCCGCCAGCTCATCGAAACGTGCGCCGCGCACGTAGGTCGGCTCGCGCGCGCCCTCGCTCCGCACGCGCTCCAGGATCCCGCGCCGGGCCAGCGCGTCGAAGGCGCCGGAGAAGGTCGCGGGATTCGCCGCCTCCCGGCCCGTCACCTCCCCGAGCAACACGCTGCGTTCGAACGCATCGGCCGCGCGCCGCGTGAGCTGGCGGGGCGTTCCGAGCTGCGGGTCGCCCAGCGCAGAGTCGAAGGCCGCCGCATAGGCTTCGAGCAGCCCCCGCGTCTGCATCGCAAGCCGGCCCAGGTAGGGGCGACCCTTTTCGGTGGCGACGACCATGCCCTCGCGACGCTCGATCACGCCGAGCCGTTCGAAGTAGTCGAGGAAGGCCTCCCCATGCGCCGCCAGCACCAGGCCCCGCGGCGTGAACAGCTCCTCGTGGAACAGATCGAGCCAGAAGCGCAGATCCTCACGGAGTTCCGCGGGCGTCGCCCCTTGAAGCAGCCGCCGAGCCTGGAAACTCGGCGCGGCCAGGAAATGCAGGATGCCGTTGCGATAGAGATCCAGTGCGCGACGCGCACTCTCGTCGTAGCAGAGGATGTCACCCCGCGGATCGCTGATGGATTTCACCAGGTCGCTTCGCAGCAGGAACGCAATGGCGTCCTCGAAGTCGGCGAAGTCACGGGCCAGCGCCGGCGTCACCCGGGCGTCCTGGAGCCGCAGCAGGTCGATGATCTCCTGCATCCGCGTGACGAGTTCATGACGACGCAGGCCGCGGCGCGTCTCGCCGAGGAACGCCGCGGCCGACACGGCCGTCGCATTGGCGACGGTCGTCGAGTTGATGCGCTCGACGATGCGGTTGCCGAGTTCGACGATGAACTGGCGCTTCTCGGCGGCATCGGCCGGCGTGGCCTCCGCGGCAAAGCGGGCGCGACGATCCCCGAGCGAATCCGCCAGCGAGATCGGCTCGCCGAAGCTCAGATGGGCGCTCCCCCAGCGGCGACGCAACACCTTCCGGGCGCGCACCAGGCCGAGCATGCTCTCGTCCTGCTTCTTGCTGCCCTCGAGCTCCGAGACGATGGCCCCTTCCTCGATCAACCGTTCGTAGGTGATCGAGATCGGCACGAAGAAGAGATCTCGGCGCCCCGATGCCAGGAAGCCCTCGACGTCCCACGACAGCATGCCGAGCTTGGGCGCCAGCGTCCGGCCGGTCCGCGAGCGGCCGCCTTCGATGAAGAACTCCTGCGTGAAGCCCTCCTTCACCAACCAGATCACATAGGCGCGGAAGACCTCCTTGTAGAGGGGGTCCTCGAACGACCTGCGCAAGAAGAAGGCGCCGGCGCGCCGGAACAGGAACCCGAACGGCCCGAAGCCCATGTTCTCACGTGCCGCGATGTGCGGAGGAACCAGGTGGTTGGCGTAGAACAGCCACGAGAGCAGCAGGAAATCGAAGTACGATCGATGGCTCGGCACCAGCACGATCGGATGGCGCTTGGCGTACTCGGCGACCTTCTCGAGGCCGCTGGTCTCGACTGCAACGAAGAGGCGCCGGAACAGGACCGTGACGATCGCGTTGAGGATCGCCAGGAAGGTCGAGTTCATGTTCGCCGCGATCTCGCCGAAGCAACGCTCGGCTTCCGCACGGGCCTGTTCCGGCGTGCGCCGGCGCTCCCGGACGCGGACCGCCATCGCTTCGTGCACCACCGGGCTTGCGAGGACCGCGTCTCGCACCTTGTGGAGCGGAGGCAGCGTCGGGCCTTCGACGACCTTTTCCTCGCGCCACAGGAAGACCAGGATCGAGCGCCGCACCTTGCGCGCGACGGACTGCAGGCCTTCGGAGCGCCGCTGTCGGACGAAACCCGTCAGATCGATCGGATCCCCCACCTTGACCGCCAGGTTGCGGTAGTTGACGAGGAAGGAAGACACTTTCGCAATGTCGCTGGGCCGGGTGGGCGCCCCATACGCGAGGTTCAGGAAGCGTCGCTCGCTGCGCGGCCCTTTGCGCCAGAAGAGCGCGAGCGGAACCACGGAAACCGGCGCTCCTCCCTGCCAGACGGCGCCCACCGTCTCGGCGAGCAGGTCGAGGTCCGCCTGGGCTGCGGCCGCCCTCGCGCGACGACCGAGCAGCCGCGAACTCAGGCGTTCCGTGCGCAGGAAGACGAACACCGACGAACCAGCCGTGACCAGCCGGTGCACGCGCTCTCGCGGCCCGACCGCACGCCGACGTTCGCGCCGGGCGCTCCAGCGGGCACGCAGCGACTGCCACAAAGGCTGGTAGTAGTCGAAGTGGATGCCATTGGCGAAGGCCGACAGACGCAGGCCATGGCGCAGGAACAGCGCATTGAACAGGAAGTAGTCGAGCCGGCTGGCATAGCGCATCACGTAGATGACGGTGCCGGCGCGCTCGAGCTCGCGCAGCTGTCCGATCGTCGGATCCTCGAGATGGATTCCGCGAAAGAAACGCCGCGCGAACCAGCGGAAGAACAGATTGAAGCGCGGCGCCATCGCCGACAGCGGATCGCGAAGGTCGGCGTCGCTGGGCATGGCGCTGAAGGTAGCAGAGGACCCCGCGCAGCCAGGGTCGGCCGCACGCCGCGCAGGGGACGAAGCGGAGGCTATGCGAGGATTTCGCCGATCTGCCCGGCGATCTCGTCGGGCGTCCACAGACCCTCCTTCTTGGTGACGCCCGGGGTGCGCACCATCCGCATCTCGGAGATCTGACCGCCGCCGACGAAGAAGATCTTCTTCGTCACGTCCTTGGCGAGATCACTGGCGAGATAGACGATCAGCGGTGCGATGTGTTTCGGAGACATGCGCTCCTGGAACGCCTCGTTCTTGGCGAGCGGCAGATCCTCGGTCATGCGCGTCAGCGCCACCGGGGCGATCGCGTTCACGCGGACGCCGTACTTCTGACCCTCGATCGCCAGGCAGCGCGTGAAGCCGGCGATCCCGGCCTTGGCCGCGCCATAGTTGGTCTGGCCGAAGTTGCCCTCGAGACCCGACGTCGAAGACGTATTGATGATCGAGCCACCGCGACCCGACTCGCGCATGTGCAGGAAGATCGGCCGCGTCACGCAATAGGTGCCCTTCAAGTGCACGGCAACGACGGCATCCCACTCCGGTTCTTCCATCTTGGCGAAGGTCTTGTCGCGCAGGATGCCCGCGTTGTTGACCAGCACATCGGCCTGGCCGAACGCGTCGAGGGCGCTCTTCAGGATGCCCTGCCCGCCCGCCACCGTCGCGACGTTGTCGTAGTTCGCGACGGCGGTCCCACCGGCGGCACGGATCTCCTCGACGACGGAGTCCGCCATGTTCTGGCCGGTTCCGGTCCCATCACGGCTCCCGCCGAGGTCATTCACGACGACCGCAGCGCCGGCACCCGAAAGCGCCAGCGCGTGCTCCCGTCCGATTCCACCGCCCGCGCCCGTCACGACCGCGACCTTCCCATCGAGCAGTCCCATGTCTGTCTCCTCCGTCGAAAAACGCTCGCATCCTAGCGAACCGTCAAGAAAGGGGCCGGGTTCGAAACGTCAACTTTTCCCGGCCGGAACGGCCGGGAAAAGTTGACGTTTCGAACCCGGCCCCTTTCTTGACGGCGAGTTCATGCGAACAGGAGCGTGCGAAGGGTGGTGTGAGGGAAAAAGCCGAGCTGGGTGTAGAGCGCGATGGCGGCGGTATTGCCTTCGACGACCGATAGCTGAACGTGGCGGGCGTTCGCCGCGAACGCCTGGCGGCACAGCGCCGACACGCCGGCGGCCGCCAGTCCTCCGCGGCGCTGGTCGGGCCAGCTGTAGACGCCTTGCAGAAGCCAGCCATCGACGAGTTGGACGTCGGCGTAGCCCACCCACACCACGCGCCCCCCGCGCTCTGCCACCAGGGCGCGCTGGTGGCGCGACGTCACCCAGCGGCGGAAGCCGCGCGGATCCCCGAGGAACGGGTCCGGCCGGTTCTCCTCGCGCAGGCTCGCGCGGGCCGCCTCGACCAGCCGGTCCAGGTCCTGGCGCCCGGCCGGCCGGACCCGCACGCCGGCTGGCGGGTCGCGCGGTGCGAAGCTCTCAGGCTCGAGGATCAGCGAGATCTCGAGCCGATCGACCAGGGCACGCCGCCGACGCGGAGCGAGTCCTGCCCACAACGGCTCCACGATCGGCGCCGGGGCGCGAATCAGCCCCATCGACAGGGTCGCCAACGGCCCGACGAGGGCCGTCAGGACGTCGGCGTCGAGTCCGGTTTCGAGCACGATCGTCGGCCGGGCGGACGCGAGCCCGACCAGCGTGCCCCCACGCCAGGCCGCGAAGATCTCCACCTCCGGCTCACCCCGTGCGAGCTGGCGCACGAGATCGATCAGGAACAACTCGTCGTGGGCTCGGGCGCGCAGTCGGGTCAGGACCGGAGGGCACTCGCGCGGTCGCAGCGCGCGAACCTCCAGACGCGGGCCGCTGGCCGTCACGGGCGGGTTCGGGACGATCGCCACGCCGGGAGTCTAGTCGCGCCGGCGTCCGGCGTCGGGCGCTCCACGCGCAGCGTTCAGTCGAGCACCGCGAGGACGTGGCCCTCTTCGACGCTCTCTCCTTCGGTCACCCGGATCTCGGAGATCCGTCCGCCACACGGCGCCTCCACGGGAATCTCCATCTTCATCGACTCGAGGATGATCAGCGTCTCGCCTTCACTCACGACGTCGCCGGCGATCTTCTCGATCTTCCAGACGTTTCCGGTGATCTGCGCCTCGATCTGCGTCGGCATCCGGCTTCCTCCTCGGCCCGCCCGCGGCTTCCCGCACTTCCCTGGCGACGGGCTCTAGCACGCTCCCGCGTCGGCCGGCAACGGCCAGGGGCCTTCGGTTATCCTGCCCGGTCCGATCTGGCCCCTATGCGGAGATCCCATGCTCGAGACCCTGACCCGAGGCTTCACGACCGCTCGCGAGCGCCTGCAAGGCGTCCGCGAGTTGTCCGAAGAGAACATCGACGTCGCACTGCAAGAGGTGCGCAGCTCGCTGCTCGAAGCCGACGTCGACTTTTCCGTCGTGAAGGGATTCCTCGCCCGCGTGAAGGAGCGCGGCCTCGGCGAAAAGGTCCGCACGAAGATTCGCGACAAGAGCGGCAAGCTGCTGCGCGTCAGTCCCGGCCAGCACTTCATCGGCATCTGTCAGGAAGAGCTGATCGCGCTGATGGGGCCGGTCGACACGCGTCTCGCGCGCGACGCACGAGGCCTGACGTCCGTCATGCTGTTCGGCCTGCAGGGCGTCGGCAAGACGACCGTCGCGGCCAAGCTCGCGCGCCACCTGCAACGACAAGGTCGCAAGGTGCTTCTGGTCGCGGCCGACGTGCAGCGACCCGCCGCCGTGCTGCAACTCCAGCAGCTCGGCGAGCGCATCGACGTCCCCGTCCACGTCGGGGTCGCGGGAGAAGCGCCTCCCGCGATCTGTCGCGCAGCCGCGGAACGTGCCAAACGCCAGGGCTTCGATGCCGTGGTCTACGACACCGCCGGCCGCCTCGCCGTCGATGACGAACTGATGCAGGAGCTGGCGGCCGTACGCGCCGGCGTCGAACCAGCCAACGCCCTGCTCGTCTGTGATTCCCTGATGGGCCGGGACGCCGTGAACGTGGCGCAGGCGTTCTCCGAACAGATCCCGCTCGACGGGTTGATCCTGACGAAGCTCGACGGCGACGCGCGCGGCGGCGCCGCCGTGGCCGTGAAGGCCGTGACCGGTGTGCCGATCAAGTTCCTCGGCACCGGGGAGTCGCTGGACCGGATCGAGACGTTCCGCCCCGAGGGTCTGGCATCGCGCATCCTCGGCATGGGCGACATCGTCGGGCTCGTCGAGGACTTCGATGCCGTCGTCGACGAGCAGGAAGCGGACCAGGCCGAGGAGGACGCCGAGCGGATCCTGAAGGGCCAGTTCGGCATGGACGACCTGCTGAAGCAACTGCGGCTGATCCAGCGCATGGGCCCGCTGCGCGACGTCATGGCCAAGATGCCGGGGATCGGCAAGCTCGCCGAGCACGTCGACGAGGGAGAGCTCGGCAAGGTCCAGGCGATGATCCACTCGATGACGCCGGGCGAGCGCTCGCGTCCGGAGCGCATCGATCGCAGCCGTGCGAGCCGGATCGCCCGCGGCAGCGGCCGACAGCAGAGCGAGGTGAACGACCTCGTGAAGCGCTTTGCGCAGATGCGCGAGATGATGGCCGCGCTCGGCGGCGGCGGCGCCGGCGGTCTGTTGTCGAAGATCCCCGGCCTCGGCCGGATGACGCCGGCGGGCGGCGGCTTCGACCCGTCGATGCTCTCCGGCCTCGGCGCCCCGACCGGCCGCTCCCGCCCCCTCAGCGCCACCGCCGAAGCCCGCCGCCGAAAAGACGCCAAGAAGAAGCGCAAGGACGCGCGCAAGGCGCGGCAGAGGGGGCGACGCCGGTAGGAGAACGTCCCGGGCCGCGACGTGCAGCGAGCCGCAGGCGAGCGAAGGCGGCGTCGGTGGGATCCGGGGACTCTCCTTGCCCGTCATGACCGATTGTCCTTAGACTGGCGGGGAATCTGAGGCGCCGGACGTTCCCTCCCCCCTGGACGAAGCCGCCGCCGTGGGACCACGGCCCTCCGGGTCGAGTTCCCGCGTCCCTGCCGCATCGCCGATGCAGAGGTCCGTCCCCATGCGCAGAGCCATCGTCCTCAGCCTGATCGTGATCCTTGCGACCCCCGCCGCGGCTTCGGCGGGCTCACCGGCGTTCGGCAAGCAACGCAAGCGGGCGACCGCACCGGCTCCGCGCGTCGCGCCGCCGCCGGTTGCGGCGCCCACCCCGCCGGCACGAGCGGATCCCGCCCGCGTCGCCGTCTCCTCGACGCTGTTCCCGCGGCCGGCGTCGATCGAGGCCCGCGTGCGCTTCTGGACTCGCGTCTACAGCGAGATCGAAACCCATGAGGGATTCATCCACGACAACCGGGATCTCGCGATCGTCTACGACGTCGTGCGCTGGCCGAAGGGACTCTCCGAACGGCAGGCCTCGGCGCGCTACGAGGTGGCCAAGCGGCAGTACAGATCTGTGTTGCTCCGGCTCGCCGAGCGTCCGCACGATGCGCTCAGCGCCGAAGAGCGCCGGGTGCTCGCCCTGTTTCCGAAGGGTGTCTCACGGACACGACTGGAGCAGGCAGCCGAAGGGGTCCGGTTCCAACGCGGCCAGGCGGACAAGTTTCGCGCCGGCCTGATCCGGTCCGGACAGTGGACTCCTTTCATCCGAAAGGTCCTGCAGGAACGCGGCCTCCCGCTCGAGCTGGCCGCCCTGCCGCACGTGGAATCATCGTTCGATCCGACCGCCCGATCGCACGCCGGGGCCGGCGGGCTGTGGCAGTTCATGCCGTCGACGGCCCGCATGTTCAAGCTGCGTGTCGACCACGTGATGGACGAGCGCTTCGACCCCTGGCGCGCCACGGAGGGCGCGGCCGCCCTCCTTGCCGACAACCATCGTGTCACCGGAACCTGGCCGCTGGCGCTGATCGCCTACAACCACGGACCGGGCGGTCCGCTGCGGGCGATCCGGGAACTCGGGACCCGCGAGATCGGCGTGATCCTCTCCCGCTACGAGGGGCCGAGCTTCGGCTTCGCGTCGCGGAACTTCTACCCCTCGTTCCTCGCCGCGCTCGAAGTCGACCGCAACCAGGTCCTGCATTTCGGCCCGCTTCGGCGCCTGCCGACGCTCGATCACGAAGCCGTCGTCACGGACGGCTTCTATTCCGCCCGAGCGATCGCCAAGACCTTCGGCGTCGATCTCGGCCTGTTGCGGGACTTGAATCTCGGACTGCGCGAGCCGGTATGGAAGGGCCGACAGCTGGTGCCGAAGGGCGTGACGCTCCGATTGCCACGCGTCGACGGCCGGGCACCTGCTGCGCAGCTGCTCGCGTCGATCGCGCAGGAGCGTCGAGCCGAGCAGGTTTCGGGCCGCACCCACATCGTCGAACGCGGCGACACGATCTCGCGGATCGCCCGCCGCTACGGAGTCAGCGCCCGAGCGCTGGCCTCGGCCAATGGGATCCGGAACCCCCGCGCGCTCCCGGTCGGACGCCGGCTGCGCATCCCCGGAGCCGTGGAGGCGGCGATCGTCGCCGACTCGGCGAGCCGTCGTCCGCCCGCGAAGGCCGCCGTCGCGAAGACGTACACCGTTCGGCGCGGGGACACGCTGTCCTCGATCGCACGCCGGCACGGCACCTCCGTCCGGCAACTGCTGGCGGCCAACAACATCGAGCGTGCGGACCGCATTCGCGCCGGCCAGAAGCTGCGCGTCCCGGCCACCGGCGGCTGACTCCGGGAGTGAAAGCCGAGCGAGCGGGCGGGCGGCTCAAGCCTGGAAGATCGTCTCGTCCGGCAGCCGGAGCGCCGTGAGCGGCCCCCCGTACACCGCGCCGGTATCGATCCCGATGCTGTACGGGCGGTTCCAGCGCACCTGGAAGTCCGGACGCGGGGTGTGCCCGTACACGACGGTGATCCCGAGTCGATGCGGGACGTCCATCGTCGAGCGATCCCAGAGCAGTTCCTCGGTCCGGGCGCGGCGCAGCACCTGCTCCACGTGGTCGGAGCGCGACAGCGCCCGGCCCAGCCCGGCGTGGACGAACAGGAAATCGCCTTCGACATGGTGCAGCTGCAGGGAGCGGAAGAACGCCTCGTGCGCCGCTGGCAGCACGAAGTGGCGCGGCCGCGGCGCCGGCGTCTCGAAGTAGTCGTAGGACAGCAACGTCTCGGCGCCTCCGTTGGCGATGAAGACATCGGCACCGAAATACTGCGGGCCCGACCACCCGAGGAAGTCGAGGAACATCGACTCGTGGTTGCCGAGCAGGAACACGGTCGAGCGCTGCTCGGCGACGCGGATCAAACGGTCGATCACGCCCTGCGAGTCGGGACCCCGATCCACGTAGTCGCCGAGGAACACCAGGCGGTCCTCGTCGCGCAGGGGCAGCCGGCTCAGCAGCTCGTCGAGCTTGTCGAGACGCCCGTGGATGTCACCGATCGCGTAGAGCATGGCGCTCAGGCCGATCTCCGGGCCGCGAGCTGCCCGCAGGCTGCATCGATGTCGGCTCCTCGCGGCCGGCGCAACGTCACGATGACACCGTGACGCATCAACTCGCCAGCGAAGCGGGAGCAGGCCTCAGGGGAAGGCGGCCGATACGACGAGTCGGCGTGGGCGTTCATCGGAATCAGGTTGACCTTGCTGGGAATGCCGCGGATCCGTCGCGCCAGCTCGATCGCATCGGCCGGAGCGTCGTTCACGCCTGCGATCAGAGTCCACTCGAAGAACACCGGCCGCCGCGGACCGAGTTCCGGCGCCGCACGCAGCGTCTCGAGCAACAGATCGAGCGGGAAACGCCGATTGATCGGCACCAGCACGTCGCGGAGGGCGTCGTTCGCCGCGTGGAGCGACACCGCGAGATTCACCGGAACGGCGCGCAGCAGCGTTCCGAGGCGCGGCACCACGCCGGCCGTCGAGACGGTCACCTTGCGCGGACCGAGCGCGAAGGCCTTCGGATGCAGCAACAGGCGCACGGCTTCGATGACGCGTGGCAGGTTGAGGAGCGGTTCGCCCATGCCCATGAACACGACGTTGGTGATTCGCTGGCCGGACGCGAGCGCCTCCTTCATCCGACACACCTGATCGACGATCTCCGCCAGCGTCAGGTTGCGAGTGAAGCCGAGGGCTCCGGTTGCGCAGAATGAACACGCCAGAGGACAACCGACCTGCGTCGAAACGCACAGCGTCGTGCGCTCCCCCTCCGGGATCAACACGGCTTCCACGAGAGCGCCGTCGGCGGCGCGCAGCCTGCCCTTCGCCGTCCCGTCGGCCGAGCGCTCGAGGGCATCCCACTCGAGGGCCCGGATCTGCCACTCGTCGGCGAGCCGCTCCCGCAGCTCCTGCGGCAGATCCGTCCATGCCGCGGGGTCCTCGACGCCGCGCGCGTAGAGCCACCTCGCCACCTGCTCGGCACGCCACGGGGCCACGCCGGACCCGGCGAAGCGGGTGCGGAGGGCCGGGATCGACTGATCCTTCAGCTGCGGACGCGGGTCAGGCATGCGCTCCTGGAACAGGCCGGCGGAGGGCGGGGCCGCCCCCGCGGCCGGGCGAGGCTACGGGAGGCGTTTCGGCTCGTCGACGCCGAAAGGACAGTCAGCGCGCAACGCCGCCCCCGCCGGCCCGCGCGCCGCTTCGGCCAGGGCCCGCCGCTGGTAGGCCCAGAAGTGCAGCGGCCGACCTTCGGCGCGCCACTCGCGCTCATAGGCCGTCGGGGGGCGACCCGGGACCTCCGGTCGCCAGCGCGCCGGCGCCCAGAGGTTCTGGAGACGCGCCTCCGCCGCCAACACCGCGTCGATGTGTTCGGCATAGTCGACGTCATCGGTTGCGACATGCAGCACGCCGCCGGTCACGAGACGCTCGGCCAGCGCCGCCACCAATGCCGGTTGGATCAGCCGCCGCCGATGATGCCGTTCCTTCGGCCACGGATCCGAGAAGTTGATCCAGACGGCTTCGAGGGATGCGGGGGAGATCGCTGCGGCCACCACGGACTCCCCCGGCCCGTGCACCAGCCGCACATTGGTCAGATCCATCCGCGCGAGTCGCCGCGCCATCTTGAGGACACGCTTCCAGGAGACCTCGACACCCACGTGCGACACTTCGGGAGAGGCTTCGGCGAGCGCTTGCAGGAACTCGCCCCGGCCGAAGCCGATCTCGAGCACCATCCGCAGCGGCGGTTGCAAGTCCGGCGCAAAGATCTCTTCCCAGCCCTTCGCCTGCACGTCCTCGATCGAGACGCGCCGATCCGGACCCGGAATGTCGTAACGAAGCCGGCGCGCCATGGCCCCGGTCTAGCAGGCGGCGCAGCCGCTGGCCCGCTGGGTCATAGAGCAGGCGGCGCAGCCGCTGGCCCGCTGGGTCATAGAGCCAGTGGGTCGCGCTAGCACAGGCGGGTTTCGAGCCCGACCAGGCGGCGCAGACTGTCGACGGAGGCGCGCCCCGGCAACACATCCAGCACGATGCGTTCCTGCGCGGCGATCCCGGCCCGCGCGCGCGCCTCGGCGATTGCCTCGAGCGGCCCCCCGAGCGCATCGACGAGCTGCAGCGCGTGCGCCCGCCGGCCGCTCCAGATGCGTCCTCCGGCGATCCGCTCGACGGCGGCGCGGTCGAGGCCCCTCCCCTCCGCGACGCGGTCCAGGAAGACCTCGTAGATCTCCTCCATCTCGCGCCGGACCGCCGCACGCTCATCCGGCGTGAAACCGCGCGACGGCGCGGCCAGCCCCGCACGCGCGCCGCGCTCGACGAAGTCGGTTCCGATGCCGAGCCGTTCGAGCAGCCCGCCGGCGTCGAGCTTGCCGCCGACGACGCCGATCGAGCCGGTGAGCGTGGCGGCTTCGGCGAGCACGACATCCCCCGCCGCCGCGGCGAAGTAGCCGCCGGAGGCCGCCACGTGCCCCATCGAGACGATGACGGGCTTCTCCGCCCGAAGCCGGCGGATCGCGCGCCACAACAGATCCGACGCCAGCGCATCCCCGCCCGGGCTGACCATCCGCAGCACGACCGCGCGCACCGCATCGTCGTCCCGCAGCTTGCGCAGCAGCGTGACCCAGGACTCCGCCGAGATCCCGCCGAGCCCAACACGGCGGTGGATCGCACCGGTCGCGGCGACGTACGCAACGTGCGGCAGATCGCGCAGCAGCGGCCGCCAACCCGGATCGGAGACACGCAGCGCGTCGTAGGCGAGGACGTCGACGAGCCGTGCGCGTGCGGGCCCGCCGCCGGCCGGCGTCTCGCCGGAATCCGGCACCCACTCCGCCAGGGCCTCTTCCACCTCATCGGGATACCGGCACGCATCGGCGAGACCGGCTTCACAGGCGGCTCGCGCGCCGTACGGCCCGGCGTCGATGCGCGCGCGGACCGCCGCGGCGTCGAGCTGGCGGCCCGCCGCGATCGCCTCGACGAGTTCCGCGAAGGCGTCCTCGAGATAGGCCTCCTGCTGCTCACGACTCTCCGGCGACATCCCGCCGCGCGTGAACATCTCCGCCGCACTCTTGTGCGATCCGATCCGCACGGCATCGACGCGAACATCGAGCCGGTCCAGCAGTCCCTTCAGATAGAGCCCTTCGGCGCGCAATCCGACCAGACCCAGCGAGCCGGTCTCCGGCAACCAGATGCGGTCGGCACCGCTGGCCGCCAGGTACTCGGCCTGTCCGATCCGTTCGCCGTACACCGCAACCGGCTTGCCCGCGGCGCGCACGGCATCGAGGACGCGGCGCAGCGCCGCGGCCGCCGCGAACTCTCCGGGCGCGCCGCCGAGCCGCACGAGCACGCCCGCGACGGCGGGATCGCGGGCGGCCGCGTCGGCGACACGCAGAGCCTCGAGCAGCGTCGGTCCGCGCTCTCGTCGCCAGAACACGCTGAGGGTGCGCGTCTCGTCGAGCGGCGGCTCGAGGCGCAAGAGTACCCAGAACGGCGCGCGACGTTCGAGCCAGAGCTGTGCGGCCCCCAGCCGCGCCGCGTGCGCGACGTTGCCAGCGAGGCGCCGGAGAGCCCCCGAACCGCTCAACGGCGGCGATCCGGCGAGCGTGGACTGCTCTCACCGGTCAGGAGCGCGATGCGTCGCTGGATGATCTCGAGCTTGCCACCGTCGTCCCGACGCAGGGCTCCGGAAGGCGGGAGTGCAGCGATGGTTTCGCGCGTCGTCACCAGCCGATCTCGCGGTGCCGGATGGCTCGACAGGAATGCCGGCCCCGACGGCCCTCCCTCCGCGATCAGCGTCTCGAAGAAGCTCGGCAGCCCGTTCGGGTCGTAGCCCGCACGCGGCAGGACATGCACGGCAAAATCATCGGCCTCCCGCTCGGCCTCACGACCGAAGGAGTTGAGGACGCCGGCCAACCCGAGTCCCGTTGCGAGATTGGCCGCATTGGCCCCGACACTGCCGCCGAGCAGACCGCCGCCCAGCACCGCGGCGGTGTGCGCGATGCCCGCGGCCCGTTGTTTGCCGTAGTTCTCGGCCACGTGGCGCTCCGCCACGTGGCCGACCTCGTGCGCGATCACACCGGCCAGTTCGGAGACGTTGCGCGCGGCGAGGATCGTCCCGGTATGCACGTAGATCATCCCCGCCGGTCCCGCGAAGGCGTTGATGGTCGGGTCGTCGACGACGGAAAATTCATAGCTGAACGGCTGCGGCCCGGCGGCGACGACGACCCGCCGTCCGATCGCATCGATGTAGCGGACGATGACCCGGTCGGTGACGAGCCGATGCTGGCGCCGGATCTCCGCCTCGAACTGATCGGCGAGCTGCTGCTCCTCCGGAACCGTCAGCGTCGCGCAGCCGGCCGTGACGAGCGCCGCGACCGCGATCGCGACGCATCCCAGCGGCCGCCGAACCCGCAGCTCAGAGCAGAGCCGCCGCATCCTCTCCTCCCACCTTGCGCAGCGTCTCGCACACGTGCTTGAGGATCGACAGAACGGAGGCATCGGCCGAGTCGTTGTCGACGATCGGGATCTCGTAGCGTTCGGCCAATTCGAGGAAGTAATCCTGGATCCGCAGGATCGCCTCCATGTTCTCGAGATAGCGATGCGGCACGCGCCGGCTCTCCCGGGCCCGCTGTTCGAACCGCGCGCGGAACGCGGCCACGTCGAGTGTCGCAACGACCAGCGAGATCACGTGGGCCTTCTCGGCGTACGGAGACAGGTCGAGGAGACCCGGGACGATCGACACGCCATCGAGGATCAAGCTGGTGTTCTCGGCGACGGCGCGGTCCAGCATCGCACGCACGCCGACCGATACGATCGACGCCTGCGCCAGAAAGCCCTCGATCACCGGATCTTCGCTCGGGGCCACGCGGCCGATCACGCGGTGCGCATCGTATGAGGAGGCGTGGATCGCCGGCACCAGTTCCGGCGCCAGGACCAGGCGCATGATCTGCCGGATCGAATCGGTGGACAGCACGGCCTGGATGCCGAGCCGGCGCGACACCTCGAGCGCAAGCGAGGTCTTTCCGGAGCCTGTCGCGCCGCCGAGCAGCAGGATCACCGGCCGGTCCGGCTCCTGGAAACGGCGCCAGACGAGGTAGCGCGCGGCGGTCCGCGCCCCGAAACGCCGCTCCAGCGTCTGGTACGCAAGCCGGCGCAACTCGTGGCGGTCGATCTCCTTGTGCCCGCGCAGGACCAGCGTCCCCTCGATCTCGCGAGCGACATCGAAGGCATCGTCCGGCTCGATCGCGGCGGCGAGCAGCGACTGGGACAGGAACCCCTTCGAGAACGGAGCGGATCCGGCTGGACTCGTCACGTGGATCCGAGGTCCGAAGGCCGGCGGGCGGGCGTCCTCGAGCAGATGCCGCTCGCGCAGCACGTCGTCGACGATGCGCGCGACGTCGACGAGCGGCACGACGCCGCGGCCGCGCAACTGGTCCCGGACGGCCGTGGCGGCCTCGAAGGCATCCTCGAAGGACAGTCCGCGCGCCGTCAGCGAATGGACCAGGATCCCGCGCATGAACGGCCGCGGACCCGAGTCGTGCTCGACGAAAATGCGCTCCCGGCCGCCCTGCGGCGGCCCCGGGGGCGGCGCGCCCTTGTGCCGGACCTGCCCCGTCATGCAATGAGCCTACCAAAGCGGCTCCCGCAATCGAAACTCCGGCCCGAAAGGAACAAGAGCCGCGACATTTTGGTTGACTCCGAACTGCTCGCGCGGCTAGTGTCGTCGCCAGGGGGGATGGCCGTGCCGACCGAGCGCGAGCCTGCGGACGACCCGAAGGACCCGGGCGACCCGGTCAGCCGGCTGGACCCGGTCAACCGCCTGGACCCGGCCGACCGGAACGACCCGGCCGACCGGAACGACCCGGACGCTTCGGCCTCGATCACCTCGCTCGCTCCGGTCGCCTCGGCGACGTCGGTGAACCCGGAGCGCGCGGCCGGATCGGTCCGGCGGCGCCCCCACGGTCTCGGCGTCAGCGATCCCGACCCGTGCCGCGATCCCGACCCGTGCCGAGCTGGGACGCCCGACGGGGCTGCCGGATTCGCCGAGGCCTCTCGGCATCCGGCGGCCGGCGCTGTGAGCGGACCCCTTTTCCCGACCGGCGATGTTCTGCGCGTGATCGGCGTGTCCCGCCGGCAGCTCCAATACTGGGCCGAGACGGGGCTCGTCGCTCCGTCCGCCCGTACGCCCGGCGGGCACCGGCGCTACACGTTCGCCGACCTCGTCGCGCTGAAGGCCGCCAAGCAGTTGATCAATGCGGGGATCTCGGTCCAGCGGATCCGCAGCAGCATCGGTGCGCTCAGGAGAATCCTCCCGCAAGTTCGGCACCCGCTGTCCGAACTGGTGCTCGTCGCCACCGGAGACGTGGTCCTCGTGCTCCAAGAAGGGACCGCGTTCGAGGCGCTCTCCGGCCAGGAGTGGATCGTCGAGGTGGCGCGCTTCCAGCGCGAGATCGAGCACGTCCTCGGATCCGACGAGGCCGTGGCATCGAAGCCTGCGGTAGGGAAGAACCCGGGGCCGCGAACGGCCGTCAAGGTGGCGGCTCGACGTCGGGAGGACGCTCGCATCGCCTGACGCCCTCCTGCGGACGAAGCTCTGGAGCCCCGGCACGAGGACTTGCTGTCCGCGAGGTGTGGTCCGCCCCGCCTCGCGCCAGGGGGGGATGTTCATGACGCCCGACTCCAGCATGCGAACCGTGGCCATCGTCAATCAGAAAGGCGGCTGCGGGAAGACGACGACGACGGTCAATCTCGCGGGCTGCCTGGCCGCCGACGGCGCCCGCGTGCTCGTGGTGGACATGGATCCGCAGGCGCACGCCACGCTGGCGCTCGGCGTCGACCCGGAGCGTGTCGAGCAGAACCTCTACGAGGTCCTGGCCGAAGCAACCGGCGCCGCGCGACTCGACGAAGTCATCGTACCGGCGTCGCAACGACTTCACGTCGCACCGTCCGGCATCGCGCTCTCCGCCCTCGAACAGAAGCTGGCGGCCGAACGCGCCGAAGGCCGTACCGAACGGCTCGCGCGAGCCCTCGCCGGCGTCCGGGATCGCTACGACTTCGCGCTCATCGACTGCCCGCCGCACGTCGGTCTGCTGACCTTTGCGGCGCTGCGCGCCGCGGACGACGTGATCGTGCCTCTCGAGGCCAGCCACTTCGCGCTCCACGGCGTCCAGAAGCTGCTCGAGACGATCGCGCTGCTCGGCGAACGGATCGCTCATGCGCCGGTGGTTCACGTGCTCCCGACGCTGTACGACGGCCGCACGCGCTTCGCGCGCGAGACGCTCGCGGAGATCCGCCGTTGCTTCGGCGAGCGCTGCTTCGACACGGTGATCCGAAGCTGTGTACGGCTGCGGGAGGCCGCCCGTGCCGGCGTACCGATCGTGCGCTACGCGCCGCGCTCGAACGGCGCCCTGGACCATGGCGCGCTCGCCGTCGAAGTCGCGGCGCTGCTGGCCCCTCTGGACCGCACGGCGTCTGGCATCCGCGCCGAACGATGCCACGACGCGCAATCGGCCGAGACGCTGCGTCAGATCGTCGTCGAGTATCACGACGCCGACGCGCGCGACGTCCGCATCGCCGGCGACTTCAACGGCTGGGTTCCCGATCGTGACGTCGTCTCCGAGACCGTCGGTGACGATGGCCGGCGGGTGTGGCGGAAGGTGTTGCATCTGGCGCCCGGGAATTACGAGTATCGCTACATCGTGGATGGCGAGTGGCGTGAGGATCCGGGCAATCCTGACCGCGTACCCACTCCGTTGGGGCCTCCGAACTCACGGCTGGTGGTGCGCTGAACCCGCCGATGGCCCGTGAACTCCAAGACGTCCTGCACTACTTCCTGCCCGATCCGATCGGTCCGATCGAGATCTCGGACCGCCTCGCCGCGCCGCCGGCGCGACGGGTGAGCGTGCTCGTCGCAGAACGCGACCTGGTGCGCCTGGCGCTGTCGTGGAACCTGGCGGTCGCCGCGGCGCAGTTGGGCGCACGGGTCTCGCTCGTGGTGCCGCCGGATCCGCATCGATGTGCCCCGTGGCCTCGGCGCGGACCCGGTCCGCTGGGCGTCGAGGTCTCGCAAGCCGAGAGCAGCCGACTCTCCGCGCTGGCCACGGCGGCCCACGGTGCGGCCCAGCGAATTGCGGCACGGCCCGGCGTGCCGGCTCTCGTCTTGACCGTGGTCCCCCTCGTGCGAGTGCACGCCGCCAGCGACGCCGGCTCGTTGCTCGACCATGTCCTGCTGCTGACGCGGCCCGACGAACGCGAGCTGGTCGAGACGTGGGCGGGGCTCGGCGCGATCTCGGCGCAGGCTCCCCACGCGCACATCGGCGTTTCCGTCTTCGGCGTCTCGTCGCTCGCCGACGCGCGCCGCGCCTTCGAAGGTCTGGCCGCTCTGGCCGAGCTGGAACTGGCCCGTCCCCTCGCGAGCTACGGCGTCCTCATCGACGATGTGCACCTCTCGCGCTCCATCGTCTCCCAGCGGCCGATCACGCTCAGCCAACCCGCGTCGCCCGCCGCACGCGCCTTGGCGGACGTCGCTACGATGCTGCTCGAAGACGCCGGCGACCCCGCCGAGCTGCCGGGGTGAGCGACGCCGCAGCAGAGCCCCATCCCGGCCCCCTGCGCCGGACGTTGCGCGCCCGCCTGGGGGCCCTCGGCGCGCCGCTGCAGATCCTCGCGGAGGGCCTCCTCGGCGAAGGGGACAGCCGGATCGACTGGATCGCCGTCGAGCCTGCCGGACGCCTCTGGGTGATCCTCGTCGATGAGGACGGGAAGGACGATCACCTGCTGGTGCGGGGTCTGGCCCAGCGAGCCTGGGTCCGCGCGCGGCTCCCGGACTGGCAGCAGTTGGCGCGGGATCTGCCGGCCCGCTCGGAGCCGCAACCCCTCCTGGCACTCGTGGCGCCTGCGTTCTCACGCCTCGTCCGGGCCGCGGCGCATGAGGCGGATCCCGCGGGCGGCATCCGTCTCGGCCACTTTCGCTGGCAGCCCGGTCCGCACGGCAACGCCGAGCTGCTGCTCGAGCCCGTGCCCCCGCTCGAGGCCACTGCTCAGCGCGACGCTCCGCCTCCGGAATCGGCGCCGAGCGGAACCGGCCACGTGCTTGCCTCGAGCTTCAAATCCGGGCTGACCGACCGGGACTTCGAGAGTCCCAACGGCCGCCAGGATGGTCGCCTCGAAGGGGGTGACAATTCTCGGCCTGCCGATGACAATTTTTGACACTTTCCCACGGTCCGGTGCCACCTCACTACGGGGGTGATTCGGACGTCGAGGTTTGCGGCCGCGGCCGAGGCCGCTCCGTGTGCCTTGCGTCGGTCTCCGGTGGATGCCCGGACGGGAAGGGGAAGTGCGGGATGGCAGCAGGAGAAACTGCAGCAGGACGAGCGGCAGTCAGAACCGTTGGAAGCGTCGGAACAGAGGGAGCGGCGGGCGGCGCCTCGCGGGCGCAAGCCCGGATCCAGGCTCCCAGAAGCGATTCCGGACCGAACGCCGCGACGGCCGCGCGCCCGGTGCCGGACGAGGTCCTCGTCGATCGCGTCCGCGCAGGGAATCAGAGCGCCTTCGACGAGATCTACCGCCGCTACTTCCCGCGCGTATATCACTTCGTGGCGCGGCGGCTGCGCAACCGATCGGATGCGGAGGAGACCGTCCAAGAGGTCTTCTTCAACGTCTTCGCCTCGATCGATTCGTTCCGCGGGGAAGCACCATTCGGCGCCTGGGTGTTCGGCCTTGCGCGTCGCACCGTGTCGGGACGCTTCAAGAAGAGGCTGCCCTTCCTGGTGCCGATCGGCGATGACGACGCCACCAGCGCGTTTCATGCCGTGTCCCAGGAGCCGGACCCGCTCCAGTCGTACGAGTGTGGCGAGCGGCTGGCACGCCTCGAAGGAGCCGTCGCGACGGAGCTGAGCGCCGAGCAGCGCCAGCTCTTCGAGCTGCACCACCTCGAGCACCGGTCGATCCAGGAGATCGCCGGCCTGCTCTCGAAGAGCGAAGACGCCGTCAAATCGCATCTCTACCGCGCGCGCAGGGTCCTGCTCGCGCAGTAGACTGCCATCGCATGAGCACTCCCGACGAAGCGAACGTGCCGGCCTCCCCGGCGGCCGGCGCCTGGTCTGCGCGCGAGCCGCTTGCCACTTGGCTCGTCCCGCTGCCGCCGCATCCCGGTCGTCCCGGTGTCCGATCCGTTCGCTTCGAGTACTCGAGTCGTGGCGACCGCGTGCCGGGCCTGTTGCTCCTGCCCGCCGACGGCCCCGGGCCCTATCCGCTGGTCCTGCTCCAGCACGGTGCCGGGGACTCGAAGGACTCGGATCTCCTCGACGCCGTACGCCTGCCATGGGTGCGTGGCGGGGTCGCGGTCGCGTCGATCGATTTCCCGCTGCACGGCGAGCGGACGAGCGCCAAGCTGAGCGAGATCCTGCTCGCCAGTCTCGCGGATCTGCACGGTGCCGAACGCCGGCACGCAGTCACGCTCTGGCAGGGTTTCGCGACCCAGGCCGTGCACGACCTCGGCCGCGCGCTCGACGCTTTGTCTCCGCACGCCGAGATCGCCGAGGATCGCGTGGCCTATGCGGCCTTCAGCCTGGGCGCGATCCTCGGGGCCCTCTACTGCGGCCAGGAGCCGCGACTGCGCGCCGCGGCGCTCGCGCTCGGCGGCGGCGGCTTCGGGCCGCCGGCGCTCGATCCAGCCCGGCACATCGGCCGGTTTGCCGGCCGCCCGCTGCTGCTCGTCAATGCCACCGGCGACGAGCGGATCCCGCGCAGCGCGGCCGATGCGCTGCACGCGGCGGCCGCGGCTCCGAAGGAAGTGCTCTGGTTCGACAGCGGGCATCACGACCTGCCCGGCCGTGCGCTGAAGGCCATGTGGCTGTTCCTGGCCCGCTCGCTCGAAGCCTGAGCCGCGCCGGCTCGTTTCAGGGCCCCGACGCCGTCTCGCCCTCCGCCGGGGCGAACTCCTCGATGCGCGCGAGGATCGCATCGCGCCGCACCGCCGTCGCCGCGGCATCCGCGGCCTCGAGGTTCAGCCGGACGACCGGCTCGGTGTTCGACGCGCGCACGTTGAACCACCAGTCCGGGTAGCGAACCAGCAGTCCGTCGAGCTTCACGATCTCGGCCCGGCCGGCGTGGTCGGCCTCCAGCGCACGCAGCAGCCCCGGCACGTCCGCGACGCGGCGATTGATCTCTCCGCTCGGGCAGTAACGCCGCAACGGCGCGATCCACTCGGAGAGCGGCTTGTCCTCTTCCGCCAGCACGTCGAGCAGCGCTGCAAACGCCGCGATGCCGTCGTCGTGCACCAGCGTCGGCGAGAAGCGGAAATAGAAATGGCCGGAAAGCTCGCCTGCGAAGACCGCACCACTCTCGCGCATCTGCGCCTTGATGAAGGCATGACCCACACGACACATCTCCGGCGTGCCGCCGGCCTCGGCAATCGCCTCTGCCGTCGCGCGGCTCGAGCGCAGATCGAAGAGCACACGGCCGCCACCGTGCCTGCGCAGCACCGCACGGGCGAGCAGTCCGGTCATCAGATCGGCGCCGATCGGCTCCCCGCGCTCATCGACGAACATCGCACGGTCGGCATCGCCATCGAACGCAACGCCGAAATCGGCACCCGTCCGGCGTACCGCCTCGATCACGTCGTTCAGGTTCTCCCGCTTCAGCGGGTCGGCCTCGTGGTTCGGAAAGGTGCCATCGGGTTCGAAGTACAGCCGCTCGGTCTCGAGCGGCAGCTCGGCGAGCAGCGGCTCGAGACCGACCGAGGCCATGCCGTTGCCACAGTCGATCGCCACGCGCAGGCGCGGACAGCGGCCGCCGACGGAGCGGGCGTGCTGCACATAGCCGGCGCGGACGTCCTCGTGGCGCCACGCACCGCGCGGCGTCTGCGGCGGCGCACTCTCGCGAGCGAGCTGCGCGATCTCCTGCAGCCCTGTGTCGCCGCCCACCGGGATCGCGTGCTCGCGGCACACCTTGATCCCGTTGTAGCGCGCCGGATTGTGGGAGGCGGTGACCATCAGGCCGCCCGAAAGACCGAGCGCTTCCACGGCGAAGTACAGCATCGGCGTCGATACCAGTCCGAGATCGACGACCGCGACACCGCCATCGCGAATCCCGTCGATCACCGCTGCAGAGAGCTCCGGGGAGCTGGGACGGGCGTCGCGCCCGACGGCGAGCTCGCGCGCCTTCATCCAGCCGGCGACGGCCCGGCCGATCCGGCGGCCGGCCTCGGCCGTCAGCTCCTCCCCGTAGAGGCCTCGGATGTCATAGGCCTTGAAGATCGACACGGCCGCGCAGTGTACGGAGAAGCCCGCACAGCGGCCAACGCGAGCGCCGTGGGGTCGAATCCGCGCCGCTTGACCCATTCCCGGGCGGGCGTCACCCTATCGCCATGTTCGGACTCGGGGCGACGGAATTGATGATCATTCTCGGGATCTGCGTGCTGTTGTTCGGCGCGCGGCGACTCCCGGAGATCGGCGAGGGTGTCGGCAAGGCGATCAAGAACTTCAAGGCCGGCGTGTCGGGCCAGGACGAGCTCGACGTCACCCCGAAGAAGAAAGAAGAGCTGACGCAGCCCGACGGCTCCCCGCGGTCTCCTTCGACCCCTTCTTGATCCTCGCGGGCGCTCAGCGACCCGCCGCCGTCGCGCCCCTCTGCGTCGTGACGACGGCGCTCGCCGCCGCGGGCGGTCGCGATGCGAAGACGGCATCGAAGGCCAGTTCCCCGCCCGCGGTCACGGGACGACGCGCCCAGCGGTCGGCCCCGGCAGCCTGGGCCAGGCGCAGTCGCTCGGGCGACTCCTCCCGCAAGTGACGGTCGGATAGCAGCGGACCGGCGGCGGCCGAGCCCGCGAGCAACTGGCCATCGACATCCAGCAAACGGACCTCGAGCGGTGAACCCAGCGTGCGCGGTGCCACATCGGGATTCCGGAGTGTGCCCGACACGACGAGCATCGGACCCGCCGTCGCGTTCTCGAGGATCCGGACGCGCGCCTCGACAACGTCGAATCCGGCGACCGGCGCGAGGGAAACCGGTGCGGGTACGCGCACCGGCAACGAAGCCCATGCAACGGCTGCCGACAGGGCCAGCGCAGCCGCCCAGCCTGTCGCCCGGACCGCAAAGGCTGGATGCGCGGCCGACGCAACGGAGCCGTGGGTCGCCGCAGCGGACGGCGCTGGATCGGAGATCTTTGCGACCGCCAGGGGAGGTTTCTCGACCACACACTCGACGGACTCGGACTTCGCAGTCGGCGCCGGAGCTGAAACCGGCGCCGGGGCGCCTGCGACTGCCGGCACCGGCGCAGCGGTCTCGGCCGGCGGAGCGGCAACCACCGTCGGGGCGGCCGGCTCGTCATCCGAGAACAGGTCCCACGTCTCAGGGTCGCCGAGATCCGCAAAGGAGTTCTCGTTGGCATCCGGTGCCGGGGCGAAGGCCGGCGCCGCCGCCGCGCCGGTGAGGTCGCGTGAAACGCGAGTCGCGCCGGGATCGACACCGGGCAGATCCCCTTCGAAGCGCCAATCATTCGGGTCTTCCTGCTCCGGCGCCGGCGGCGCGACGGGAGCCGGCTCGCTGGATCCAGCCCCCCGTGTGGATGTCACCGTCGCCCCGGCGCCATCCTCCAGGTCCCAGGCGGGCTCGGGAGCACTCGGCAGCGGGTTCGACGCCTCCGCCGCGTCGGCGGCGACGTCGTGGACGAGTTCCTCACGCGAGGCGCCGGGCGGAATCACGAAGAACGCATGTTTGCAGCGGGAGCAACGAACACGGGCGCCACGCGTCGGCAGACGCGCCTCGTCGAGCTTGAAGCGAGTCTCGCAGCGTTCGCAGCGAACGATCACGCCCGCCTCCCTCCTCGCTCGCGTCCCGAAGCACGCGACGAGCTTGTGCTAGCGTCCGCGGGGTTTCAGAGCCGTGTCCCTGTCCGCAACCGTTTCGGTCCGGCGTCTTTTCGGTGCGGCGTCTTTTCGGTCCGGCGTCTTTTCGGTGCGGCGTCTGCTGCTCCGGACCGAGCCGGCGACGAGACCCGGGCCGAGCACGTCCGATCGTGCCGAAGCGGCTCGCCCCGTCGGTGTCGGTTCCCCAGTGGGCGCCTCGATCCGCGTTTCGGGTGTGCAGGGATGCCACTTGAGCCCGCAAGCGAGCGGTCGGTCACCGGCAAGAGGATCCGTCGACGAGGAGCCAGTCGCTTGGTCCCTTCCCCCCAGCCTGCCCCGGTTTCGCTGCCGTCGATCCTCGAGCGGCGGCTCGTCATCGTCACCGGCAAGGGCGGGACGGGAAAGACGACCGTCACGGCTACGCTCGGTCTGGCTGCGGCCGCGGCGGGCCGGCGCGTCCTGCTTGCCGAGGTCGGCCCGCAAGAGCATCTGGCCGGAGTCCTCGCGCCCGCGCCGGTCCCGGTCGTCGGCTACGAAGGGCGCGAGCTGGCCAAGGGACTGCGCGTGATGCGCGTCGATCCGTACGAAGCGCTCGCCGAGTACCTGAGCCTCCAGATCGGACTGCACGGGATCGTACGGCGCGTGCTCCGCAACCAGGCCTTCCGGCAGCTGATGGAAGCATCACCGGGCTGGCGCGAGCTCATCACGCTCGGGAAGATCTGGCAGCTCGAGCAGCTCCGGGACGACGGGGCGGGACCCCACTACGACCTGATCGTCGTCGATGCGCCGGCCACCGGGCACGGACTCACGTTTCTCGATGTGCCGCGCGTCGTCGGCTCGACGGTGAGAGCCGGGCCGTTGCGCCGCCACGCCGGTTGGGTCGAAGCACTGATTCGCGATCCCGAGCGCACGCTGCTGCTGCCCGTGGCCCTCGGCGAGGAACTCCCGGCGCGCGAGACCGCGGAGCTGATCGGACGTCTGCGCGACCAGGTTGGCGTGCAGGTGGACCGGGTGATCGTGAACGCCATCACTCCCGAACCCTTCCCGCCCGGCATCCAGGACCTCGATGCCCGACTGGCACGCCTTCCCGCAGACACGGAACTTCCCGGAGCGCCCCCCGTCGAACGGCTCGCCGCCTGCGCCGCCCACCTCCGGGCGCGCTGCGATCTGAACCGGCGCTGGACGGTGGAGATCGCGCGCAGCACCGGCCTTCCCGTCGTCACGCTGCCGCACCTCGCCCGCGGCATCACCGGCCCCGCCGACATCGAAAGGCTCGGCACTTCGCTCCTCGCCGCCCCGGTGCTGCCTCCGATCGACCCGAATGCCGGTTCGTAGCCCGGATCACCGGCCTTCGCGCGCGGCTGGGGCTCGGCGCCGGGAGGCCCGATCGGGGCTCACAGGCCTGCCGAACATCGGCCACTGGCGAACGCGCAGCGCCGAAGCTCGTCCGCCGAGGACATCGGCGCAGGGTGTGCTCCTCCCACCCGCCTCCGAACATCGTCGGCCGATTTTCGGCAACCCTGTCAACGCAGGACACGCTGGCGTAGCAGCTTCCACAGGATCGGACCCGCGTGAAGGAACGGCCGACGGCGCTGACGCTCGCTGATCTCGATGCGGACGCCGCTGTGTCGCTCCACCTTCCAGACGCCGTAATCGACCCATCCATCGAAGGTGACCGGCGTCTTGATCAGGCCGAGGACCCCGCGCGCCTTCGTGAGAGGCCGCCGTACGCGCCATGCCAGGCGTGCGCGGCGGCGCCAGCCCGGATCCGACGCCACCTCGAGGACCGTTCCGGACGACACGAGCCGGATCTTTCCGCGCGCCTCGAGGGCCCGCAGCGCCGCAACGGTGACGCGGTCGAAGCGTTCGCTCTGCGCGGCGTACAGCGCATCGATGGTCTCGGCCTTCTCCCCGCGCAGCTCCGCGCGATAGGTCTCGCGGAAGGCGGTCCGCCACAGCTCGCCGGGCTCGAAAGACTGGATCGGTCCGTCCCCGGGCAGCCAGTTGAGCATCCGGTCCACCGCCGTGAGCGTGGCCCCGCGGACCGCGCGGAGAACCGCCGTCCGAGCCGCTTCGTCACGCGCCCACACGAGCCGCGTCGGCTGGCAGAAACGCGACCAGATCCGGCAATCGAGGCGTTGCCCGCGCGCGGAACGCCCGAAGTCGCGCGCCGAGATGATCGCGTACTTGGCGCGCAAGCGACCATCCTCGGTGTCGACCTCGACGTAGAACACGTTCGGCGGCAGCAGCCAGCCGAGCGCAGCCTCGAGCCAAGAACCGTGCGACAGGCGATAGCCGTCGACCAGGACGTAGAAGTCGAGCACGCCGGAGACGGTCCGATGGCGCAGACAGGAGCCGTAGAACAGCACGGCCGACACCCCGCGATGACGCGCGCGAATGGCATCCACCATGCGTGTGACCGCCGCATCGACCGGCGCCGACAGCTCCGCATCGAGGAGTGCTTCCAGCTCAGGCACGGAGGAAGCGCACCCCTTCGAGGGCGCTGATCCGGACGACCCGGTCCGGAATCGGATCGTAGAGCTCGCCGTCGAGGATCACGCCGGCGTCGAGCTGGACGACCATCTCGTGCACGTTGCGGCTGAGGTAGCCGTTGACCGGCCGCACGTGAGGGGCGGGCCGACCACGCAGGATGCCGGGAGCCGCCGCGGCCAGGCGATAGGAGCCGCCGTCCATCAGCGTGACATGAAGCGGCGCCCCCTGCGTGCCCCAGAACGGGCGCATCCGGAGGAACAGCCGCTCGAGGCCGGTCACGAGCGCCAGCAGGACTTCGCGCGGCTCCTGCGCCTCTCCGTCGAGCACGACGCGGAGCTTGTCCGGTGACAGCAGGCCGCGCATCCCGCCGAGCGCCGCGCGCGCGACCAGCACGCCCGTCACGATCCCGGCTCCGAAGACACCGCGCGCCTTGCCTTCCGGAAACAAATGCGGCACCAGCGCGACCGCGCGGTGCAGCACGCCGAAGCCGAGAAACATGCCGTAGTGGACCCCCTCGGCCAGTTCGACGCGCAACACCGGGCGCACGCACAGCCGCTCGGCGAGGCGGCCGGCGCGATCATCGGCGATCAGCTCGGCCAGACCGCGCACGGGATTGCGGCGCGCTCCGAGATCCAGCGCCGTCATGTTGGTGCGACCGCCGCGGACCGGGGCGATCCACGGACGCCACGCATTGGCAGGATTGCCGAACAGATGCGTCATCGCGTGCTGGATCGTGCCGTCGCCGCCGTTCAGGACCAGGATCTCGACGCCGGCCCGAGCGAAGTCGCGCAGCGCCGGCGGCACCTCGGCATCGCTGGCGGTCTCGACGTGCAGCACCTCCGGGTACTGCTCGAGAAAGCGCACGACCTGGCGGACCTTCGAATCGCGTTGCCCTGCGCGGAGATTGGACAGGACGCCGATGCGCATGCTCACTCTCCTTCCGGCACCGGATCCCCGGCCGCCGGCAGCGCTTCGATGCCGCCGGTCGCGGGATTGGTCCACGAGAGCCGCGCAAGCGCAGGACTGCGGATCCACCGGTTCGGCGCACCGTCGAGCATGAGTTCGAGATCTGCCGGACTCCACACCAGCCGCGGACGTGTGCGCTGTTCCATGACGATGCGCAGCGGCAGAGGAAGCCGGGACAGAGGTTCGAAGCGGCCGACGGATGCGCCGAAGGCGACCCGACCCGTGAGGCCCGGCGCCCGGAACTGCAGCCGGCTCGGCTCGGGATAGCCGGGCAATCCGGCGCTCCACAGGATCTCGCTGGCGGTCGCGGGACCGCGAAACACCACGGCGCCATCTCGGTGCACGACGAGCCAGGACCGGCGCTCGCCCGTCGCGGTCTCGACATCGCGCAGGTAGAGGCCGAGGCCATCCTGCATCGCGAACAGTTCGAGACCGCGACGCAGACACCCGGCTTCGAGCCCAGGCATCCAGCGGTGGGTGATCGCCGCGAACCCTCGCAGCGGAACGGCCGGCCCGCGCTCGATCCGGAACGATCCGTGGGCCGCGCCGGCGACCTCGATGACGTCGAGAGCGCAGCCGGCTGCGGGCTCGTCGTCGGGCCAGGCCGGCGCGCCTCCCGTCTCGACCACGACCTCGATGCCGAGTTCGTTCTTGTCGACGACGAAGCGGCGGGCAGGCGCCGTCAGATCGAGCACGATCGAGCGCAGATCGACGCGGCGGCGGGTGGGGTCGAGTTGCCAGCCGCCGGCACGCTCGCTGCGCGAGAACGGATGGGTCGTGCCATCCGGCTCGACGAGTTGCCCGAACGCGACGGCATTGCGCGTGCCGAGACCGGGATCGAACAGCGCCATCGTGGCCAGCAGCAGATGACCGGACTCGAAGCGGGCAACGACGTCCCAGGACTCGCTCGCGAAGCTGCCTTCCGGCAGGCGTGCCGCCGCGTCACCGCGCTCCGGAGCGGTCTCGGCGTGCGCCGTGGCCACGGCGCTCATCCCCGCCAACAGCGCCACGACGCCGAGCCTGCGGAGCCGAACTCCGAGAACCCGAGCTCCGAGGATCCGAGCTCCGGCGATCCAAGCCCCGCGGACGCCGTTCCCGATGATGCCGATCCCGCGGATGCCGGATTCGCGGATGCCGGACATGCGAAGGCCGGAACGGCCGGCGCCCGGGGTGCGCTCCGAGGCGTGTCGATGGAAGTGACGATCGCCGAACATCTCGATTCTCTCGAAGAGGCCCCGAAGCGCAGCGCCGCATCCGACGAAGCCCCGCGGCGCTCCGGAAACCACGCGTGGACTCCGCTGTCTGCGCCGACCGCGGCGCTGGACCCCGATCCTCCCCGGCGTTCGCGCATCGACGCGCGCCTCCTCGAATGCGTGGCTCGCTGGCGACACTGCCTGCCGACCGGAACACTGCAACGATCCAGGATCGGGGCGACGCAGCTGCTCGGGGTGCTCGGGGTGCTCGGGGGGAACGAGCGCCGGGTGGTCCCGCGCCGGCGACGCCGTATCGTAACGCCTCCATGTCGGAATGCCGCCCGCACGAACTCATGAATTTCCCCGAGGGGCAGGCGTTCACGATTGCGCATCTGTCGGACCTCCATGCCACCGACGTGCGCCTCGGCTCTCCGCGGGACGTGCTCGGCAAGCGCGCCCTCGGTTGGCTCTCCTGGCGGCACCGGCGCCGACACGAGCATCAAGCCTCGGTGCTTCGTGCGCTGATCGCGGATCTGCATCAGCGCGCACCCGACCACATCGCCATCACCGGGGATCTCACGCATCTGGGGCTGCCGTCGGAAATCGCCGCCGCCACGAACTGGCTCGAGCGGATCGGACCCGCCGAGCAGGTCTCGGTCGTACCCGGGAATCACGACGCCTACGCCGGTGCCGAAGGGGCCGAGCGCTGGCTCCCCTGGCGCCACTACATGGGAGACCTCGCCGGCCCGCCAGCCGACGCAGACGACGCAGACGCCGATGCACGCGGCTTTCCGTGGATCCGCCGGATCGGGGGCCACATCGCCCTGATCGGGATCTCTTCCGCACGACCCACCGCACCGTTGCTGGCGACGGGACGGGTCGGCGCCCGGCAGCGCGCGCGCGTCGAGGCGCTGCTCGCAACGCTCGCGGCCGAGGGGCGGGTGCGCATCGTGTTGCTGCATCATCCCCCCGTCGCCGCCGGCCAGTCGCGCCGTCGTCAGCTCGATGACGCGGCGGAGGTACGCGCGCTGCTCACGCGCGCCGGCGCCGAACTGCTTCTGCATGGACACACGCATGAGTGTCATGAGGGCGTCGTCCGGGGACCGCATGGCCCGATCCCGGTCCTCGGCGTCGCGTCCTCGTCATCGGCCGGGCCTCGGCCGGCCCGCCGCGCGCGCTACCGCCTGGTGCGCATCGTGCCGGAACGCGCAACGGACGGCACACCGCGATGCCGGATTTCCTGGCAGCTCCGCGGCTTCGACGCCGCCACGGGAGGCTTCGTCGCGGAGACGGAAGAGCCGGCGCTCGCGCACTCCGCCGGATAGCCGGTCTGTCGCCGACGATCCCGCGTCCCGGAAGCGGGAGCGCTACGCTTCGCGCGTGCGCCGAGCGGCGAGCACGCGCGCTGCCGCTTCCAGATCGGCGGCGCTGTCCACATCGATCGCGCACTCCGCGAACGGCATCCGCACGGCGACCACGTGCAGCCCCATCGCCGACGAGACGCGATCCACGGCGCCCTCGAGCGTCAGCCGACCGGTGGCGAAGCGCGCGAGCGCAAGCGGTCCGAACAACGCGACCATCCGCCACGGCCGCTTGCGCATGCCCTCAGCGCGCATCCAGAAGCGCGCCGCCTCGGCGGCGCGCGGGGTGCGGAAGAAGAAGAGGTTGGCGCCCGTCACCGGCTCCTGGGCCAGCGGAACGAAGGTGCGGCGCACGTGCGGAAAGCGGGAGCGAAACAGCGACGCCTCGACCACGGCGACCGCCAGATCACGTCCGGTTTCCCGAGCCGCCGTGAGGAAGTGGCGAATCATGGCCGGCGTCAGGAGCGGATGATCTGCGGTGGTGACGAGGGTCGGCCCGGCACCGGGCTCGCGGACCAGGAAATCGTACACGCTGGCCGCCGGCGAGCTGGCGCTCGGGTGGTGGCGCAGCCAGCCCTCGGCGACCCACGCGCGCAGGTTCGGCGTGGCTTCCAGCAGGGCCGGGTCTCCGGCGCTCACCGACACCGTCGGCGCACCGATCGCTTCGCGCAGACAGCCGAGCACGCGTTCGAGCATCGGCTGGCCTCCCACCTCGACCAGCGCCTTGGTCGCGGCCGGCAGGCCCATCTCGCCCTCTCCGGCCCGGCGGCCGGCGAGCACCAGAACGCGTTCGACGTCGCTCTCGCTCATGGCCGCGCAGCGTAGCCGCAGCCTCCGGAGCCCGCCGCGGATCGGCTCCGGCCGCCGGCTCGCCGCCAGTCGGCTACGGACCCGGCGCAGCCGGCTCGAACCGCGCCGCCTCGGCCCAGCCGCGGGACTCATGACGCTGTCCGTCCGCTTCGAGCAGCAGCCCGGCGCGGTCCCTGCTGGCGTCCAACAGCGCGATCCCCTCGGCCGGCGGCAGGACCAGCAGCGCTTTCGACAGCGCCTCGGCCCATGCCGCAGTCGGCGCCAACACGACAGCCTGGGCCGCGTGCTGCAGGGGCGCCCCGGTGCGCGGATCCAGCACGTGGCCATAGCGATGCCCGGCGATCTCGATCCCCTGCCCGACACTCCCGGACACCGACAGCGCGCGATCTCGCAGCGTGGCGATGCCGGCATAGCCGCCGGCCGGCGTCCGGACCAACAGTCGCCAGCCCGCCTCCCCGGGCGGCGCCCCGATCGCCCACACACTGCTCTGTCCGAACGACAGCAGCGCGCTCCGGATCCCCGCCGCGCGCAGCGCCTCCGCGATCCGATCGAGCGCCCAACCCTTGGCGATGCCGCCGAGTTCGAGGCGCGCGCCGGGGGAGACGAGTTCCGCGGTGCTCGCGTCGAGGTCTACGCGGAGCCCGTCGGCGCCGACGGCCGCCAGCGCACCCGCACGGGCCGCCGCACTGGGCAGCTCGTTCCGCTGGCCGGCGGTCCGCCAGAGTTCGACCAGCGGCCCGACGGTGATGTCGAAGGCACCGCGCGTCCGGCGCGTGAACTCCTTCGACGCGGCGAGCACGCGAGCCAGCTCCGGATCGACATCCTGCGGTCCCTGCCCCGCCGCGGCGTTGAGCCGCATCAAGGCACTGCTCGCCTCCCAGTTCGTCAGCAGCGCCTCGAGTTGGGCGGCGGTGGCAAACGCCTGCTCCGCGAGCGCCCGCCCCCGGGCCTCGTCCGGCGCCAGCAGCGTCAGCTCGAGCACCGTGCCCATCGCGTAACGGCCGTCCGACACGAGGACCGGCGCATCCGCCGGCTGCGCCGGCCCTCGCGCACACGCCGCGAGCACCAGCGCGCACGCGAGCACGGCGGCGCCGCGCGTCACCCGCGATCGCTGGCGCCGGGGCGGCGGAAGACGGCCCACAGCGACAGCCCCACCAGCGCCGCGAGGCTCGCCTGCAACGAGACGAAACCCAACACCTTGGTCCAAGCGAAGATCGGATCGGCGAAGCGGACGCCCCAGCCCGAACCCTCGTCCAGCAGCGCCGAAGCGAACGGAAACGCGATCAGCCACGCCCGCACGCGCCCCGAGAGCGGCACGAAGAGCATCAGGTGTGTCATCACCAGCAGCAGCATTCCCATCGCGAACAGATGGAAGTGCGACATCTCGAGCAGCCCCTGATAGGAGCGCGGCTGCAGGAACTGCTCCTCGGAACCGAGGTAGTAGTGAACGACGGACGACGGCGCGAGGCTCATCTTCTGGAAGTACAGCAGGCCGTTGGTCACCCACAGCAGCGCGACGTACACGCAGTACAGAACGATGATCGTCTGCAGCAGCCGGTTCCGACTCCACTCCCCGGTGATCACGAATCGCATGGATCTGCGCCTGCCTTCCGTCCGCGGTCCCTGGGCTCGGGCCGGGGATCAGCCGCCCTGGCGCACGAGAATCTGGTGCAAGGCTAGCGCGCGGCGTACGCCACCGGTCACCGCCTGGGACGACAGTGTGGAGCCGGCGATGCCGTGAACGTCGCGCTGCAAGCGCAGCGGAGCCGCCCCGTCCTTGCCTTCGAACTGATGCAGCCAGCGCTCCGGCGGCATGTACTCCGGGGGCTCGTAGAAGGCCAGCACACGCAGTCGTTCGACGCTTCCATCCGCCGTGAGGACGACGAGGAACGCCTCCGGCAGCGTGCGGACGATGTGTTGATCGATGAACGCGTAGCCGAGCACCTGGTCACCCCGTAGGGCGGTGAACAGCCGCACCAGCTTGGTCTCGAGCTTCGTGCGAGAGAGCGCTTCGACGCGCTGCACCTGGTCATCGGTCAGCACGAAGCTCCGGGATTCGACGTGCTCGGCCTCCGGGAACGCCCAGTCGAGCGCCTCCTGTTGGCTCATCAGCAAGCCGGCCCCGGCCGGCGTGGCGCTGGCGAGAGCCAGCGCGCACGCCACGGCCGCCGCCGCGGGAAAGTCAGAACGCCACGCCAAAGCCAAGCTGCACCTCGTCTGCGATGTCGCCCTGATCCGCGTCGAAGTTCCGGTAGTCGAATTTGAACACGACGTTCGGATGGGGCTTGAGGGAGAGTCCGGACGTGATGAGACGGATGTCCTTCGAGCCGTCGGCCGCAAAGCCGGACGGCGTGCTCTGCTGGGTATCGAAACGCTCGTAGCGCAGGAACGGAGCCAGATAGAAGCCGCTGTCGGGGGCGATCCACGGCATCACGTCGTAGGCCGCCTCGACGTACCAGCCGAACATCTCGTCGGCGATCACCTCGTTTGCTTTGATCTCGCCCATCCCGCGCAGCGCCAGCGTGAGATCGTCGGCCTCGTCGAGGAAGGCCTGGGTCACGAGCGCGCGCAGCTCGAGTCCGAAGCGGCGGTATTGCGCGTGCGCTTCCCACATCGCCAACGAGGCGCTAGGGAAGCCGTCTCGCGCCTGATCGACGCCGCCGTAGTAGAACGAGCCGCCGAACAGCGAACCCGGCAGCGCCGTCGGCGTGTAGTCGACGCGGATCACCCCGGCGAGATCTTCCGCCCGGGACCGGTTGCCGTTCGAGCGGGATCCGCGCAGGCTGCTGGCCGACAGACCGAGCGCATCGAGGCCGGTCACGACGTAGCTGCGATACTCGAGCTGCTCGCCGATGCGTCCATAGAGCCCCACTCCGTTCTCCCGCCACGTCGACGGGATGATCCGCTGCTCCACCTCCGGGCGCGCGACGCCGTGGAAGAACGGCGGCTCGTGCACCTCGTTGACGAAGCCCATCGGCACCAGCACCAATCCGGTGCGCAGATTCGCCCACTCGCTCAGCATCCAGTCGAGCGCCGCGAACTCCACCGCCACCTCGCCGGCCTGGCCATCGAGGTTCTCTGCCGTCTTCGCGTGCTCGAACTCGATCTCGGTGTTGAAGACCAGCTTGTCGGTGAACTTGTAGCCGACGTAGAGCACGGTACGGAGTGCGTCGGCCGTATCGACCTTGCTGCTCCGGCCGTCGTTGACGAAGCTGCGGTAGTAACCTTCCGCATAGCCGCCGATCGACAGCCCCTGCGCGACCCCGTAGATCTTCGACGCCGCCGGTCCGAGTCCACCGAAGCTCTCGAGGTCGCGCTCCTCGGGTACGGCCTGCTCGGTGCGCAGCTTGACCAGCTCGTCCGTCAGCACCTCGACCTTCCGCTCGAGCTCTCCGATGCGGTCCTGCCGCGCCAGCTCGGCGTCGTCCGCTGCCACCACGCCACCCGCCAGCACGCCGGATGCCACCGCCGTCACCAGGATCCCGATCCTGCTCGCTCGCTCACGCATGGAGCCCCTCCGCCTCGATCTCGTCGAGGAGTTCGGGGCTCGGGGTTCGCGACCGCTGGCCTCTCTGGTTGTATCGAAACCGAGCAGGGCGTCGTCTCGCGACGCGCCTCCTCGAGCGCAATCACCTGGGTGCGCTTGCAGCGCCGGCACTTCAGCTCGACGCCGCCAGGGACGAGCCGCGCCAGCAGACTCCCGCAACGGCAGCGACAGGACGCGGCGCCGCCGTCCGTCGGGTCTCCCGATCGACAGGCATCCGGCCGATCGGCAAGCGATCGGGGCTCGTGGCGCGTCTCGGCTCGCACGGCGTGCAGGATCCTTCCCGGTTTCCGTTCCGTCGGAGGCCAATGTCGGAGGGCAATCTCTCGACCGGGCTGTTTTTCGATCGGCTTTGTCAGAACTCGACTATGAAAACGACTTTCATTTTCTTCAGGTCACTGTATCCATTGAAATGCCGGATCGTCAAGACCAGCCTCCCTGAAACGCCGTGCGGCCAACCCGGGTCTCCGGGTTGGCCGCACGGCCGGCAGCAGAACTGGCGGATGAGTTCAGATCCGGCGGCGCCGGGCGCCCAGCATGGCCAGCGCACCGAAGGCGCACAGCACGCTTGCGAGCCCGCCCGGCTCCGGCACCTCCAACGCGAGGATCCCGAACGCCGGGATCAGGTCCAACGGCGCGGCGAGGCTCGTTTCGACCAGGATCGGCGTCACGAGCCGCACGGTGAGAAACCCGTCCCCGCCTGGCGCCGGAGCAACCGAGCCGGACTCGGACACGCTGCCGACGGACGTGGACCCCGTCGTCCACGGGGCGCCGGTCAAGCTGACCGCGATGAAGGAGCCGGCGTTCGAGACGGAACCGCCTTGCCCGACGACATCGAGCGGGAGATCGAGGAAGGAGGTCTGACTCGGGTCATCGCACGAAACGAACAAGCAGACGTTGAACGTCCCGCCGATCGCCATCGGGCCCTCGACGGCGCCCCCAGCGAAAGACGCGAAGAGGCCCGGGCCGGTCTGGACATCGAAGATCTCGATGCCGGTGACGAATGGGATCCCGGAGACCGGCACGGTGACCTCGTCCGCGGCGAACAGCCCGGCCGGGAGCGCGAGGCTCCGCAGCGCGGTCTCGGTCCGCGCGCCGGTGACGAGGAGTCCGTCCACGTTGCCGTCCGTCGGGATCTCGAGGGCAGGCACGCCGCGGATCTGGATCTCGAGCGACGCCTCGCGGATCGGCAACTGGCCCGCCTCGGCCGGCGTCGGGACGAGGCCGAACCCGACCCCTGTCACGCAGAGCACCAACGTTCTGGCGCGCATGCCCCCCCTCCGGCTCGGTCCGCACGGCCCCGAGAGGACGATACCAGTCATTTCCCCGGAGCTCAGGCGCCGGCCGGAAAATAAAGGCCCGGGGCTCGCCGATCTCGCGAGTCCCGGGCCTCCCTGGGAAGGGGATGTATTCGTGCTGTCATGGAGGAAGTGGCCCGCCCACCAGAAAGGTGTCACGGGCGGCAGAAAAAAATCGGTGAACCGAAAAAAAACCTGGGGGCGGGTCCGTCCCGTTCACTCGGGCGGCAGCTCCGACTCCACCGTGAGGATCAGTTTCCCGCCCTGATAGCGATCGACGCCGATCACGACGGGCCGGCGATCCGGCAGGCGCATGTCCGTGTGGAGCGTGTTCTCGATGTCCACGGCGAGCAGGACACCCGCGGGGCCCAGGTGCAGCGGCCGGACCCGGACGCGTTTGCCCGACGGCAGGTCGAGACCGCCGATCTCGCCGGTCCGGAGGCTCAGGCGGCGCCGTTCGATCACGCGGAGGCTCTCGTAACGGAACTCGTCGCGCAGGCTCTCGTGCAGCCGAGCCGCCGCGGGATCCACCGGCCCGGGATGTGAGGAGGCATGGCTGACCGTGAGACTCAGGCCGACACGTCGGGCCTGCTGCGCCGAAGCCGGAGCGGAGCCCAGCAGGGCGAGCGCCACGAGCACGCCGGCGACCGGAGCGAGACGCCACGGCGGTTCCGAGCCCGGTCCCGATCGCCGACTCCCCAGTCGTCCAGCTCCCAGCGGTGTGGTGCGGATCCCGCGCTCAGATCCAGACACTCGTCGACTCCTCCACCGCCTGCCCGCGATCGTCGTCCATCAGCCAGATGATGGTCGCATCGGTCGGACCGTCGAGCACCATGACCGGCCGGCCGTGGGTATTGAGGGAGCGCACGACCGTCTGCGGCGTTGCGCCGAAGAGCCGCGACCAGTCGGTCGGACCGCCGAGCAGGAGCGCTCCGACGAGCGCCGCCGCGGCGACACCGAGCGCCGGCATCGCAAACGCGGGGCGCGACCTGCGGCGCCGATCCGAAGCGGCCGGTCCGGAGGATCTCACCGGCAAGCACTGCTCGAGATCCCGCCAGAGGTCCGGCGTCGACGCGGCGCCGACCGCCTCCCGGACCCAGGCGCGCAGCGGCTCCATCCCGGCCAGCCGTTCGCTACATCCGGCGCAGCCGGCCAGATGGCGCCGGACTCGCCACTGGCGCAGACCGCGAAGCTCGCCGTCGTGATAGGCGTCCAGCCAGGGCCCGAGCCGTTCACAGCTCATCGGGATCCTCCGCGATCCGAGTCCGGTGCGGTCGTTCGGACCCGCTTCTCCCCCTGGCGCAGCAGCTCCTGGACTCGGCGCCGGGCGTAGTGCAAGCGGCTCATCACGGTTCCCTTCGGGATCTCGAGGGCAGCCGCGATCTCTGCATAGCTCAAGCCCTCGACCTCGCGCAGGATCAACGTCTCGCGTGCCGCATCGGGCAGATCGGCGATCGCCTGCGCGAGTGCGGCCCGCAGCTGCTCTCGCCCGAGCGCCTGCTCGGGGTCCTGCTCGTGCGCGCGAAAGACCTGCTCGTCGACGGGACGCGAGTCCGGCGCACCGAGCTGCTCGAGATCCATCGATTCGGGGATCGCGACGATGCGAGACGAGCGATCCCGACGCCGCGCATCGAGACACAGGTTCATCACGAGCCGGTAGAGCCAGGTGTAGAAGCTCGAGCGACCCTCGAAGCGATCGAGATTCACGTAGGCCTTGAGGAAGGCATCCTGAACCGCGTCGCGGGCACGCTCCTCGTCGCGCAACACGCGCAGCGCAAGCCGGTAGGCACGGCCCTGGTAGCGCTCGACCAGGACACGGAACGATTCGGGATCCCCGCGCCGGGCTCCGTCGACCGCCTCGCGATCGCTGGGGTCCGATCCCTCGAGACGACTGGCTGCGATCGCCGTGCTCCCCTCCGCGCGCGCCGCGCGACCCGAACGGCCGATGCCCGGCCGGCCGCCCCCCGGACGGCCGCGGTCGGCACTGCCGGCATCATCGCGCGCCTCGGGCTCGCTCTCCAAATCCGCTCGCGCGACGCCTCGGATCCGCGCGGGATTCCGTGAACCCGATGACCGCTGGCGGATTCCGGAGCGCTCGGGCCCGGGCCACGCGCCAGACAGGGTCGGAAGCAGTGCAGTCGCAAAAGGGATCATCGCTCCGGGCCCACCCTTCGGGCGTTCGACGCCGTCCTCCGGGCGCTATTCGTCCGGTCCCCCTCTGGGGAGCATCGAAGCTCTCGCAGCGCTGCCGACGACATACCGTCAAGAAAGGGGTCGTCAAGAAAGGGGTCGGGTTCGTTTCGTCAACTTTTCCCTTCGGGAAAAGTTGACGAAACGAACCCGACCCCTTTCTTGACGCGACGCGCGGTCAGTGGGCCTCGCGCCAGTTCTTGCCCGATCCGACATCGACGACCAGCGGAACGTCGAGCGCGAACACGGACTCCATCTCGGTGCGGGCGAGCTCGCCGACGCGCCCCACTTCCTCGTCCGGTGACTCGAACACCAGTTCATCATGGACCTGGAGGATCATCCGCGCACGAAGCTTCGCCGCGCGGAGCGCCGCATCGACCGCGACCATGGCCTTCTTGATCAGATCGGCCGCCGTCCCCTGAACGACGCTGTTGACTGCCATCCGCTCGGCTGCGTTGCGCAACACCCGGTTGCGCGAGGCGAGATCCGGCAGGTAGCGCCGACGTCCGAGCAGCGTCTGCACGAAGCCGCGCTCCCGGGCGTGCTCGACGGTCTCGTCGAGAAACCGCCGCACCCCGCGATAACGCGCGAAGTAGGCATCGATGGTCGACTGGGCGTCCGCCGCGGCGATGGCGAGTTGATTCGCGATCCCGAACGCCGTCGACCCGTAGATGATCCCGAAGTTGATCGCCTTCGCGCGGGCGCGCTGATCGGGCGTGACGGCCTCCGGCGAGACCCCGAGCACGCCGGCCGCCGTGCGCCGATGGACGTCCCCGCCACTGCGAAACGCCGCGATCAGCTCTTCGTCCTGCGAGAAGTGCGCGAGGATGCGCAGCTCGACCTGCGAGTAGTCGGCGGACACCAGCGTCCAGCCCTCGCGCGGCACGAAGGCTTCACGGATCCGAACGCCTTCGGCGCTGCGGATGGGGATGTTCTGCACGTTCGGGTCCGACGCCGACAGGCGCCCCGTCGCCGCGCCGAGCTGATGGAAGGTGGGATGGATCCGGCCGGTCTTCGGATCGATCAACGGTGGCAGCGCGTCCACGTAGGTGCTCTTGAGCTTCGCGAGGCGGCGGTAGGCCAGGATCTTCGCGGGCAACGGATGCTGCGCGGAGAGCTGCTCGAGGACCACCTCGTCCGTGGAGTAGCCGGTCTTGGTCTTGCGCAGCACCGGAAGCTTCAGCTTCTCGAAGAGGATCCGCTGGAGCTGTTTCGGCGAGGCGATCTGGAACGACTCACCAGCGAGCGCATGGATCTCCGCCTCGATCCGGGCCAGCTCCCTCTGGTACTCGTGGGACAGCGTGGCGAGCGCCGCCTCGTCGACGCGCACCCCTTCGCGTTCCATCCGGGCCAGCACCGCGGCAAGCGGCATCTCGATCCGGGTGTAGAGGTCGTCGAGGCCGTCGCGAAGCAACCGCTCTTCGAGGATCGGAAGCAGCTCCGCCACGGCGCACACTTCCTCCGCCGCCCAGGTCGCCGTCGCGTCGATCGGCAGATCCGCGGGCGGGATCGCCTTGGCGCCGCGGCCGACGAGGTCGCGCCACGCGGACAGGCGCCGGCCCAGATGCAGCGAGGCCAGAGCCGGCGTCGTCACGGCGGCGGCGGGATCGAGCAGAAACGACGCGATCGCGACGTCGCAGGCGGGGGCCGGCGGACTGCTGTCCCATTCACTGAGCCACGCGGCCAGCGGCTTGACGTCACGCCCACCCCAGGGACGCACGGCCACGACGCGTCCGACCCGTTCCGCCACCTGCTCGGCGCGCAGCGTCGAGCCATCGATCAGTGAGCGATGACCGAACGGCACGTAGGCGGCGGCGCGCTCGCCGAGCGCGAAGGCGAGCCCGATGGGTGGGGCCCGCAGGACGTTGTCGGCACCGCCGACGGGGATCGCAATCACCCGCGGCGCCGCCGAGACGCGCTCGAGCAGCGCGCGCAGCGCCGCTTCGTCGCGCGGGATCTCGACCGGCGTCGCCGCGGGCCCCGTCGCCGAGGCCTTCGCCGCCGCCGGGCCGGCCGCGGACGCGGAAGCCGGATCCCCGGCCTCGAGCTCGGCGAGCAAGCGCCCGAACTCGAGCCGGCGGAACAGGCCGCGCAGCGCTTCCCGATCGGGCTCGCGACGCACCAGCGCGTCGGGTCCGAACGGAAGCGCCACGTCGTCCTTCAGGGCCGCGAGCTGTTTGGACAGGCGTGCCTGTTCCGATTGCTCGCGCAGGGCATGGCGCGTGCGGGCCTGCGGAATCTCGTCGGCATGCGCCAGCAGGTTCTCGAGATCTCCCCACTCGGCGATCAGCTTGGCGGCGCCCTTGTCCCCGATCCCCTTCACGCCGGGGCTGTTGTCGCTCGGATCCCCGACCAGCGCCCGCACGTCGAGCACCCGTTCGGGCGGGACGCCGAAGCGCTGTGTCACCTCGGCGGGGCCGTAGCGGCGATCCTTCATGGTGTCGAGGAGCTGCACCCGATCATCGACCAGCTGCATCAGATCCTTGTCCGTCGACAGGATCGTCGCACGCCAACCCTCCGGCAATCGTCGGACCAGCGTCGCGATGACGTCATCGGCTTCGACCCCCGGCACTTCCAGCACCGGCAGGCGATACGCTTCCACCAGCTCGCGAACGGCCGGCTGCTGGGCGCTCAGATCCTCGGGCTGCGCATCGCGGTGCGCCTTGTACGCGGGGTAGATCTGTTCGCGAAACGGCGCCCCGCCGGGCGCGTCGAACACGACGACGACGTGATCGGGTCCTTCCTCACGCAGCACCTTGTTGACCATGTTGACGAAGCCGTAGGCGGCGTTGGTGGGGACGCCGAGCGCCGTCCGCAGCGGAGGGATCGCGAAGAACGCGCGGTACAGGCAGTTCGCCGCATCGATGATCACGAGATGGTGGCGGGTGGCGGACAGGCTGGAACTCCGTCGTGGACTCGGAACGAGGCCGTCTCGATCGGGAACGTGCAGAAGACGCGGAGGAGCAGGAGACCCGGAACGAGCACGTTGACCGGCGCACGGATCCTGCGTAGCGTAGCCGGGATGGGCGTCCCTCCGCGACCGCCGGCGCACCGGCAGCGTGCGGCGCCGGCGATGTTCCGGCCGCAGTTCACGCTGGTCGCGCTCTACTTCTTCGGCTTCTTCCTGTTCTTCTGTCTGGTGCTGGTGCTGCCGGCGCTGCTCGAAGGCCTGCGCTCGCTCCCGCCGAGCGAGGGGCCTCTCACGGAGCCGGAGCGCGAACTCGCGGCCGAACTCGCGCGCGATGCCCTGCGCGGCAGGATTCCGCTGGCGCTGCTCGCGACGGTGGCCGTGCTCGCCCTGGGGCTGTGGAAGCGGCTGTTGCCGGGCTTGCGTCCGCACCCGTGACGGACGGCCGGACGCGCGCAGCCCGGGTTCAGCGCGAGCGCCCCCGGTAGTCCCGCGCGGTCTGCACGTACTCGAGCGCGCTCTCGCGCTGGCCGCGCAGCTCAGCTTCGCTGAGCGCGCGCACGACACGTGCCGGAACCCCGCGTGCGAGGTGGCGCGCGGGGATCTTCGCACCCGGAGGCACCAGCGCACCGGCCGCCACGAGCGCCTCCTCCCCGACCTCCGCACCGTCGAGCACGACGGCCGCGATGCCGACCAAGGCCCCGTCCCCCACCGTACAGCCGTGCACGGTGGCACGGTGACCCACCGTGACGCCGTCTCCGATCCACGCTGGGAACCGGTCCTTCGTCACATGCACCACGCAGTGATCCTGGAGGTTGGTCCGCGCGCCGATGTGGATCGCGTGGACATCCCCGCGCACGACGCAGCCGAACCAGACGCTGCTGTCGGCACCGATCTCGACGTCGCCTGCGACCACCACCCCCGGAGCGAGCCACGCCGAGGCGTCGATCCGGGGCCGGCGACCGCGAAACGGCAGCACCAGCGGAGGCGGCGCTTCGATCGTGGCGTCTCGATCAGACGTCGTCACTGCCCTCGTAGCGGAACGGGGCGAACAGATCGGTGTTGAGATAGCGCTCGCCGAAGCTCGGGATGATGGCGACGATCAGCTTGCCCTGGTTTCCCGGCTGCTTCGCATACTCGATCGCCGCGTGGACGTTGGCTCCGGACGAGATCCCGCACAGGATCCCCTCTTCGGCGGCAAGCCGGCGCGCCATCGTGAACGCCTGTTCGTTGTCCACCGCGATGACGGCGTCCACCAGCTTCATGTCGAGCACGTCCGGCACGAAGCCGGCGCCGAGGCCCTGGATCTTGTGCGGGCCGGGCGGGCCGCCGGCCAGCACCGCACTCCCCGTCGGCTCGACGGCGACGGCCTGGAACGACGGTCGCCGTGCCTTGATCGCCTGCGCGACGCCGGTGATGGTTCCCCCGGTGCCGACGCCGGCGATCAGCGCGTCGATCTTGCCATCGGTGTCGCGCCAGAGTTCTTCGGCCGTCGTCCGACGGTGGACTTCGGGGTTGGCCGGGTTCTGGAACTGCTGCGGCATGTAGGCCGACGGCAGCTTCGCGAGCAGCTCGTTGGCCTTCTCGATCGACCCCCGCATGCCCTTGGCCCCTTCCGTCAGGACCAGCTTCGCGCCGAGCGCGCGCAGCACGACGCGGCGCTCCGGACTCATCGTCTCCGGCATCACCAGCACGCACTGATAGCCCTTCACCGCGGCGACGAACGCCAGGGCGATGCCGGTGTTGCCGCTGGTCGGCTCGACGATCACCGTCTTGCCCGGCACCAGCTTCCCCTCGCGTTCGGCCGCTTCGATCATCGCAAGACCGATGCGATCCTTGACGCTGGCCGCCGGGTTCTGGCTCTCGAGCTTGACGAGGAGAGTGGCGTCCAGCCCTCGGCTGACGCGCTGGAGGCGGACCAGCGGGGTATTCCCGATCAGTTGGGTGATGTCGTCTGCGATCTGGATGCGGGTGGCCTCGTTGCCCATGGACTTCTCCTCGTGCCGGCGCGGAACTGGACTCTACCGTCAGGGAGCGCGCCTGCCAGCGAATCCGGCGCCGCCGTCGACCGGCCCGACCAGTTCTTCGACCAGCACCGTCACGTAGCTCCCCGCCGCCAGCGAACAGCTCAAGCGCAGCACGCTGCCCGCGACCGTCAGCGCGGCATCCGGCACCGGAATCCGAAGCGCGCGGCGGGCCCCGCGCAGACGGATTCCCGCCGGCGCCTGGCCCAGCAGTTCGTCGGTCACGCCGAGCGCGGCGAGCGCCGCACGTTCGCGCGCGGCCGCCGCCTTCGTCGGCACCGGATCGCGCCCGCCGCTGCCGAAGATCGGTCCGGTCGCGCTGATCTCGAAGCGGGCGGCGCGTGGGGCCTCCTGCGCCTCATCCTCGACGAGGAACAGGCCTCCCGACGCCACCACCTGCGCCACCTCGCCCGCCTCGATCGCGTCGAGCCCGAGCGGCCGCTTGGCGAGGACCTCGTTGAAGACCGCCGACTGGAGCGCGGAGAGCAGGAAGCGTGCGGCCCGCCGATCGCGCAGTCGCAGCCGTCCGGCCAACAGGTCGCGGCCCCGCTCGGCGTTGTCCGCGTCGCGACCGAAGCGCTGACTCCCGAAGCGGTTCGGCATCCCGAGGCGCCGGAGCTCGTCGAGACGCGCGGTCGCCCGGGCTGCCGTCTCGGCGTCGACCCCGCGCACGACGAGGACGAAGCGATTGCCGCGCAACTGGCCGGTCCGGAGCTTGTGCGGATGGCGCGCCGCCTCGAGCACCCGGACACCGGGAAGCGAGAGCGACAGCGCCCGTGCCGGGTCGAGTCCAGGGACCGACAGCCATTGCCGGGTCACGGCGCGCCGATCCTTGCGGCCGGCGTAGCCGACCTCGCGCAGCGGGACACCCGCGGCGCGCGCCAGATCGCGTGCGACCTCCTCCGTATTGCGATCGCGCTTCTCGATCCACACGAAGGTGTGACTCCCCTCCCCGGCCGGCGCATACAGCGGGATCTCTTCGACCTGGAAGTCCTCGAGTTCGGCGCGGATCTGGGGCATCGGGCTCAGCGCCGAGGGGATGCGGCGCAGGGGGCGAAGGAGAGGCGGTGTTCCGGGCACGGTCCCAGGCGCCGCAACGCCGCCAGGTGTTCGGGAGTGCCGTAACCCATGTGGCGTCCGAAGCCGTAACCCGGATGGGTGGCGTCGATCCGATGCATCAGCGCGTCGCGATGGACCTTGGCGACGATCGACGCGGCCGCGATCGAACCATCCCGCGCATCGCCCTTGACCAGCGACGTCTGGGGGCAGTCGACACCGGGCACCGTTCTGGCATCGACCAGCAGATGGTCCGGGCGCATCGTCAGCGACACGACGGCACGACGCATCGCTTCGAGCCCGGCGCGATAGACGTTCAGGCGATCGAGCTCGAGCGCCGAGACTTCGCCGACCGCGACCGCCAGCGCCTGGTCGCGGATCGCCACCGCGAGCCGCTCACGCGTCCGCGGCGTCAACTGCTTCGAGTCGCCGAGACCCGGCAGGTCGACGGACACGGGCAGGATCACCGCCGCCGCGACGACCGGCCCGGCGAGCGGCCCCATGCCGACCTCATCGACCCCCGCCACGTGCCGAGCGCCGGTCTGGTCCAGCCGGGTCCGGAGCGCGAAAAGGTCCGTCAGGCGCTGCTGGTCCTCCCGCAACGCCGCCAGCCGCCGCGCCACCCGTGCGGCCAGCGTCACGGCGCCGGAGCGCGTGTCCTCGGACAACGTGGCGAGCAGTTGTTCGAGGGAGCCGGGATCCCGCAGGGCGCGGGCCTGCGCCTCGAGTCGGCCGAGCGGAGGCCGCGCCGAAGCGCTCATCGCTCGCCCTCGGACTCGCTGTCGCCGCGGGCGCTTCGCAGGCCGAGCCGGCGCTCGATCACGCGCAGCCGCCGCATCAGCTCCGGCAGCCGGGCGAAGACCGCGATGCTCTTGTGCCAGCGGCGCTCCTCGAGGGCCGGGGCCCCCCAGACCCGGGATCCCGGCGGGAGATCCTTGTGCAGCGCCGCCCGCGCGCCGAGGAAGGACGCGGCGCCGATCTCGAGGTGCCCGGCGCTGGCCGTCTGTCCCATCAGGATCGCACCGCGACCGACCCGGGTGGAACCGGCCAGTCCGCTCTGGGCCGCCACCAGCACATCCTCTCCGACGTCACAGTTGTGCGACACGACGACCAGATTGTCGATCTTGGCGTTGCGCCGCACCCGGGTCTCGCCGAGCGTGGCGCGATCGATGGTCGTGTTCGCTCCGATCTCGACGTCGTCCTCCACGACCACGCGGCCGACCTGAGGCACCTTGGTCGGCCGGCCGGTTTCATCGAGCGCGTAGCCGAAACCATCGGCACCGAGCACGACGCCGGGATGCAGGACGACCCGGTCTCCGATCGACACTTCTTCGCGTAGCACGCAGCCGGCATGCAGGATGCAGTCTGCGCCGACCTGGACGTCGGCATACAGGACGACGTGCGGATGGATCCACGTGCGCGGCCCGACGCGCGCGCGGGCGCCGATCACGGCCAGCGGGCCGACCTGAGCGCTCGCATCGATCCGCGCATCCGGAGCGACGCTGGCGCGCGCGTGGACGCCGGGGGCGGGCGGCTCGCGTTCGAGCAGCAGCGCGACGGCGCGGGCGAAGTCGAGATCTGGGCGCGGCGAGCGCAGCGTCGGGCGCCCCCCCGTGTCGAGCCCGGGGGGCGCGATCAAGGCGCCGGCACCGCTCGCGGCGAGCACGCGTGCGAGCGCCGGCGAGCGGACGAAGGCCAGATCCGCGGGGCCGGCATCGGCCAGCGCGGCCACTGCGCGGACCCGGAACTCGCCGTCCCCCTCGACCGGACGACCGAGGGCGGTCGCCAGGTCGCGCAGCCGCATCGAACGGAGGCGCGGCATTCGCGTCTAGCGCAGCGACCCGCGACCGGCCGGGCCGCGGACCCGCGCCTGCGGCTCGGTCGGCGAGAGCCTGGCATCCGTCACTAGCGCGCCAACAGCACGGCGACCGGAGAGGAGCGCACGACCGCGGCGGAGTTGCTGCCGAGGAAGTACTCGTGGAGACGACTGCGGCCGAACGCACCCATCACGATCATCGCGGCGCCCGCCTCGCGGGCGGCATCGACGATCTTCGCATCGGGGCGGCCGAGGGTGGACGCCGCCTCCCGAATGCCGACCTCCGGCGCGCCGAGCAGTCGCCGCACCTCATCGAAGCGTGCCGCGGAGCGCCCCTTGTCCTTCGAATCCACGAAGACGTGGATCGTCTCGCCGAGCTTGCCGGCGACCTCCACCGCCAGCCGGGCGGCGATCCGCGAGCCGGGCGAGCCGTCGAAGGCCAGCAAGACCGGGCCGGCCAGGGCCGCCGTCGACGGGACCACCAGCACGGGCTTCGACGTCTTGCGAAGCACGCCGTCGACGGTCGAACCGATCAGGGCGGTGCGGAAGCCGGCGTGCTCGCCGTCGCGACCCAGCACGAGCAGGTCCGCCTGCTTGCCCCGCTCGACGATGGCATCGTCCGCGACGCCGCGACTGACCTCGGCGCTGCACTCGACGCCCTTCTCGCGCGCCGAACCCACCAGCCGCCGGCAGGCCGCCTCCGCCCGGGCCGCCAGGAAGGTTTCGATGGCCTCGAGCGGCGGAGACGGAAGGCCCAGATCCTCGCTTCGCAACCCGCGCGCGATGCGCTCCTCCACGACCGAGAGCCCGAGTGCGCGAGCACCGAGCCGGGCCGCCAGGGCCACGCCGTAGCGCTCCGCCGCCGCGGCCGCCTCCGATCCGTCCGTCGCGATGAGGATCGTTTCGATCATCGTGAACCCCCCGAGTCTCTGCCCGTCTGCGCTGCCGAGCCGTTGTTGTGCGCTTCGAACCCGTCACGAACCCGTACCCACCGGTTCGCCGCCCTGGCGACGCGGTCACGCTTCACGAGAGCCAACGCCCGAGCGGCGTGCCCCACAGCAGCCGCATCACGCGCCGCAACCAACGCGCCTTGCGCGCGTGATACGGGAACCAGAGGGCCTCCGCCTTCGAGCCGAAGCGATCGACCACGATCGACTGCACCGAGCAGAAGCTCTTCAGCCCCAGCTCCCCGTTGACCCGCCCGATGCCGCTTTCGCCCACACCCCCGAACGGGGACTCCGGAATGCCGTAGGTGATCATGCAGTCGTTGACCACCGCACAGCCGGACCGGAGCTGGCGAGCCAACTCGGTGCCACGACGCTTGTCCCGGGTCCAGATGTTCGCATTGAGCCCATAGGCGCTGTCGTTGGCGAGCCGCAGCGCTTCCGCTTCATCGCGCACGCGCATCACCGGCAGCAGCGGACCGAAGCTCTCCTCACGCATCACCAGCATTTCGTGATCGACGTCGGCCAGCACCGTGGGCTCGTAGAAATAGCCGTCATACTCCGGATTGCGACGTCCTCCCGTCAGCACGCGGGCGCCACGCTGGAGCGCGTCCTCGACGTGCCGCTCGACGATCTCGAGCTGCGGGGGCCAGATCATCGGGCCGACGTCGGACTCGCCGCCGGTTCCCTGCCGCAAACGACCCGTCTTCTCGACGACGCGGCGCAGGAACTCGTCGGCGACCGCATCAACGACGTAGACGCGCTCGGTGGAGACGCAGACCTGTCCGGCGTTGGCGAAGGCCCCGTAGACGGCTCCGCTCGAGGCGCGCTCGAGGTCTGCGTCGGCGCACACCACCATCGGATCCTTGCCGCCGAGTTCGAGGGTGCACGGGATCAGGTTCCGCCCACAGACTTCCGCCACCTTGCGCCCGGTCCGGACGCTGCCGGTGAAGCTGATCTTGTCGACGCCCGCCTCGACCAGGGCCGCACCGGTCTCGCCGTCGCCGGTGACGCAGGTGAGCACTCCCTCCGGAAGGCCCGCCGCCCGGAACAACTCCTCGACCAGCCGGCCCGCATTCGGCGTCACCTCCGAGGGCTTCAGCACCACCGCGTTGCCCGCCATCAGGGCCTGTGCGCAGGGATTGAGCGCCAGCACGAACGGGAAGTTCCACGGCGTGATGATGCCGACCACGCCGAGAGGCTTGTACACCAGCCGCAGCTTCTTGGTCTTCATCAAGTGCAGCGGGACGATGCGTTCGGCCAGCAGCTTGCGCGCGCGCTTCGCCCAGAACTCGAGCGCATCACAGCTCGTGGCGATCTCGGCCGACAGCGCCTCGAACGCCGGCTTCCCGGTTTCCTGCTCGATCGTCGCCACGAACTCGTCCTGACGCGCGAGCAGCTCGTGCACCGCCCGGCGCAACACTCGCCCGCGCTCGGCGAAACCCAGTTCGGCCCAGTGCAGCTGCGCCTTGCGCGCACGCTCCACGACGGCGCGCACGTCGTCGGCCGTGTGCACCTCGATCTCGGCGATGATTTCGAGCGTGGCCGGGCTGCGCAGACGCAGCCGTCGGCGCTGGCCCGGCAGATCCGGCAGGGGCTCGACGACAGCCATGATGTCTCCCGCGGGGTCGAACGTTGCGAGAGTACGAGACCCGCGGGGAAAAAGTCAATCGGTGGGCGTCACCGGCAGGATTCCGATGTGTATCGCCTTCGGACGGCTGGACAGCGCCCGGGTTGCGCCGCGCCGGACTTCGTGTCACACGGGACGCTCGAAAGGGGGAGCGCGCATGGAGTCGGATCCCGCGGGCGCCGCGGACGCGGGTCGGGCCTCTGCCCCGGTCCTGCCGCACCGGAACGAGGCGCTGGCCCGCGAGCCGGCGCTGTTCCGCCGCTACCCGGCGCTGCGCGCGCTGCCGCGCGCGCCGTTCGTCCTGGCCCCGACGCCGATCGAGCCCCTCGCGCTGGCCGGTGCGCCGCCCGGCGACTGCTTCGTCAAACGGGACGACCGTTCGTGCGCCCTCTACGGCGGCAACAAGCCCCGCAAGCTCGAGTTCGTGCTCGGCGCGGCGGCGGCACGGGGCACACGGCGGCTGATCACCAACGGCGGCATCGGCACCCACCACGGTCTCGCCACGGCGATCCTCGGCCGGACGCTCGGAATGGCCACCACCGTGGTGTGCGTGCCGCAGCCGCTGACGAAGCACGTCCGCGAACAACTCGAGGCGATGCTCGCCTTCGAAGCGGAGTTGCGTTTCGCGCGCAGCGTGCCGGGGGCCGCCGCGCAGACCGTGCGCGCGTTCGTCCGCAGCACACTCGCAGGCGAGCGCCCGCAACTGATTCCCACGGGTGGCTCCTCCGCCGTCGGTGACATCGGATTCGTGTCGGCGGCCTTCGAGTTGGCCGAGCAGATCGAGACCGGGGCCATGCCGGCTCCGAACGAGATCTACCTGCCGATCGGAAGCGGCGGATCGCTGTCCGGACTCACGCTCGGCGCGCGACTGGCGGGCCTGCGCGCGCGCCTCATCGGCGTGCTGGTGACGGACATCCTGCCGCCCGGTCCACGGCGCATCGCGGCCTTGGCGCGGGCCACGCTCACGCGGTTGCGCCGGCTCGATGCGACGATTCCGGAACTGTCGATCGGGCCGGAGGACTTCGAGATCACGCGCGCCCAGCTCGGAGCCGGCTATGGTGCGGAAACCGAAGCCGGCCAGGAGGCGGCGCGGCAGGCGACCGACGCCGGTCTCTTGCTGGAGCAGACCTACACCGCCAAATGCATGGCCGAGATGCTGGCGCGGCAGGCGGACGGACGGAGCCGGCCGCCGCTGCTGTTCTGGCACACCTACAACTCGGTGGATTTCTGGACGCAGGCGCCGGCGCATCCAGGCCTCGAGCGCTTGCCCGCCTCGCTGCGGGCCTGGATCGCCGGTCAGCCCTGACGCGGGCTTCCGCGCTCCGCGGCGTCCCGCTCGACACCCGCGACCCAGCACAGCACGTCGGTCTCGGTGATCATCCCGGCCAGCACGTCGCCGTCGAGGACGGGCAGGCAGCCGATCTTGCGATCGGCCATCAGCCGGGCCGCCAACTGCACCCGGGCGTCCGGGTCGATGACGATCGGCGGGGCCGACATCACCCGCTCGATCTCGATCGCGTGCAGGAAGGCGCGGCGCGCCTCGCTGCCATACGAGCCCAGCTCGGACAGCGACGCCCGCAGCAGATCCCGCTGGGAGAGCACGCCGACCAGTTGTCCGCCGTGCACGACCGGCATGTGTCGCACGCGGCCGAGCGTCATGATGTCCTCGACCGTGGACAGGCGCTCGGTCACGCCGATCGTCACGATCTTCGTCTGCATGATGTCGCGGACACGCGCATGGTCGATCAAATCGATGCCTCGGACCCGCCACCCTCGGCGGCGGGCTGGGGGGAACCAGACGACGGGGACGGCCAGGAATCGTTATCGTCGCGTGGTCGTCGGAGGGCTTCGACGCCGGCCGGAGCCACACATTCGAAGCCTGCACATTCGAAGCCTACGCATTCGAAGCCTACGCATTCGGGAGCCACGCATCCGGGAGTCTACTCGATGAGCGCAACGCGAGGAAAGCGCACGCGGCCGCGGACGGAGAGCGCCGCCGGTGGCGAGGGCAAGGCGGAGGGGCCGGCGGCGCGCGAGGACGCGTCCGGCCGGGTCCCGGAGCTTTTGCGCCGCATGGTCGGGATGGGCTTCTCGGGCTTCTTCCTGACGGAAGAAGTGGTCCGCAAGGCCCTCGGCGAGACCCTGCCGAAGGATTGGGTCGATTTCGCGGCCGCGCAGAGCGAACGGACCCGGCGCGAGCTGACCGATCGCATCGCGCACGAGGTCCGCCGGACCCTCGACCGGGTCGACCTCCCGCAACTGGCCGAGCGCTTGCTCCGCGGCCATGCGATCGAGGTCAGTGCTCGGCTCCGCTTCATCCCGCGCCGGGACGAGCCGGGGGCGAGCGACCTGTCCTCCGCAAGCGACACCGCAACCGGACGCAAGCTTCGCGTCACGGTGACCGAGGCCCCGGACGAGCAGGAGGACGAGCCTTGACGGGGTCCCGAACCCCTGCCGCCAGCCCCCTGCGCGTCGCCGTCCACGTCGGGCTCCTCGCGGCGCTGCTCGCGTGGACGGGTTCGTTGCACCACGGCCTCGGCCCGCGCCCGGATCTCGGCGTCGAGTGGTACTCGCCGCGCGGCTTCCTGACGCGCGCCGTGCTGGCGTCCTCCTGGGAGTCCCTGCTGGCGACACGCTGGAAGGGCTTCCTCGTATTCTGGACCCCGGCCCTGCTGCTGGCCATCGGATGCTGGTGGACGACGAGGTCCGCGCTGCTGCGAACCCTTGCCGTCAGCGCCGCCCTCGCCGCCGGGATCTTCGTCTTCTACGCGCTCGGCGGCGGCTCGTCACAAGTCGCGTGGATGCTGTTCCACTGGCGCGCGTCGGCCACGATGCTGGCGCTGGCCATGGTCGTCGGCAGCGTGCTGCTGGCCCCGTGGCTGGCGGCGAGCTGGTTGGAACTCGGCTGGCCCCTGCGTGTGTTGACGTTCCTGCCCGTCGCCCTGGGCGTGATTGCGATCGAGCGCGGCGTCACCGGCACCGACCCGAAGCTGCCGTTCGCGATCTCACCATGGCCGGTCGTGCCGGTCTTCGGCCTCGAAGTGGTCGGCACGATCGTCGCGTCGCTGCTGGCGGGGGCGGCGCTCGGGCTGACGGGGCTCACCCTGCGAAAACGACACCACACCCGAGTCGGCATCGGACTGGTCGTCGCGGGGCTGGCGCTGCCCGCCGGCTGGCTGGCGCTCGGCAGCCAGGGATTCCTGCCGTTCCAGGTCGCCGCGCGCGGCTTCGGGATCGCCACGATCCTGTGTGGCGCGGTGCTTGCCGTGACGGCGCTGCCGGCGGCAGACGCCGCGCGCCTGCGGCAACGGGCGCGCATCCTCGGGACCGCGGCGCTGCTGCTCGGCCTGCCGCTGCTGGGGGGTCAGGGCTGGGCGCGCTTCGATTACAGCCGCAACCGGGATGTGATCGCGCAACGCGTGATCGATGGGCTCGCGGATTTCTATGCGCGGGAGCAGATGTATCCGGACACGCTCGCCGAGCTGGTCGAGAGCGGCGAGCTCGAGGCCGTTCCGACGCCCCGGGTCGGCTTCCGCTGGCTCGACGACGACAGCCGCTTCACGTACCAGGGATTCGGGACCAGCTACCTGCTCGAGTTCCCGGCGCCGCGCTGGGTCCAGTGCACGTACAATCCGCCCTACGACGATCTCGAGGACGACGAGAGCGGCGCCGACGCCGGGGCGGACGCCGACGAGGACGAGGAGCTCGGCGGCGCCTGGTCCTGCCCCACCAAACCGCCGGAGCTCTGGTAGATGCGCTCGTTCGCTCGCCCTGCCGCGCTCGGCGCCGTCGAGCGGATGGACCGCGCGCGCCGGCTCGGGCTCACCATCGGACGGGTCTACCTCGGCATCAAGACGAACCAACTGCTGGCCCGCGGGCTCTCCGATCAGCAGATGCGGCAACGTTGGCGCCGCTTCCACCGCGACAGCGCGGAGAGCGTCTATCAGACGGCCGTCGATCTGCGCGGCCTGGTCCTCAAGGGCTGCCAGTATCTCGGGGCACGAGCGGACTTGATGCCGGCCGACTGGGTCGCGGTTCTCTCGCGCTTGCAGGACCGCGTGCCGGCGCGATCGCTGCCGGAGATCCGCCGGATGCTGGAAGGAGAGCTCGGGCGGCCGCTCGAAGCGGTGTTTCGATCCTTCTCGGCGCAACCGGTCGCCTCGGCTTCGCTGGCGCAGGTCCATGAAGCCGTCCTGCGCGACGGCACGCGCGTCGCCGTGAAGGTCCAGTACCCGGAAGTGGCCGAGCTGGTGCGCAGCGACCTCGCCAACCTGCGCGTGCTGTTCCGCACGATCGGCTGGCTCGATCCGGATTTCGATCTGATCCCGATCCTCGACGAGCTCGGCCAGCACGTCCCGCAGGAGCTGGACTTCGTCGCCGAGGCGGACAACGCCGAGCGCATCGCACGGATCTTTGCCGGCCGCGAGGACCTTCGCGTGCCGCGGGTGTACCGCGCGTGGACGACGCGGCGCGTGCTGGTCATGGAGTTCCTCGACGGCGTGAAGATCACCGACACCGAAGCGCTGATGCGGCTCGACATCGACCCCGAATCGGTGCTTCGAACCCTCATCGACGCGTGGTGTCAGCAGGTGCTGGTCCACGGCTTCTTCCACGCCGACCCGCATCCCGGAAACCTGCTGGTGGAGCCCGATGGGGCCGGCGGCGGACGGCTCGTGCTGCTCGATTTCGGGCTCATGAAGGAGCTGCCCGACGGGTTCCGGGGCGACGCGCTCGCGCTGATGATGGCCGTCCTGCGCCGCGATGCCGAAGCGATGGCGGCGGCCCTGGCGACGCTCGGGTTCGCCACGCGCGACGGGTCTCGGGAGTCGTTGGTGCGGCTCGCGGAGGCCGGTCTCTCGCTGCTGCGAGAACTCGCCGAGTCCGGATCGCTCGGCCCGGAACGGATGGAGAAGCTCGGGGCGGAACTGGCCGAGCAGATCCGCCGTCACCCGCTGATCCGGATTCCCGGCCACGTAGTCCTGCTGGCGCGCGCGATCGGGCTGCTCTCCGGAGTCGTCCGCTCGCTCGGAACCAAGCTCGACCCGATGCAGATCGTCTTCCCCTACATCGTCGGGTCGGCCTTGCCCCCCGGCGCCCAGCGGAGTTGAGGGCGAACCGGCATGCCGCTGCAGGTCGGCCTCGCACTCGGCGGACCCGGCGATCCGCCTGCGTGGGCGGAGGCGCTGGCTCTCGCGACGTGGGCGGATTCCGCGGGGTTCGATTCGCTGTGGCTGCCGGAGGGCCACCTGCGCAGCGGCGCTCCGTCCTCGCCGCTGCTCGGTCTTGCCGCCTTCGCCGCGCGCACGGCGCGCATCCGGCTCGGGACCACCTCGTTGCTGATCTCGCTGCTCGATCCGCTGCGCGTCGCCGTCGAAGTGGCGGCCCTCGACCAGCTCTGCGGCGGTCGCCTCGTGCTCGGACTCGGGCGCGGCTTCGAGCCCGCCGTGCTGCGCGCCTTCGGCGTCGAGGCCCGCGCCAAGCGCGACCGCTTCGATGCCGCGCTCGACGCCATGCTCGCGGTCTGGCGGGGCGACGCCCAGCCGCACCGGCCGCTCCAGCACCCGCATCCTCCCCTGTTCGTCGCGGCGTTCGGTCCGAAGGGACTCGCGCAAGCTGCGCGGCGCGGTCTGCCGTATCTGGCGTCGCCCCTCGAGAGCCTCGACCGGCTCGCGCACAACTTCGCCCGGCACGCCGAGCTGCGCGCGGCCGACGCCGCCGGCGCCGGCGCCGAGCCTGCCCCTCTCCCGGTAGCGGTGATGCGCACCGTCCACGTCACCGCGAACGCTGCCGAGACGCGGGCCGTCCGCGAAGCCGCCGAGGCTGAGTTCCGCGCGCTGGCGACACGTGCTCGCGGCGCGATCGCGACCGTCGCCGCCGGCCGCGCGTCCGAGCGCGTGTTGATCGGCGAAGCCGGCGAAGTCGCCGAACTCCTCACCGACTACCGCGAGCGACTCGGGCTCGATCTGCTGGTGCTGCGCCCGGCCGCGCGGACCGACGACGCGGCGCGGCGCGCGTCGCTCGAGCGGCTCGCCAGCCGCGTGCTGCCCGGTCTCTGACCGGCGACCGACACGGGGCATCCCGTCGAGATCGGGGCCGTCAAGAAAGGGGCCGGGTTCGTTTCGTCAACTTTTCCCTTTGGGAAAAGTTGACGAAACGAACCCGGCCCCTTTCTTGACGGCAACCGTGTGCGCTCAGGCCGACTCGTCCCCCTCTTGCGTGAACGTCACGAACGCCATCGCCGGCCGCTTCGACGCTTCGCGCATGGCGAACTGGAAGCCCTCGAAGCGCCAGCCCTTCGCGACCCACTCGTTGACGATCGCCTCGAGCTCCGTGTCGGACGGCGAGCTGCATTCGACCACTTTGTAGCGGAGCGTCACGAATCCCCTCCCGACGCGCGGCTACGGCGCGAGACGTGCCGCGAGATCCTTGGCGGCATAGCTCAAGATGAAGTCGGCGCCGGCACGCTTGATCGAGATCAGCGTCTCGTGCATCGCGCGCGGGCCGTCGATCCAACCGTTGGCCGCCGCTGCCATCAGCATCGCGTACTCGCCCGAGACCTGGTACGCGGCCAGCGGCACGTCGAAGCGCCGGCGCGCGTCGGCGAGCACGTCCAGATACGGCAGAGCCGGCTTCACCATCAGCGCATCGGCACCTTCAGCGAGGTCCAACTCCATCTCGCGCAGCGCTTCGCGCCGGTTCGAGGGATCCATCTGGTAGCCGCGTCGATCGCCGAAGGCCGGCGTGCTCTCGGCGGCCTCGCGAAACGGACCGTAGAACGCGCTGGCGTACTTCGCCGCATACGACAGGATCGGCAGCGACGCGAAATTCGCCGCATCGAGCGCGCGCCGGATCGCTGCGACCCGTCCGTCCATCATGTCCGACGGCGCCACGACATCGGCGCCGGCCCGCGCGTGCGAGACGGCGGTGGCAGCGAGCCGGTCGAGGCTCGGATCGTTGGCGACTTCCTCGCCGTCGAGCAGGCCACAGTGTCCGTGATCGGTGTACTCGCAGAGGCAGACGTCGGTGATCACGCAGAGCTCCGGCGCCGCGCGCTTGGCCGCTTCGACCGCACGCTGCACGATCCCGCCCGGATCGTCGGCGCCGGAGCCGCGGGCGTCCTTGGCGGCTGGGACACCGAACAGGATCACCGCCGGCAGGCCGAGGTCGACGACACGCCGGCACTCCTCGGCCACTTCGTCGACCGAGAGCCGCTCGACGCCCGGCATCGACGACACCGGTTGCCGGACGCGCCGGCCCTCGACGGCGAACAACGGCAACACCAGATCCTCGCGCTCGAGCCGGGTCTCTCGGACCAGCCGGCGCAGCGGCTCGCTCCGGCGCAGCCGGCGCAGACGGACATCAGGGAAGCTCATCGCGTCGGTCCTCCAGCGGCAACAGGTTCGGCCAGGGCGTCGATGAGCGCCCGCAGATCCGCACGCGCGGCCTGGGCCGTCGCCGGCAGGCCCAGCTCCGCGAGGGCGGCGGCCGTCGGCGCGCCGAGCGCACCGATCACGCAGGCGCGCGCCGCACGCCGCGCCGGTTCGTCGAGGCACGCCGCGAAGCGCCGCGCCGTCGCGGCGCTGGTGAACGTCAGCACGTCCAGATCCCCGCGGAGCAGCGCCGCGCGCAGCTCGCTCTCGTCGACCGGGGCCGGTCCGCTGCGATACAGCACCGCCTCGTCGACGCGCGCGCCGGCCGCTCGCAAGCCTTCCGGAAGTACGTCACCCGCGGGTTCGCCGCGCGCGAACAGGAAGCGCCGGCCGGCCGGCTCGAGTTGCTCGTGCAGCAGCGCGAGCAGTGATTCCGCATCGTGCCGTCCAGTCGGCGCCAGCGGTGCCCGGAAGCCCGCCTGCCGGGCGGCCGCGGCGGTCGCCGGACCGACGCAGAAGATCCGGGCCGGTAGCGCGTCGATCGCGCGCCCGGCGGCCGCCAGCCGGGCTGCCAGCGGCGCGACGGCGTTGGTGCTGGTGAGCAGGATCGCGTCGTAGGCGTCGATCGCGGCCAGCGCGTCGTCGACGCCGGGGCCGTGCGGTGTCGCGACGATCTGCAGCATCGGCACGCACACCGGCTCGGCCCCGGCGGCGCGCAGCAGCGATGCCAGCGCGCCAGCCTGCGCGGCCGGCCGCGTCACGAGGACGCGGCGCCCGAACAGCGGCGCGGTCTCGAACCACGCCAGGGTCTCGTGCAACTGCACGACGTCGCCGATCACGACGACAGCCGGCGCGTGCAACCCGGCCTGCTGCGCACGCGTTGCGATCTCGGCCAGCGGCCCCGTGACGACGCGCTGGCGCGACGTCGCCGCGTCCATGACGACGGCGGCCGGCGTCTCGGCTGGCCGACCGGCCGCGATCAGCGTCTCGGCGATCCGCGCGAGATTGCGCATCCCCATCAGCACGACGATGGTGTCGACGGCCGTCGCGAGGCGGTCCCAGCGCACGGTGGTCCACGGACGGGACTCGTCGCGGTGTCCTGTGACGACCGCAAACGAGGCGGCGTAGCGCCGATCCGTGAGCGGAATCCCGGCGAAGGCCGGCCCGGCCAGCACCGAGCTGACGCCGGGGATGACCTCGTAGCGGACGCCGGCTTCGCGGCACGCGCTGGCTTCCTCGCCGCCGCGCCCGAACACGAACGGATCGCCCCCCTTCAGCCGCACGACCCGCTGGCCGGCGCGCGCGCGCGCTACGAGCAGCTCGTGGATCTCCCGTTGCGTGCGGATCGGATCCTCGTGCCCGCGCCTGCCGACGTGGATGCGCTCGGCGTGAGGAGGCGCCAGGTCGAGCAGCTCGCGGGCGACCAGGGAGTCGTAGACGACCACGTCGGCGCGGCGCAGCGCCTCGGCCCCGCGCACCGTCACCAGATCCGGATCCCCGGGCCCGGCGCCGAGCAGGACGACACAGCCGGCGCTCACGGCCGTTCGTCGGCGGAACGCAGCGCCGCGAGGATCTCGCCGGCGCCCCGGGTCAGGAGATCCTCGGCGACGGTCGCGCCGAGCGCGTCGGGATCGGCGCTGGTGGCTTCGGCCTGCACGAGCCGCGTCCCATCCGGGCTCGCGACGAGCCCGCGCAGCCGCAGCTGGCCGTCCGGCAGGGGCTCGGCGAAGCCGGCCAGCGGCACACTGCAATCGCCCTCGAGCCGCGCCAGCATCGCGCGCTCGGCACGCAGGGCTCGCGCGCTGTCGTCGTGCGTCAGCGCCGCGAGATCCGCCCCGAAGCCGGCGTCAGCGCGGGTCTCGAGCGCCAGCGTCCCCTGACCGACGGCCGGCAGCAGCCGCTCCGGGGCGACGCGCTCGTCGATCTGGGCGTGCAGCGCAAGCCGCTCGAGCCCCGCACACGCGAGCAACACCGCGTCGAGTCGCAGCCCGGCGCCTTCGGAGCCCTCGCGCAGTCTCTGGAGGCGCGTTGCGACGTTGCCGCGCAGCGGCACCACCTCGAGGTCCGGACGCCAGGCGCGCAGCTGTGCGCCGCGCCGTGTACTGCCGGTGCCGACCCGCGCCCCCGGCGGCAGCGCGGCCAGCGCGCCGAAACGCCCGTCCGACACGAAGGCGTCGCGCGGATCCGCCCGTTCCGGAAAGGCCACGAGCGCGAACTCCGGCGGCACGCGCGCCGGCAGATCCTTCGCGCTGTGGACCGCGAGGTCCGCACGTCCGTCGCGCAGCGCTTCTTCGAGTTCCTTGATGAAGAGCCCCTTGCCGCCGACCTTCGCCAACGACACCGTCGCGAGTCGGTCGCCCGTCGTGCGGAGCGGGACGAGTTCGGTCTCGATGCCGAGCTGCGCCTCGATCTGGCGCGCGACCCAGCCGCTCTGCGTGAGCGCGAGCTCGCTGGCCCGCGTCGCAATGCGCAGCCGCCTCATTCGGACTCCGGCCCGTCCTCGGCGGCCCGGGCGGTGCGACGAGGCTTCGCGAGACCGCGGACGGCCTCCGTGGCGATCTCCTCGACAGTTTCGGCCTCGGAGGTTCCGTCGCGCGCGTCGGCGTCGGCGCCCGGAGCCGTGGGATCGTCCAGGGCGAACAGCACGCGCGCCGCCTGCAGGTACGCGAGCCCGTCCTCGCGCTCCGCCTGCTCCCGCAGGCGCGAGACCGGCGCGTGCAGGATCTTGTTGACGATCGCGCGCGTGAGCCCTTCCACGGCGCGCCGGCTGTCCTCGTCGACGCCGGTCTTCGCCAGCCACTTCGCCAGTTCGGCCTGGCGCACGGCTTCGGCGCGGTCGCGCACGCGACGGATCGTCGGCACCGCGGCCAGCGCCGTCAGCCAGCCACCGAAGCGGTCGACCTCCTCCTGCACGATGCCCTCGGCGCGGATCGTCTCGCGACGGCGCTCCTCGGCATTGGCCTCGGCAACGCCGCCGAGATCGTCGAGATCGTAGAGGTATACGTCGTCGAGACGATTCACGTCCGGATCGACGTTGCGCGGCACACCGATGTCGATGACGAAGATCGGCTGGTGGCGACGCACGCGCAGCGCCTCTTCGAAGAGCGGGACGTTCAGCAGCGAGCGCTCGGCGGCGATACACGACAGGATCACGTCCGCGCGCGCCACGAGCGCCGGCAGTTCGTCGAGCCCGTGCGCGCTGGCGCCGAAACGCTGCGCCAGCGCCGAGGCATGACTGCGCGTCCGGTTCGCGACGGAGACCTCGGCAAGGCCGGCGCCGCGCAGTGCCGCCAGCGCCATCTCGATCATCTCGCCGGCTCCCACCAGCAACGCGTGCTTGTCCTCGAGCGTCTCGAAGATCTGTCGGGCCAGATCGACGGCGACGCGCGCGACCGAAACCGGACGCTCGGCGATGCGGGTCTCGTGACGCACGCGCTTGGCCGCGGTGAACGCGGCGGCGAACAGCCGCGACAGCACCGGGCCGCTGGCGCCGGACTCGGTCGCCTCGCGAAAGGCGTCCTTCACCTGGCCGAGGATCTGCGGCTCGCCGACCACCAGCGCATCGATCGACGACGATACGCGCAGCAGGTGGCGGACGGCATCGGTATCGACGTGCTCGTAGAGGATCCCGTGCGGCGAGAGAGACTCGGGCAGCGGCTCGCCGCGACCGAGCTCGCGCAAGAAGAAGCTGCGCAGCCGATGGCGAGCGGCGTCGAGCTGCCGCGTCGTCACCACCACCTCGACGCGATTGCAGGTGGAGAGCAGCACCGCCTCGTCGATCTCGTCACTGGCCACCAGCTTCGCGAGCCACGGACCGGGCTCGTCGACCGCGAAGCGCTCACGGACCTCGACCGGCGCGGTGCGATGGTTCATGCCGACGAGCAGGATCTTCACCGCAGCGCCTCGACGCCGACCACGGCGAAGAAGAGGAAGATGAAGCCTGCCGTCGTGCACGCCGCGATGTAGCGACCCCGCCAGCCGAGCACGAAGCGTGCGACGACGAGCGCCCCGAAGATCACCCACCCGAGCCCCGTCCACGTGGCGTGCAGGCTGCTGTCCCACACGCGGCCGCTCAGGCCCTGGCTCCAGAGCATGCCGGCGAGCATGCCGAAGGTCATCAGCGGAAAGCCCAGCGCGAGCGCCATCAGGTTGACACGGTCGAGCGCTTCGAGCGACGGCAGGGGGCGGCGCCCGGCCACCGGCCGCTTCGCCTTGAGCTGGCGCGCCTCGGCCAGGAACAGCACACCGGCCACGCCGGCGACACCGAGCATCGCCAGCGCCGCGCTGGCGAGGATCACGTGCAGATGCGGCAGGCTCCCGCTCGCTCCGTCCGCGAGCGGACCGATGCCGCCGATCGCCGAGCTGGCATAGAGCGTGCCGATGAACGCGAACGGCGCCACCAGTCCAGCCAGCCCTTCGAGCCGGCCGCGCCGGAGCAGCACCAGCGCGAACGCGACGGCGAGCCAGGCCATCAGCGAGACGGCCGCCGGTCGCGTCGTCAGCGACGGCGGCGGATCGAGGGTGTGGAGTCCGGCGAACGCCGCCGCGTGCAGCAGCGCCGCCGCGGCCAGCGTCCAGACGGCGAACCGCGCGAGCCGCGCATTCGGCAACGCCAGGCCGAGGGTCGTACCGAGCGTCGCCAGCAGGTAGAACGCCGCGGCCGCCTGGTGGAGAGCAATCAACATCCCGAGCGATCCTCCGCGACGAGCTGCGGCCGGCAGCCGCCCGCAGGAAACCGATCTCCGCCGCAGCGGGCGACCGGGGCCAGCGCCCTCACGACGTCCACCGCTGCGCCTGCTCGGCGATCCGGATCGAGTCGTAGACGGCCTCGAAGAGGCGCAGCGCCTGTTCACCGGACAGCACGAACCGGATCTCCTCGATGCTGCTGGCGCCGGTCAGATGCGCGCGGGCCTCCGCGAGCAACAGCTCGGCGCTGCGCTGTGTCGACAGCCCACCGACACCGGCGCCGATCGCCGGCACGGCGACGGTCCGACAACCGAGCTCGCGGGCGATCTCGAGGCTGCGCCGCATCGCCGCGCGGACGGACTCCTCGCTCGCCGGCTCGCCCGGCGCCATCCCCGCGGCGTGGATCACGTAGCGGGCCGAAAGAGCCCCGGCGCCGGTGGCGACGGCCTCGCCGACGGCGATCGGCCCGTGCGCATCGCACGCGGCCTGGATCTCGGGGCCACCGCGCTCGCGGATCGCGCCGGCGACGCCGCTGCCGAGCTGCAATGCGCTGTTGGCGGCATTGACGATGGCGTCCGCCTCCTGGGCGCTGATGTCCCCTTCGCGGATCGTGATGCGGCCGCTCATGGCTCGACCCCCGCGCGCTCGATCAGTCCGGCGGCCAGCAACGGCAGCAGCAGCTCGTGCTGTCCCACCAGCGAGATGCCCCGCCCCCCGAGCCGCGTCGGCCGCTCGACGACGTTCACGAGTGGCCGATACGGGCGCAGGAAGTCGAGGTTCACCGTCGTCACGCGGCGTACACGATGGCCGAGATTGCGCGCCAGCGCGAGCGCCTTCAGGAACACTTCGGGCAGGATCACCGCAGAGCCGACGTGGAAGTAGACGCCGCGTTCGAGTGTCGCGACGAGACTCGTCAGCGTCTCGAAGTCGCGGTAGCTGGTGGCGCCGAGCGCGGCACCGTCGGCGCTCGGGTGCATGTGATGGATGTCGGTGCCGATCGCCGCGTGCACCGTCACTGGAATTCCGAGCCGGGCTGCGGTGGCGAGGATCGAGCGCGCACGATGCGGATAGCGGCCGGTCAGCAGCTCGCGGCCGACCGCCGCGCCCATGCCGAGGCCGTCGGCCGCACCGCGCGCGATCGCGCCGTTCAGCGCTTCCGCCGTCTCCCGCGCCATGCCGAAGCTGCCGTCATCGAGCGCCGGCCCGACGTCCTCGCTGGTGGCGCCGAGCAGCGCGAGTTCGAGATCGTGCACGCAGCCGGCGCCATTCATCAGGATCCCCGACACGAAGCCGCGTTCCATGAGGTCCACGAAAACCGGCGCGAGGCCCACCTTGATCACGTGCGCGCCAAGGCCCCACAGGATCGTGCGCTCGGCGGCGCGCGCCCGGGTGGCCGCATCGATCGCCGCGCGCAGGTCCGCCGCGCCGAGCAGATCCGGGAGCCCGTCGAGGAACTCGGCGAACGACGCTCCGGCGCGATGCGGGCGCGCCTCGTCGCGGCGGCGGACCTTGCTCGGCCGGCGCCGGACCGGCACGGTTTGCACGCGCGTGCGATCGATCGTCGGCGGCGGGCGGGCGGGCACGGCGACCGGCTTCCTCACCGCACCGGGAACAGCGCATCCTCGACGAGCTCGGCCAGCAGATGGCCGATCGCGAGGTGCGCCTCCTGGATCCGCTGCGTGTCGTCCGACGGCACCACGATCGCCAGCTCCACGCGACTGGCGAGCTTGCCGCCGCCCTTGCCGGCCAGCGCCAGCGTGCGCAGCCCGCGGGCACGCGCCTCGTCGACGGCGGCCAGCACGTTCGGCGAATCGCCGGACGTCGAGAGCGCCAGCGCCACGTCGCCGGGCCGGCCGTGGGCCTCGATGAGCCGCGCGAAGACCCGCTCGAAGCCGTAGTCGTTGGCGATCGCGGTGAGCTCGGCCGCGCTGGCCGGCAGCGCCAGCGCCGGCAGCGCCGGCCGCTCACGACCGAGCCGCCCGCACCACTCCCCGGCCACGTGCAGCGCATCGGCCGCCGAGCCGCCGTTGCCGAAGAGCAGCACCCGGCCACCCGCGCGGAACGCGTCCGCCAGCACTGCGGCCACCCGCGCGATCGCGTCCGCGTGGGACGTGGCGAGCGCACGATGCACGCGCGCGCTCGCCTCGAGCCGCACGCGTACGAACTCCGCGGGCGAATCGGAATGCGACGTCGGGTCGGAACGACTCTCGCGCATGCGCAGCCGGGCCTCCTGGTGACGGACGAAACGCGGCGGACGGAATCGCGCGCGAAGGCGAAAAGCGACGGGATTTCGAGGAGATGCGCGCCAAACGCAAGATAGGGGGTGGGCTCCGGAGCGTCAACGCGACGCCGCCACCGGCGGGTCGCCTGCTGCTATGCTGCGCGCGAACGCTGCGGAGCCGCGGTCCACGACGGGCGTCCCCGCAGCGCGGAACCGCAGCGTCCGACCGGCATCCAACCGCTTTGCCGAAGCCCCGCCGGCTCGGCGCACGCGCCCAGAGGAGATCCCCGACATGGCAGCGATCGATGAGGTCACCGACCAGAACTTCGAAGCCGAGATCCTGAAGTCCGAACTCCCCGCGATCGTCGACTTCTGGGCCGAGTGGTGCGCGCCGTGCCGGCAGATCGCACCGTTCATCGCCGACCTGGCCGCCGCCCACGGGGGCAAGATCAAGGTCGTCAAGATGAATGTCGACGAGAACCAGACGACCCCGGCCCGCTACGGTGTCCGTGCCATCCCGACCATCCTCGCCTTCCGCGACGGCCAGGTCGTCGAGCAGATCACCGGCGCCCGCCCGAAGTCCGCGTTCGAGCAGATGGCGCAGAAGCTGATCGCGTAGTCGCGGACGCGCGCGTTTCAGCGGATGGCGGTCGCCGCCACCGCGGTCGGCAGCTCCGTTCCGCTGGCATCCGTCGCAGAGCGAATCGTCACGACCACGCTGGCGGGATCGAGGATCTGCTGCTCGCCGTCGAGCAGCGAGAAGGCGATGGCTACGCTGCGGAAGGAAGAGCCGCCCAGCATCCCGATCGACGCGTGCCCAGGCGTCGTCTCGTCCCACCATGCGATCTTCTGTCTCGAGAAGACTCCCGGCGTTGCTGTTACCTCCTCGATCCTCATCACATCGGGTGGATAGTTCAACTCGAGTTCGAGAGCGCGTACGTCGCGATCCAGCGTCAGCACGAACTCCGGATGTTGAACCAAGAGCATCTTTTCGAGTCCGAGCGTCGGCCTCGGATAGCCGTCTGAGTCCAAGTTCGACCATGGCGTCGGTAGGCCAACTACGTCGACCGTCTGGTCACAGTCGACATCGAGCTCATGAGGAAGGATCGAGAGCGTTCCGCCATACGGTATAGGACTCTCGTGCAGGACTCCCGCGGAATCGCGGAATCGGCGCACCACGTCGATCGAGAACGTCCCGACTGGGCTGTCCGCAGGAATGTCGACCAGCGAAACGATCTGGACCGGTCCGCCAATATCGGGCGACCATCCCAACGTGATCGGAGAAGTGGCCCTCGTACGCAGCTCAGTCCCCGTCTCGTGCAGGCGAAAGACGAGTTTCCCTCGTTGGTGATCTTCCACCAGTTCACTCCCAAAGCCGATGTCTACGGAGGGCGTCGTCTGATCTCCAGTCAATGGAATCACGACACTCGCTCCCGCCTGCACCGACAACGGCACCGTTGGGCCGCTGCAGGCGGCCGTGAAGGTCATGGCGAGGGCCAGTAGTAGTGCCCGATGGATCGCTCTCATGTGTCCCTCCTGCTGCCGGCCGCGAGCTCTCGGCTCGCCGCCCGGTGTGAGTACATCCGACCCTCGCGCGCGTCGCGCTGCGCCCCGTCGTACGTGCTCACGGCGCTCCCGAGACCGCGCGCGCGCGCTCGAGAATGCGCACCGCATCGCCGATCGTGACGCTGCCGTCCTCGTTCTCGTCCGCGCCGAGCTCGGCGATCGCGCGGTTCTGGCCGGTGAGGGCCGTCAGCACGCCGGGGTCACGCGTGATCGCGATCCCCACCAGCGCGTCGGCCGCGCCGATCCGGCCATTGGGCCGTCCGAGCGGCGCCACGTCGCCGGGCTTGCCGGGGTGGTCGCGCGGATTCAGCGGATCGGTCCCGAAGTTCGCCTCGCCATCGGCAAAGCCGTCCCCGTCGAGGTCCCACGCCGCCGGAAACCGCGCCAGCGCCACGAGCCCGCTGAAGCCGTCGATGAAGCGATCCCCGTCGCTGTCGACGCCGAGTGAATCGAGAGCGAAGGCAATCTCGAAGTCATCGGCCAAGCCATCGCCGTCGTCGTCGACGTCGCGCGCGTCGCCGATGCCGTTCCCATCCGTGTCGGCCACCTCGGCCGGATCGAAGGGGAACGCATCGACTCCGATCGCTACGCCGTCCCCGTCGCGATCGGAATCGAACGCGTCGTCGATCCCGTCGACGTCGCGGTCGCCGAGGAACGTCGACGCCACGGCCAGCGCACCCGGCGTCGTCACCAGCGCGCGCAGCGCCAGCGCCACCACCAGCGGATCCCCCGTCCACACGAGGCCCGCGAGGAAGCGCCCGTCGCGCAGCAGCTCCGTCTGGAACGCCGGGTTCGACCTCCCGCTCCGGTGCAGCGCCGCGAGGCGCGCCGCCAGCTCGAGCGTCGGCGTCGTCGATGCCACGGGGCTCTCGAGCAGCGTGAGGCTCGGCGCCAGCGAAGCCGGGCTCGCCTTGTCGACGAGTGCGCGGACCACCTCCGCCGTCGTCGTCAGATCGCTCGCCCCCGCGCTCGCCGGAATCCCGTCCCCTGACCAGCCAAAGTCCTCGCGGCGGCGCAGCACCACCGCGCCGGCCAACTGACCGAGCTCCGGTTGCGGCGGGAGCTGCTGGGCCGACGCCAGCGCATCGATCGCCAGCGCCGTGTCATAGGCGTCCGGCCCCTCCGGCCCGAGGAGCCCCCAGCCGGCTGTCCCGTTGCGCAGGCCGGCGAGGGCCGCCGCCTCCGCATCCGCCGACACGCCCGCCGCCTCGAGCGCGCGGATCCGCCGCGCCTGGAAGTCCACCGCCGGAAGCTCCTGCTGCCGCAGCCACGCAATCCCGCGCCGCGCCACCACACTGTTTCGCTCGCTGCCCTGCAGCGACAGCGCCCCGACCACCTCCGCCGTCACCAACGGCGCCGTCGGCCCCGACCCCCAGGAGCCGTCCCCGTTCTGCGCCCGCCCGAACCAGACCACGGCGTCCCGAATCGCCTGCTCCCGCGACTTCGCGCGGGCGACTTCTGGAGCCGCAAGGATCCAGACGCCGCCCACGAACGAGGTCGCCGCCATCAGAGCAACCGCGCGCGCTGCTGACCTCCGCTGAATTCGACCCGCTCGCTCGCTCTGCATCTCCGTCTCCCTTCGTCCTTGGCTTGGACCGCATTTGCAACCCGAATCTCGCCGGATCACGCCCACTCGCTGGCGATGGATGCGATTGCCGTAGCGGTCGCAGTCGAACTCCTCGTTCGCACCGGCCCCCCTGGTGCGTCGCGCCGGTGACCCGGCTGCGGGCGTCGAACACCGGCCGGGTGATGCCCTCCGGGAAGTCGATGCGGAGGGGACTTCCCAGCGCGTCGTAGCTGTTGTAGTCCACCGTCTCGTC
>CAADGG010000014.1 GCA_900696485.1 uncultured Pseudomonadota bacterium
CCCGGCCCTTCTTGACGTAGACTCCGCGATCATGTCGTACGTCGAGATCTCGTCACCGCAGCCGCATGTCGCGCAGATCACGCTGAACCGACCGGAGCGGCTCAACGCGCTGTCGTTCGACACGGTCGTGCCGCTCCACGCGGCTCTCGAACAGATCGCCGCCGACCACGACGTCTGGGCGGTCGTCCTGACCGGCGCCGGCGCCGGCTTCTGCTCGGGGCTCGACCTCGAGGACCATGGCGTACCGCCGGGCATCGGCGGCCTGCCGATGTCGCGCATCGCCGTCCGGGCGATGGCGCTATTCGCGGATCTGATCCCGCGCATGCGCGCGCTGCCGCAGCCGATCCTCGCGGCGATCCACGGGGCCGCCTACGGCGGCGGACTCTGCCTCGCCGTCGGCGCCGACATCCGGCTCGCTGGCAGCTCGGCGCGCTTCTGCGGCGCCGGCGTGCGCAACGGGCTGACCAACACGGAGCTCGGCCTCTCGTGGCTGCTGCCGCGCCTGATCGGCGCGTCACGGGCCTTCGAGCTGCTGCTGGCCGGTCGTGACATCGATGCCGCCGAGGCCGAACGCATCGGCCTGGTGGCGCGCGTCGTGCCCGACGCGGAACTGCTCCCACAGGCGCTCGAGACCGCCGCGCGCATCTGCGAGTTCTCGCCCCACGGCGTCGCGATGACCAAACGCGTGCTGTGGTCGAATCTCGAGATCAACAGCCTGCACGCCGGCATGGACCTCGAGAACCGCAACCAATTGCTGGTCCGGATGACCACCCAGAACCTCGACGAGGCGATCCGCGCCCGCCGCGACGGCCGCAAACCAGACTTCTCCGACTGACCGTCAAGAAAGGGGTCGGGTTCGTTTCGTCAACTTTTCCCCCTCTGGGGGGAAAAGTTGACGAAACGAACCCGACCCCTTTCTTGACGCGGAGGAAGGCGGCCATGTGGAAGCGTTGTTGGGCGGCGCGGTAGGCGTGGCGAGTCCCGACGGGGCAGGCACGCCGGGCCAGACAGCCGCGCTCGCGGCATTCGACACCATCCGGCGACGCGACGTGGGCGGCGCACGCGTCGGCGTCGTAGCCGACCGGGGTTCCCGCCGGCGTCGCTTCGAACGCGGCGACCGGACACGCCGACAGGCACGGGCGCGCGGCGCAGGAATCGCACGGACGTGGGCGGGCGAAGGGCGGAGGGAGTTCGAGGCGACCCGCGAACAGCAACGCGCCGCGGTACGCATGCCAGAGTCCGTACTCCGGATGGATCAGGATGCCGAGTGGGGATGGCGAGACGGACTCGGCGCGCTGCGCCCAGCGCGAGAATGGTGCGAACGGCGGACCCGCCTGCGGCAACACCACGGTGGCCCCGAAGGCGCTCGCCACCTCCCGCAGTCCACGTGCCGCCCACGCATCGAGCGGCTCCGCCTCCTCGAGACGCTCGCGCTGGAACTGCGTCCACATCCGGGAACCCAGTTGGCCGACCAGCACGACGGAAGCCGCTGCCCGCCCGTCCGGGAGCGCGAGCGCCGGCAACGACGGGGCCGTCGGATGGAACGCACCGCGGTATGCGAGCCCGCGCGCGCGCAGCGCCTCCGCGATCGACTCGAGCGCCGGCCCCGACTTCACAGCACCGGATCATCGCCCAGATCCTGGCCGATGCGCAGCCGCCGGTCCGTCGTGATCGCCTCGTGACGCTCGCGATCGGTCGGCAGCAGCGGCCGCACGGGCATCCCCGAGGAAAGCCCGCGCGGCCGCCGGGTTCAGTCGCCGTGGCGCGTGTGGCGGCTCGCCGTCCGCGCCGCGCTGGGGCTCTTGGCGACCTCGACGTACGCATCCGCAGCCCCGTGGCGATAGACCAGCTCCCCGCCGGAATGTCCGACGGCGATCGCGGCGGCCAGCACCACCGACGCGGCAGCGATCGTCGCGCCGCGTCCGACGGCGCCCGCCGCTCCGCCGGCGAATCCCGTCAGCGAGACGAGCAGCGCCACGGCCGCCACGGTGAGGAAGCGCTCGGCGCCTTCTTCGTGATCCTCGATCCAGCGCTCCTGGACCACCCGCTCGACGCGGTCTTCTTGTTCCTCGCCCGTCTCGACGGCGAACCATGCCGATCCGGCCAGCAGCCCATGGAGCAGCAGGACGGCGACCCACGCGCGCGGCGGCAGCCAGCCCCGGCGGATCACGACGAACGCGAGGCCCACGACGAACGGCGCGAGCATGGCCAGCGCCAGCGGCAGATGAACGACGGCGGGATGAAGGGGATCGGGCAGACTCATGGCATTCTCCTTGTGGTCGGAAGCGACCGCCGGCAAGCCTCGGGTCCGGTGGCCGCCCGCGCGATCCGGCAGATGCCGGACGCTGCCCGGCCGCCTCGAGAACGACGGAGGATCCTCGCTGGCCTTCCTGCCCGCGACGAATGACGGAGACACCGGGCGCCCGATCGCGCTGACGGCGCTGCTGCTCGGCCTCGCGACGGCCGGCGCGATCGACCTCGCGCTCGACTGGCCGAACGGGCCCAGCCCGCTGCACGTGCTCGTCGAGGGCACCGTCCTGCTGCTGTGCGTCGTCGGGGTCGCAGCCCTGTGGGGAGCCTGGGCGCGGACGCGCCGCTCGCTCGTGCACACGCGCGGCGTGATCGCCGAACGCGAGGCGGAGCGTGATCACTGGCGCGTGCGGACCGAGACGCTCCTGCGCGGCCTCGGCGCCGCGATCGACGACCAACTCCGTGCGTGGCATCTGACGCCGACCGAGCGCGAGACGGCGCTGCTGCTGCTGAAGGGCTACGGCCACAAGGAGATCGCCGCGCTGTGCGGCCGCAGCGAGCGCACCGTCCGCCAGCACGCCGTCGCGGTCTATCGCAAATCGAGCCTCAGCGGCCGAGCGGAGCTGGCCGCGTTCTTCCTCGAGGACCTGTTGCTGCCGGCCGACCCGGCGGCGACTGCGGACGCCGATCCCGGCGCGTCCGGGTCGGAATCCCGCCCTGCCGGGGCCGCAGCGCCCCCATCGCGACCGTCACCGCCGCGGCCTGGTCCCCACGCCGACGGCTGCCTACGCTGCCAGAACGATGAGTGACGCCGCCCGCGATCTCGCCACGCTGCTCGACCTCGACCCGGCCCGGATCGAGACGACGGTGCTGCGCCACTCCGGTCCCGGGCCCCGCTACACCAGCTATCCGACAGCGCCGGTCTGGACGGAAGCCTACGGCCCCGACGCGTTCCGGCGCGATCTCGGCGGCCTCGCCGCCGGCGCCGAGATCTCGCTCTACGTCCATGTCCCGTTCTGCCGCAGCCTCTGTCACTTCTGCGCGTGCAACCGCATCATCACGCAGCGACCCGAAGCGCCGGCCGACTGGCTCGACACGATCGAGCGGGAGATCGCGCTGCTGCGCACGGCGCTCGCCGGAGCACCGCGGGTCGTCCAGCACCATTGGGGCGGCGGCACGCCGACGCATCTCGAACCGGCCCAGATCCGTCGTCTGTTCCGCGCCCTCGACGACGCCTTCCCGGTGACCCCCGACGCGGAGGTCTCGATCGAGGTGGACCCGCGCGTCACCAGCGAGGCTCACATCGAAGCTTTGCGCACGTGCGGCTTCGGCCGGCTCTCGATGGGCGTGCAGGACTTCGACCCCCGCGTCCAGGCCGCCATCCACCGCGTGCAGAGCGTCGCGTCGACCGCCGCACTGGTGGAGCGAGCACGCGCCTCCGGCTTTGCGAGCATCGGCTTCGATCTGATCTACGGCTTGCCGTTCCAGACGATCGCATCGATGGAGCGCACACTCGACGACGTGATCGCGATCGCTCCCGATCGCATCGCGTTGTACGGCTACGCCCATGTCACGTGGGTGGCAAAGCAACAGCGTGGTTTCGAACGCCACGACCTGCCGACGCCGCCGGATCGGCTGCGCATCCAGCTCGCGACGATCCGCAAACTGCTCGCCGCGGGCTACGAGCCTGTCGGCATGGATCACTTCGCACGGCCGGAAGACGAGCTGGCCCAGGCCGCCCGCAGTCGCCGCCTGCGCCGCAATTTCATGGGCTATACGACGCGCCCGGGTCTCGACCTGCTGGCGCTCGGCCCGAGCGCGATCAGCCAGCTCGAAACGGCCTTCGCACAATCGCATCGGGACCTCGCGCAGTGGGAGCGGGCGATTCACGGCGGCGAGTTCGCGACGTTGCGCGGTCACGCGCTGACGGCCGACGACCGACGCCGGCAATGGGTGATCGCCGAGCTGCTATGTCACGGTGGTGTGTCGGCCCATGCATTCCGCAGCCGCTTCGATGCGGACTTCGACGCCTGCTTCCCGACCGAGTGCGCCGCGCTCGAACCGCTCGCAGAGCAGGGGCTCGTCGAATTCGAGAGCGACGGCGGCCTGCGCATCACCGCGCTCGGCCACCTCGCGATGCGGCCGGTCGCGATGGTCTTCGACGCATACCTGCCCGCCCACCAGGCGACCGACCAGCCGGTCTTCAGCCAGACCGTCTGAGCACCGCCGCCTGGCCCCAGAGGCCGCCTTCGCGGGGCGAAGCGGCGCGTCTGCCCCGACACGCTCGTCGCGTGCCTCCCGGCGGCGCGGCGACCGGTCGGTCAGGATTCGGCGGGTTCGGGATCGCGCGGGCGCGAGAAGTCGTCGAGCCCCAGATAGGCGAGAAAGGCGCGGGTCAGCTCCACCCCCAGCTCGTCGTCCGACAACGTCAAGGCCCCCGAGCGCAGGTCCCCGAACAGCACGGCGCTCTCGATGGTGTTGACGACCATCGTGAGCCCGAAGACCGCGGCGCGGACGGGGTTCGGGTGACGGATCTCGGAACGGCGCGCGATCAGCAGCCGAGAGAGCCCCTCGCTGACGTGATGCGAAAGCCGTTCTCGGCGGGCGCGGAACTCCGCGTCGATGTGGTTGCGCAGCACGAAGGCGCGAATCAGGCCGCGGCGCTCACGATACACCGAGACGAGGAACGGCACGGTCTTGCGCACGATCTCGGAGATCGGCGAGATCACCCAGCGCGCCGGATCGAGCGCGACATCGGTCGTGGCCATGGCCTGCTCGAGGTAGCGCTCGTACAGCGCATACAGCAGCGAGTCCTTGTCGCGAAACCGCGCGTAGAAGGCGCCGACCGACGAGTCCGCGCGCCGCACCAGCTCGGCGATCGTGGTGTCCTCGAAGCCTCGCTCGGCCACCAGCCCTTCCGCGGCATCGAGCAGCCGATCGAGCGTATCCTGGCTTCGCGCCTGTCGGGGCGGACGCACCCAACGCAGTTCGGGAGTCCGGGAGGAGGATTCGTGCATGGCTCCGGTCTCGAGCTGGGCTTCGTTCCGCGGGGCTTCGTTCCGCTGGACCTCGTCGCGCTGGACCTCGTCCCGCTGGGCCTCGCGGACGAGGGCCGGCCACGATGGGTTCCAGAACCGCTGATTTCGTTTCGGTGTCTATTCCACGGGTTCCGCCCTGTCAACCGACCGGGAGCCGAGCGCTTCGCACGAGAGCCGGCTTCGTCCGCTAGTCCGGCAACGGCGGGACTCCAGGTGCGCAACCGGCTCGCGAACCGCTTCGCCGGTCCGATGGGACTGGGTACCGGGGCGTGGGTAAAACGGGCGCCCGCCAACCCCAGCCACGGCCTCTGTCCCGTCTGCGATCGCGGCGACTACCCGGACGATCCGGACCGGTCCCCGGGAACCTGACTCCGGATCTCACTCGGAGCCTCGGAGGCGAAGGCCTGCTGTTCGCGCGACTCGTGTTGGCGCAGCGCGTGGGACAGCTCGACGAACTCCTGTGCCACGGCGGGGCCGGGCTCGCGGCCGGCCCGGCCCTCGAGCACCAGCAACCGATCGCGCAGGGCGTGATGCTCTCGCACCAGCTCTTCGATTTCCACTTCGAGGTCGGGCTGGAGGCTGTGCAGCGCCGGAAAGTACACCTCCTCCTCGAGCTGGAAGTGCGCGTCGAGCGCTCCGCGAAAGCCGAGCAGGGCTTCCTGCGCCTCGACCGCTTCCATCCGCTCGAGAGCCCGACTCGTCGTCGCCAGCAGCGCGTTCAGGAACTCGTGCTGGATCGGCAGTCGCCGGCTCACATGGGCCAGGCGCAACCGCAGTCCGGGCTGGTCTTCACTGCGAGTCATCATTCGAGTGAGTAGCATGCGCGCGCGGTTGCAACCTGCCTCACCGGAGGGAGTGTGGGCCGACATGGAACCAGCCGCCCCGGAGCCGGGGGGGGCGGGGCGATCGGCTGGCGACGTCGGCACCCGGACGCTACGCCCGCGTGCGCTGCTGCCGGCACGCACCGGCAATCGCCGTCAGCGCCGCCGGCGACAGCCGGCGTTCCGCCGCGGGAAACAACGTGCGCTCCTCGAAGCGCACGTGGGCCGCGAGCCGGGCGGCGAAGCGTCCGAGCCTCTCCGCGTTCCGTTCGGCGCCGGACGCGACGAACCCACGCAGCGCCGCGTGGTCTTCGTGCAGACGCGCCGACAGGGCCGCCTCGCCGGCTGCGGTCAGCGCCGGCGCGAGCCAGCGCTCCTCGATCTCGAAATGGGGCTCCAGCTCGCGCGGAAAGTCTCGATCGATCGCGGCCCAGGCCGTCGTGACGGCCTCGGCATCTCCGCTCTCGGCGGCACGACGTGCGCGAAGCGCAAGCACCAGCGCCGTGTGATGGTCATCGGACAGATCCCGCAATGCTGCGCTTCGCTTCACGGGTTCCTCCGGCGGGGTCCAGCGTCCGCGTTCGAACAGGTTGCGCCGGTCAATCGCGGGCCGGCGCCGAGCCGGTCTCCTGTCGCAGGCGTTCGACCGCCACGGCCGCCATCGCGGCCTGCAGATTGTACGACGGCACGAAGCCGGCCATCGGCACGCGGACGATCCCGTCGCAACGCTCGAGCAGCGCGCGCGAGAGGCCGTCCCGCTCGCCGCCGATCATGAGCAGCAGCGGGCCGCACAGGTTCGTCGCCCACGGGACGGACGTGCCGTGATCCTCGAGCGCGAGGATGCGCCGGCCGGCCGCGCGGGCGGCATCGACGACGGCCGGCGCCGGCATCCAGTGCACCGGGAGAAAGCGCTGGGCATGCATCGACATACGCAGCGCGCGCTTGCGACCAGCGGGATCGAGGGGGCTGTCGAGGAAGATGCCCGCCGCGCCGGACACTTCGGCGGTGCGGATCGCGTAGCCGGCGTTTCCGGCATAGCCGACGCCGGCCAACAACCACACCGCACCGCCGGCACCCAGCACGTCCGACGCACTCGCCTCGGGATCCGGACCGACCAGACCGAGTACGTCGCAGGGTTCGTCGCGCTGCCGCATCCGGCGCAGATCGTTGTCGCTGATCTCGGTCACACGCACGCCCGTGCGGCGAGCCTCCTCCGCCAATGCGCGCACCGCAGCAGGCGCCTCCCGCCGCAGCAGCACGAGCCGCAGCGGCGCCTGCGCCGCCAGCGCCGCCGCGACTTCGTCCGCACCGAGGAGCTGCCGACGCGTCACCGGCTCACTGGATCAGGCGTAGTGTCACGGGATAGCGATAGAGCTCACCGTGACTCGCCGCGACCGACGCGAGGACCATCAACACGAACTGCATGGCGAGCACGACGAAGATCAACACGAAGCCGATCAGCACCCAGATCAGCGCCGCCGCGACGAGCGCGTACAGCGTCATGCTGATCTGGAAGTTGACGGCTTCGCGACCGTGGTGGTCCACGTACGCCGACTGATCCCGCCGCGCCAGCCACAGGATCAGCGGCCCGAGGATCTGCCCGATGCCCGGGACGAGCAGTCCCGCAAAGCCGCCCAGGTGACAGAACACCGCCCAGTTCCGCTCCCAGATCGCCGGCTCCTCCGGAGCATGCCCCTCCCCGTCCCACACGCCGTCGCTTTCGTCCGCCATGCCGGGAGAGTACCTCGTCAAGAAAGGGGTCGGGTTCGATCCGTCAACTTTTCCGCTTTGCGGAAAAGTTGACGGATCGAACCCGACCCCTTTCTTGACATCAGGAGGAGCGGTTGGCGGCGCTGACGACGGCTTCGAGGCTGGCGGCGACGATGCTGCGGTGGCGCGCGGCGCCCCAGCGGGTCGTTCCGTCGGGTCGACGCAGCTCGACATAGGCCACGGCGAGCGCGTCCTCGCCCGCGCCGAGCGCGTGCTCGGTGAAGTCCGCCACGTGCAGCTCGACGCCGAGCTCTCTGCGCAGCGCGTCGATGAAGGCCTCGATCGGACCGGCGCCTTCGCCGGTGATGCGACGCCGCTCGCCGTCGGAGCGCACGTTCGCGTGGATCCGTGTGCGCCCGCCGGCATCGGCCGGCTCCAGACGATGGTCCACCAGCGCCAGCGCGCCTTCTCCGAAGTACTCGCGCTCGAACAGCGCCCACAGCCGCTCGGCGTCGACCTCCTCCTCGCTGCGGTCGGCCACGACCTGCACGGCGCGACTGAACTCCTGTTGCATCCGCCGCGGCAGCCGCAGCCCGTGGTCGGCCTCGAGCAGATACGCCACGCCGCCCTTGCCGGACTGGCTGTTGATCCGGATCACCGCCTCGTAGCTGCGTCCGACGTCGGCCGGATCGATCGGCAGGTACGGCACCTGCCAGGCCGGACTCCCACTCGCGCGCCGTGCGGCCAGGCCCTTGTGGATCGCATCCTGGTGCGATCCCGAGAACGCGGTGTAGACGAGTTCCCCGGCATACGGATGCCGGGGATGGACCGGCAGCCGATTGCAGTACTCGGCGACGTCCCGCAGCGCATCGATGTCGGACAGATCGAGGCCCGGATCCACGCCCTGGGTGTACAAGTTGAGGGCCAGCGTCACCAGATCGACGTTGCCGGTGCGTTCGCCGTTGCCGAACAGGGTGCCTTCGATGCGATCGGCGCCGGCCAGCAGCGCCAGCTCGGCCGCCGCCACCGCCGTTCCGCGATCGTTGTGCGGGTGCACCGAGAGCACCACGTGCTCGCGTTGGGGCAGGTGGCGGGCGAACCACTCGATCTGATCGGCGTAGACGTTCGGCGTCGCCATCTCCACGGTGGCCGGCAGGTTCAGGATCACCTCGCGTCCGGGACCCGGCTTCCAGACCGCCAGCACCGCCTCGCAGATCTCGACGGCGAAATCGAGCTCGGTGCCGGTGAAGCTCTCCGGCGAGTACTCGAACACCACCTCGGTGTCGGGCACCGTATCGCACAGCGAGCGCACGAGTTCGGCGCCGCGCACGGCAATCTCGATGATCCCGGCCCGGTCGGTGCCGAACACGACACGGCGCTGGAGGGTGCTCGTCGAGTTGTACAGGTGTACGATGGCGCGCCGTGCGCCGCGGATCGACTCGAAGGTGCGTCGGATCAGGTCCTCCCGTGCCTGCGTCAGCACCTGGATCGTCACCTCGCCCGGAATCCGCCGTTCTTCGACGAGCTGGCGGACGAAATCGAAGTCCGTCTGCGAGGCGCTCGGGAAGCCCACCTCGATCTCCCGGAAGCCGATCGCGAGCAGACACTCCCACAGCCGCCGCTTGCGCTCGGTGCCCATCGGCTCCACCAGCGCCTGGTTGCCATCACGCAGATCCACGCTGCACCAGACCGGCGGGGTGGCGATCGTGCGGCCCGGCCAGCGGCGATCGGGCAGAGCGATCGGACAGAACGGTTCGTACTTCGCAGCGGTCTGCTTCTTCATCGTCGAGCTCCTTCGTGTGCCGAGCCGGGCCGGAGCGGACGGTGCGAATCGGAACAGAGCCACGGAAACCCACGAACCCCGAACCCCAGAACGCGAAACGCGAACCCCGAAACGCGAACCCCGAAACGCGAAACCCTCTCCGGCCAGCTCGGCGGGAGAGGGTTTCGCGTCCGGTCGGATGGATCGTGCGCGCGCTAGCCCTCCCCCGCCCCACTAAGGAGCAGGCCGGGGAGCAGGCCCAGGCTGGGTCGGAAGTTGGCGCGTTGCGGATCCATTCGACCGTTTGGTGTAGACCAGCCTGCGATTCCGGTCAATCCCTCGCGATCTCAAGGCTTCGCGCAGGCCCGCCGATGGGCTCAGGGCCTGCGAAGGGAAGCGACCCGGCGGGGTCCGAGATCCCCAGCCGGCAGGGAGTCCTCCATGGGTCAGCAACGTTCGGCCAAGCGGGTCCGGCGCCGGATGGCCTGCGAGCTCCGGGCCGAAGGTCGCCTGCAGAGCGCGATCGTGCTCGACGTCTCCCAGACCGGACTGTTCGTCCAGACGTCCACGCGTCTGGCCCCCGGAACCGTGGTCGAAGTGCAGATCCGAACGGGAGCGAACGACGAGCCGATCCAGCTCCGCGCCCGCGTCGTGCGACACAAATCGGTTCCGGCGAATCTCACCAGTGTGGCCCATGGAGGCATCGGCTTGCGGATTCTCGAGGCGCCGAAGACCTTCTACGACGCGCTGGGTGAGGAGGCTGTTCCGGGCGGCATCGGGGCATCGCAAGGCGCCGCCCGCACCCCCGAACGCCCGGCCCCCACGCCGACCCCGGCCCGTTTCCGGGTCCGCATGAAGCAGATCGAAGGGTCGCGTTCGCGCACCCTCGAGGTCGCCGCCGCGACGGCGGACGCGGCGAGGGCCAGCGCCCTCGCGCAACTGGGCTCCGGCTGGGAGGCGCTCGACGCCGACGCCCTCTGACAGGCTTGCCGAGCATCGGCCGCTGGCGCAGGCACACCGACGGGCGGGAGGCGCACACCCGGAGCCGGAATCCGCAGGCCGCCGGTTCGCCTCCACGCGAAGCGCCAAAGTCCGTCGGCCGAGGACATCGGCGCAGGGTGTGCGCCTCCCGCCCGGCTCCGAATCCCGTCCGCCGATGCTCGGCAACCCTCTGAGCCGTCCTCTCGCTCCCGGTCCTTGCAGCACGCGAACGAGCGGCGCACCCTGAGCGCCCGGATGCGCACTCCGCCGACCGACGACGAACTCACCCGCTTCGGCATCGGATTCACCGACGAGGGCCTCCATGCCGTCGTCCCGCCCGAGCGCTCCCTGGAGCGCCGGGCGCGGGTCCGCGGCCGACGGAAGGACGGACCGCCGCTGCTCGGTGAGGTCGAGTCCAATCGCTTCGTCGGGCGCTCCTGACGATGCCGGTCCCCCGCCGCGACCTCGAGAAGACCCACGCCTCCCTGACCGCCTGGCTGCACCGCCAGCTCCCACAGGCCCAGGCGCTGAAGCTCTCCCCGCTGAGCGGTCCGGAAGCGACGGGGTTCTCCAACGACACGCTGCTCTTCGATCTCTCCTACCAGGAGGGCGGCCAGTCTCGCGACCGCGCGCTGGTGTGCCGCGCGGAACCCATCACGGACTTCCGGATCTTTCCCGGCTACGACGTCGTGCAGCAGTACCGGATCATGGACGCCCTGTCGGGAACGGGTGTGCCGGTCCCCGGGATGATGTGGCTCGAGCCGGATTCGAGCGTGTTGGGATCCCCCTTCTTCGTGATGGAACGGGTCCCGGGGCGGATCCCGACCGACAACCCGCCCTACCACGCGGGCGGTTGGGTCTTCGAGATCGAGCCCGACGAGCGGCGCGCGCTCTGGCAGGCGGCGGTCGATGCGCTCGCCGCGATCCACCGGCAGGATCCCGAGGCGCTGGGGCTCGACTTCCTCACCGCCCCGCCGGCCGACGCGGATGCATGCGCGTGGCAACTCGAGCACTGGAGTTCGTACTGCGACTGGGTGACCGCCGGACAACGCCAACCCGTGCTCGATGCGGCCTTGGCCTGGCTCCGGGCGCGCAGGCCGCCCAGCGACGATCCGCGGAGACTGTGCTGGGGGGATGCGCGAATCGGCAACATGATCTTCCACGCCGGGCGTTGCGAGGCGGTGCTCGACTGGGAGATGGCGACGCTCGCCCCGCCGGAGATGGACCTCGGCTGGTTCCTCTACATGGACCGCCATCACAGCGAAGGCATCGGCATGCCACGCCTGTCGGGCCTCCCGGACCGCGAGGAGACCGTGGCGCGCTGGGAAGGCCATCTCGGCCGACCCGCCCGGAACCTCGAGTACTGGGAGGCCTTCGCCGCCTTCCGCTTCGCGGCGATCATGACCCGCGTCGCGCAGCAGTTGATGCACTTCGGGATCCTGCCGGCCGACTCCCCCTTTGCGGTCGACAACACGGCCTCGCGGATGCTCGCGCGGGTCCTGGAGCTGCCGTGGCCCGGGCAGACGTGAGGAGCCCAGCGCTCGCGGCCGCGAGCCAGGAAGATGGCGGCCGGAACCCGAAGCCCGAGGAACCCGAATCGCGAGATGCGGGCTCCGGCGCCAGGCCGGGGTCGCCCCGTGATAGGATTGCGTGTCCCCCGCTGCGGAGTCGCTCGATGCGTCGCTTGCTGCGCTCCCGCCCGGCACCCGCTCTGCTCGTCCGCCTCGCGGCGGTCCTGATCGCCCTTCCGCTGCTCGGGGCCGGCGCCTGCGACCTGCACGGCGTCGTCCTCGGACTGCCGGCTCCCGACGGCTCGCTGCCGGTGACGATCGCGCTGCGCGCGGGTATCGACCCCGCCGCCGTCCGCCTGGCGCTCGACGGCGCCGATGTCAGCGCGGCGTTCGAACCGGGCGGGCCCGGACTGACCGGCACCCTTCCGCTGCCGACGCCGGGCCACCATCGTCTGACCGTGACCCGTCCCCTCACCTTCTTCTCCGCGGCGTCGATCACGACCGGCATGAACTTCGAAGCGCCCAGCGCCGCCCCGGCCGTGCTCGCGCTCGATCCCGCCGACGGGAGCACGGCCGTACCGCCAGGCGCGTGGCTGCGCTTCCGCCTTGCAGAGTCCGCGCGCGAAACCGATCTCGTCGGCTTCGGCTTCGGTCTCGAGTGCGACGGGGTCCGCGTGGCGCGCGCCGCCCATGCGTTGGCGGACGGCGCGCTCGTGTTGAACCCGTCGCCGGCGCTCCCGCCCGGCGCGACCTGTCGCGTCGTCTGGCGGGCGGTCGACGGCGCCGTCGCCGACACGACGTTCGCCGTCGCGCCGGAAGCCGCCGGCCTGCCCGCGACGGCGCTGTACGACCGCACCGGGCCGTTCACGATCTCTCCGTTCCCGGACGACTATTGGTTGGCCGACGATCCCGGCCAGGCGAGCGGGAAACGCATCGCCCTGCCGGAGTTGCCGTTTCCACACCCCCTCCAGCGCCAGGCCTTCGCCACGCTCACCGGGCTGATCGACGACGTGGACGGCTGGAGCCGCCAGACCCCGATCGTGATCGCGCTCTCGCACCCGCTCGACGACTCGATGATCCCGTCCGACGAACTCGCGTCGGCAGATCCGTTCACGCCGATCGCCCTCGTCGACGTGGATCCCATGAGTCCGCAATACCGGCAACGGATCCCCTACCGACTGCTGGCACGCAGCGATCCACGACCCGGCGCTGGCTTCGACCACACCGCGATCCTGTTCCCATCCGTCGACCTTCGCGAGCGGGGTCGGTACGCGATGGTGTTCACACGGCGGGCGTTCGCCACCGGGGAGCCGGGCCGCGGCTTCGGTCCCGCTCCCCAGTTCGAGGCCGTGCTCGCCGAGCCCGACGCGGACGACGCCCCGGAGACCCAGCAGGCCCGGCGGGCGGTCGGCGCGGCCGTCGAGGCCGTCGCGTCGCTCGACGACGTGCCGATCCCGCGCGAGGACATCGCCCTCGCGCTGTCGATCTCGATCCGCACGCAGCCGAGCGCCGACGACCTGACCCATGTGAAGGAACTGGCGCTGGCCTCCCCCGCCCCGGAGCTGGTCCTGCCGGACCTGGCCGTCGACCCGTGCCCGACACCCGGAAGTTTCTGCATCCGACTCCTGACCAAACGGGCCGTCGAGGTTCGTGGCCGCGTCCGGCTCCCGCGCTTCCGCACGGCTGCGCAGGTGTTCGCGCGGGATCCGAATACCGGGCTCCCGCAGCCGACCGGGATCGATGAAGTCCCGCTCGTGCTCACGCTGCCACACACCGCCCTCGACGCGCCGGCCGTTCCGGTGATGTACCAGCACGGCAACCCGGGATCCCCGGCCGAACTGCTGAGCGTGCACAACGAGCAGCTCGACGATGCCGGCTTCGCGCTGCTGGGCTTCCAGGATTCCCTGAACCGCGAACTCGCCCCCGACACGACGGTGCAGGTGTTGCAGGTCTTCATCGACCTGCTGCAGAACCAGAAGATGCCGGAATACTGGCTCCAGACCGGCGCGGATCAGATCTTCTTCCTCCGCGCGATCCAGGGCATGGCGTCGCTCGACCTGCTGCATCGCGGATCCGACGGCCAGCCGGCGCTGGGACCCGATGGCGAGCCGGAGATCGATCCGTCGCTCATCCTCTACAAGGGGATCAGCGAGGGCGCGAACAACGCCCAGCGCTTCCTGCCCTTCGCACCCGAACTCCTCGCCGCCGAAGCCACCGTCGGCGGAGCGCGCCTCGCGGAGACGCTGATCCATCAGTCCGCCTCGGAGATCCTCGAGCAGATCACCGCGCTGCTTCCGGAACTCCGCCCCGTCGAGTTGTGGGTCGGCCTGGCGCTGTTCCAGGCCGGCTTCGATCCCCAGGATGGGCACACCTATCTGCGTCATCTCTACCGGGAACCGCTGCTGCCCTTTGCGGGCTCGCACGACGTGACGCCGCCGAGCACGCTCTGGACCGAGGGCGTCGGGGACAGCCTCGTCCCGAACAACGCCAGCCGAGCCATGGCGGCCGAACTCGGGATTCCGCACGTGCGACCGGTCGCCAGCACGCTGCCGACACTCGTGCAGATCGACACCCCATTGGCCGGCAACCTCGCGCCGGGCGTCACCGCCGGCTACTTCCAGTTCGACCCGTGGACGACACCGGACTGCCTGCTCCGCCGTGAGTTCGAGGGCCACTTCTGTCCGCAATCGGGAGCCGAGGCGAAGGCGCAGCGCCTGCACTTCCTGCTGACCGCGCTCGACGGCGCGGCCGAGATCATCGACCCCTTCTGACGGCGCGGCGGCCGGTCTCGACGGACGGTCCGAGCCGGCGATCGTCGCCGAGGGTCAAGCGCGGTCCGCGGCGCGACGATCCGTCGGTGGGAGTAACAGCGCCTTGAACCCGTGGTTCGTCCTGCCGCTCGCGTCCGGCCTTGTCTGCCTCGGTTTCGGGGTGCTGCTCCTGGTGCGGGGGGGCAGCGCGGCGACCAGTCGTTCCGGCGGGTTCCTGCTGTTGGGAGGAGCCTGGTGGGGGCTGTTCGAGGCGCTGTGGACGCTGGCGCCCGACGCCGGGACAGCGCTCCTGCTGCTGCGGCTGTCGACGCCCGGCTGGGTCTTCATCGGGCCGCTCTGTCTCGAGCTGCTCCTCGCCGAGACGCCTCGAGGTCCGGAGCAGCTACGGAGGCTGCGTCCCCTCGCCTGGGGAACGGCGGCCACCGCACTCGCGTGCGCATGGACGACCGATTGGGTCCACGTCGGTGTCGAACCGGTCCCGTGGGGTTGGGCCTGGCGAGTCGGGCCCCTGTATGCGCCCTGGTATGTCTTCACCGTCGTCACCGCCACCACCGGGATCCTCGCCGCGTTGCGACGCCTGCGCGTCACGGCATCTCCGGCCGAACAGCGACAACGCAGATGGTTCCTCGTCGCCGTCAGCGTGCCGCTGATCCTCGCCTCGGCGAGCGATGCCCTGCTGCCGCTGTTCGGCGTGCACGTGCCGCGCGTCGGAGTCGCCTCCTTCGCGATCCTCGGCGCCGTCATTACCGCGAGCATCCGCCGCTTCGGCTGGTCCGTCGTCGCTCCGGGTTCGCTCGTCGGCGTCATCTTCGACGCCATGCCCGAGGGCGTGGCGCTGGTCGAACCCGGAGGATCCATCCGCGTCGCGAACCCGGGGCTCGCCGCACTGCTCAGCCGGCCGGGCGCACGGCTGATGGGGACGCGCGTCGCGGACTTCCTGCCCGGCCTCGACCTGCAGGTCGACAGCGAGATCCGCGAGTGCGAGACCGAATTGCTCCGCGCCGGCGACACGCGGCTTCCGGTGTCCGTCTCGACCACGCCGCTGCGCGACAAGCGCGGCAGCCATCTCGGCCTGGTTCTCGTGATCCGTGATCTCACCGAGGTCGTCGCCCTGCGCACGCGCCTGCTCACCTCGGCGCGACTCGCGGCCGTCGGCGAACTGGCGGCCGGAATCGCCCACGAGATCAACAATCCGCTCGCCTACATCAACGCCAACCTCCGGGCGCTCCGCGACCAGTGGCTGACGGTGGCCGGCACGTGGCCGTCGGAATCCGGCAAGGCGAAGATCCTCGAGGTCTTCGAAGAGGGTCTCGACATGCTCGATGAATCACTCGAAGGCGTCGAACGCACCGCCGCGATCGTCCGGGACGTCCGCAGCTTCTCCCACGCCGGCACCGGGGTGCGCGAACGGATCGACCCCGAGTTCCTGATCGAACGCGCCTTGCGCATGGCGAATCCCCATCTGTGCTCCCGGGCGCGCGTGGTTCGCGAGTCGAATGTCGCGGTGGAGATCGAGTGTGTGCGCCGCGAGCTCGAACAGGTCTTGCTGAACCTGCTGATCAATGCCGCGCAGGCGCTCGACGGTCACGGCACGATTCGCGTGCGCATGGCGCGCCGGGGAGAAGAGCTCGAGATCGCCGTCGCCGATGACGGCTGCGGCATCGACCCCGACGCGCTCGATCGCATCTTCGATCCGTTCTTCACGACCAAGCCCGTCGGGGAAGGCACCGGACTCGGGCTCTCGATCTCGCACGAGATCGTGCGCCGCCACGGCGGCCGGCTCGAAGTGTCCTCGGAGCGCGGCCGCGGCTCGGAATTCCGGCTGCTGCTACCGGTCGCCGCGGATTGAGGGCCGCTCCGATCCTCGCCAGCCGCCCAGCGCCGTCAACAGCGAACCGGCGACCACCAACCCCGCTCCCGCCCAGCTCTCCAGCGACAGCGATTCCGGTGCCGCGTAGCCGGGCCACCAGCGTCCGATCGCCGCCGAATACGCCAGCGTCGCGAGCGGCGTCAACGCCAGCACCGCCGAGACGCGCGAGGCCTCCCAGTGAGCCAGCGCCGCGGCAAACGCGCCGTAGGCGATCAGCGTATTGAGCGCGCAGAAACCGATCACGACCGCTTCGAAGTTCGAGACACCGCGCAGCGTTGAAGGCGTCGAGAAGGGCCAGAACACCAGCGCACAGACCACATAGATGCACAGCATGATGCCCTGTGACGAGAGCACTCGCAGCAACTGCTTCTGCGCCAGCCCGTAGACGGCCCAGGTCGCGGCAGCCACGCCGATCAGGGACACACCCGATCGATACAGCCCGGCATCGCTCCCGAGGGCTGCGAGCTGGCTCGCAAAGAAGGCCGAGAGCCCGACGAGGATGGCGACGAAACCGGTCCACTGGGCCCGCGTGTAGCGCTCCCTGAAGACGAGGATCCCCCCGAGCCCGAGCAGCAGCGGTCCGAGCTGGATCAAGACCTGGGCATTGGCCGGGGTCGTCCGATCGAGGCCGGTCAGGTACGCGATGTAGTTGCCGGCCAGGCCCGCCGTCGCGACGCCGAGCAGCCAGCGATCGCCGCGTGCAAGACGGTGCAGCGGCGGCAGTGCGCGTCGTCCGGCGAGCCAGAGGCCGAGCAGCCCGGCGGCGACGAGGAACCGGAACCAGACCAGTGTCGCGGCGTCGACCCGGCGCAGTGCGATCTCGAGCGCCAACGGCAGGACGCCCCACAGCGACATCGTCGTCGTGGCCAGCACGAAGCCGAGTCCCACACGTCCGCTCGCCCGATGCCGTCCCATACGCGCCGAGGATGGCAGATGGCGGGCCGCACGCCCGATCCGGATCCGATGCGGACACCGCGGTGCGCGGCGTCCGGCTTTGCGGGCAATCTCGCGTGCGACCGCTAGGATGCCGTCCGCGCCCGCAAGGAAGAGTCCGATGTCCGAGCCCGGGACGGCCGCCGAAGCGGATCCGCCCTCCTACCCCACCGCCCAGGCGCCCGATCGCCAGCGCGACGTCGATGCCACCGGCCTACGCATCCGCGTCTACGAATGGGGTGACCCCGAGGCCCCCCCGATCCTGTTCGCCCATGGGGGCTTCGACTTCGCGCGCACCTACGACGTCTTCGCGCCGCTCGTCGCCGGCGCAGGCTTCCGCGTCGTCTCCTGGGACCAGCGCGGACACGGCGCCTCCGAGCACGCCGCGCTCTACAACTGGGACGCCGACGCGCGCGATGCGCTGGCCGTGCTCGACACGATCGGTCGCGCACCGATCCCGTTTCTCGGCCATTCGAAGGGGGGCTCCGTGTTGATGCACCTCGCGGATGCCTGCCCCCACCGGGTCTCGAAACTCGTCAACATCGACGGCCTCCCGTCCCGACAGCGACACCCAGACGTGTCGGAGCACGAGCGCAGCAAGCTGCTGGCCTCGGAGTTGGCCGGCTGGCTCGACCACCGGCGGCGCGCCGCGGGCAAGCAGCGCCGGGCCGCGGACTCGCTCGACGTCCTGGCCCGACGCCGCGGCCAGATGAACCCCCGTCTCTCGTTCGAGTGGCTGCGCTACCTGGCCGGCATCGGCGCGCGCCGCGACGCGGACGGCTGGCGCTGGAAGCTCGACCCGACGCTGCGCTTCGGCGGCTTCGGTCCATGGCGGCCGGAGTGGGCATTGCAGCGCCTGCCGGCACTGGCCGTGCCGATGCTCGGATTCCTGGCCAGCGTGACCGAACCGATGGGCTGGGACACCACGGAAGAGATCCTGGCGCCGTACCGACCGGCCCATGCCGAGTTCCTCACGTTTCCGGATACGGGGCATTTCCTGCACATCGAGCGCCCGCACGAGGTGGCGAGCCGCGTCCTCGAGTTCCTCGCCTCATGAACGCCTCGGCCCCGACGATCTGGCTCCGCCATTCGAAGGTGACGCTGGCGCTCCATCCGCTGCGCGCAGAACGCCGGGCCGGTGCCCGCCCGTTGCTGCTGCTGCACGGCCGCGGCGAAGCGACGGCCGCACGCGTCCCCGAATTCACGGAGCCCTGGCCCGGCGCCGTGCTCGGTCTCGACTTCACCGGCCATGGCGCCTCGACGATCCCGCGCGGAGGGGGCTACACCGCCGAGCAGTTGATGGCCGATGCCGACGTGGCGCTCGCGCACCTGGGCCCCGCGACCGTCCTCGGTCGTGGCCTCGGCGCGTATGTCGCGCTGTTGCTCTCCGGGGCTCGCCCCACGCTCGTGCGCGGGGCCATCCTGTGCGATGGCCCCGGCCTCGCTGGCGGTGGGCCGCGTCCGACGACGCCGAGCATCCCGTGGCCGGCCGAGCGCGACGACGGCCTGGCGCCGGATCCCTTTGCGCTCGTCGACCTGGCCCGCGACGTCCGCCCGCCCGACTACGCCACGAGCTTCACGCGCCAGGCCAGCCAGCTCTCCGGCCTCGAGCGACCGGTCTCGGTGTGCTCGTTCGAGCGACCGGACTGGCTGGCCGCCGTCTGCGAGGAGCCCGGAGTTGCAATCACACGGATCCGGGACGCGCTCGAGGAGTACGCCCGCAGCGCCTGAGCCGACCTGGGAGAAGAGCCGGGTCAGGCCTCGCGGGAAATCGCGTCGTCGAGAAGGTCGACGACGGTGTTCAGGATCACGAAGACGAAGCCCGCCTCTTCCGCATCGAGGGCTGCCTCCGCTTCGTCCTCCGCGCGCCCGAAGAGCGTCGCCACGACGTGCTGCAGGACGGCGGGCTGCGGGGACGCCGCCACGTCCGCCGTGCTCACGACGAACCCCGCACCGGCGCTCTCGAGCCGCAGGAGCGCCTCGTCGTTCGCTTCGGCCCGGCGCTCGAGAGCCTCCATCCCGACCTCCGGAATGCGCGCGCCGAACGCAGTCTCGAAGATCTGCAACACGACGAAGTAGAGGTAGAGCGTGAGTTCGTGGACGGGCGCCCGTTCGTCTTCGGTCGCCGCCACCGTGTAGGACAGCAGGGCGGGCTGCTGGCGGGCCGCCCGTTCCATCGCCCGGCGCGCGTCGCGAGGTGCCATCGCCCCGACACGGCGGCACGTCTCTTCGACGATCTCCGGCGGAATCCTCGCCGTCACTCGATCCTCGCGACGGCCGGCCTCGCGAGGCCGGCCTCGGGACGGCCGGCCTCGTTTCCGCGAACCCGCCGCGGCGGGTCGGCCGACGCCCGAGACTCTAGGATTCGATTTGCTTCGCTGCCGGATCGGCGTAGCATCTTCCCCGATGCCGGAAGGAGGACGTCATGGTCCCGGGCCGCATCCCGTTGCTCTCCGCTGCCGCTCCGCATCGAACCCTCGCGGATCGCCCGCACCGCCGGCGCCGCTCCGGCGCCGCGGCTTGGCTGCTCGCCTCGGCGCTGGGCCTCTCCGGCGCCGCGGCGGCGGAGGAGGTTCCGCGGGCCGGGAAGGATCCGTGGTCGGGCACCTACCAGGTCCAGGGCTTGACGGTCGACCGGCGAAGCGGAGACACGCGCCGGATCCAGGGACACGTGGTCCTGACCCGGAAGAACGATCATTGGATCGCGGCCGCCGAGCTGAAGACGGACTTTCCGAGCCACGGCGGCTCCGTGAGCGCCGATGTGATCGGACGCGGAGACGGCAGGCTGCGCGGGAACGCGCTGGTCGGCACCGCGCAGACCCAGTTGGTGATCCAGACGGTGCCGGGGGTGGATACGAGCTTCGGCTTCATCCCGCGCACCGTAGGCCCGCGGCTGCTCTCGGACTGGACGGCGCGCTGGGAGCGCCCGGGCGAGCTCGCCATCGAACTCACCAATCGCGGCGAAGAGGGCGAAGACTACTCGCCGACGAAGACGACCCTGAAGGGCCGCCGCGTCTCGATGCCCGCCGACACCCCCCCTTGAGAGGGTTGCCGGGAATCGGCCGCTGGCGCAGGCACAGCGACGGGCGGGAGGCGCACACCCGGAGCCGGAATCCGCAGGCCGCCGGTTCGCCTCCACGCGAAGCGCCAAAGTCCGTCGGCCGAGGACATCGGCGGAGGGTGTGCGCCTCCCGCCCGGCTCCGAATCCCGTCCGCCGATTCTCGGCAACTCCCTGAGGCCGGCTCAGCCGAGTCCGAGACGCTGCGCGATGATCCGCTTCATGATCTCGTTGGTGCCGGCGTAGATGGATTGCACGGCCGCATCGGCGTAGTCCTGCGAGATCGGATACTCGCGCATGAAGCCGTAGCCGCCGTGGAGCTGGAGACACTCGGCCGCCACGCGTTTCTGCAGGTCCGTGGTCCACCATTTGGCCATGCTCACTTCGGTCACCACTTGATCGCCGGCCACGTGGGACGCGAGCAGCCGATCGACGAAGACCTGGCCGATCTCGACCGCGCTGGCCAGCTCCGCGAGCTGGAATTGCGTGTTCTGGAACGCCGCGAGCGGCTGCCCGAAGGCCTTGCGCTGCTTCACGTACTCGAAGGTGTCGTGCAACGAACGCCGGCACGACGCCATCGCGGACACGGCGATGCACAGCCGCTCCTGCTGGAGTTCCTGCATCAGCATCGAGAAGCCTTGTCCCTCCTCGCCGAGCCGGTTCGACACCGGAACGCGACAGCTCTCGAAGAACAGCTCGCTGGTGTCGTGTCCGGGAAGGCCGAGCTTGTCCAGCTTGCGGCCCTTCGTGAAGCCCGGTGTGCCGTCCTCGACGAGCAACAACGAGATGCCGCGGTGACGCGGCTGGGCCTCCGGATCGGTCTTCGCCACGACCACGAACAGGTCGCCGATCTGTCCATGGGAGATGAAGGTCTTCGAGCCGTCGAGGACGTACGAGTCCCCCTCGCGGAGCGCGCGGGTCTGGACGTTCGCGAGATCCGATCCGGTCCCGGGCTCCGTCATCGCGACGCCCATCAGGACCTCCCCGGTGATGCAGCCGCGCAGCCAACGCTCCTTCTGCTCCGGACTGCCGAAATCGCGCAGATAGGGCACACAGATGTCCGCGTGCAGCGAGAACATCAGCGCGTGGGCCCGCAGCCACGACAGCTCCTCCATGATGATCGCGTCGTACCGGAAGTCGCCGCCGGCACCGCCGTACTCCTCGGGCTGATTGGCGCCGAGGAAGCCCTCTGCGCCCATCCGCCGCCAGGTGTCGCGATCCGGCATGCCGCGCTCGTTCCACGCCGCGATCTTCGGCTCGATCTCACGCGCCGCGAAACGGCGAAACTGATCGCGGAAGACGTCGTGCTCCTGATGGAAGACGGTACGCTGCATGACGATGCCTCCTCGAATCCCGTCGCGGCTGGACCCCGTCGCGGGCGCGGCGCCGGAGACTAGCGGACGTCCTCCCCGGCATCGCCGGGCCGCCGTGACACCCGGCTCGTCGTCGCGCGCTTGCTTCGGCCCATGACCGGCGAACCGCGCGCGCGGCTGCTGATCGAGGGCCGGACCTGCTGGCGGCTGCGGCGCGCGGACCGGGCGGCGGTCCTGATCGACGGCGAGGAGTACTTCTCCGCTCTCGACGCCGCGCTCGAGCGCGCGCAGCGCTCGGTGCGGATCCTCGCCTGGGACGTGCACGGCGGCATCCGGCTGCGGCGAAGCGAACAGGAGGGTGCCGAGGGCGATGCGGCTCCGACCCTGATCGAGCGGCTCGATGGTCTGGTCCGCCACCGGCGCGATCTCCGGATCTGGCTGCTCGAATGGGACTTCGCGCTGTTGTACGCGCTCGAGCGTCAGTTCTTCCCGACGCTGCGCTTCGGTTACTCGACGCACCGCCGTCTGCACTTCCGGCTCGACGGTGAGCACCCGATCGGCGCCTCGCATCACGAGAAGCTCGTCGTCATCGACGACCGGATCGCGTTCTGTGGCGGCTTCGATCTCGCCGCGTGCCGCTGGGACACCCGGGCCCATCGCGCCGGCGATTCGCGCCGCCACGATCCCGGGGCTCCCGACTACGGCGCCTTCCACGACGTGATGCTGCTGGTCGATGGAGACGCCGCTCGCACGCTCGGCGAGCTGGCGCGCGAGCGCTGGCGCCGCGCGACCGGCCAACGACTCGACGAGCGCCGCGGCGAAACGGATCCGTGGCCCCGCGACGTCTCCCCTCGGTTCCGGAACGTCGAGGTCGGCATCTCGCGCACGCGACCGGGCGGCGAGGACGAGGAACCGGTGCGTGAGGTGGAGGCGCTGCACATCGCATCGCTACGTGCCGCGCGGCGCTGGATCTACGTCGAGAACCAGTACCTGACCGCACACCGGATCGGGAAGGTGCTGGCGGAGCGGCTGGCGGAAGCGGAGGGACCGGAGCTGGTGATCGTCTCCACCCGTACCTGCGAGGGCTGGCTCGAAGAGAACACGATGGGCGTCCTGCGGGCGCGCTGGCTCGCCCGTCTGCGCGATGCCGATCATCACGGTCGGCTGCGTGTTCTCCACCCGGTCGTGCCGGATCTCGATCCGGATCGACTCACCGTGCACGCAAAGCTCACGATCGTCGATGATCGGCTGTTGCGGATCGGGTCGGCGAACCTGGCGAACCGCTCGATGGGCCTCGACTCGGAGTGTGATCTCGCGATCGAGGCCGGCACCGGCGACACGGAAACGGCGCGGGCCATCGCCGCCGTACGCGACGACCTGTTGGCCGAGCATCTCGGAACCACACCGGAGCGCGTCGCCGAAGCGCTTCGGACGAACGGTTCCCTGGTGGCGGCCGTGGACGCGCTGCGCGGCGGAACGCGGACCCTCGCGACGCTCGAAGCTTCGGTGGACCCCTGGATCGACGAATTGGTCCCCGATGAGGCGATCTTCGATCCGGAGAAGCCGATGCCGCCGGAGGAGTTCTGGAAGCTCCTCCCCGACGCGCCAGAACCCGAGCGGCTGCGCCGCGCGCTGCCATGGATCGGAGCCGTCGTCGCGAGCGCGGCGCTCGCGGCCGCCTGGCGCTGGACCCCCGTCTCCGAATGGGCCGCCCGCGAGACCCTGGTCCTGGCGCTCGTCGTGGATCGCGCTCGCAAGCTGCTCGACGAACCGGGTTTCGGAGCAGCGCTCGCGCTGCTCGGGATGGCGGCCGCGGCCGGAATCGCTTGGTGGATCGTCCGGCGCCGGCGTCGTGCAGCCCGACCCCGCGAGGGATGACCGGCTCGCTGCGAGCGCCTGGTGTCGGTTGTTGGCGACAGCGCGCGGCGAACTCCCGAGCGCGCCGCAGCCTCCTGCCCGGCAGCACCGGTTCCGTCGATCGCGGGCGTTCCCCGTCGTCCCGCGCCCGGGAAAGCCGTTCTGCTACCGTGCCGCGCCATGCTGACCCGTATCGACCGGATCCAGTTGGTCACGAAGGATTGCGAGGCCAGCGCGACTCGCTGGGCGCGGCTCTTCGACACCGAGGTGATCCGGGAGGACCGCGTCCGCTGGCTCGCGGCGCGCCGCCTGGTGCTGCGCGTCGGCGAGAGCGAGATCGAGCTGCTCGAGGCCGATGGGATCGGTGCGGTGGCGCAGCACTACTCGCGGGTCCGCAGTCCGGTCTTCGCCGCCGGGTTTGCCGTCTCGGATCTCGAGTCCGTCCGCGCCCGGCTCGACGGTCTCGGAATCCATCATGTCGTCGAGAACGGCCAGCTCTACGTCACCGGGGAGTGGCTCGGCGTGCCGGCGTTGCGCGTCGTGTTGACGCCGGACGAGCCGCGTGCGCCGGCGGGCCTGCTGGCGCGGCTGTACGAGGTCACCCATCTGATGCGCGGATTCACGCGCGCCGCCGATCGCCTCGCCAAGATCTTCGATCTCGACGCCGGCGGCTTCGTGCCGATCCGCTCCGAGGAGTTCGGCTACGACGGCCTGCTGGCGATGCTGCGGCCCGATCGTCTCGATCGCATCGAGACGGTGACCCCGTTCGACCTGCACCGCCCGATGGGACGGTTCTTCTATCGCCAGGGTCCGTGTCTCTACATGTTCTACGCGGAAACGCGCGATCCCGCAGCCGTGCGTGCGCGCCTGCTCGAACACGCGCCCGGCGCCTATGTCGGGCCGCGCGACGACAGCTCGCCGGACAATCTCTGGGTCCATCCCCGTGCGCTGGATGGCGCCCTGCTCGGTGTCTCCCGCGAGAGCTTCGCGTGGACCTGGTCCGGCCATCCGGAGCGCGTGCGACCCGCGAGCGGATAGCGGACCCGAAGCCGGATCGGGCATTCAAGCCCGCGGACTCTCGCGCCGATGCTGGACGCGGGAGGCCGACGTGGTGTCGAGGCAGACCGTCCAGAGCACACGCACCGAGGCGGCCCGTGCTCGCCGCTGGTCGCAGGCGCTCGCCGAACTCGCCTGCGCGAGCGAGGACCGGGACGCCGCCGCCGAAGCCGTGCGCCGCGCGCTCGAACGGACCGAGCACGCGGCACACGAACTCGCAGCGCGTCTGCGCGCGCTCGGACGCGAAGGGGTCTAGCTTCCGCCGGCCGCCGGCGGCTCGCCGACGGTCCGTTCGAGCCGCGAGACCAGCCGCTCGACACCGCTTCCAGCGAACTGCTTGACCCGCTCGCCGCCGACGTAGACGAGATTGAACGGCAACGCGTCGAGTTCGCTGATCCACGGATTGGCTCGTTTGAACGAGACCAGGCCCGGGCTGTCGAGCAACAGCTTGCCGAAACGCACGTGCCGGAACGTCTGGTCCTCGTCGAGCCAGGTCGACAGTTCCTCCGTCCAGGCCCGACAGGCCTCGCAGTCACTCTTGCCGAGCATCAGGACGGCTGCCGGCGCCGCAACGAACGACTCCCAGTTCCGAGCATCGATCGTTTCGAGACGCGCGCTCACGCCGCGAACGAATCGCCCTTCTTCCAGTCCGCGCCGCACAGACCCCCGCTCTGCAACGCCTCGACGGTGCGCAGCGTCTCGGCCGGGCTGCGACCGGCCGACAGATCATTGACGCTCACCGACCGCACGATCCCCTTGTCGTCGACGATGACGGTTGCGCGGAAGGCGATGCCCTGGTCTTCCTTCAGCACGTGGAAGGCCTTCGACACCTCGTGGTTCGTATCCGCGATCACCGGATGGGTGATCTCCTGCGGGAAGATCTTGCGATCCGAGAACCAGGCCTTGTGACTGAAGAACGAATCCGTCGACGCGCCGATCACGGCGATCTTGTCGTCCTGGAAGTCCTCGAGCAGGGACTGGAAGCCCTTGATCTCGGTGGGACAGACGAACGTGAAGTCCAGCGGATACCAGTACAGGACGTGCCATTTGCCCTTGAAGTCCTTGCTGGAGATCTGCTTCTCCTCGCCATTCACGTAGGCGGTGGCGCTCCACTGGGGCGCCGGCTGACCGACCATCGTCATCGTGGGATCTCTCCTGCGCCGGGGGGTGGGATCTGCGCTCGCAGCCGGCGCGCCGTGCGTGCGCGCCCGAAAGGTAGACGGCCGCCGGGATGTGTCCAGATCGGGACCGGGTCTCGATCCTATGCCTGGTTCTGCACCCACGCCGGTGCGGGCGGAACCCGATGCGGTCCGGATCGCGTTCCCAGCCAGCGCTCGACCCGTTCCAGGCACGCCTTCGGATCGCGCGACGTGTCGAGGCGCAGATGCTGCGCGTGCGGCAGTTCCTCGATCGGCTCCCAGTCCGCGAGCAGGCGATCCCGCAACGTCAGCCATTCCTGCACATCACAGCGCTGCGTGCGCGCACGGGCTTCGAGCCGCCGGCGCACGACGGTCCGGTCCGCCTGGCATTCGACGAAGCGCAGCTCGGCACCGAGGCGTGCGGCGAGGTCTCGCAGCTCGGCACGCTGCGCCCGCGACGGGAACGCCGCGTCGATCACGACCGTGCAGCCGGACCCGAGCACCGCACGGGCCGCGCGCAGAATGTCGGCATAGACCTCGTCCGTGGCCCCATCCGTCAAGCTGGCGAGGGGCGTTGCGCCCCGCCGCGTGACGCGTTCCAGCCGGCGCTCGCGCAGCGCATCGCCCGAGATGCGCGGCACGCCGAGCCGCGCTGCCAGTCGCACCGAGAGCGTCGACTTCCCGCTGGCCATGACCCCGGCGAACACCAACGCGCGCGGGGGCCGCCGGCCCGGGGCAAGCCGTCGCGGCGCGTCGAGCAAGCGCTCCGCCGACGCGCGTGCCGGACGCGACACAGCGGGCGCCGCCCCACGCGCGACGTCGAGCACCGCGCGCGCCGCCTCGAGTGCCGCAAGTCCGATATGGACGCCGATCACGGGGTACAGCCCGAAATCACCCGAGGTCTCCGCGTAGGCTGCGAGCAGACGGCGGGCAAAGTCCCATTCGCCGTCGGCGGCGACCTGGACCAACAAGGCGGCGAGATCCTCGGCGGGATCTCCGATCCGGCGATCGGCCGGCTCTGTCGGCTCCACGACGGTCCCGCCCGCCGGGTCGATGAAGATGCCGGCGCTGTGCAGTGCGCCGTGCAGACGGCACGCGCCCGGGAACTCGGTGCGCGCGTCGAGCGCGGGCGCCCGGCGGTCGAGTTCGGCGAGCAGTTCGCGCTCTCGCTCCTCGACGACGGCCAGCGCAGGCGCCAGCGAGCGGAGCGCCGCGCAGACCTCGCGAACCCGGGCCCGGCGCCGGGGCGCGTCCTCCGCGGCGCCGGGAGTCGCACTCCCGGCCCGCTCGGCATGCAGCGTGACGAGGGCCGTCGCGAGGCCGCGAATCTGTTGCGGACCCATGCGGCGCTGGCGCAACCGCACATCGAGACGATCGGCGATCCAGATCCGCCGGGGCGTGGCCGGTCTCGCAGCTCCCGGCATCCTCGGTGGCGAGTGCGGGATCGGCGGCGTCTGTCCGTCCTGCATGGCAGCATCCTCGTGTCTGGGGCCTCGCGTCTGGGGCCTCGCGTCTGGGGCCTCGTGTCGCGCGCCCTGTGACACGTTGGGCGCGTAGGGCGCGGGCATCTGGCGGGACGCGCGCGCCACGAAGCGTCATCGGTCGGATCGTTCGATAGCAAGAAGAATGCCAGCGTCAGGCGGTCCGGGAACCGGGGGCCTCCGGGAGGTTCTCCGCCGCCGCCTCGCCGGTCGCGGCCACGACGTCGAAACCCGCGCTGCGCAGGATCTCTCCCATTTCCGCGAGGGCCGCCGGATCTTCGATCGTCGGCGGCGCCGCCCACGGCGCGGCGTCGGCCATGCGCCGGAGGGTCCCGCGCAGGATCTTTCCGGAGCGCGTCTTCGGCAACCGCTCGACGACGAGCACGCGTTTGAACGCCGCCACCGGACCGATCTCCTCGCGCACGCTCCGCACCAGCTCTTCCGCCAGCTCCGCGGGCGTGCGCACGACTTCCCGCTTCGACACGACCAGCCCCAGCGGAACCTGTCCCTTCAGCGCGTCGGCGACACCGATGACGGCGCATTCCGCCACGTCCGGATGCCGGGACAGGACCTCCTCGATCGCGCCGGTCGAGAGCCGGTGGCCGGCGACGTTGATGACGTCATCGGTGCGTCCCATCACCCACAGGTAGCCGTCGGCGTCGAAGTATCCGCCGTCCCCGGTCGCGTAGTAGCCGGGGAATCGGGAGAGATAGGACCGGATGAAGCCCTCGTCGTCGTTCCACAGCGTGGTCAGGGTGCCCGGCGGCAGCGGCAGCCGCAGCACGACATGGCCGCTGCTGCCGGACGGGAGCTCACCGCCGTCGTCGTCGAGGATGCGGACGTCGTAGCCGGGCACTGGCCTGGTCGGGGAACCGGGCTTCACCGGGAGCAGCTCGAGGCCCAGGCAGTTGGCCGCGATCGGCCAGCCGGTCTCCGTCTGCCACCAGTGGTCGATCACCGGAACGCCGAGCGTCCGCTGGGCCCATTCGACGGTGTCGGGATCGGCCCGCTCGCCGGCGAGGAACAGCGCGCGCAGCGTCCGCGGCGACGACTGTGCAAAGAAGTGTCCGTCCGGATCCTCGCGCCGGATCGCGCGCATCGCCGTGGGAGCGGTGAACAGCACCTTCACGTCGTGCCGGCTGGCCACTCGCCAATACGCACCCGCATCGGGCGTACCCACCGGTTTGCCCTCGTAGAGGATCGTCGTACAGCCGAGCAGCAGCGGCGCATAGACGATGTACGAGTGACCGACCACCCAGCCGATGTCGCTGGCGGCCCAGAACGTCTCGCCCGGCTGCATGCCGTAGACGGATCGCAGGCTCCAGGTCAGCGCGACGGCATGACCGCCATGATCGCGGACGACACCCTTCGGCTTGCCGGTCGTACCGCTGGTGTACAACACATAGAGCGGATCGGTCGCGGCGACCGGCGTGCAGCCGACCGGCTCGGCTGCCGCGGCGACCCGGCGCCAGTCGAGCATCCGATCGCCGTGCAGCGGCTGCGTGTGCTCCGGACGCTGCAACACGACGATATGCTGGGGCGAGAAGGCCGTCCGGGCGAGTGCCGCTTCGAGCAGCGGCCCGTACGCGATGACGCGCCCCGGTTCGAGGCCGCACGACGCCGAGAGCACGACCTTCGGTCGGGCATCGTCGATGCGGGTGGCGAGTTCGCGTGCGGCGAAACCGCCGAACACGACGGAGTGGATCGCGCCGAGCCGCGCACAGGCGAGCATCGCGACCACCGCCTCCGGAACGATCGGCATGTAGATCAGCACGCGATCGCCGCGTCCGACGCCGAGGCCGACGAGCGCGCCGGCGAAGCGGGCCACCTCGTCGTACAGCTCCTGGTAGCTGAGCACGCGCACGACTCCGGTCATCGCACTGTCGTAGATGACGGCGGGCTGGGCCCCCCGGCCGGCGGTGACGTGGCGGTCGAGCGCGTTGTGGCAAGTATTGGTGACGCCGCCGGCGAACCAGCGCAGGAAGGGGGCGCGCGCCTCGTCGCACACCTGCTCCCAGCGGCGGAACCACTCGATCCCGGAGGCGGCCTCTTCCCAGAACTCGCGCGGTGCGGCGAGGGAGCGGGCGTGGAGTTCGTCCTGTCGTGCCATGGGACTCCTCGTCTTCGAGCCGATGGTAAACGGCCTCGTTCCGCGCCGGGAGATCCCCTAGAATCGGGACTCCACTGGCAGGAGAAAGCCCTTGCAGTCCCCCCTCGCCTCTCTCGATTCGAGCGCGCTCGATCCGGTCCTGTTGGCGATCGCGGCCGGCGCCCTGCTCGCGACCTTCCTGATCGGCCTCGCCTTCGGCCGCGCGTCCTCTCGGCGAACCGCCGAGCGCGCGCGGGACCTCGAAGACCGGCTGCAGCTCGCCGAAGAGGAGATGAACCAGTATCGCGCCCAGGTCTCGGACCACTTCAGCGATACATCGAAGCTACTGCGGGATCTGACGCTCCAGTACCGCAACGTCTACGAACATCTCGCCGAGGGCGCTCGGACGCTGTGCCCGGAGGCTGGACGACTGCTGCCGAGCAGCTTCGCCGAGGCCGCGCTGCCGACGGCGAGTGAAGCGACCGGGATCCGCGCGGCCGATCTCGCGAGCGACGACCAGCTCGCCCTCGAACTCGACAACGCCGAGGAGTGGCATGAGCGCGCCGGCGAGCCGGCGCCGAGCATCGAGCCGCTGCTCGAGGAACGGGTCGACGAAGAGATGGACACGCTCGACGAGCAGCGGGCGGCCGGGAGCGACGCCCGCAGCCAGTAGCTCACGGGACCCCGCGCCACGGCGTCAGTCCGCTCTCGCGCAGCGCGCCCTCGATGAAGCGTCGCACGGAGGGGTGGAGCCCGAAGGTGCAATGGCCACCCGGGTACCAGTGCATCGCCGGTTGCTCCCAGTGCGACCACAGATCGCGCACCAGGTCCGGAGGGACGAGCTGGTCGGCGGGGCCGCCGAAGATGTATCGGCGTGCGTGGGCCAGTTGGGGACGCAGCACCAGCGGAGAGACCACCTTGGTGAGGTCCATGGTCTCCCCGAGACCGAGGCCAGCCTCCTCGGCGCGACGCAGGGAATCCTGCGGCCCGTGCTTCCAGGATAGCCGCGCGAAATCCGTCGCGGGGATGCCGGCGATCGCGCAAACGAGGCCGGGCTCCAGCGACGCGAGCAACGCCGCGCTGTAGCCGCCCAGCGAGAGCCCATAGACTCCGATATGTGTCGCTCCCTGCGCCCGCAGCCACGAAACGATCCGGCGCAGATCCCAGGCCGCCTGCGCCAGCGCGTGGACGGTGTCGAGCAGCTCACCGGACAGGAACCCGTCCCCGGAGCCCCGGCGGATCCGGCGCGGGCCGTGGATCGGCAGCACGGGCAGCACCACGTTGAGTCCGAGGCGATGATGCAGCCAGGCGGGTCGAAACGCACCGAAATCGACGAACGGGGTCCCCATCTGGTACCCGTGGATGCACACGAGCCACGGGCGCGGCGCGCCGGACTCCGTCTCCGGAGCCCGATGCCGCAACATCCAGGCGTGCTCCGTACGACAAGGGGCGTAGGAGAGCCAGCGCTCGCGGCCAGGCTCGCCGGCATGGGGCTCGTAGCCGCTCTCGAAGGAGAGGTGCTCGAAGTCCACGCCGCGCGTCCGGCGCCACCGCAGATCGGGGGCTTCGAGCGGCGGCGGCGTCTGGTGGTAGTCGGCCGGGGTCTCGATCCAGCCCTGGTCTCGGAACAGCGCCAGTGCCTCGCGAACTTCGCCGGCGACGCGATCACTGTTGCCGCGCAACGCCCGCGGCGGCGCACGGAGCGTCATCTGACTCAGGACCGCGGAGTCCACCGCGACTTCGAGAGCGGCGCGCAGGGAATCCTCCGGCTCCGGCACGTCCTTCCAGCGCTCGACGAGCCGAAGCCCGAGACGCCCGACGGCCCACACCGACGCCAGGGAGAGCCCGATCATCACGGCTGCTCCGCCGAGCCCGAGCCACGCGATCGAGAGCAGCCCGATGAACAGGCCTGCAAAGCCGCCGAGGGCGCCGAAGTGGCGCTGGCGGGGATCGCCGGGCCAGAGCAGGTTGGAGACGCCCGCAGCCACCAGCAGCAGCCCGGGAAGCGCGGCCAGCAGGGCGGAAATCCAGCTCTCCCCTCGGCCCCAGCCGAGCCAGAGCAGCCCCGTCAGCACGAGGATCCACGCCTCGTCGCGCCAGAAGGCGCGCTCCCGCTCGATCCCCCGCATCGCGATTCCGCTCATCTCGGTCTCCCGCCTCGGCCCTCGAGTCTCGGCCTCGTCGGCCCGGCCCGCCAGGATGCCCCCGGCCGCACGCCCGGCACCCACCCAAGCCGCCGCGCGGCGGCCCCGCGCGGTGTTGCGCATGCGATAGGATGGAGTTCGTGCCCGAGCGACCCATCGACGGAGAAGCCGGCTGGCCGTCCGCCAACGGACGGCGGGTGGTGCTGTTGCTCGACGCCGCGAGCGGCTTCGAGCGGCGCATCCTGGAGGGCTGGATCCGGCGCCACCAGCCCGAGGCCACGGCCGCGTCGCACGACGTGCTGGCGATTCCACCATCGCGCGGTCGCGGGCGGCGACGGCCGGATCGTCCCGAGGCGCGCCTGGAAGCGCTGCTGTCGGAGGGCGACGATCCGCTGCTCGCCCCGCTGCGCGTGCTCTGGATGCCGCCGGCGCGACCCGATGGATCGCGGCCGGTTACGCTCGCCCAGCTCCTGCTCGGCGGCGGTGATCCGCGCGATCCCCGTCGCTGGCGACAGCGCTGGATCCTCCGCCGGGCCCGCGAGCGCTGCCGGATCGTCGCCGGCGAGCCGGCGTTGCTCTCGGAACTGCGCCAGCGTTGGCTGGCGGCCGGCGGGGCGGGACCCGGCGAGACCAGCGGACTCTGCGACTTCGTGATCCGGCAGGCGCACCTCGCGCTGGAGCGGGCCGAGCGGCGCGTGCGCGGCGCCCGCTACAAGGTTCCGCGTCTCGTGCACGAGGACATCCTCGCACGGCCGGGCTTCCGCGGAGCCGCAACGCGCCTCTCGCGCGAACTCGGCCGCAGTCCGGAGGCCGTGGCGCGCGAGGCGTCTCGGGACCTGCGCGAGATCGCCGCCGCCACCAGTCCGACCATGATCGATCTCGCGGACCAACTGTTCCGTTTCCTCTACACGCGCGGCTATGACCGGGAGCTGCGTTACGACCGCGCCCGGCTCGAGGAGATCGCCGCACTCTCCCAACGCTACCCGGTCGTGTTCCTCCCGACCCACAAGTCGAATCTCGATCATCCGGTGCTGCACTGCATGCTGTACGAGAACGGCCTGCCGCCCAATCACACTGCCGGCGGCATCAACATGAACTTCTTTCCGATCGGCCCGTTGGTTCGCCGTGCCGGCGTCTTCTTCATCCGACGCTCGTTCAAGGACGACGAAATCTACAAGCTCGTGCTGCGCTCCTACATCGACTACCTGATCGAGAAGCGCTTCTCGCTCGAGTGGTACATCGAGGGGGGGCGGTCCCGTTCGGGTAAACTGCTGCCACCGCGCTTCGGCCTGCTCGCCTACGTCGTCGATGCCTATCGCCGCGGCAAGAGCGACGATGTGATCCTGATCCCGGTCTCGATCGCGTACGACCAGATCCAGGACGTCGGCGACTACGTCGCCGAACAGCACGGGGGTGCGAAGCAGAGGGAAAGCTTCGGTTGGTTCCTGCGCCTCATGCGCGGCATCCAGCGTGAGGGCAGGATCCACGTCCGGCTCGGAGAGCCGCTGTCCCTCGCCAAGAGCCTCGGCCCGCCGGATCCCACCGCGGAGCCGGACCCGGACGAGGAAAACCTGGCGCTCCAGAAGCTCGCCTTCGAGACCTGCGTGCGGATCAACCAGGCCACCCCGATCACGCCCGCCTCGCTGGTGGCGCTGGCGCTGCTCGGCGTCCGGGATCAGGCGCTGACGGTCGAAGAAACCGTGCGCTCACTGGAGCGGATCATCGAGTACGCGGAACGCCGCGAGCTGCCCACCGTCGGCGGACTCGACCTCCACACGCCCGATGGTGTGCGCTTCGCGCTCGAGGAGCTGGTGCGCACGGGCGTGCTCGAACGCTTCGATCAGGGCCCCGAGGCGGTCTACCGGATCGGCGAGGGCAAGCACCTGGCCGCGGCGTACTATCGCAACACCGTGATCCACTACTTTGTCACTGGTGCGATCGCCGAGCTGGCGCTGCTGGCCGCGGCCGGGGAAGCGGTCGTCGACCGGCGCGCGTGCTTCTTCGACAACGCCCTCGAACTGCGCGACCTGCTCAAGTTCGAGTTCTTCTTCCCCGACCGGGAGCGCTTCGTCGCCGAGCTGCGACGCGAAGTCGCCTACCACGACACGGACTGGGAACGCCGTCTCGACGAGGGACCCGAGGAGATCTTCGCGCTGGTGCGGCGGTTCCGGCCGCTCTCCTCGCACCGCGTCGTGCGTCCCTTCCTCGAGTCCTATCGGATCGTGGCCGATGCGTTGCTGCACTGGGGCACGCAGCGGCCGCTCGACCGCGGCGAGTTTCTCGCTCGCTGCCTGGCGCTCGGCCGGCAGTACGTGCTGCGCCACCGCATCCATGGCGCCGAATCCGTGTCGAAGGCCTACTTCGAGACGGCCCTCAAGCTCGCCGACAACCGCCAGCTCCTGGCGCCCGGAGCCGCGGACCTCGAGAAACGACGGGCCGCCTTCGCGAGCGCGCTGGCCGGTGCGGTCCGCCGCATCGATGCCGTCGATGCGCTCGCCGCGGCCCGCCGCTCCGGCGTCGACGCCTGACGGCTCGGGGGTCGTTCCGCTTGACGGTCGAGACGAGACTGGACGACCTGGGCGGTACGGGACGGGCGGCAGATCCGACCCCCCCGGCAACGGGGCTCGCGATCTCGCTGCGCGGTGTGCGACGGAGCTTCCGCACGGCCGCGGAGGGAACCATCGAGGCCGTGGCCGGGATCGACCTCACGGCGACCCCGGGCGACTTCCTCGCCCTGCTCGGACCGTCCGGCTGTGGCAAGACGACGCTCTTGCGGATCCTCGCGGGCCTCGACCGACCGGATGCCGGGGAGGTGCTGCTCGACGGCGCAGCGCCGGACCCGGGGCCTCACACCGCGCGGCGTCTGCCGATCGCCTACGTGTTCCAGGATGCGCATCTGCTGCCGTGGCGCGACGTGCTCGGGAACGTCGCGCTGCCGCTCGAACTGCTCGGCCATGCCGCCGGACGCTGCCGCAGCGAGGCGCTCGAAGCCGTCGAGCGGGTGGGCCTCGCCGACGCGATCCGGCGCAGGCCCGCGCAGCTCTCGGGCGGCATGCGGATGCGCGTGTCGCTGGCCCGCGCGCTGGTCACACGCCCGCGCCTGCTGCTGCTCGACGAGCCGTTCGCCGCGCTCGACGAGATCAGCCGCCAGGGGCTCGACGAGCAGCTCCGCTCGCTCTGGATCGCCACCGGCATGACGGTGATCTTCGTCACGCACTCGATCGCCGAGGCCACGTTCCTGGCCGAGCGCGCCATCGTGCTGAGCCGGCGTCCCGCGCGTGTGGTCCTCGAACACGCGCTCGATCTTCCGCTCCGACGCGACGCCGCGCTTCGCGCGGATCCTCGCTTCGCGCGCGAGACCGGCGTCCTGCAGGACGCGCTGCGGCGCGGCGCGGAAGCCGGCGCGGCCGAGGGCGCTCGGTGAGGAGACTGGCCGCCCGTGTCGCGCCGCCGACGGCGACGTTTCTCGCCGGCACGCTGCTCGCCGAACTCCTGATTCGCGCACTCGGGGTCTCGCCGCTCCTGCTGCCAACCCCCTCGGCCGTGGCTCGTGCCGCCTGGTCGTACCGCGAGACGTTGCTGCCGGCGCTGGCGTCGACCACCGGCGCCGTGCTGGTCGGCCTCGCCGCCAGCGTGGCGCTCGGCGTCCTCGCGGCCATCGCACTCGCGGCGTCGCGTTGGGTGGAGCGCGCGTTCTACCCGTACGCGATCTTCTTCCAGATCGTCCCGATCGTGGCGGTCGCCCCGCTGCTGGTCATCTGGTTCGGTTACGGCTGGCGGGCCGTCGTCGCCGCCGCCTTCATCGTGTCGGTGTTCCCGGTGATCGCCAACGCCCTCGCAGGTCTGCGCTCGGTGGATCCGGCGCTCCTCGATCTGTTCCGGCTCTACGGTGCGGGCCGCTTGGCGCGCCTCGTGAAACTGGAGCTGCCGTGGGCCCTGCCGAGCCTGTTCACCGGCCTTCGCGTAGCGGCGGGGTTGGCGGTCATCGGCGCGATCGTCGGGGAGTTCGTCGGCGGCGGGGGGCTCGGGGTGGTGGTGTTGGGAGCGATGCGCCAGCAGCGCACGGACCTGGTCTTCGCAGCGATCCTGCACGCGTCGGGGCTCGGCCTCGTGCTCTTCGCGGCGGTCGATGTCATCGGCAGGATCGTGCTCCGGCGCTGGCATTGGAGAGAGGAGATCCCGTGAGAGGCAGCCCGATCGTCGGCCTCGCCGTGCTCCTGTGCCTCGTCACCGCCGCCTGCTCGCGCGGCGGCCCACCGGCGGGGCGCGTGGCGCTCGCGCTCAACTGGAAGCCGGAGCCGGAGTTCGGCGGGCTCTTCGAGGCCCAACGCACCGGCGCCTTCCGCCGGCAGGGGCTCGACGTCGAGATCACCGGCGGCCCGGGAGCGCCGATCGTCCAGATGCTGGCTGCCGGACAGATGGCCTACGGGATCGCCGCTGCCGATGAGGTCCTGGTGGCGCGCGATCGCGGAGCCGACATCGTCGCCGTGTATGCCACGTACCAGACGAACCCGCAGGGGATCATGGTCCACGCGAGCCGCGGGGTGAATTCGCTCGACGAGCTCTTTGCCGGCGAGGGAGGCACGCTCGCCGTCGAACCGGGGCTCGCCTACGTGAAATGGCTCCGGAAGCGCTACGACCTGTCGCGATTCCAGATCGTTCCGTACGGATTCAGCATCGCGCCGTTCCTGGCCGAACCGCGCATGGCCCAGCAGGTCTTCGTCACCGCCGAGCCGATCGCGGCCCGCCGGCAGGGCGCCGAACCGAAGGTGTTCCTGATCGCAGACTCCGGATTCGATCCCTACGCCGCCGTCGTGATCACTACGACCCAGCGCGTACGGGAGCGGCCCGACGAGGTGAGCCGTTTCGTCACCGCGTTGCGCGAGGGCTGGCGCGGGTACCTGGAGGATCCGGGCCCGACCAACCGCGAGATGCACGCGCGCAACCCGGAGATGGACGCCGAGACCTTCGCGCTCGGGGCCGTCGCGCAACAGCCGTTGATCGAGGACGAGTTCACCCGCGCGCACGGGCTCGGCGCCATGTCGCTCGAACGGTGGCGCGTCCTGGGCGAACAGCTCCAGGAACTCGAGCTCCTCGACCAAGAACCCGTCGCGGCGGATTGCTTCGCGGCGTTCTGACACGAGCCGGATCCGGCTGGCAGTCGGCGAAGATCGCGATGCGCCGCGACCGGGCAGCAGGCGTGCCGTCGCGGGCTATCCTGGCGCGCGGAGAGCGCCATAGGGGGGGCGAGCGGACATGAAGGATTCCGATCCGGCGGCCAGACGTCCGCGAGCGAGCGACCGACTCGAGGGCGACGTCACACCGCTCGCCTACGACCTCACCCTCGATGTCGATCCGGTGCGCGGGGCCGACTATGCCGGGGAGGTGACGATCCGGCTGCGGCTCGAGCGGGCGCGCCGTCAGATCGTGCTACATGCGGCCGAACTGCGGATTGCGCAGGCCCGGATCGAATCCGCCGAGGGTTCCTGGGCTGCGCGCGTGTCCCTCGATCCGGCGCGCCAGACCGCCGCCTTCTCGCTGCCGCGCCCAGTGGGCCCGGGCGATGCCACGCTGCGGATCTCTTTCCGCGGCCGGCTGCGCGACGATCTGCGCGGGCTCTACGCCGCGAACGCCGGCGGACAGCCGTATGCGTTCTCGCAGCTCGAGGCCGCCGAGGCGCGCCGTTTCTTCCCGTGCTTCGACGAACCGGCGATGAAGGCACGCTTCACGATCCGGGTCGAGACGCGCCAGGAGCTTGCGGTCTTGTCCAACTCGCCGATCACACGAACCGAGCGTCTCGCCGGCGAACGCAAGCGTGTGCACTTCGCCGAGACCCCTCGTCTGTCGACCTATCTCGTGGCCCTCGCAGTCGGCGCCCTCGAGCGCTCACGCGCCGTAAAGCTCGGGAAGACCGAGATCCGTGTCTGGCATGCGCCGGGCAAGGGCGCTCTCGTCGCGTTCGCGCTCGAAGCGGCCCGGGAGTCCCTGGCGCGGCTCGAGCGCTGGTTTGCCCTGCCCTACCCGTACGCCAAGCTCGACCTCGTCGCGGTGCCGGACTTCGAGGCGGGCGCCATGGAGAACGCCGGGGCCGTCTTCTTCCGGGAAAACCTGCTGCTCCTCGACCCCAAGAGCGCCACGCTCGCCGAGAAGAAGCGTGCGGCGGATGTGATCTGCCACGAACTCGCACACATGTGGTACGGCGACCTCGTCACGATGGCGTGGTGGGACGACCTCTGGCTCAACGAGGCCTTCGCCACGTGGATGGCTTTCGAGATCATCGACCAGTGGAAACCCGAGTGGAAGATGTGGCAGGACTTCCAGCACCACCGCGCGGCGGCGCTGCGACTCGATGCGCTCCGACACACCCATCCGATCCATACGGAGGTGCACTCCCCGGCCGAGGCGACCGAGAACTTCGATCTCATCACCTACGAGAAGGGTGCGTCGGTGGTGCGGATGCTGGAGCGCTACCTCGGCCCGTCGGTGTTCCGGAAGGGCGTGCGCCGGTACATCCGACGCCATCGCGAGGCCAACGCGGTGGCCGCGGATCTCTGGCGCGCGCTCAGCGAGGCGGCCGGCGAAGAAGTCGAGCCGATCGTGCGGGGCTGGGTCGATCAGGAAGGGCTTCCGGTGCTGACGCTCGCGCGGACTCGCAGCGGCGGCCGGACGCTGCTCCGGATCCGCCAGGACCGCTTCGTCGCCCGGCCGGCGCCGAGGCCGGGACGCCGTCCGGGGCGGCCCGCCGGTACCCGCAGCTCGAAGCGCGGGGTCGAGAAGTGGCCGATCCCGTGGGTCGGCCGCGTGCAGGGGGAGACCGGCCGGCCGAAGCTCGTGCGCAAGTTGATCACGACCACCACGGATCGCATCGACCTCGGTCGGGGCGCAACACGTTTCGTGTACGGCAATGCCGATGAGGGGGGATTCTTCCGCCCGCTCCACGATGGCCGAGAGCTGCGCGCGCTCGCGGCCCATCTGCCGCAGCTCAGTGTCGTCGAGCGCATGGGTCTCGTGGATCATCAATGGGCGCTGGCCCGTGCCGGCCGCTCGCCACTCGCATCCTTCCTTCTGCTCGTCGATGCGCTCGGAGACGAACCCGAGGCGGACGTGCTGCTCGCACTGCGGGGGCCGCTGGCATTCCTGGAGGATCGGCTGGCGCCGGAGCTCGGCGCGCGGGCCGTCGAGGCCTTCCGCGATCGCGTGGCAGCCCGCTTCGGGCCGGCGCTCGCCGAGATCGGGTGGGATCCGCCGCCGCGCGAGCCGATCGATGCGCGTGTGCGTCGAGGCGTGCTGGTCGGACTGTTGGGCGACGTCGCCGCCTGGCCTCCCGTGCTGGCGGTCGCGGCCCGGCGCTTCGAGACCTACCTCATCCGGCGGACCGCGATCGACCCGAACCTGGTCGATTCGGTGGTGATGCTGGCGGCCCGGACCGGCGACGCCCGGCGTTTCGAGGCCGTGCTCGAGGCCTTCGACGCAGCGACGACGCCCCAGGAACGACGTCGCTTCCTGCTCGCACTGGCGGAGTTCCGCGACGAAGCATTGGTGCGCCGCACGCTGTCACTATGCCTCGGCCCGCGGATTCCCACCCAGGATCTGGCGATCGTGATCGCGAGGCTGCTCGTCAATCCAGCCGCACGCGAACTCAGCTGGGATTTCCTGCGCAAACACTGGTCGCGGCTGCGCAAGCGCATGCCTCCGATGTTGGCCACGAGGCTGATCGAAGCCACACCGGCGCTGGGGGCGCGACACCACCAGGAGGTCGAAACGTTCTTCCGCACGCATCCGCTGCCGACCGGTGGCCGCGCGCTCGAGCAGGCGCTGGAGCGCTTCGAGCTCGACACCGCCTTCTGTCGGATCGCACGCGACGACTTCGCAGACTGGCTCGCGGAGTAGCGACGGTGCAACAGATCTGGATTTCGCGGTTCGGAGCGCCGGAGACCCTCGAGCTGCGCGAGGCGCGAGACCCACTGCCGGGTCCCGGCGAGGTCCGGATCCGCGTCGAAGCGGCCGGCGTGAACTTCGCCGACGTGATGGGCCGTCTCGGTCTGTATCCGGATCTTCCTCCGCTTCCGGTGGTCCCCGGCTACGAGGTGGCCGGCCGCATCGACGCAGTGGGTCCGGACACTTTCCCGGACTGGGTGGGGCGCGACGTGCTCGCCATGACGCGCTTCGGCGGCTACTCCGACGTGGTCTGCGTGCCCGAGCGCCAGGCCTTCACGCGACCCGATGGAATGTCGGCAGAACTCGGGGCCGCGCTGCCGGTGAACTATCTGACCGCCTATCAGTTGGTCGAAGTGATGGGCGGCCTTCGCGCGAGTGACACGATCCTGATCCACTCGGCGGGCGGCGGCGTCGGCATCGCAGCCATCCAGCTCGCCCTCCGGATCGGCGCCCGGGTCATCGGCGCCGCCTCGCAGGGCAAGCACGAGGCCCTGCGCGGCATGGGAGTCGAGCACTGCATCGACTCCCGGACCGAGGATTTCGAGGCGCGTGTGCACGAGATCAGCGGAGGGCGCGGCGTCGAACTCGTCCTCGATGCCGTCGGCGCCGAGTCCTTCCGCAAGAGCGATCGCTGCCTGGCGCCGACGGGACGGCTCGGCCTGTTCGGACTCTCTGCCGCTGCGCCGGACAAGCGGCGCCGGCGGCTCGCCTCGCTACGGGCAGGAGTTTCGACACTGCGCCTGCGCTGGGGTCCACTCGGCTTGATGAACCAGAACAAGGGCGTTTTCGGCGTGAACCTCGGCCATCTGTGGGGCGAGACCGAACGCATCGCAGGCTGGATGGAGACGCTGCTCGAGCATTGGCGTCAGGGGGTCATCCGACCCGTCGTGGCGGGCCGCTTTGCCTTCGAGCGCGCCGCCGAGGCGCATCACTTCCTGCAGGACCGCCGCAACCTCGGGAAGGTCCTGCTGATCCCGACCAGAAATTGACGGATCGAACCCGACCCCTTTCTTGACGACTTGACGACCGTTTCTCGACGACGCGTTCCGCGACGGGGGGCGGCTTCCCGGCGGATCAGGGGGCAGCGGGAGCGGGAGGAGCGGGAGGAGCGGCGGGTTGGGGCGTCGTGGGGACCGCAAGACCGAGCCGTTCGAGCTCTTCGTCGATCAGAGCGGCGAATTGTTCCACGCTGCGGGCGCCGGCGAGCGGCCGTCCGTTGACGTAGAACGCCGGGGTGCCGGCCACGCCGATGTGCTCACCGGCCTCGACGTCGGCCTGGACCGCCGCGGCTTGCTGCTCTTCGGCGCGACAGGCATCGAAGGCGGCCCGATCGAGGCCGGCCTCGTCCGCATAGCGTTTCAGCTCCTCCTCGCCGAGCTTGGGTGCCCCCTCGAACAGCTTCTCGTGATACTCCCAGAACTTGCCCTGCTCACGGGCGCAGAGCGCGGCCTCGGCGGCGCCGCGCGCCTGCGGGTGGATGTTGTCGAGCGGGAACTGACGGAAGACCACCCGCACCTGGGTGGGATAGCGCTCGAGCACCTGGTCGATGATCGGTTCGGCGTTCTTGCAGAAGGGGCACTGATAGTCGCTGAACTCGACGAGCGTGATCGGCGCATCGGCCGGGCCGCGGGCGGGTCCGTCCCCAGTGATCTCGAAGCGCGGCGCCTCGAGCAGGCTCTCGAAGCCGAGTTCCGCACGCAGCCCCTCGAGGTACTTCTGGGCAACGCCCTGTCGCTTCTGTTGCTCGAGCTGGCGGCGAACCACGGCCTCGACCTTGTCGAACTCCCGCTTGCCGTAGCGCTCCTTGTTCTGCTCGTAGAATGCCTGGACTTCCGCGTCGTCGACCGCCGCGCGCTGGTCGATCTCCTCGCGCAACAGGTCTTCCTTGCTCTTGCCCCGTTCGGTGGCAAGCGCTTCGAGCGCTTGTTCGCTCGCCATCTGTTCGAGCGCGCGCTTGCGGATCTCGAAGAGCCGCGAGGGGTTGCCGTTGCCGGTGGCATTGTCATAGAGCTTGCCCATGATCCACGCATCGAGGTCACCGACGCGGACCTCCTGGCCGGCGATGCGGCCAGCGAGCTGTTCCGCATCGGCGCGCTGCGTGCTCGGGCCGGCCGCCGGGGAGCCGCTGTCTTGCGGAGGCGAACAGGCGACGACCAGGAACAGGACCAATCCCATTCCCAGACCCTGCGCCAGAGCCAGGCCCTGCGTCAGAGCCGAAGTCGAAGCCGGAGTCCGAGGCGGGGCCGTCGAAGCGCGAACACGGGTCCGATCCATGAAACCTCCAGGTCCGAAGAGCGGCCCAGTATAGCTGCCGCGCCGCGGATGCCCGTCCGGATCGATCACGGGACCGGTGCGAGCTGCCAGATCCCGTCGGCGTACTCGCGGACCGCACGGTCCGACGAGAAGCGGCCCATCCGCGCGACGTTCAGGATGGCTCGCCGGGACCAGGCCTCGGTGTCGCGAAAATCCCCCGCGACCCGCTCCTGCGTCGCCGCGTAGGCCTCGAAGTCGGCCAGCACGAAGTAGGGATCGCCGTGGTCCAACAGGTTCTGCAGGATCGGACCGAAGACGCCGGCTTCGCCGCAGGAGAAACGCTCGCTTCCGATCGCGTCGAGCACGCGGCGGATGGCCGGACTGGCTTCGTAGCGCTCGCGAGGCTCGTAGCCTCCCTCGGCGCGCAGCGCCGCGATCTCCTCGGCGCGCAGCCCGAACAGATAGAAGTTCTCGGTGCCCACCGCCTCCCGGATCTCGACGTTGGCGCCATCGAGGGTTCCGATCGTGAGCGCGCCGTTCAACGAGAGCTTCATGTTGCCGGTTCCGGAGGCCTCGAAGCCGGCCGTCGAGATCTGCTCGGACAGATCCGCTGCCGGAATGATCTGTTCGGCCAACGAAACGCGATAGTCCGGGACGAAGGCCAGCCGGAGCTGCCCGGCGGTGCGCGGATCCCGGCCGATCACGTCCGAGACGTTGCAGAGCAGACGGATCACCAGCTTCGCCATCCAGTATTCCGGAGCGGCCTTGCCGGCGAACAGGCACGCCCGCGGTGCCTCGAGGCCTCGGCCATCCTCGGCGATCTGCAGGTAGAGATGGATGGCGTGGAGCGCCGCGAGCAGTTGGCGCTTGTACTCGTGGATCCGCTTGACCTGCACGTCGTAGAGCGCGTCGGGATCGAGAGTGACCCCCGTACTGCTCGCCACCACGCGCGCCAGGCGCTCCTTGTTGGCCCGCTTGATGGCGCGGAACTCGGCGCGAAAGGCAGGGTCGCTGGCGAACGCCTCGAGCGCGCGCAACTGCTCCAGATCGGTGATCCAGCCTTCGCCGATGCGGGACGAAATGGCCCGCGCCAGACCGGGATTGGCCTTGGCGAGCCAGCGCCGCGGGGTCACACCGTTGGTGACATTGCAGAACTTCTCCGGCCACAGCGCGGCGAGATCCGGGACCAACTGCCGCTTCACCAGCTCGGAGTGGAGCGCCGAGACGCCGTTCACCGTGTGGCTGCCGACGATCGCGAGATGCGCCATGCGGACGTGCTGGGGATGCCCTTCATCGAAGATCGAGAGGCGCCGCACCCGCTCGATGTCCCCCGGCCAGCGCAGCTCGACCGCCGCGAGATGGCGGGCGTTGATGTCCTCGATGATCTGGAGATGGCGCGGGATCACTCGATCCATCAACGGCCGTGACCAGTGCTCCAGCGCCTCCGGGAGCAAGGTGTGGTTGGTGTACGCGAAGCTCTCTCGAGTCAGCGCGAGTGCGCGATCGAAGTCGAGTCCGTGCTCGTCGACCAACAAGCGGATCCATTCCGCGATCGCCAGCGCCGGATGCGTGTCGTTGAGCTGCACCGCGACCTGGTCGGGAAGCGAATCGAAGTCCGATCGGGTCTCCAGATACCGAGTCAGGATGTCTCGCAGTGCGCACGAGACGAAGAAATACTCCTGCAGCAGGCGCAACTCCTTGCCCTGTTCGGTCGAATCCGACGGATAGAGCAGCGCGGAGATCCGCGCGGTCGACAGTTTGCGCTCGAAGGCTCGCAGGTAATCCCCGCGGTGGAAGATCTCGATGTCGAACTCGTCCGGGGCACGCGCCGAGAACAGGCGCAGGTGATTCACCGTCTTGCCGCCCCATCCCACGACGGGCATGTCGTAGGGGACGCCGACGATCATGCGCCAGTCCCGCCAATCCGCGCCGCCGCCTGCGCGGCGGACGGAGCGACCGTAGATCGGAATCCGGCACGTGCGCTCGGGCCGCTCGATCTGCCACACGGCGCCCGGTCGCCGCCACGCCTCGGGATACTCGCGCTGCTGGCCGTGCTCGATCGCCTGCCGGAACAGGCCGTAGTCGTAGTTGATGCCGTAGCCGAAACCCGGCATGTCGAGCGTCGCGAGCGAGTCGAGATAGCAGGCCGCGAGCCGCCCGAGGCCGCCGTTGCCGAGCGCCGCATCGGGCTCCGCGTCGATGACGGCTTCCCAATCCACGCCGAGCGCGCGCAGCGAGCGTTCGACCGAATCGAGCAGTCCGAGGTTGAGCAACGTGTTGCCGAGCGAGCGTCCGATCAGGAACTCGACCGAGAGGTAGTAGAGTCGCTTGGCATCCGCCCGGCGATAGCGTCCCTCCGTCTCGAGCATGCGCTCGATCAAGGGCTCTCGACTCGCCAGCGCGATGGCGGTCATGAGATCGCGGGGAGATGCGTCCTCCCAGCGTTTGCCCAGCAGATAGCGGACGTTGCGCTGGACGGTGCGCAGGAACCCGTCGCCGTCGTCCGGCGGCTCGTTCTCGGCGCGGGCGTTCATGCGGATGCTCTCCTTCCCGGGGCCGGCCGCTCGCGCGGCGGCGGATCTTCACCGGGTCGGGGAGCATAGCCGGATCGACGGCCGGCCTCCGCCGCTCGTCAGGCGGTCCGCGCGTGCAGCTCCGCGAGAATCTCCTGGACGACGGGGTCTCGGCGCAGCGTCGCCAGCGTCCGGGTCATCCGACGCGACCAGCTTCGGTGTCGCTCGACGGAGATCCCCGGCACGTTGACCGGCTCCGTCTCGAAGGCCAGATCGTCGAGCGACGCCGCCACCAGGACCGAACGGGTCGCCGCAAGGAAGCGGTGGACCGCCCGCGCGAGGGCGGCGGCATCGACCTCGCCGTCCGCCGGCAGCAGTCCGTCCGCGCGCAGCCGGTCGAGCAGCGCGCGGTGCTCGTCGGCGCGTGCGGCGAGCGCACGCATGAGGGCGTCATCGTCGGGAAGCTGGCCGGCGCGGCGGCGGATCCGCAGATCCGCACCGTCGGCGTGGCCGGCGAGCGGCACCAGATCGTGGGTCTGGACGGTCGCGAGAGCGTCGATCGGGTACGTCGCGGCCGGCCGATGGACCCCGTCAGCGCGCTCGAAGTACACGACCGCCGACGACAGGATCGACCAGTCGGCGAGCTGCGCGCGAAACGCTTCGGGCACGGTGCCGAGATCCTCGGCGATGATCAGCGCGCCGGCTCGGCGGCTCTCGAGCGCCAGCACACCGAGCATCTCGTCGAAGCGAGATTTCACATAGGCACCCGCATGACCGGGCTGGCCATCCGGGATCCAGAACAGCCGTTGGAGGCCCATGGCGTGGTCGATCCGCAAGGCGCCGGCGTGGGCGAGGTTGGCCCGCAGCAGCCTGCTCCAGAGCCGATACCCGTCGGCGCGCAGCCGGTGCGGATCGAGCGGCGGGAAGCCCCAGTTCTGGCCGTCCGGCGCGTAATCGTCCGGCGGCGCGCCGACCGTGGCGCCGTGGGCCACCAGATCCTGCGCCATCCACGTGTCCGCCGAGTCCGGCGCCGATCCGACGGCGAGGTCCTGATAGACCCCGATCGCCAGGCCGGCGTCCCGCCCACGCGCGGAGGCACGAGCGAGCTGCGCATCGAGCTCGAACTGCAACCAGGCGCGAAACTCGACTTCTGCACCCTGTGTGCGGCGGAACTCGGCGACGGCCGGCGCCCGCGGATCCCGGTACGGCGCCGGCCAGTGCCGCCAATCGCAAGCCGGTGCGCCGGGCGCCCCGAAATGCTCCGCCAGCACCTCCCACGTGGCGAAGTCCTCGAGCGCCGTCCCCTCCCGAGCACGGAACTGCGCGAAGTCGGCTGCGCGCGGCGCCGCGGCGCCCGCGCGTCGAAAGCAGGCGTGGAGCAGACGCAGCACCGCGAGCTTGGCGTCGAGCACGGCGCCGTGATCGATCGTCGCCGCGGCGCGCAGCGCGGCCAGTTGCTGCTGGAATCCGGGCTCGACGAGCCGTGCGCGCGCCTCGCCGCACGCCGCGAGCTCCGGCACGGCCTCGACGTCGAGCATCAACACGTTGCGGAACAACCGACTCGACGGGCTGTAGGGGGTGATCGCGAGCCCGCGATTCGCGACCGCATGAAGCGGATTCACGCCGACGAAGGCGCCGCCGGCCTCGGCGCACCAGGCGAGCAGCTCGCCGAGGTCGCTGAGATCGCCGACGCCTTGGCCGGCGTTCCCGCGGACGGTGTAGAGATTGGTCCAGAGCCCGAAGGCCCGCCGGCCGGCGAGCTTCTCCGCCACCGGCAGGGCCGTCCACGGCGCCATCACGAAGCGCTGGACGCCGCCGTAGGACACGCCCGAGCCTTCTAAGAAGAACCGGACCTCGTGATACCCGAGCGGCGGGCGGGCCGGCAGCGACAGTTGCACCTCACTCCCGGCGGATCGATCGACGATGAGATCTGCGACCCGACCCTCGGCGACCGCAACGGGTCCGTTCTCGGCGTGCAACTCGAGCCGCCACTCGGCGGCATCGGCGTCCGCCGGCACGCGGACCGGAACCCGCGGGATCGAGTCCTCGTGCTCGCGCCAGACCAGCACCGGATCGATCCAGCGCGCCGCCTGCTCGGCGTCGAGACGCGCGAGCGCCGCAGCGGCATGCGCTTCGTCCGACGCATCGATGTGCAAGGCGGCGAGCAATGCCTCGCGCGTCGCATCGCTGGTCACGCGCTGCTGCCCGGTCAGATCCCAGTACGACGAGAGGATGCCGAGTCGCTCGGCGAGGCTTCCGAGCAGCGGCCGCTCGGAACTCACGGCTGGCTCCGCCAGGCGAGAACCACCAGTCCATGCGGTGCGACGCGCACGCGTGCCTCCGGACGGAAGCGGCGCTCTCGATCCGGTCCCGCGGTGTCGACGAGTTGCTGCCATGCACCCGGCCCGGAGGGCCGCGGCAACGTGAAGCCGTGCACGTGACGGTTCCCGTTCAGCAGCAGCAGCACGGTCTCCGCCGCCTGGGCGCGGCCGTGCTCGTCGACGGGATCGGCCGCCTCGGCGGGGATCCACAGCGCGAGCACGCGGCGTCGTGGATCCTGCCAGTCCTCCGCAGTCATCGGTTTCGCGTCGGGTCGCAGCCATCGCACGTCCTCCGGAAGCCCCGGCCCGAGCGGCTCGCCCGCGAAGAAGCGCCGGCGTCTCCACACGGCGTTGTGTCTGCGAAGGGACAGGATTCTGCGTACGTAGGCGTGGAAGGCGCGGTCCTCGTCCGCAGGATTCCAGTCGATCCACGTAAGCTCGTTGTCCTGGCAGTAGGCGTTGTTGTTGCCGCGCTGGGTACGGCCCAACTCGTCCCCGTGCGACAGCATCGGCACGCCCTGGGACAGCACGAGCGTGGCCAGGAGATTCCGTCGCGCCCGCTCGCGCAGCGCGCGGACGCGTCGGACCGGGCTGGGACCCTCCGTGCCCCAGTTGTGGCTCTCGTCATGGCCCCCGTCGCGATTCTCCTCTCCGTTCGCCTCGTTGTGCTTGTGCGCGTACGTGACGAGATCCCGCAGCGTCATGCCGTCGTGTGCGACGACGAAGTTGACGCTCGCCTGCGGCGGACGATCCGGAGCGAAGAAATCGCTCGAGCCCGAGAGGCGCGAAGCCAGCTCGGGCAGCTGTCCCTCGTCGCCACGCCAGAAGCGCCGCGCGGCGTCTCGGAAGCGGTCGTTCCATTCGGACCACCCGACCGGAAAGCGGCCCAGCTGCCAGCCCTCGGGACCGAGGTCCCAGGGTTCCGCGATCAGCTTCACCCCCTGCAACGTCGGATCCTGCCGGATCCATTCGAAGAAGCGGGCGGAGGGCTGGAAGGCGACCGGGTCCCGGGCGAGGAGCGACGCGAGATCGAAGCGGAAGCCGTCGACGTGCATCTCGCGAACCCAATAGCGGAGACTGTCGAGAACCAGCTGCAAGGCGCGCGGCTGCGTCGTATCGAGGCTGTTGCCACAACCGCTGAAGTCCAGGTACTCGCCGGGGGCATCGGGGTGCAACCGGTAGTAGACGGCGTTGTCGAGTCCGCGCAGGGAGAGCGTCGGGCCGTCGTGCCCGCCCTCCGGCGTGTGGTTGTAGACGACGTCCAGGATCACCTCGAGCCCGGCGCGATGCAGCCGTTTCACCATCTCTCGGAACTCGGCGATCTGCTGCCCGAGCGCGCCGCTGGCGAAGCGCGCATCCGGCGCGAAGAAGCCGAGTGTCATGTAACCCCAATAGTTCGGAAGTCCGAGCCGGGCCAGGTGCACGTCGATCGCGTGGTGCTGGATCGGTAGCAGCTCGAGCGCCGTGACGCCGAGCCCGAGCAGGTGTTCGATCACCGGCTCGGCCGCGAGCCCCAGGTACCGGCCGCGGTGCTCCGGCGGGACGCCGGGATGCTGCCTGGTCATGCCCTTCACGTGGCACTCATACAACACCGTACGGCTCCAGGGTGTCTGCGGTGGCGCATCGTCCCGCCAGTCGTAGGCCGGATCGACGATCAGGCATTTCGGCATCCAGGGCGCCGTATCGACGGCATCGGGAGAAGCCGGATCGTGCCCGAGCAAAGCCGTGTTCCACACGACCGGGCCGGCGATCGCGCGCGCATACGGATCCACCAGCAGCTTGGACGGATCGAAGCGATGGCCGGCTGCGGGATCCCACGGGCCGTGCGCCCGCAGGCCGTAGAGCTGGCCCGGGCGGAGTCCGAGGATCCGGCCGTGCCAGACGTCCCCGCTGCGCTCGGGCAAGGGGATCCGCGCGGACTCGGCCGTCGCGTCGGAGGCGTCGAACAGACACAACTCGATACGCGTCGCGTGTGCCGAGCAGACCGCCACGTCGACGCCCGGCCCGTGCTCGTCGACGCGGAAGTGGACACCGAGCGGAGCGGGAGCGCCGGGGAGCACACGCACGCGAGATCAGATCCGCCGCACGGCTTCGCGCGCCACCGCCGCGAAGACCGTTTCGTAGCTCGCAGCCGGCGTGCGCCAGGAAACGTCGAGCGAGAGCAGACGCGAGACCACATCGCCGGCGTCGGCGCCGCGCAACAGCGCGGCCGCCCGCTCGGCCGCCGCCACCAGCATCGGCGCCGTCAGCGGCTCGAAGAGGATGCCGGTCTCCCCGTCCCGGATCGTGTCGACGAGGCCGCCGACGGCGTGGGCGATCGGCAACGCGCCGTAACGCTGCGCGACGAGCTGCACGAGTCCGCAGGGTTCGAAGCGTGACGGGATCAACACGCCATCGGCGCCGGCGTAGAGCCGGTGCGCGAGCGTCTCGTCCCAACCGATCGTGACAGCGACGCGGGTCGGCCAGCGCCGTGCCGCGACACGCAGGCGCTCGGCCAGCGCCGGATCGCCGTCGCCGAGCAGCGCCAGCGAGGCGCCGCGTTCGAGCAGCGCAGGGATGGCGTCGGCGAGCACGTCCCAGCCTTTCTGCTCGGTGAGTCGTCCGATCGCCGCGAGCAGTCGCCCCGGCTCGGGCGGCTCGAGGCCCAGCGAGGCCAGCAGATGCGTCCGGCAGGTGGCCTTCGGTTTGGGGTATTCGCTGCCGAACCGGGCCGGCAGCGCGGCATCCGTCGCCGGATCGTGGCGCACGACGTCGACCCCGTTGGGGATGCCGAGCAGCCGATGGGCGCGCCAGCGGTAGACGCCCTCGAGGCCGGCTCCGAAGCTCGGCGTCTGCAGTTCGGCCGCATGGGTCGGCGACACCGCGATGATGCGGTCCGCCCACACGAGGCCCCCCTTCAGCAGACACAGATCGCCCCAGAATTCGAGCGCCTCCGGATGGAACAGTTCCGAGGGCAATCCCGTCACCGGCATCTGCGACGCACCGAAGCGTCCCTGGTACGCGCTGTTGTGGACCACCTGGACGCAGCCGATCCCGCGGGCGACCCCGAAATCGTGCAGCGTGCGCAGGCAGCAGAGCGCCAGCGCCGCATGCCAGTCGTGCGCGACGAGCACGTCCGGCGTCTCGCGGGCGGTGCGCGCCGCCACGGCGCGGGCGAAGGCGGCAAAGCGTCGCGCTTCGGCGTCGGCGCCGGGGGTGCCATAGAGCTGTGGGGCGTCATAGAGGGTCGGCAGGTCGAGCAACAGCAGGCGCAGCGCGCCGAGCCTGCCTTCGCGCCAGCACCCGGCGTGCACGGCGTCCGGGAGCGACAACTGGACGGCCCCGACGTCGGTGAGCGGGGGACACTGCGGACTCTCGAGCAGGCGGCGATGCGCCGGCAGCAGGCAGGTCAGCGCGTGGCCGCGCTCCGCCAGCGCGCCGGCCAGCCCGGCCACGGCCTCGCCGAGACCGCCCGACAGCACGAGCGGAGCCAGCTCGGCGGCCGCGAAGTGCAGCCGCAGCCGGCGCCGGCGCGGACTCCGCTGTGCGCCGGTCCGGGTGGCCCCGGAGCGGCCGGCCGGCTTCGCGCCGCGGCGAGCCGGCGCGCGCTTCGTGGGCCTACCGGCCATCGACGTGGGTCACGCGATGTCGAACTCATCGCGCTGGCCGAAGTCCTGTCGGGTCACGACGACGACTCCCCCCTCGCTGACCGTGAAGCGGCTGCGATCCTGCTCGACGTCGTAGCCGATCTCTATTCCGGCCGGGATCGTCACACCCTTGTCGACGATGCAGCGCCGCAGGCGTGCGCCCCGACCGACTTCGACGCCGGGGAACAGGACGCTGTCGGAGACGTGGCTGTAGCTGTTGACGCGCACGTTGGTGAAGACGACGGTCCTCTCGATGTGTCCGCCGGAGATGATGCTGCCGGCCCCGACGATCGAGTCCACGGCGCTGCCGACACGGTTGCGCGCCTCGTCGGCGAACACGAACTTGCACGGCCCCGTGCCGGCCTGTACGCCCCGGATCGGCCACGACTCGTTGTACAAATTGAGCTTCGGCTCCACCGACACGAGGTCCATGTTGGCGTCGAAGTACGAGTCGATCGTCCCGACGTCACGCCAGTAGCCTCGACAGGTTTCGGCCTCCCCCGGACAGAGCTGCGACGTGAAGTCGTAGGCGGCCACCTTGCGGCGCCCATGGACGCTGGTGAGGATGTCGCGGCCGAAATCGTGGGTGGTCTGTTCCTGCTCGACGTTCCGTCGCAGCTCCTCGATCAGCGTCCGCGTCCGGAACGCGTAGTTGCCCATCGAGACCAGGGTGCGCTCCGGATCCCCGGGGATCGGCGGCGGGTCGGCCGGTTTCTCGACGAAGCCGCGCACCCAGCCCGAGGCATCGACCTCGATGCAGCCGAAGGCACGGGACGCCATCGCGCGCGGCACCGGCAACGCCGCCACGGTGAGATCGGCCCCCACCGCGCGGTGGTGCTCGGCCATCAGACCGATGTCCATCTTGTAGACATGGTCCGAACCGAACACCAGCACGTCCGCGGGGCGCGTATCGCGCAGCAGGTCGAGGTTCTGCCAGATCGCGTCGGCGGTTCCGCGAAACCAGGTCGGCCCGATGTTCATCGCGGCCGGGACCGGCTCGATGAACTCGTCCACCACCGTCGAGGCCAGCGACCAGCCGCGCGCGAGATGCCGCACCAGCGACGTCGCCCGGTACTGCGTGAGGACCTTGATGCGCTGGAAGCCGCTGTTCACCAGGTTCGACAGCACGAAGTCGACGAGCCGATAGCGCCCGCCGAAGTGCATGGCCGGCTTGCTGCGCTCCCGGGTGAGCGGATAGAGGCGCTTTCCCTCCCCGCCGGCGAGCACGAGCGACAGAACGTCTCGCATGGCGGGAACCTCCGTCCGGTAGATAACGACGGACCGCCCGCCCTTCAAGACGCACGGCGGGAACCCCGCAGCGTGCCGGCTTTCCGTCGCTCCGTCAGTCCGGAGGACGACACATCGGCGCTCGACGCGCTGGGGCCGGCTTCGCAGGTCGAGTGGCTCCTTCGATGCCGGCCGCCGAGACGCGCTGCAGATCACGCGGCGACCGCGTCGGCCGCCTCGCAGAGCTCACGGAACGAGGCGTCGATCGCCCCGACGAAGTCGTGCAGGTCCGGGAACTGGTCCCAGTCGGCGTTGAAGCCCCAGTAGAGGCCGCCGGCATAGCTGAACAGCGCGATTCCGAGGCCCTGGCTCTCGAACAGCGGCACCATCGGATAACTCTCGAGCATCCGCGCGCCGAGCAGGTACAGCGGGATCTGCGGGCCTGGCACATTGGTCACGACCAGGTTCGAGACCCGGTTGGCGAACGCCAGCCGGGCCGCCAGCGTGGCCAGCGTCGGAGCCGTCCACTCCGAGACGGAACTCAGCACCTCGGCGCCGAGCGCCTGCTTCGATCGCTTCAGATCCGCGGTGATCGTGCGCACAGCGCCGAGCCGGCGCGTCGGGTCGCGCTCGGCGATCGGCAGGCGCGCGATGATCGAGGAGACGCGGTTGCCGAGCGCCCCACGCTCCGCGGCGCTGCGCACCGACACGGGGCAGAAGGCGCGGAAATCGAGCTCACGCTGGCGGCGCAGCGGGATCCCACGCTGTTCGAGGAAGCGCGAGACGGCCCCTGCCACCGTCGCCAGGACCACGTCGTTGACGGTTCCTCCGAGCCGGTCTTTCACGCGTTTCACCTCGGCGATGTCGAAGCCGAGCCAGTCGAAGCGGCGGTGGGGTCCGATCGGCCGGTTGAGCGGCGTGTCGGCCGCTGGCGACAGCGCCGAGGACAACGCCTGGCCGACCCCGCTGAGGGCATCCCGGAACTGGTCCAGCGCCTGCTCCGGTTTCTGCAGCGCCGAGAGCGCCGCGCGGGCGAGGACGAAGGGCGTCTCGACCCGGCGCCAGACCGCATCGCGCGCCAGATCGAAGCCACTCGGCGCCGGGTTCGGATACCAGGCCGGGCCGGGCTCGAACTCCTTCTCGGGCGTGACGCCGAGCAGCACGGCCAGCAGATCCACGCCCGAGATCCCGTCGACCATGCAGTGGTGCGTCTTGCAGACCAGCGCGAAGCGATCGTGCTCGAGTCCCTCGACGACCCACATCTCCCACAGCGGGCGGCGGCGATCGAGCTGCTGCGACAGGATCCGGGCGCACAGGCGCTTGAGTTGCCGATCGTCCCCGGGTGCCGGCAGCGCGGCGTGGCGCACGTGGTAACGGATGTTGAAGCGATCGTCGTCCACCCAGACGGGATGCGCTTCGATCGGAATCCAGGCGAGCCGCTGCCGATAGCGCGGGATCCGGTGCAGCCGCGCTTCCACGTAGTCGCAGATGGCATCGATGTCGACACCGCCCTGCGGTGTCGACATCGAGCCGCGTTCGAACAGGAAGGCGCCCGCCACATGCATGTGGATCGACGGCCCCTCCAGATCGAGGAAGCTGCGGTCCTGGGCCGAGAGCCGGTCGTAGATCGCCATGAGCGCCCTCCGCGCGTCTCCCCTCCCCGGCGCGCCGGTCGAGGATGCCCGAAGGAGCACGGGGATGCGAATCCGCGCCGGCGTTCTCCGCACGGAGCGCCGCGGCATCGGACGCGGCCCGTCAGACGACCGGCGCCTCGTCTCCGAACGCCTGCGCGATCAGCTCCCCCTGGCGCTTGCGATGCACACGCATCGAACCGCCCGCGGGCGCCGCGTAGGCCGGGCGCCCCGCGTACCGGAGGGCGACGCCCGCGACCGGGGACTCGTCGATCTGCTCGCGCACGAACGACCAACCGCCCATGTTGCGAGGCTCCTCCTGCACCCAGACGGCGTGCTCGAGCCCGGCATACGGCGCCAGCGCCGTGGCCAGCTCTTCCCCCGGCCACGGATAGAGTTGTTCGACGCGGAGGATCGCGACGTCGTCGGCCTGTCGCTTCTCGCGCTCCTCGAGCAGCTCGTAGTAGACCTTTCCGGAGCACAACAGCGCGCGGCGGATCCGCGCGGCCCGCCGTTCCGCCTGTGCGTCGCCGAGCACCGGCTGGAACCGCCCGTTCGCGAGATCCTCCGGCTTCGACACCGCACGCGGCGAGCGCAACAGGCTCTTCGGCGTGAACACGATCAAGGGCGCGCGGAAGTTCCGGCGCATCTGGCGGCGCAGCACGTGGAAGTACTGCGCCGGCGTCGTGCAGTTCACCACCTGCATGTTGTCCTCGGCGCACAACTGCAGATAGCGCTCGATGCGAGCGCTCGAATGCTCCGGCCCCTGCCCCTCGTAGCCGTGCGGCAGCAACATCACGAGGCCGCTGATGCGTCCCCACTTGACGGCGGCCGATGCCACGAACTGATCGATGATCACCTGCGCGCCATTCGAGAAGTCGCCGAACTGCGCCTCCCACAGCACCAGCGTCATCGGATCGGTCAGCGTGTAGCCATACTCGAAGCCGAGCACAGCCGCCTCGGACAGCGGGCTATCATACACCTCGAAGCGTCCCTGGGAGTTGCTCAGGTGCGCGAGCGGCGCGTACTCCGTGGCGCTGCCCTGGTCCACCAGCACCGCGTGACGATGGCTGAAGGTGCCGCGCGACGAGTCCTGCCCGGAGAGTCGGACGCCGAAGCCTTCGAGCAGCAGCGAGCCGAAGGCGAGCGCCTCGGCGAACGCCCAGTCGATGTCGGCGCCTTCGGCGATCGCCTTGCGCCGCTTCTCGAGGAATGCCTCGAGCTTGCGATGCACCTCGAAGCCCGACGGGAGCTCCGCGAGCCGTTCGCCGAGCTGCTGCAAGCGCTCGATCGAGACCGCCGTCTCGCACGGCTCGATCGGCGTCGTGCGCGAGAAGCCGGTCCACGGCCCGCCGGGCTCGTAGGGCTCGTCCGGGCCGGGCGGGCGGGTCTTGATCGTCTCGAGCGCGTGTTGGAGCTGCTCGTTCTCCCGCGCCTCCATGCGCTCGGCGTCCTCGCGCGTGATCACCTGCGCCTCGATCAGCGACGCCTGGTAGTGATGTCGGACCGACGTCGTGTCGCGGATCTTCTCGTAGAGCAACGGCTGCGTGAAGCTCGGCTCGTCGCCCTCGTTGTGCCCGTGCCGGCGATAGCAGACCAGCTCGATCACGACGTCCTCGGAAAAGCGCTGGCGATACTCGAAGGCCAGCAACACCACGTGCACGACCGCCTCCGGATCGTCGCCGTTCACGTGGAAGATCGGGGCCTGCAACATCTTCGCAACGTCGGTGCAGTACAGCGTGGAGCGGGTCTCGGCCGGCGATGCGGTGAAGCCGATCTGGTTGTTCACCACGACGTGGATCGTGCCGCCGGTGGAATAGCCCTTGAGGCGCGAGAGGTTCAGCGTCTCCGCCACGATGCCCTGGCCGGCGAAGGCGGCGTCTCCGTGGATCAGCAGCGGCACGACGGTGCGGCCGCGGCGATCCCCGGATCCCATCTGCTTGGCGCGCGCCCGGCCCTCGACGACGGGATTGACGGCCTCGAGATGCGAGGGATTGCCAGTGAGCGACAGGTGGACGCGCTGGCCCGAACGGGTCTTTCGGTCGATCGAGTAGCCCTTGTGGTACTTGACGTCGCCGGAGCCGAACGGCGCCGCGACGTTCTCGATGTCCTCGAACTCGCCGAAGATCGACTCGAGCGACTTGCACAGCACGTTCGACAGCACGTTCAGCCGGCCGCGGTGCGCCATGCCGATCACGAACTCGCGCACGCCGTGCCCCGGCGCTTCCTCGACCAACGTGTCGAGCAGCGGGATCAGCGACTCGGCGCCCTCCAGCGAGAAGCGTTTCTGGCCCAGGAACTTGGTGTGCAGGAAACGCTCGAAGAGTTCCGATTCGGCGAGCCGCTCGAGGATCCGCAGCCGATCCTGCTTCGCGAAGAGGCTGCGGTTGCGCGTCTCCTCGATGCGCCGCTGCACCCACAGCTTGCGGCCGGGATCCTGGATGTGCGTGAACTCGACGCCGACCTTGCCGCAGTAGGTCTCGCGCAGCAGCGCCAGGATGTCGCGCAGCGGCTGCACCGGCCCGCCCGGGAGATCGCCGGCCAGGAAGGACTGGTCGAGATCGTCGTGACCCAGCCCGTAGTGGCCGGGATCGAGCTCCGGGAAGTACGAGTCCGCGTGCCCGCCGAGCGGATCGGTCTGCGCGATGCGGTGCCCGCGCGCGCGGTACGCGTGGACCAGCCGCAGCACGCGCGCGTGTTTCTCGGCGGTGCGGCGGTCGAGACGCCCATTGGGGCCGGGCGCCGGCTCCCCGTCGAACAAAGCGGACCAGGCCGGATCGACGGATCCGGGATCCGTCTCGTAGCGCTGATAGATCTCCTCGACGGCCGCGGCGTTCACCCCGAACGCGGAGAGCGGGTTCGCGTCGCGAGACTCAAAGCGGATCGAACGCGCGTCCGGCAGATGTCCCTCTGGCCGGTCGGAGGGCGCGTTCCCGGCGAGAGACGGGGCCGGCTCCGGGGAGGTCGCGGAGCGCTCGTTGCGGCGACCAGAGGCGGGCTGCGGATCCATCCTCGAAGAGCCTTTCTGATCGATCGAGAGAATCGATCGAGAGCCATCGACCGCCGGCTGACGAGTCCACGCGACGGAAGCCGATCGGACCGGCGAGCGTCCGCGCGCGCTCGCGCCACGCAGTGCCGCCGCAGGGCGCCTCGCGGCGGCGTTCTCCGCCACTGAGACGCTGGAATCGACGACAAGGTTACTGGAGTGTCATCGGCACTTCCACGTGGCGCCTGAGTCCTTTGGCGAGCGCGTCCGGAGCCGGCGCCCGCCGGGCTACGAGCCGGGCGCCAGCGCGGCGAGCACGACGAGCCGCTCCGTGCCGCCGTTCCGGATGCCGTGGGGGACCCCGGACGGCGCGACGAGCAGCGTGCCTGGCTGCATCGGCACCGCGCGGCCCTCGAGCAGGAACTCGCCGGAACCCGACAACACCACGTACAGCTTGTCGATCCCCTGGTGGGCATGGAGCGCATGCTCCTGACCGGGCTCGAAAGCGTTCAGGCCGACGAGCAGGCGTTCGGACTCGAACAGCGTGCTCTTGCCCATCTTGTCGGGCCGGAACACGGCATGCTGCTCGGGCCGGATCACGCTCGGGTGGTCCATGACGGGGTGCTCCTTTCGCGACCGCGGCGCTCGCGGCCAGCGGCTACCATGGCTCGATGGCCAAAGCTCTAGCGGATCTCGTCCGGGAGGCGCTGGCGGAGATCGAGGAGATCTCACCGGAAGCGGCGCACGCGCTGCTCGGGAGACCGGGGCGGGACGGCTGGGAGTTCCTCGACGTGCGGGAGCCGGACGAGTTCGCGGCGGGCCATCTCCCCGGCGCACGCCACTTCCCGCGCGGCTTCCTCGAGGTCCGCGCGGACCTCGAGCACCCGAAACGCGATCCGTGGCTCGCCGACCGTTCGCGCAAACTCGTCCTGTACTGCGGCGGCGGCCACCGCAGTGCGCTGGCGGCGCGTGCCCTGCGGGAAATGGGCTTCACGCACGTGCGCTCGCTGGCCGAAGGCTGGACCGGCTGGACGCAGCGTGGCTTCCCGACCGAGACGTAGAGCCGGGCCGCAGTCCCCACGCCGACGTCGCCGGCCCGCGAGGTCCGGCAGGCCGAGAGCGACGAACGCCCTGGTCGAAGGCTCCGGCACCAGCCCCAGGGTACCGCGGTCGGGGGATCGACCTGCGGGTCGCTTCCGCGCTGCGCGATCGGGACCCACTCGGCCGGCAGCGAGATCTGCTCGGCCCGCCCGCCGGCTGTTGAGGGAACGAGGAATTCGGCCAGACTCCCTGGCGTCGAAGCTAGACGCAGATCTCATGACGCGACGACGGTCGCTCCAGGTTCACTGCCAAAGGCATGACACCCTGCACGGAAGTCGCAGTGGGCGAACTTCCCGACTCGAGAAAAGAGCGCGAGACAAGGGAGCGAGGAAAGGGAGGCATCGATGGTAGGCCCGACGAGCCAGACCGACGATCTCGTCTTGGAGACGGCCCGGCAGCTCTTCCTCGAGCAAGGATTCGCCGCGACGACCTTGCTGCAGGTCGCTCACCGAGCCGGCCTCGCCGAGAGCGAACTGCGGCGGCAGTACGGCAGCAAGAAGGATCTCCTCTTCGCGGCGGTCCGGCAGGTGATCCTGGACATGCTCTCTGAACTGAAGCGAGGAATCGACGAGGTCGCGGACGACGAAGTGATCGACGTCGTCGCAGCGCATCTCAGCACGAACCCATACTTGCAGGTTGCCCGTCTTCTACACCGCGATCCGGAGGACCGTCTTCGGAACGGATAGCCGACCATCCGGGGCCGACGAACCGTCCGCGCCGCGTGGGTCTCCGCTGCGTGCCCGCGGCATCCGCGAGCCGCGACGATCACGACCGCGTCCTGCGCGTAGGGA
>CAADGG010000015.1 GCA_900696485.1 uncultured Pseudomonadota bacterium
CCCGGGCAGCGCGTCCTCGACCTCGGCTGCGGCACCGGAACCCTGGCGATCGAGATGGCCCGGCGCTGCGCCGGGCTCCGGATCTTCGGACTCGACGGCGATCCGGAGGTGCTGGCCCGGGCCGAGCGGAAGGCGGCTCGGGCCGGCGTCGAGGTCACCTGGCAGCAGGGGCTCGCGACGCGGCTCCCGTATCCCGACGACAGCTTCGATCGGGCGGTCTCGACTCTCTTCTTCCACCATCTGGCGACCGAGGACAAGGTCTCGGCCGCACGCGAGCTGCACCGCGTGCTCCGGCCCGGCGGGCAGCTCCACGTCGCCGACTGGGGCCCGCCGACGAGCCGCCTGCAGCGGCTGCTCTTCCTCCCGGTCCAGTGGCTTGACGGCTTCGCCAACACGTCGCCCCAGCTCGTCGGCGGTCTGGCCGACGCCTTCCGCGCGGCAGGATTCGAGGGAGTCGGGGTCACCCGCCGGATCCCTACGCCGCTCGGCACCATGGCCCTCCACCGGGCGGACAAGGCCTAGCCGTGACGAGGGCCACCCCCGCGGTCCGCCGGTACCCACCTTTTCGGGTATGGCCTCGCCGGTTGCCGTGCTCGTATCGTCTCGGCGAGATGAGGAGTCTCCTCCGCACCCTTGCATCCGCGCTGTCGATCGCGCTGCTGCTGCCGGCCTTGGCCAGCGCGCTCTCGCCCTGCGGCATGCCCGACTGCCCGATGGTCGAGTGCGGAGCCCCGGCGGAGCCAGCCGGACACGACTGCTGTCCGGCCGCCGATACGAGCCTGACGGCGCCGTGCTGCGAGCAGCGCGTCGAAGCGCCGGCGACGCCGACCCGGGTGACCGAGAAGCCGGCCGGCCCGGCGCTCGCGAGCTCCGACGCGCCCGCTCCGGGAGGGCCTCCGGAAGCGGAGATCCCCTGGGCGGCCAAGCCCGGCCCCTCCCGCGTCCTCGACTGCCTCAGTCAAAGCTGCGTCCTGCGGATCTGAGCGCCCCGTCGCGCCTGTAGGGCTGCACCATGGTGGTGCGTGCCCGCAATGTTCGACGAGGTGTCTCATGTTCTGGACGAGCCTGACTCGCAAGACGACGACCGGCGCCACCCGCGCCACCCACCGAGGACCAGGGATCGAACCCCACGGGGAGCGACCGAGAACGCACGCCGTCCGCCCGCTCGCGGAGGAGCTCATCATGACCAAGATCTCGAAGCTCGCATTCGCCGCCTCTCTGCGCGCTGTTTCGACCCTTCTCGCCGTTTCGACCGCCCGCGCCGAGAGCCCGGGCATCCGGCACACCGTCTTCATGGCCGGCAGCGTCATCGAATCATCGGCCGAAGGGATCTACCTCTGCATCGGGACCGCCGAGGGCGCCGCCCCGGGCCAGGTGCTCGACGTCGTCCGGGTAACCCGCGTCCGAAGCGGCAATCCCAAGCAAGGGGTCCGCTTCCATCGCGAGAAGGTCGGCAAGGTGAAGGTCGATGCGATCGTCGACGAGCACTTCGCCCAGGCGACCGTCGTCGACGGCAAGGTCGAGAAGGGCGACATCGCCCGGCTCGCCGACCCCGGCGATTCGATGAACAACTGATCGGCGAGCTCTCTCGCCGTCGCGCCCGCGGAATCCGCGAAGAAAGGACCGATCGTGCACACCAAGCTCCTCACCCTCTCTCTCATCGCCGGCCTCGCCGTTTCGGCCTGCGATGGCTCCACCCCCACCCAGCCCACGAGCAGCTCGATCGTTCTGCAGAAGGCCACCGTGTCGGTCGCCGGCACGGTCGTCAACGGCACGACCGTCTCGCGCGATCACGGGGCGGGGGCCAGCACGCGGTTCGAGGCGCACCTCGTCGACCTCGCGGGCCGGCCCGCCGTGGGGCACACGGTGCGCGTCGACTACATGCGGCCAAACGGCCACGGCTCGATGATGAACGGTGGGCGGATGACGCTCTACGACGACGGGACGCACGGCGACCGCATGGCCAACGACGGGATCTACTGCTTCGAAGACTTCGGCGGCGAGTTCGGCTGCCACGGCACGAACGCGCCGATGGGCCGGCACGACTACGACTTCTTCGGCATGGATCATTCGAACGGCGAGACCAACCACATGCTGGTCACCGTGACCGTCGGCTGACACGGCCCTCACCGAGCCTCGATCGCGGAAACCGGTCCATGCGGCCGTTCGCCAAGCTCCTCGCCGTCGCCGTCGCCGTGGCCCTGCTTCTGCCGGGCCTCGCGGCGGCGCTCGTGGCGTGCGCGATGGCCGACTGCCCGATGATGGACGGCGGCGGAGCGGGAACGCATGACTGCTGTCCCCCGGCCCCGGCGACGCTGTCGATGGAGTGCTGCGCGCACGCCCCAACGGCTCGAACCGCGGCGCCCGTGCAGCCGAAGATCGACCCATCGTCGATGGTGGCGGTCGCCGTCGTCTCCAGCGTTGCGATCGCCGAGCCGGCGTTCGCCGCGGGGTTCCTGCCCGACCGACGGCAACCGCCTCCCCCTCTCGACTGCCTGGCGAGGACCTGTGTCCTGAGGAACTGAGGCCCCTCCACGCCCGCACGGATCCCGTCATGGCGGCGGGACTCCAACCCCAAAGGTCGAGGAGGACCTCATGGACCACATCTTCAAAGCGCTCACCCTCTTGGTGGCGCTCCAGGCGCCGGCCTTCGGACAACCCGATCCGGCGCCCACAAAAACCGCTACCCCGTCGCCAACGGCCGACCTCGCCTCGGCTCCGGGGCCGCTGACCGCTGGGCCGGTCGCGCCGCTAGTGCCAGCTGCAGAGGCGGCGCCGCCACTCCGCGCCACCCTTCCCGACCCCGTCCTCGATCGGCTGGTGGCGGAGGCGCTGGCCAATACTCCCGAGACCGCCTCGGCCCGCGCCAACGTCGAGGCCGCGCGCCGCCGGATCACGCCGGCGGCAACGCTGCCGGACCCTTCCGTCGGCACGACCTATCAGAACGACGGCAGCGGGCTATCCCTGGGTGAGCGCGAGGGCAGCTTCCTGGGCCTCATGGCCAGTCAGCCCTTGCCATGGCCGGGCAAGCTCCAGCTCGCCGGGAAGGCCGCCGAAAGCGAGGCGCGCGCGCTCGAGGCCGGACTGGTCGGCCGCACCCGGCTCACCGTCGAGGCCCGCGTCCGCAACGCCTGGTACGACCTCGCGCTCGCCCGCACCATCGACCGCATCATCGAGGATCGACGCGACGCGGCCACACAGATCGAGGCGGCGGTGCGCGAGCGCTACGCCGCCGGGCTTGCCGTGCAACAAGACGTATTGCGCGCCCAAGTCGAGCTCGCCCGCATCGAGGAGCTCGAGGCGGGGCAGGCAGCACTGATCACGGCGCGAACCGCCGAGCTCAACCGGCTCCTGGGGCGCCCCCAGGATGCCGAGCTGGAAGCGGCCGCCGCTCTGCCCGAAACCGACGCAGTGCCGGCGACAGGGGCGTTGATCGCCGCCGCCGCCGCACGTAGCCCCGAGCTCGAAGCCGTGCGTCAGGGGATCGAAACCGGCAACTTGCGCGTCGATCTGGCGCGCAAGGACTTCTTCCCGGACTTCGTCGTCAGCGGCGGGCCGATGCTTCGCCCGGGGTTCGAGATGGGCCCGATGTGGCAGGTCGGCGTCAGCCTCTCGGTGCCCCTGTGGGCGGATCGCCGTCAGCGAAATCAGCTGGCCGAAGCCCGGGCGCGCGTCGAGGCCAGCACGGCGGACGCCGAGACGGGAGCTCGTGAGCTCGAGCTGCGAACCCGCGAGCGCCTGGCCCAGCTGGCCGCAGCGCTGCGGGTGGCAACGCTCTACCGCAACCAGGTGCTGCCGCTCGACGAGCTGTCCCTCGAGTCGGCGCTCACCAGCTACCAGGCGGGAAGCGTTCCCTTCATCACCGTGCTCGATGCCCTCAACGCCCTTTACAACGACCGCACGCTCCACGCCGGCCGCCTCGCCGAGGCCGCCAAGTGGCGCGTGGCGATCGACGAAGCCAGCCTGCAAAGCACGACCATGGCGAGCCCCACCATGGCGGGTGGGCCCGGCGCGACTGGCGGCGGGATGACCACCGGCACCACCACGAACACACCTTCCTCCGGTTCCGACGCCCCGATGGGCGCGATGAGGTAAACGACATGAAGACCAAGATTCCGTGGATTCTGAGCGCGCTACTCGCCGCGGCGCTGGTGGTGATGGCACTCGACCACAAGGCCCAGGAGCCGGCGGCGATGACAGCCGCGGGCGACGAGCACGCGGCGCACGCAGCCAAGGCCGAGCGGAGGGTTCTCTACTGGGTCGATCCGATGCACCCCGCCTACAAGTCGGACCAGCCCGGCACGGCGCCGGACTGCGGGATGGACCTCGTGCCCGTCTACGAGGGCGAGGAAGGCGCGGTATCGCCCGTAGCAGGCTACTCCAACGTCAAGCTGACCACGCAGCGCCAACAGCTCATCGGGGTGCAGACCGGCATGGCGGAGACGCGCTCGATCGGTCGCACGGTCCGGGCCGTCGGCCGCGTGGCGGTCGACGAGACCCGGCGGCACACCGTGACGACCAAGTTCGACGGCTACATCGAGCGGCTGTATGTCGACTACACCGGCAAAGAGGTGCGCCGCGGCCAGCCGCTGTTCACCGTCTATAGCCCCGAGCTCCTGGCGACCCAGCAGGAGTACCTGCTCGCGCTGCGGGCGGTCGAGCACTCGCCGCTCCTCCTCGAGGCCGCTCGCCGCCGCCTGCAACTCTGGGACGTCGGCGAGGCCGAGATCGAGCAACTTCGGCGCACCGGCAGTGCACGCAAGAGCCTTACCATCGCGTCACCGACGTCCGGCTTCGTCCTCGGCAAAACGGCGATCGAGGGCGTGCGGGTGAGCCCCGGCCAGCCGTTGTTCGAGATCGCCAACCTCGACCGCGTTTGGGTGCTCGCCGACGTCTACGAGTCCGAGCTCGCGTTCGTGGGGCTCGGCACGCCCGCCACCGTGACGCTCTCCTACCTGCCGGGCCGCACCTTCACCGGCAACGTCACCTTCGTCTCGCCCACCGTCGACCCGATGACCCGTACCGCGAAGGTCCGCGTCGAGGTCGACAACCGCGACGGCGCCCTCAAGCCGGACATGTTCGCCGACGTCGTCATCGCCGAGCCCCAGCGCGAGGTCACCGTGGTCCCCGAGTCTGCGGTGCTCGCCACCGGCAAACGCTCGGTGCTGTTCGTCGTCCACGAAGACGGCACGCTCGAGCCGCGCGAGCTGGAGACCGGCCTCAAGAACGACCGCTGGATCGAGGTGCGCAGCGGTGTGGAGCCTGGTGAAACCGTTGCCACCCAAGCGAATTTCCTCATCGACTCCGAGTCACGCCTGCGTGCAGCGCTCGCCGAGATGAGCGGCGGCGGCCACCAGCACGGCGGGTAACCGGGGAGGAGACATCGCCAATGATCGAGAAACTGATCCGAGCCTGCGCCACCAACAAGTTCGTGGTGTTCACCCTGACCGGGGCGCTGCTGCTCCTCGGCGTGTTCAGCATCCAGCGCATCGCCGTCGACGCCCTGCCAGACCTGTCCGACACGCAGGTGATCGTCTACTCGCGGTGGGACCGCAGCCCCGACATCATCGAGGACCAGGTCACCTACCCCATCGTCACGGCACTACTGGGCGCACCGAAGGTGAAGACGATCCGGGGCTTCTCCGACTTCGGCTTCTCCTACGTCTACGTCATCTTCGAGGATGGCACCGACCTCTACTGGGCGCGCAGCCGCGTGCTCGAGTACCTGTCGAAAATCCAGGACCAGCTCCCCGACGGCGTCAGGACACAGCTCGGCCCCGACGCCACCGGCGTCGGCTGGGTATTCCAGTATGCGCTGGTCGACAAGACCGGCAAGCACTCGCTCGCCGACTTGCGATCACTCCAAGACTGGACCATCCGCTACGAGCTGCAGTCGGTGCCCGGGGTGGCCGAGGTGGCGTCCCTCGGTGGGTTCGTGCGGCAGTACCAGATCACCGTCGATCCCAACCGCCTGGCCTCCTACGGCATCCCGCTGATGAAGGTGATGGAAGCGGTACGCGCGTCGAACAACGAGGTGGGAGGACGGCTGCTGGAATGGAGCGGCGCCGAGTACATGGTGCGAGCGCGCGGCTACGTCAAGCGGCTCGAGGACCTCGAGCGCATCGTCCTGAAGACCGACGACCGCGGCACCCCGGTGCGCCTCTCCGACGTGGGATCGGTCCAGCTCGGGCCGGAGATCCGCCGCGGCATCGCCGAGCTCGATGGCGAAGGCGAGGTGGCGTCCGGCACCATCGTGATGCGCCACGGCGAAAACGCCATGGCGGTGATCGAGCGAGTCAAGGAGCGCCTCGCCGAGCTCGAGAAGACGCTGCCCGAAGGCGTCGAGATCGTCACCACCTACGACCGCTCCGAGCTCATCGAGGAGTCGATCGACACGCTGCGGCACGAGCTGCTCCTCGAGATGGCGATCGTGGCGCTGATCATCCTCGTCTTCCTCTGGCACTTGCCGAGCGCGATGATCCCGATCGTCACGCTGCCGGCAGCGGTCATCCTGTCGTTCATTCCCATGCATTTCCTGGGGATCAACGCCAATATCATGTCGCTCGGCGGCATTGCGGTGGCGATCGGCGCGTTGGTCGACGCCTCGATCGTCGTCATCGAGAACGCGCACAAGAAGCTCGAGCGCTGGAAAACCGAGGGGGAGCAAGGGGACTACAAGGAGGTCCTCATCCAGTCGGTCCAGGAGGTCGGCAGGCCGAGCTTCTTCTCGCTCCTGGTCATCGCGCTCTCCTTCATGCCGATCTTCGCCCTGGAGGCGCAGGAAGGGCGACTGTTCAAGCCACTCGCCTTCACCAAGAACTTCTCGATGGCCGTCGCCGCGATCCTGGCCGTGACCCTGGCCCCGGCGTTGATGATGGTCTTCGTGCGGATGAAGAGGCTCGAGCTGCGCCCACGGTGGCTCTCGCGAGCCGCGAATGCCGTGGTCGTCGGCACCATCCACTCGGAGGAGAAGCACCCGATCTCACGAGTCCTCCATCGCTTCTACACCCCGGCGGTGAACGTCGTGCTGCGGCATCCCCGTTCGGTCGTCACCGCCGCGGTGCTGCTCGTGCTGGCCACCATCCCGGCCTACCGGATGCTCGGGAGCGAGTTCATGCCGCCGCTCAACGAGGGCTCGATTCTCTACATGCCGACCACCCTGCCGGGGATCTCGGTGACCCAGGCAGGAGCGCTACTGCAGCGCCAGGACCAGCTCCTCAAGCAGGTGCCCGAGGTCGAGCGGGTGTTCGGAAAGGCCGGCCGCGCCGAGAGCTCGACCGACCCGGCGCCGTTTTCGATGATGGAAACGGTCGTCGTTCTCAAGCCGAAGTCGCAGTGGCGAACGCGCGAGCGCTGGTACTCGGACTGGCCGGGTTTCGTCAAGCCGGTACTGCGCCCGTTGTGGCCGGAGACCATCTCCTGGGACGAGCTGGTCAACGAGATGAACGAGCGGCTGACGCTGCCCGGGCAAACCAACGCCTGGACGATGCCGATCAAGAACCGCATCGACATGCTGACCACCGGCGTACGCACGCCGGTCGGCATCAAGATCTTCGGGTCGGACCTCGAAAAGATCGAGGAGATCGGCGCCCATCTCGAAGGGATCCTGCAGGGAGTTCCCGGCACGCGTAGCGTCTACGGCGAGCGCACCGCCGGTGGCTACTTCGTCGACTTCGACCTCGACCGCGAGCAGATCTCGCGCTACGGGTTGACCATCGAAGACGTGCAGAGCGTGATCATGACCGCCATCGGCGGCGAGAACGTCTCGACCACGGTCGAAGGCCGCGAACGCTACCCAATCAACATTCGCTACCCCCGCGAGCTGCGCGACGACCTCGACGAGCTCGCCCGCACGCTGGTGCCAACGATGGGCGGTGCGCAAGTGCCGCTCGGCCAGCTCGCCCGCATCCAGCTGGTCGAGGGGCCGGCGATGATCCGCAATGAGAACGGCCGCCTGTCGGGCTACGTCTACGTCGACGTGGACACAGCGATGCGCGACATCGGCAGCTACGTCGAGGAAGCCAAGCAGGCGGTCGCCGCCGAGCTGAAGCTCGAGCCGGGCTATCTGCTCGCCTGGAGCGGTCAGTACGAGGCGATGGCTCGAGTGCGCGAAAAGATGAAAGTCGTCCTGCCGGTGACGCTCTTCGTCATCGTCTTCCTCATCTACCTCAATACCAAGTCGCTGCCGAAGACCGCGATCGTTCTGCTCGCGGTGCCCTTCTCGGCGATCGGCGCCATCTGGCTCCTGTGGGCGCTCGGCTACAACATGTCGATCGGCGTGTGGGTCGGGCTCATCGCGCTGCTCGGCGTCGACGCCGAGACCGGCATCTTCATGCTTCTCTACCTCGACCTCGCCTACGAGGAAGCGCACAAGAGGGGTGCGATGCGCACCCTGACCGACCTGAAGGCGGCGGTGCACCACGGCGCCGTTCAACGCGTGCGGCCGAAGGTGATGACGGTGGCGACGACCTTCCTCGCCCTCGTCCCGATCCTCTGGTCGACGGGCACCGGTGCGGACGTAATGCAACGCATCGCCGCGCCGATGATCGGCGGGCTCTTCACCTCCTTCCTGATGGAGCTGCTCGTCTACCCGGCGATCTATCTGCTGTGGCGCCGGCGCCAGCTGCCGGTCGCCGAGGGTGTAGGCGACGCGGCCCCGCTTGCGCAGCGCTGGCACAGCCTGAGCCTCGGAGCGGGGGTGGTCGCCGCACTGGCGATCACCGCGGTGTTCTTCTTGGATCGGGGTCCACAGGCGCAGCTGCTGTATCCGCGATACGAAGGAGTCAGGGCGGCGCTGCTCGCGGGCTCTCTCCCCGACGCGAGACAGCGCGCTGCCGCGCTTGCCGAGGTGGCACGAGAGGCCGCGCAGGAGGAGATCGCAGAGGCGGCCGAGGGCCTCGCCGGCGCGACCGATATCGCGCAGGCACGGGCAGCGTTCGCGATGGTCTCGGACGTCCTGATCGAGTACCGCGAGTCGGCGGCGGAGCAACCAAAGCCGGTCGTCGTCTACTGCTCGATGGAGAAGAAGTCCTGGCTGCAGCCGGACGGTCCGATCGCCAATCCCTACGTCGCGGAGACGATGCGGACGTGTGGCGAGGTCAGAAACTAGCAGAAAGGAGACAATTCGTGCCGATCCAAATAGCCCTGATTCCGATGCTCCTGCTCCTCGCAGGATCCACGACCTACGCCAGCGATGCGTTGCCACACCCCGCCGCGCTCTTCGCCGTCTACGACGAGATCCACGACGCGCTCGCCGCCGACCGAGTGACTGGCGTGGCGGAGGCGGGCTCGCGCCTCGCCAGCCTCGCGGAGTCGTCGGCCGGCGCCGTGAACAGCGCCCATGCCGAGGTCGCCCGGGCGGCAAGGAAGCTCGCGGGTAGCGAGATCGAGCCCCTGCGGACGGCGTTCGCCGAGCTGTCGCGCGCGATGGCGCGGCTCGCTGCCGCGACCGACTACGAGGGCGCCCAGCTCTATCACTGTCCGATGGTCCAGGCGTACTGGCTGCAACCGAAGGCCGATACGGAGGTCGCGAACCCGTACTACGGCACCTCGATGCCGAGGTGCGGCTCGCGCGTCGACGGGATCGACTGACGAGGCGTCGATTCGTTCGATCGGACCGGTCCCTCGAAAGACCGGCCCGATCGAATAGCTCCACCCCAAGTGTCGAGGAGCCGATCATGACCTTGAACCCGAACAGGCTCACCGCAGCAGTCGACAGCCCCGCCCATTCGGCTCCCGCGCTCGCGCCGGATCCGGCGAGCGCGGAAGCAAGGGCACGCGCAATCCGCTGGGCGTGGGCGCTCCTCGGCGCGATCACCGTGCTTCACGTCCTGCTGGGCGCGCGGGGAACCGGCCTCCGGCACGCGGTGCACGTGGGGCTCGCAGCGCTCTACCTGGCACCGATCGTCCTGGCGGCGAAGGCGCGC
>CAADGG010000016.1 GCA_900696485.1 uncultured Pseudomonadota bacterium
ACACCGAGGGCAACGACGTCACCCGCTGGATCCGCTGCGACGACTGGAACCGCCTCTCCCGCCTGGTCGGCAAGGGCGACCGGGTGAAGGTCAAGGGCCACTTCCGCGAGCGCAGCTACCAGAAGGATGGCGAGACCAAGACCGTCCGCGACTTCGTCGTCGAGGACCTCAAGATCGAGCGCCACAAGATCCGGCACCGGGCGGAGTAGCAGGCGGCTCAGGGGCCGCCCCGGCTGGGGGCGGCCCCTCTCGAGCTTGATAGGACGTCGGCTTTCGGCCGGCTGCGCTGCCGCGAAGGGTACGGCGGAAAGCTCTCTTGAGGGGACCGACGCTGCCCGCGACGCACGCTCGGTCATCGGAGCTGATGCGACCTTAGGGCGGAACCGCCCTTCGACCGTCGCCTGGCCAGCGACAACCGTGCGCTCACGAAGGGAGCACGGGGCTGCCGCCCGATTCGGCCAACGGGCCACCACTGCCGGCGGGTGCACCGGGGACGGTGCCTCGGTTGTGAGGGGCCGATTCCAGCCGACCGTCCCGGATTCGATAGACGCTGTCGAAGCCGGAGATCATCCGTTCGTCGTGGGTCACGGTGACGACCGCGGCGTTTCGTTCGCGGGTGATCCGGCGCAGCAGCTCCATGACCTGCGTGCCTCGCTCGGTGTCGAGCGCCGCGGTCGGCTCGTCGGCGAGCACGAGGCGCGGAGCGTTGGCGAGAGCGCGCGCGATCGCGACGCGCTGCTGCTCGCCGCCGGAGAGGTTTGCCGGCAAGTCGTGCGCGCGATGGCCGACTCCCAGCTCACGACCCCGGGTCCGCGAACCAGCTCCGCCACGTCCTCGATGCGCGCGGTCTCAGTCTCGACCGAAGGCGTCGATCTGGCCCAGACCCACCACGCTTGGGCCGTGACGGCGACGAGAGCGAGGGCGCCCACGGCCAGCCATGGCATCTTCATGGCCGGCTCGCCGGGGCCGAGGGGTCGTGAGGCGGTGCCCCGCCGCCGGCGGGTCGCTCGAGCGGCTGGAGCTCGCGACGCGCCCAGAGCGCGAGGAGGAGCCAGACGATCGTTCGCAAGGTCATGGCGACAACGGTTCGGAGCTCGTAGGGACCGCCGGAGAGGACATGAAGACCGAATGCGAGAAAAACGGCGGCGGTGCCGAACAGGATCGCGAAGGACAACCCCACGGACCAGCGAGCGCGGATCCAGAGCCCAGTCCCGGCGGCGACGTACGCGAATCCGGCGAGGAAGTTGAACCAGAGGACGAACGGAACGTAGCTTCCGGCGGCGCGGCGCGCCGCCTCGTCGCCGAAGAGGACCGAGCCCCCCTCGAGGATCGTCATCCCACCGAAGGTCACGGCAACCAGCGGTGGGACCCACCGCCACCAGCGACTCGATCTGCTGTTCGCGAGAGTTGCGGCTTGGGTTTCACCCTTCATCGCAGGGTCTCCGCAGGTCACAAGCTCAGGTGGAATCCGAGGCCGACGTACGAGACGTCGGCTTCGTAGAACTGGCCCCAGGGGGCCGGGCCTTCGTAGGCCTCGAGCAGGAGACTCCAGCTCCTGCGAGTCCCGGGCGGAGCGTCGACGGGAGAGAACTCGAGCCCGGCGCGCACGCTCCAGGCCACCGTCCAGTCGTGCTCCTCGGGTGACTTCAGGTCGATTGCGCCCACCCAACGGCCGCCGCCGATCCGCCCTATCGAAACCGTGCGCCGCGCATGACGGTACTCGGCGCCGGCGTGGAGGATGCCCGAAGCCAGCGTCGCGGGCTCGGGATCGATCAGGTAGTCGCCCCCGCCGTACAGGCGCCACGGTCCGAGGTCGCGGGCGACCAGGGCCTCGACCGCCTCGAAGCTCAGGTTGACCCGTTCCGGGCTCTCGTTCAGCAGGAACTCGTCGCCGAGGTGAGAGCTCTGGTGGTACAGGTTGAGGCGCCCGGACCAGGCGCCACGGCGCCAGGTCCACGGAAAGCCGATGACGTAGTCCGCGTTGAGGAGGTCCATGGAGTCGGTCTCGAGGTCGAACTGGGCGAAGACGCCCCCGGAGAGACCGACTTGCCAGCCGTCCCCGGGCCGCTCGGCCTGGTGGCGCACGATTCCCCAGCGCTCGCCGAAGCCCACCGCGCCAACCGTGGTGTCGCGGCTCTTTGACCGGGTCTGAAGCACGGTCGCGAAGGTGCGTGGCTCCTTCGGGTCTCCCAGCAAGGGATGGAAGAGGTCCCCCTGCGGAAGCCCGATGTAGCGCGTGGGCGACGTCTCGCCGGAGGGGCCCGGCTCTTGAGCGCCTGCCTGGCCACCCCAAGCTACGAGGAGAACGATCATCAACGGAAGGTGACGCGAAAGTCTCTTGGTTCGTGGCCCGAAGCTCATCATCTCGAGGACTCCTTCGAAAGCCTCGCGAGGGCCGAAGAGAAGACTTCGGCGGCCGCGGTCGCGACGGTGTTGGTTGCCTGGAGCCGCATGTTGGTCCAGGAGACTGTGATCGGCCGGAGCCCGTGGCCGTCGGCGGGCTCGCCCTCGTTGGCGCGGTCGGCGCGATGCGTGATCAGGTTGCGCCGGGCGACCAGTTCCCCGACCAGCGCGCGGAGGGCGGCCGCGGGCGTTCCCGAGACCTGCTCGACTCGCCCCCAGAAGTCCTTCACGCCGAACATTCGCGCCACCCGCTCGATCGAGGAGACGTCGTAGAGCACCTGCCGATCGAAGCGCGCGAGCAGGATCTCGCGCAGGCGGCTGTCCGGATCGGCGGCGGCGTCCAGGCTCACGTACTCCTCGAGCGTCAAGGTGAGAGCGCGGAGCTCGTCGTGTGCTCCCCGGCGGCGCGCTCGGACCACGGTGAGCGCACCGCCACGCACGACCTCCCACAGGAAGGTCTCGAGGGCCGTGCAGGTCACCACCACCGCCTGCCGGAGGAGGAAGTCGAGGCCGCCCTCGACCCGCAGGGAACCGGGAATCCGCGCCGTCGAGCGGAAGAGAATGAGGACCTGCTCGTTCGTCGCGAGCTGGGCGCCTCCCGTGCCTCCGGCGGCCCAGGCGGTTGGGAGCGCCCGGAGCAGGGCCTCGGACGGAGCCGACCAGGCGAGGCCGCCGGCCAGCTGAAACTGCTGCAGCAGCCGCTCGGCGATGGCGAAGTTCTGCTGGAACACGCTCAGTGGGTGCACGGATCAACCTCCGCGGGCCGAAGCCCTCGCGCGCGGCCGAGCCATTACAGGTCGCCCTGGACCCGCAGCACGAGGGCCGTCGCCAGCCGGTAACCGAGCACGGACGCGACCTCGGTCGAGTCCGCCTGAGTCAGCGTGCTCTCGGCGTCGAGCAGATCGTTGATGGTGCCCGCACCCGCTTCGTAGCGGGCGCGGGTGAAGGCCACGCTCTGCTCGGCCTCGGCTTTGAGCTCGGCGCTCCGGCGTACGGCTTCCGCGGCGCTCGCGAGCTCGCTCGCGGCCGCCCACACTTCCTGGCCGACCCGGTTCGCCAGCGCCTCGGCTTCGGCTTCGAGGATCTTGGCCTCGAGCGACGCACGCTCGACGCGGTGGGTCTTCGCGAAGCCGCTGAAGATGGGGAGCTGCAAGGCGACGCCAATCGACCAGTCTTCGTCCTCCGGCAGAGCCACTTCGTCGCGCACCCCGAGCGAGGCCTCGGCGCGGATGCGCGGTCCGTAGGATCCGGCGATCGCTTCCTTCTGGTGCTTCGCGGCGGCGATGCGCTCCCGCGCCGCGGCGAGCTCGGGGCGTTGCTGGAGCGCTCTCGAGAGGGATTCCTCGGGGTCGTGGGCACCGGGATCCGGGATCGACATCGTCGGGGGCTCCACGACCACGGGGAGGGCGGCGGGCAGGCCCATCGCGGTGTTGAAGTCGCCGTACGCGGTCTTCACCTCGCCCTCCGCCCGCACCATCGCCAGCTCCGAGTCGGCGAGCTCGACGCGCGCCCGGAGCACGTCGGCTTGGGGAACCGCTCCCGCGTCCTTGAGCGTTTCAGCCAGCCGGAGGTGATCGCGGGCGCGGTCGACGCGGGCGGCCACCGCCGACCGCGCCGCTTCGGCAGACACCACGCGGTAGAACGCTTCGTGCACTCCGAAGACGACGTCCTGTCGCACGCGCTGAGCGTCCTCGCGCGATGCCGCGAGCCCGGCCTTCGCAGTCGCGGTCTCGGCGCGCCGGACGCCGCTGTCGTAGAGCGAGTAGCCGACCTTGAAGCCCGCGCTCCAGTCGTCGGTGGCACCGAGGGTCGTTTCGGTGGCCGGCACTCCAGCGGGCAGGAAGACGTGCGTGTCGAAGCGTCGATAGCGGGAGTCGAGGCCGACCTCCGGGTAATAGGCGGCGCGTGCGATTCCCACCGTTTCGCCTGCGGCGGCCACGCCCTCGGCGGCGGCGCGCAGGAGCGGGTTCTCGGCCAGGGCGATGCGCACGGCGGCGGCGAGGTCGAGCGGCTTCCCGGTTGCGGCAGGAGTGGCGGGCTCGCCTTCTGGGGTCCGATCGGAGGCGGTGTGGATTGCCGGCTCGGTCGCGACGGGCGGCTGCGGCTGATCCTTGGCATCCAGCGAGACGGCGCCGCCGGCGGCGGCAGGGAGTGCGGCGAGGACGAGCGCCGCCAACACGCCGCGGTAACGCAACCAGCTGCTCTCAGACTGCTGGGACATCGACATTCTCCTCAGGCAAGGGTCTTGTGGAATTTCCGCGAGGCGAGATACAGGCTGGCTGCGCCGAGCAGGGCGAGAGCGGCCATCGGGCCCCACAGGACGCCCGGACCGACGCCCTTGAGGAAGATGCCGCGGATGATCACCAGGTAGTAGCGCAGCGGGTTGGCATAGGTGAGCCACTGGACGGCGACCGGCATGTTCGCGATGGGGAACATGAAGCCGGAGAGCAGCACGGCGGGAAAGTAGTAGAAGAAGGCGCTCATCATGGCCTGCTGCTGCGTGCGGCTGACGGTGGAGATCAGCAGGCCGACGCCGATCGTGCTCATCAGGAACAGCGTGGTGGCGCCGAAGAGCAGTCCCAGAGAGCCCCGGATCGGAACGTCGAACCAGAACACCGAGATGACGGCGATCAGCACGACGTCGAGATATGCGATCAGCGCGAAGGGCACCGTCTTGCCGAGGATGAACTCGGCCTGGGTGATGGGCGTCACCATGATCTGCTCGATGGTGCCGATCTCTTTCTCCCGGACCACGGCCATCGACGACAGCATCAACGTGATCAAGGTGACGATCAGCGCGATGACACCGGGAACGTAGAAGTTGCGGCTGTCGAGATTGGCGTTGAACCAGGCTCGCGTTGCGACGGTCGCGCCCGACGGCGTCGTCGCCTGGCCGGCCGTCCGTGCCAGGCGCTCGACGAGCAGGTCGTCGTTGTAATCGGCGGCGATGGCACCCGTGTAGTTGAGAACGATGCCGGCGGTGTTGGAATCGGTGCCGTCGAGGATCATCTGGAGCGTCGCCGTCCGTTCGCCCCGCAGCGCCGCCCCGAAGCCGTGGTTGAAGCGCAGCACGACGCGCGCGGTGCCGTCGTCCACGACGCGCTGCGCCTCGGCGTCGTTCGTCACGCGGGCCACGTCGCGAAAGTAACCGGAGCCGACGAAGCGCGCGATCAGCTCGCGGCTCTCGCGGCTCTGATCCAGGTCGTAGATGGCGGTGCGCACGTCGCGCACGTCGGTCGTGACGGCGTAGCCGAAGACCAGCGCCTGCACGATCGGCATGAGGACGATGACGCCCTTCATGCGCGGGTCGCGCAGGATCTGGATGAACTCCTTGACCAGCATGTGCCAGAGGCGCTCGAACATGGTCCCTACTCCAGGTTTTTCCGGAACTTGATCATCGCGAGCGACAGCATCACCGCGCTGAAGGCCGCCAGGAGGAGTGCCTGCGGGGCGAGGACCTCCAGGCCGACGCCCTTGAGGTAGATGCCCTTGAGCAGCGTCACGAAGTAGCGCGCCGGCACCAGGTAGGTGACGACCTGGATCGCGCGCGGCATGTTGCCGATGTCGTACATGAAGCCCGAGAGCAGGAAGGCGGGCAGGAAGGTGAGCACCATGGCGAGCTGGCTCGCGAGCAGTTGCCCCTTGGTCACGATGCTGATGACCAGGCCGAGCGCCAGCGCCCCGGTGAGGAACACCGCGGCCATCGCGAAGAGCAGTGGCACGCTGCCGCGCAGGGGCACGTCGAAGACGAAGGCGCCCATGAGCACCGCTAGGACGACGTCGAGCAGTCCGATGGCGAAGTAGGGCAGGAACTTGCCGAGGACGAGCTCCGGGCCCTTGAGCGGAGTGGAGATGACCTGCTCCATCGTGCCGGTCTCCCACTCGCGGGCCACGGTGAGCGAGGTCAGGAGCGCCGCGATGACCATCATGATCACGGCGATGAGCCCGGGGATGATGTAGTTCTTCGACTCCATGTCCGCGTTGAACCAGACGCGTGGGCGGACCTCGAGCGGCAGCAATGCGGTCCGGCCGCCGCTACGGCGCAGCCGCTCGAGGGCGACCTCCTGGCTCCACCGCCGCACCACGCTCTCGCCGTAGCCGATGGCGAGCGCGGCCGTGTTGGAGTCGCTGCCGTCGACGAGGATCTGCACCGTCGGCACGAGGCCGCCAGCGACGGCCCTGCCCAGCTCGGCGGGGACGACGACCGCCATCAGGGCATCGCCGTGGTCGATCGCGCGCTCGATCTCGTCGTAGCCGTGGACGAAGGCGCGCAGCGAGAAGTAGCGGGAGCCTTGGAAGCCGCTCACGAGCTCGCGGCTCGCCGGCGTCTCGCTCTGGTCCCACACCACCAGCGGCACGTCGTCGACATCGAGGGTGAGGGCGTAGCCGAAGAGGACGAGCAGCAGCATGGGGATCGCGATGCCCATGGCGAGGCTGCGCGGGTCGCGCAGGATGTGCAGAAGCTCTTTGCGGGAAACGGCCCAGAGGCGTGCGACTCTCATCCCGCGACCTCCGCCAGCGGCTGCACCCGCCGGTCGCTTGCTTCGATCAGCGCCACGAACACGTCCTCGAGCGACGGCGTGATGCGCGCGACGCGCTCGACCGCGAAGCCGGCCCCGGAGAGGGCTTCGGTGACGCGCTCGGTCAGGTCGACGTGCTCGTCGGTGACGACGTGGAGCGTGGTGCCGAACATCGCCGCCTCGCGGACGCCGGGGATGCCTTCGAGTGTCGCGAGCGCGTCCTGGGGGCGGTCGCAGACCACCTCGAGCACGGTGCCCTGGACCGAGGTGGCTTTGAGCTCGCTCGGGGTGCCGAGCGCGACGAGCTCGCCGCGATAGACGAGGCCCAGCCGGTCGCAATACTCCGCCTCTTCCATGTAGTGGGTGGTGACGAAGATCGTCACGCCCTGCTCGGACAGGCTGTAGATCAGGTCCCAGAAGGCGCGGCGGCTGAGCGGATCGACGCCCGACGTCGGCTCGTCGAGGAAGACGACCGGCGGCTCGTGGAGGATTGCGCAGCCGAGGGCGAGGCGTTGCTTCCAGCCGCCCGAGAGATGTGCGGTGCGGGTCTTGCGGTGCTGCTCCAGGCCCGCCATGCGCAGCACCCATTCCTTGCGCTCGCGCTTCTTGTCCGCGGAGAGGCGGTAGATGCCGCTGTAGAAGTTGATGTTCTCCTCCACGGTGAGGTCTTCGTAGAGCGAGAACCTCTGGCTCATGTAGCCGATACGCGTCTTGATCTGCTCGGCCTGGGTCACCACGTCGAAGCCGGCCACCGTGCCCGAGCCGGCGCTCGGAGCGAGGAGGCCCGTGAGCATCCGGATGGTGGTCGACTTGCCGGCGCCGTTGGGGCCGAGGAAGCCGAAGATCTCGCCGCGGGCGACGTCGAGGGAGATGCGGTCGACGGCGACGAAGTCGCCGAAGCGCTTCTCCAGCCCGCGCAGCGTGACGGCGTGGACCTCAGTCGAGCTGGGCATGGGTGCTCCCTTCCTGGGCACCGATCACGGCGATGAACACGTCCTCGAGCGACGGCTCCGCCGCGGCGAGGCTCGCGAGGCGGATTCCCTCACCGGCGAGCGTGGCCGCGATCGTCGTGCCGGTCTCGTCGGGCTGGCGCGAGACCACGTGCACGCGCTCGCCGAAGAGGCTCACGGCGTGGGCCGGGAGGGCTCGCCGGAGCGCCGCGGCGGCCAGGCGCGGCCGGTCGGCGCGGACCTCGAGGAGGGTCCCGTCGATCAGCCGCTTGAGGCGCTTCGGCGTGTCGGCGGCGAGGAGTCGGCCCTGGTGCAGGAGACCGACCCGCGTCGCCCGCTCGGCTTCGTCGAGATAGGCGGTCGAGACCACGATGGTGACTCCGTCCTTGAGCAGCTGATAGAGGATCCGCCAGAAGTCGCGACGCGAGACCGGATCGACGCCGTTGGTCGGCTCGTCGAGGAAGAGCACGCGCGGTGTGTGAATGAGCGCGCAGGCGAGACCGAGCTTCTGCTTCATGCCGCCGGAGAGATTTCCGGCGAGCCGCTTCTTGAACGGCTGCATGTTGGAGAAGGCGAGGAGCCGGTCGATCTTCTCGTCTCGCCCGCGCTTCGGCACGCCGTAGATGTCGGCATAGAAGTGGAGGTTCTCTTCCACCCGCAGGTCGGGGTAGAGGCCGAAGCGCTGGCTCATGTAGCCGATTTGCTCCTTGATCGCCTCGGCGTCGCGCACGGTGTCGAGGCCGAGCACGGTCGCGCGCCCCGAGGTCGGCGTCAGAATCCCGGTGAGCATCCGCAGGGTGGTGGTCTTGCCGGCGCCGTCCGGTCCGACGAGGGCGAAGATCTCGCCCTCGGCGATGCCGAACGTGAGTCGATCGACCGCGAGGGTGTCCCCGAAGCGCCGGGTCAGCCCGGCGAGCTCGACGGCGTTCACGGCGCGGAGCTCCCGACGGCGAGGACGATCTCGGCGTCCGCGGGCATGCCGGGCTTGAGCTCGCCGCTGGGGTTGTCGATGTCGATCTTGATCCGGTAGACGAGCTTCACCCGCTCCTTGGCGGTCTGCACGGACTTGGGCGTGAACTCGGCCTCGGACGCGATGAAGGAGACCGTTCCCGGGTAGATGCGATCCGGAGCGGTGTCGGTCGTGACGCGCACGGCTTGACCCACTTCGACGCGGCCCAGGTCCGTCTCGTCGACGTAGCCGCGCAGCCAGACGCTCGAGAGGTCGCCGATGGTGACCACCGGGGTGCCGGCGGCCACCTGCTCGCCCGACTCGACATGCTCGGCGAGCACGAGCCCGTCGAGGGGGGAAGCAAGGGTGGCGTACGAGAGCCGAGTCTCGGCGAGGGCCAGAATCTCGGTCGCCTGCTGGACGCGCTCCCGCGCCTGGTCGATCTGTTCCGGGCGCGGGCCGCGCTCGAGCAGGGCGAGCTGGTTCTCGGCCCCGTCGACCTGGGCCAGCGCGATGCGATCCGCGGCCAGGGACGCCTCGAGCTCGCGCGTGGAGATGACCTCGCTCGCGAAGAGGCTCTCCTGACGCGCGCGCTCGCTCGACGCGCGGGCGGCGTCGGCGCGTGTCCGCTCGACGCTCGCCCGCGCCTGGTTGATCTCCTCGCGGCGGGAGCCGGCCTCGAGCTCGGCGAGCGCGGCGCGGGTCGCTCCGAGCTCGGCCCGGCGGATTTCGACCTCCCGAACGAGCTCGGCGTCGTCGAGGCGCGCCAGGACTTGGCCAGCTTCCACCCGCTCCCCCTCCGAGACGGCGCGCGCGAGAACTCGCCCCGGCACCTTGAAGGACGCCGCGACATCTGAGATCTCGATGTTGCCGGAGATCGCGAGGACGCCCGACGCCGGGGTGGGCCGGCGGGCGAAGTAAAGGGCCGTGACGACCCCGACGGCGACCAGCGCGACGACCACAATGCCTTTCTTCTTCATGACCTCGTCTCCATCGAGTCTGGCTATGTCTGTGAGTGAACGATTACTTTTCTGGATTGCATACGTGTTTTCCGGCGAGGCGTAAGGCCGCCGCTCCTATTTCGCGGTGATGAGGTGAATGAACCGAGCCGCTACCGGTCCGACCAGACGCTCCGCGAGCGCCTCGTCCGGAAGCAGCCTTTGGCTCAAGGCGACCCCCGCGGGGAGCCCGAGGAGCAGCACCGCGAGCTCCCGGGGCTCCAAGCCCTCGGCGGTCTCGACCTGGCGAGCGATCGACTCGAGGATCCCCAGATACGTGGAGAGGAGCCCCCGCATGCGAGCTCGCAGTTCCTCGAACTCGGAGAACGAAGCCTCGCTGATCAACAGGATGGGGAGGCTCCGCGACTCGATCACCGTGCGCAGGTGGTGGCGGAGAATCTCCTCGAGCTTCCGCTCGGGCGAGAGGTCGGCCCTGGAGGCGATCTGTCGGATCGGTCCCAGGAGCCGCCCCTCGATCCGGTCCACCAGGGCCAGGAGGATGGCTTCCTTGCTCGGAAAATGCCGGTAGAGGGCGCCCTCGGTCACGCCGACCTTGTCGGCGATCTGCCGCATCCGCAGGCCCGCGAAGCCGTGCTCGCGGACGAGCTCGAACGTGCGATCGACGATTTCCTCCTTGCGGGGAGGAGTGAGGGGAGGGCGGCTCTGAGGGGCGTTCATGGCTTTCGGCTCCGGCCCACTCTCAGTGAGTGAGTGACCACATACTACGCCTTCCGCTGAAAATGTCAAGCAAGGTGTCTCGAGGAGGGCCGACCCCGTCCCCCCTCTCGGGGTGGTGAGGTGGGAGGAGATCCCGGCCATCCTGGTAAATCGGCGGCGCCACTGCCCGCCGCCAGAACCCAAGGAGGCTGCACATGGTCAATTCCCCTGCGTGTGGCGTCGGCCTCGCCATGGCCATCGCCCTGCTCGCACCTGTCGCCTTCGTCCCGGCTGCTCGAGCCCACTGCGACACGACACGTGGCCCGGTGGTCGCCGATGCTCGGCGGGCTCTCGAGACTGCTGACGTGACCCCGGTCCTCAAGTGGGTAGGGCCTCCCGCGGAAGCCGAAGTCCGCGCCGCCTTCGACCACGCGCTCCGCGTCCGTAACCTCGGCCCCGAAGCCCGCCTGCTTGCAGACACCTTCTTCTTCGAGACGCTGGTGCGCGTGCATCGCGCCGGAGAAGGCGCGCCGTACACCGGACTCAGGGACGAAGCGCCCGAGGCCGTGATCCTCGCCGTGGACGAGGCGCTCGTGACGGGCAAGGTCGAAGGTGTCGTCGAAGAGCTGACCGCAGCGGCTTCCGGTGGGGTACGCGAGCGCTTCCGCCACGCGGTCGAGGCGCGCCGGCATGCCGAGGAGAGCGTCGAGCGCGGCCGCGAGTACGTCGAGGCCTATGTCGATCTCACCCACTACGTGGAACGACTGCATCAGGCCGCCCTCTCTTCGGCCGGCCACGCGGAGCCGTCGGGCACTGCCGCCGTCCCCGCCGCCGAGCACCCCCACCGCTGAGCGGTTCGGCCGCCTCGGGAGTCTCTTGCGCGGCCCCGGGGGATCCGGCGAGCTGGCCTCGGGGAGGAGACGTACTGGGTGGCTGCCCGGACCTCGCCGCAGAGCGTGCCGGCGCCGAGCTCCTCATTGATCATCGTCCCTCGAGGGACTCCGCCGGTGCAGCGATCTCGCGGCATCGGGACGAGGTCTCGGCTCCAGTCTCTGTCGCAGCAGCGGCGCGACGCCGACAGCCACTCAGGTGAATCGTAGCTTCAGAAGCAGGCTTCGAAGGAGTCCGACCAGGGCGGCGCTCCAGGCGACGATCGCAACCGGTAGAAAGGCGCGCGAGGTCGCCGCGAGCGGCGCCATCGGTAGCGCCTCGGCGAGCCGGAAGGTCGCCGCCGCGTACATGCCGAGCGGGAAGACCATCCCCCAGTACTGCGGGTCGTAGTCGAGCGGGTGGCGGCGCACGATGTGGCGCCAGACGCCGAGCACGACGAGCAGCGGAATCCACCAGGTTCCGGCGGCCCAGAAGAAGAGGGTGAACCCCTTGAGAAACGGGGCGAGCTCGAGGAGCAGCGGTGAGCGCTGCCGGGCGAGCACGAGCGACGAGCCGGCGAGCGTGGTGATCGCCACCGCCCCCATGCTGATCCAGTAGGGCGGCGTCAGCGCTGCGGTCGCGAGCGGCAAGAAGGTGAAGCGGTAGAAGATCAGCGTGATGATCGCCAGGTAGAGCATGCAGCCGATCAGGAAGAAGACGAGCGCGCCGAAGGCGACCGCTTCCACGGGCCAGCCGAACGGATCGCCGAGGGCGAGCGCGAGCACGGCCACCGACTGCGTCGCGACCGTCGCGATCAGCCAGGCGCCGTTGATCCCCTGCTCGAGGGTCGGTTTCCTCTCGCGGACGATGACCGCGGCGAAGAAGGCGTACATCACCAAGCCCCAGAGCGCGAGCCCGGCGCCGAACAGCGCCTCGGCCGCGCCGCGCCAGCCGGCGACCAGCAGGCACTGACTGCCGAGCACGCAGGTGCCGGCGACGGTGGTGAAGTAGCCCGAGCCGCGGGCGTGGTCGGCGAAGTCGGCGGCCAGCCGGCGCGGGAAGAGGACGAGCCGCGCGGCGGTCAGCGCGACCAGCGTCGCGTAGGCCGGCAGGTTGACCCAGAAGA
>CAADGG010000017.1 GCA_900696485.1 uncultured Pseudomonadota bacterium
CGGGCATGCGACTACGGGACGTCGGGGAGTTCGGGCTGATCGAGCGTATCGAGCGGGCGCTCCGGCGTGCCGGGGCGGCGGACGGCGAGAGCGTCGTGCTCGGCATCGGTGACGACGCGGCGGTGCTGCGGGCACGTGCGGACGAGGACGTGGTGGTCTCGACCGACGCACTGGTCGAGGATGTGCACTTCCGATGGCAGGAAGAGCCGGCGGGCGCGATCGGGCGCCGGGCGCTTGCGGCGGCGCTCTCGGATCTGGCGGCGATGGGTGCGCGGCCGCTCGGCGTGGTGATCGCGCTCGCCGCGCCGCCGGCGCTCCCGCTGGCACGACTCGACGGCCTCGTGCGCGGACTCGCGGGCGCCGCGCACCGCTGGCAGGCGCCGCTGGTCGGCGGCAACGTCACACGGGGGGCCGGCTGCTCGCTCGTGCTGACGGCGCTGGGTGCGGTACGCCGCGGCCGCGCGTTGCGCAGGGATGCGGCCCGGCCGGGGGACCGGTTGCTCGTGACCGGGACGCTCGGCGGTGCGGCGCTGGCCGTGGCGCGTGCGGCCCGCAGCGGCCGCCGCCGCGGCCCGGCCCCCGAGCCGCGCCTGGTGGCGGGCCGCGCACTTGCGCGGCTTGCGGGCATCGGCGCGTGTATCGACATCTCGGACGGTCTCCTGGCGGACCTGTCGCATCTGTTGCAGGCCTCCCACGTCGGCGCGACGTTGGAGCCGGCCCGGGTGCCGCATCCGCGCGGATTCGTCGGCGCCTGCGCCGCTCTCGGGGCCGATCCCGAGCGGCTCGCGCTGACGGGCGGCGAGGACTACGAACTGCTCTTCAGCATCCGGGCGGCCGGACCGTCCGCCGCCGTGCTCGGCCGCCGGCTCGGCGTGCGCGTCACGGAAATCGGTCGGATCGAGGCGCGGCGCGGACTGCGCGGGGTGCCGGCGTTCGGCACGGCCGGCTGGGAGCACTTCTAGGAGCGAGGGCCAGCCCCCCGCACCACCCGTCGGCAGCTCTGCGGAGACTTTCAAGCCAACTCCGCGATGCGCCGATACGGCCGGCGTGCGCGTGCCGCTGTCCTACAAGCTCGTCCTGCAGTCGCTGCTCGTGGCAGCGGCTGTCGTGTCGTTTCCGCATCTGCTGTCGGCGGCCGGGCTGACGGCGGCCTTCTGGGTGGCGCCGTTCGTCGCGCTCGGAGTCGGCGGCGGTCTCGGCTTCTTCCTCTCCCGCGCGCTGGGACGCCGCTTCGCAGCCGTACGCAACGTCACCGATCGCATCCGGAACGGGGACCTTCGCGAGACTTCACTGCCGGGACCCTCCCGTCTGCTCGACGAAACCGACGACATCTCGCGCAGCGTGCAGGAAATGCTCGAGAGCCTGCGGGACGTCGTCGAGCACGTGCAGCAGATCGCCGGTCGCGTCTCGGGCGCAGCCGAGGCGCTCTCGCGTTCGACGCGCCAGACCCAGTCGACCAACGAGGAGGCGTCGGCGGCCGTCGAGGGCCTCGCCAAGGGTGTCGCCAATCAGCAGCAGCTGCTCGACGAGGCGATGCGTACGATCCGGGACATCGCCCAGACCATCGAGCTCAACGCGTCGCGGGCCCGGGAGGCCTTCGGTTTCTCCGCGGAAGCGAGCCAGAAGGCGCATGCGGGTGTCGATGTCTCGCGCTTGGCGCTCGAGAAGATGAAGGCCGTGTTCGAACGGGTCGAACAGGCCGGCGGTCTGGTGTTCCAGCTCGAAGCCAAGACGCGGCACGTGCACCAGATCACCGAGATGATCCACAGCGTGGCCCAGCGCACCAATCTGCTCTCGCTCAACGCATCCATCGAAGCAGCGCGAGCCGGCGAAGCCGGCCGCGGCTTCTCCGTCGTCGCCGATGAGATCCGCAAGCTTGCCGAGAGTTCCGGTCGCAGCGCAGAAGAGATCTCGAAGCTGATGCACGAGATCCAGGCGGAGACCGCCGAGGTGGCGGACGAGATGCGGCAGTCGAGCATGGTGATCGGGGAAGGCCGGGACGACGTCAACACCATTGCCCACTCGCTCGAGCAGATCCAGTCCGCCGTCCAGGAGGCGGCTGCTCGGGCCGAAGAGATCTTCCAGGAGGCGGATGCCCAGGCGCGTGATGCCGAGCGGATGGTCGGGTCGATGGACGAGATCGGGCGCGTCTCCGTGGCCAATGCCAGCGCCATCCGCGAGGTCTCGGAGGCGACGGAGTGCCAGGTCGGGGCCGTCGCCGAGACGGTGTCTTCGGCACAAGCCCTCACCGAACTCGCCGAAGAGATGCGTCGTGTCCTGCGCCGCTTCCGCACCGACGACGGGCGCTCCACCTCGGGCGAGAAGCACAGCAGCCTGGCCGATGACCCGGCCCGGAGCGCGACATGACCGCGGTCGCGCCGCGCGCCGGCTCTCCGCCCGAGACGCGTCTGCTCCTCTTCGAGGTGTCGGGAACCACCTTCGCGCTGCCGATCGCGGATGTCCTCGAAGTGATGGAGATCGCTCCGATCGCCGGGATTCCGGGGCTTCCGCGACGCCTCGCGGGGGTGATGAATCACCACGGCGATGCCCTGCCGGTCGTGTCTCGCGAGGCGCTGTTCGAGGTCTCGGAGGCGAACCTGGTGCCCGCAAGACATGTCCTGGTGTTGGCGGAGCGAGGCGGTGAGGCCGGCCATCTCGGGGTTCCGGTGGATGACGTCGTGGGGCTCGCCGATGCGGCGCTGGGACCCCCGCAGCTCGGGGCACTGGTGGCAGAGCGGCTGTCCCTGCGCGACCGCGTGACGAGCGTACTGGAGGCGCGTCGCCTGGTGGCCCGGGCAGCGGCGTTGATCGAGATGTCGAGCGTTCCGGTCGGCACGCGCTGAGCGTCGCGTTGCTGCGGATTTCACGAACAAGGGGAGAGACAACATGTCCAGTCGGGTCCTGGTGGCGGACGACGCGCGCTTCATGCGGCAGTTGATCCGCGAGATCATCGAACCGGAAGGGTTCGAAGTCGTGGGGGAGGCGGCCGATGGTCGTGCCGTCGTCGAGGAGTTCTCGCGGCTGCAGCCCGATGTCATCACGATGGACATCGTGATGCCGAAGCGTTCGGGCATCGATGCCGCCAAGGAGATCCTCGCGCTCGATCCCGGCGCCCGGATCGTCATGGTGAGCGCGCTCGGCCAGGAGGCGCTGGTCATGGAAGCGCTCCAGGCGGGCGCTGCGGACTACGTAGTGAAGCCCTTCAAACCCGACGCGGTCATCGCCACGCTGCGCAAGCTGGTCGAGAAAGAGGTCTAGTGGATCCGGTCAAGTACCGGAACCTGTTCCTCGAGGAAGCGACCGAGCATCTGGCGGAGATGAGTCGGGCGCTGCTCGAGCTCGAGAAGGATCCGCGGGACACCGCGGCGATCGATCTCGTATTCCGCATGGTGCACTCGCTCAAGGGCATGAGCGCCTCGCTCGGTTACGAAGCGGTCAGCGACCTCTCCCACCGCCTCGAGGACCGTCTGGGCATCTGGCGCGCGCACGGCGGGATCGACGACACCGCCGGCCTGCCGCTGCTGTTCCGCGGGCTCGAGAGTCTCGAGCGGATGGTCGCGGTGGTGCGGGAGAGCGGTGAGGCGCCGCCGCCGGATCCGGCGCTGCTGGCCGCGATCGATGCCGCGCGGGGGTCCACCCGGGACGGGGACGGCAAGCCGGTCCCAAAAAAAGCGGAAGCGCGCGCCCGCTAGCCTCCGCAGGTCGCGCGCCAGAGGGTTCCGCGGCGGGGCATTCGGGGACCGAGTCCGCCGCGCCGGAGCCCGAAGTGGCGCGCATCGTCGCGCCGCCGCCGCCGCCATCGGTCCGTGTCCCCAACGACCGGCTGGACCGCTTCCTGTCCGCGGTCGGCGAAGTCATCCTCACCACGACCCAGCTGCGAACCGCCGCCGATGATGCCGCCGGCCAGGGACCGGCCGAGGCCAAGCTGACGCGCGGTTTCGACCATATGGACCGCGTCGTGGGGGAGCTGAAGCGGCGCGCCCTCGAGCTGCGCACGACGCCGCTGTTGCGCATCATGGAGAGCCTTCCGCGCCTGGCGCGCGAGGTGGCGCTGCGCAGCGGGAAACTGCTCGAAGTCGAGATCTCCGGCGCCGAACTCGAACTCGATCGCTCGATCCTCGATCGGCTCTACGACCCCCTCGTCCATCTGGTCCGCAACGCCGTCGATCACGGACTCGAGACGCCGGCCATGCGGTGCGCCGCCGGTAAATCCGAGACGGGCCATCTGGTCGTCGAGGCAGCGCGCGAGAAGGACTCGATCCGGATCGTCGTGCGCGACGACGGGGCGGGGATCGACCTCGCGGCCGTGCGCTCGCGCGCCGTCACCGCCGGACTCCTGCATCCCGATCTGGCGGAGGATCTGCCGCCCGACGAGATCCTCCGCCTGGTGTTTCGGCCCGGCCTTTCGACCAAGGAAGCGGTCTCGGACATCTCCGGGCGAGGCGTCGGAATGGATGCCGTTCGGGCGACGCTCGAATCGCTCGGCGGCGAAGTGAGCGTCACGTCGCGGCCGGGCGAGGGGACGGAGGTCGCGCTCCGGGTCCCGATTGCCGCCGCCGTCCAGCGCGTTCTCCTGCTCGGTCTCGGCCGGGAGATGGTGGCGTTGCCGATCGCAAAGATGGAGCGGATCATCGAAGTCGAGGCGTCCTCGATCGAGCGCAGCGGGGGCGACGACTTCGCGCTGGTCGACGGCGAACCCGTGCTCGTGATCGACCTCGTGAGCCGCCTGGCCTGGGCCGACCCGCTGCCCCCGGGCGCGCCGGCCGATGCCGCGCCGGTCCTGCTGCTGCTCGCCGATCTGCGAGGGGAGCGAGTGGCTTTGCGCGTCGATCATCTGGCAGGCCAGCAGGATATCTATGTGAAACCCCCGCCGTTGCTGCTCGGTAGCCTACGGGCGCTGACGGGTCTCACCGTGCTGGGCGATGGGCGCCCGGTGTTCCTGATCGATCTCAACCAGGTGCGCTGAAGAGAATCGCCAGGCATGGATGTCGCCGAACTCGAACGCATGCGCGCGGAGCTCGACCGTCTCTGTGAACTGACCAACGTCGGCGCCGGACACGCCGCCGACGCCCTGGCCCGTCTGCTCGGGCGAACGGTGCGCATGGATCCGCCCAAGCTGCGTCTCGCTTCGCGGGGAGCCGTCGATTCCTCCGCGGCGGCCCTGGGTCTCGAGACCGCGGGCATCTTCTTCGACGTATGCGGCGGCATCGGCGGCACGCTCGGCGTGCTGTTTCCGCGGCGAGCGCGGGAAACCCTGTTGGCGACACTGATCGGGGATCCCGATCCCCATTCCGAAGAAGCGGAATCGGCGCTTCGCGAAGTCGGGAACATCCTGGCGTCCCACGCGCTGTCGGCCGTGTCGGACCTGATCGGGGATCGCATCCTGCCCTCTCTGCCGGTCCTCACCGCGGAGGCGGCCGGGGCCGTTCTCGGCACGCTGCAGGCGCGTGGCGAAGCGCTGCGCGTCGAGTCGCGGCTGGTCGACGAAAGCGGAGGACTTCGCTCGCTGCTGGTCTGGATCCCATCGCGGCTTTCGCGCGAGGCGCGGCCGCCGCCGCTCTGATACCGTCCCGCCTTCGCGGTCCTTCGTGGCAGCTCCGGCGCCGGGGCCGGGAACCACGAGAGGGGCGCGTTTGGATCGGGACCGATTGCGTGCGCTGCTCGAGCAGGTGCAACGGGGCGAGATCGATCCCGAGGCGGCGGTCGACCGCCTCGCCCATCTGCCCTTCGTCGACACGCCCCATGCGCGCGTGGATACCCATCGCGCCCTGCGCCAGGGTCTACCGGAAGTCGTGTATGGACCCGGCAAGACACCCGCGCAGATGGCCGAGATCATCGCGATCCAGCGGGAGTCGGGCCTCTCGGTGCTGGTGACGCGGGTCGAGGCGGACGCCGCAGCGCAGGTGCTCTCTCTGGTGCCGGAGGGCGAGTACGACGCCGCCGGTCGCCTGCTCTGGTTCGGGCCGGAGGAGGTGCCGGTGCTCGGCAAGGGCCTCGTGTTGGTGGTGTCGGCCGGGACCTCGGACCTCCCGGTGGCCGCCGAGGCCGCGGGGGTGGCGCGCCGATACGGCAACCGCGTCGAGCTGCTCGGCGATGTCGGGGTCGCCGGCATCCATCGCCTGCTCGCGTCTTCCGAACAGCTGCGAAGGGCGCGGGTGCTGATCGTGCTGGCCGGGATGGAGGGCGCCCTCCCGTCGGTGGTCGGCGGGATGGTGGACAAGCCGGTGATCGCCGTGCCGACCAGCGTCGGGTACGGCGCGTCCTTCGGCGGCCTCGCGGCTCTGCTCGGGATGTTGACGAGTTGCGCGTCGAACGTCTGCGTGGTGAACATCGACAACGGCTTCGGAGCGGCCCATGTCGCGACCCTCATCAACCGGCTCTGAACCGCGATCCGTCGGGGGCCGCCGCCGGGCTGGGGCGGCGGCCGGGCAGGCCGGGCGGCTGCTCCATCTCGATGCGTTCTCCGGCATCGCCGGCAACATGCTGCTCGGCGCCCTGATCGACGTCGGGCTTCCGCAGCGGATCCTGATCGGCGATCTGGCGGCGCTCGACCTGCCATTCCAGTTGGTGTCACGGAGGGTGCAGCGAGCCGCGCTGGTGGCGCGTTGGGTGGACGTGCGCGTGCCGCGGCCGCGGCCGGGAGGGCGAGTCGCCGGCAAGTCCGGCGTCTCGGCGGGCACGAAGCGGCCGCGCCGGCCCGAACCTGGCCACGCCCACGCCCCGGGCACCGCGCACGCGTCCGCCGCGATCGCCGCGCACCGCCATGTGGCCTCGGGTCGCCGTTGGACCGAGATCCGTCGCCTGCTCGGACGCTCGCGCCTCGAGCCGGCCGTGCGCGAGCGGGCGCTCGAGATCTTCACGGCGCTGGCCGACGCCGAGGCCCGCGTCCACGGAATCCCCGTCGAGCAGGTCCATTTTCACGAAGTCGGTGCCGTCGATGCGATCGTCGACATCGCCGGGGCGGCGATCGGACTGCACCGACTCGGCGTCCGACGCATCACCTGCACTCCGCTGCCGCTCGGGCATGGCACGGTCGATACGGAGCACGGTCGCTTGCCGTTGCCGGCGCCGGCCACTCTCGAACTCCTGCGCGGCCTGCCGATCGTGCCCGCGCATCTCGCCTGGGAGACCGTGACGCCGACCGGCGCGGCGATCGTGCGGGTCGTTGTCGATGCCTTCTGCCAGCTTCCGGCGATGACGATCGAAGCCGTCGGACTCGGTGCCGGCAACGATCGCTCGGGCTCGGGGGAGCTCCCGAACGTCCTGCGTGCAGTCCTCGGTCGCGAGGAGGGATACGGGGCTGACCGTGTCGTCGTGATGGAGTGTCACGTCGATGATCTCAATCCCGAGCACTTCGAGTACCTGATGGAGCGCCTCTTCGAAGCGGGTGCGCTCGATGTGGCGCTCCAGCACCTGCAGATGAAGAAGAACCGGCCGGGCTTCTCGATCCGCGTGATCGCGAAGCCCTCGCATCGGGTGCCTTTGGCGCAGGTGCTGTTCGCGGAATCGACGACGTTGGGGGTGCGGGTGGCCGAGGTGGATCGGATCGTGCTGATCCGCGAAGAGCGTCGGGTCGAGACGCCCTTCGGGCCGATCCGGATCAAGGTGGTGCGAGACACGGCCGGGCAGCCGAGTGCCTCGGCCGAGTACGAGGACTGCAAGACGGCGGCCCGCCGGAGCGGGGTGCCGCTGCGAGAGGTGGTTCGGGCCGCCGAGGATGCCGCCCGAGCGCCGACCCCGGTCGTCGGTCCAGGCCGGCGACGCAAGCGTTGACAAGGACGAGCCGCGGCTCCTACGATCGCGGCCAGCAGCTTCGTGTTTCCCGGGCCGGCTCCTCGGCCGACAGCGCCGGCACCGGGCCGTCGCGGCGATCCGACTCATGATCCCGATCTGATCCGCCCTGGGATCCGCCCTGGGATCCACGATAGGATCCGCGATAGGATCCGCCCCGGGATCTGCCATAAGATCCACCAAAGGATCCACCAAAGGATCCACCAAAGGACCGGCCAAGCGGCCAAGAGATCGGCCAAGAGATCGGCCAAGGATTCGCCACAGGATCGGCGCTCGGATGCGCGGTAAGATCCGAGTCGCTGGAAGATCGAGACACCGGCAACCGAACACAGCACAGCCCGGAACGAGTCGACCTCGGAGCGGGTAGGAGGATCGAAGGATGGGGGATCTGCCGAACGCCGTCGTCAAGCGGTTGCTCGCCAAGCACGGCGGGGAACTCCGCGTTTCCGGGTCGGCGATCGAGAAGGCTGTCGAGGCCGCCGAGGGGTATCTCTCGAGGCTTGCCCAGGAAGCCCAGGCCGTGGCCGTCGCCGATAAGCGCAAGACCATCATGGATCACGATATCGCGAAGGCCCGCCAGAAGATCGAGGCGGCGCCGTACTAGATCGGACATCGGGCGACGCTCAGAGGCGTCTCGCGTCGCTGGCGCTCGGGTCGCCGACAGCGAGATCGTTCGCGACCGGGGTCGACGGGAGGCCCGCGAGATAGTCGATCCATGTGGATTCGGCACCGGTTGCGAACGTGCAGAATCGGAGCCCGAAGCCGTTCGGACCGATCGCGGCATCGGGCAATTGGTACACCGGCTCTGCGTCGATGAGCAGGGTGGTGCCGGCTTCGGGTAGGTGCAGCGCATAGCGAGTGCGCTCCGGTGCCTTGGCGGAACTCCGGACGAACAGGCCCCCGCGTCCGATCGTGGCCGTGACGCCGGGGGTGTCACAGTCCGGCCACGAAAGGGAGAGCGCCCGCTCGTAGCGCCGGAAGCGGCGTTTGTCTGTCCGGGAGAGCCGAGCCAGGGACTCCGCGGTCTCGGCGGCGTCGAGGGGTCCGGCCCAGTAGGCGGCCGCCCCGGCAGCTTCCGCCGTTGCTCGCCGGCTCTCGCGCGCCCGGTCGTCGATCAGGGCCACCGGGAGTTCCAGGATGCCCGGCAGCGCGCGCAGTGCGGGAACCAGTTCCGTGCCGTCTGCCCGGTCGAGTCGGGCTTGCGCCAACACGACGTCGAAGCTGCGCCGGCGAAAGGCGCCGACCGCATCGGAGAGCGAGCGGACCGCTTCGACGAGGAAGCCGCGCCGGCGCAGGGCTTCGTGCAAGGCGCGGTCCGCGGCCAGTTGCGGGCCGACGACCAGGGCGGGCATCAGGCGAACGGCCCGGGGAACGGGCAGCGAGGCATCGACGGGCCGGACAGGAGACCGCCGCGCCGCCCTGGCCAGGGCTTCCAGCCGCGCGGTTGCGGCCAGTTCCAGATCGACGGCCGAGTGGCAGTTGTCGCTGGGCTCGTAGATCCGGTCCTGCCAGCGCGACACGCCGATCCCCGACAGGGGCCCCCGCGAGGGCAGCACCAGGCGGTTCGGTTCGATCGCCGCGGCGCGCACGGGTTCCTTCTCGAGCCCGAGCGGAACGCCCCACTGCGGCGCCCCGGCCTGCGCGTCCGGACGGACCCCGAGTTGCTCGAGCCACTGGCGGGTCCGGTCCAGCGCGCGCATCCGTTCGCCCCACGCCGCCCGGATGCGGCCCTCGAGCTGGGCGGCGGTCTCGCAATCGACGATTCGCATCAGCGGGAGATGGAAGAGCGCCACCGGGGCGACGCACTTGATGCGGTCCGGCCCGACCGTGTAGAAGCGGATCGTGTGCAGGCTTCGCGGCCCCTGCGGCGTCGGGAAGGGCTCGGGTGCCACCGGCAACGTGACGACGACGGCGCGCCCGCCCGGTAGCAGGCCGGCGACGAGCCCCATGGCTCGGAAGCGGCGCAGGAGGATCTGCTGTCGCCGGATTTCTTCGGTCTGCGCCACCCGAATCCTCCCCACGGAGCTTCGGCCGAGCTGCCGCCGGTCTTGAGCCGGGATCGACGGAACCCCTCGCGACACCAACGGAAAGGGCCCCGACGCCAGCGGCGTCGGGGCCCTCGAGTGGGGGTTCGAAGACGGCTCGGCTCACATGCCCGGCATGCCGCCCATGCCACCCATCCCGGGCATGCCGGCCGGCCCGCCGCCTGCCGCCGAGCCTTCCTCACGCGGTCGCTCGGCGATCATCACCTCGGTGGTGAGCAGCAGCGACGCCACGCTGGCGGCGTTCTGCAGCGCCGTGCGCACGACCTTGGTCGGATCGATGACGCCGGCCTTCACCAGGTCCTCGTATTCCTCGGTCGCCGCATTGAAGCCGAACGATCCCTTGCCGCTCTTCACCCGCTCGATCACGATCGAGCCTTCGACGCCGGCGTTCTGGCTGATCATCCGCAGCGGCTCTTCGACCGCGCGGCGGATGATGTTGACGCCCGGACGCTGCTCGTCCGGAAGCGTCTCGGCGAG